>NZ_CP059213.1 GCF_014252255.1 Blattabacterium cuenoti | reverse complement strand
AAATTTAAAATTTAAAAATTGAATCAAAATTTTTATCTTTCACAAGAAATAAATTCAATATCTATTATATTATTCAATCTAGCAAAACATAAGAAATAAAAATGAAATTTTTGAAAAAAACTTATAAAACAACTTAATGAATGTAATAATAATGTTATTATTTAATTATTTAATAACATTTAAATAATTAAATATTAGTATACATTATATACATTAGTAGTATATTACTAAATTATTTTGATCTATATCATAGATCAATATAAATATATATCAGTATATCATTATTTCATTATTATTAAGAATAAGAAGAAGAATATTTATTTATGTATTATAAAATTTTTATTGAAAAAATATTAGTAAAAATTTTTCAAATTCAAGGAATTTATGAAATTTTTCAAAATTTTGATTTAAAAAAATGGGGAACTGTAACTTTTATTATAATTGGAAAAATATTATTTTTTACTATTTTATTAATAATTTTAGAATTTATTTTTAATAAAGGTGTACGATTTATAGGTAGAAGAATTGTATATTCTACTCATTTTTTATGGGATAACATTTTATATGAAAATAAAGTTTTTGACAGTTTAGCTCATTTTTTTCCTTTATCTATTGGATTTTTATTAATTAAACCTTTTTTTAAAAATTATCATACAATTATTATTTATTTAGAAAAAATATTTGATATATTATTTGTTTTAATTGTTTTACAATTTTGGATTAGAATAGTAAATTCCATTATGAGAATAGCTACAAGTGAAAATAATCACCAAACAATAGCAGTTCGATCTTTTTCACAATTATTAAAAATTATATCTATTATATTTTGTATTTTAATTATTATTGCTATTCTTACAAAAAATGATTTAATCACTGTACTTACTAGTTTAGGTGCTATAACAGCTATTGTTATATTAGTTTTTAGAGATACTATTCTTGGATTTGTATCAGGTGTACAAATGGCATCTACTAAAATGATAAAAGTAGGTGATTGGATAGGAATTCGAAAATATAGTATAGAAGGAACAGTTATTGAAATTAATTTAACTTCTGCTAAAATAGAAAATTTTGATAAAACTATAACTAGTGTTCCTACTTATGATTTAATTTCTACTGCTGTGACTAATTTTGAAGTAATGCGTCAAAAAAATATACGTAGAATTAAAAGATCTATTTTATTTAATATACAGTCTTTTCATTTTTGTAACCAAGATAAATTAAAAAAATTTCAACATGTTTATTTAATAAAAAATTATATTCTAAAAAAACAAAAAGAAATAGATTTTTTTAATAAAGAAAAAAATATTGATATTCGTATAGATCTTAATGGAAGAAGATTAACAAATATTGGTTTATTTCGTCAATATGCATTAGAATATTTATATCAACATCCAAAAATTTCACAATCAGAAACTCTTATGGTTAGACATTTAGAGCCAACTCCTTATGGTCTTCCTATTGAATTATATTGTTTTACAAATACCTCTGAATCTATTAAATATGAACAAATACAAGCCAGTGTTTTTGATCATTTATTAACAGCGGCTAAAGAATTTAATTTAGAAGTTACACAAGTAACTAAAAAAGAATTTTTTTTAAAAAATGGTTAAATTAAGTGTAAATTTAAATAAAATAGCTACATTAAGAAATGCAAGGGGAGGAAATATTCCTAATCTTTTACAAGTAGCAGTAGATGTTCAAAAATTCGGATGTCAAGGTATAACAATTCATCCACGTCCTGATGAAAGACATATTACATATAAAGATGTTTATAATATTCGTTCTATAATAAAAACGGAATTAAATATTGAAGGGAATCCAACTGATAAATTCATGGAATTAGTATTGAACGTAAAACCGGATCAAGTTACTTTTGTTCCTGATAAAAATGATGCAATTACTTCAAATTCAGGATGGGATATGATTAATTATCATCATTTTTTAACTAAAAAAGTAAAAAAATTAAAAATTCATGGAATTAAAACTTCTATATTTTTAGATCCAAATCCGGAATTAGTTGTATATGCGGCTAAAACCGGAGTAGATAGTATAGAATTATATACTGGTAATTTTTCTATTGAATATGCCAAAAAAAAGTTGAATTGTATTCATCCTTATATTCAAACAGCAAAAGAAGCTGTTAAAAATAATCTTTTTATCAATGCTGGACATGATTTAAATTTAGATAATATTTCTTTTTTAATTGAAAAAATTCCTTATATATCAGAAGTATCTATTGGACATGCTTTAATTAGTGAATCTCTATATATGGGATTAGAAAATACAATTCAAAGTTATTTAAAAAGAATACATAGAATAACATCATTATCGTGTAAAAAAAGAGGATTTATAAAATAAATATGATATTACATTCTAAAATTTTTGGAAATGGAATACCTATTTTTTTTAGGTTTTCATGGATTATTTGGAAATGGATATAATTGGAATTTTTTTGCAAAAAAATTATTATTATTGATCTAATTCTTATAAAAATTAAAATTAAAAAAATTTTAAAAAAAGTTAATTTTTATATTCAAGAAAATATTTATAGGATTTTCATCTATCATGTATGATATATAAAGAAATAAGGTTTGTACAATGAATCGTTACTTTTTTTACGTGGAGAAAATTCCAATTATCTTTTTTTCTAAAGATTAGAATCATATATTCCATTTATTTCCAATAAGCAAAAATTTTAACGATAAAAAATGCAAAGCATTGTATACATGTATATAATCCAATATATTTTTATAAAAAAATTAATATTTTTATAAAAAAAAATAATTATTTATTGTATAAGTCTCACAATTACTTAAATTTATATAAAAATTTATGATTTTTGATTTTAATAAAATTCGAAATTTTTATTTAAATTTTCAAATTATAGTTCAAAAAGTTAGAAATATAATAGATCATCCTTTGACTTATTCAGAAAAAATTTTGTATTATCATTTATCTGAAATATCTGAAAAAATAATTTCTAAAAATTTAATAAAAAAACGTTATAATAATTTTATTCCAGATCGTCTTGCTATGCAAGATGCAACGGCTCAAATGACATTACTTCAGTTTATACAAACTAAAAAATGCAAGACTTTTATACCTACTACTATTCATTGTGATCATTTGATATATGCAAAAAATGGATCACAAATAGATTTAAAAAATTCTATAAAAGAAAATGAAGAAATTTTTAATTTTTTAAGATTAACATCACATAAATATGGAATAGGATTTTGGGGGCCAGGATCAGGTATTATTCATCAAGTTATTTTAGAAAATTATGCTTTTCCTGGAGGAATGATTATAGGGACTGATTCTCATACACCTAACGCTGGAGGATTAGGAATGTTAGCAATAGGAGTAGGAGGATTAGAGGCTGCTGAGGTTATGGCTGGTTATTTTTTAGAATTAAAATTTCCTAAAATAATTGGAGTTCATTTAAAAGGAAAAATAAATGGGTGGACATCTCCAAAAGATATAATATTAAAATTATCTGGAATGATTGGAGTTTCAGGAGCTAAAAATTCTATTATAGAATATTTTGGAAAAGATATTCATCATATTTCTTGTGTAGGAAAAGCTACTATATGTAATATGGGAGCTGAAATAGGTGCTACTGCATCTTTATTCCCTTATGATATTAGAATGAAGAATTATTTAGATAAAAATGGAAGAAAAAAAGTTTCTATGATGGCGGAAAAAATAAAAGATTTTTTAAAGGCAGATGCGGAGGTTTATAAAAATCCATGTAATTACTATGATAAAGTAATAGAGATAGATTTAAATATTTTAGAACCATACATAAATGGACCTTTTACTCCTGATAAAGCAACTCCTATTTCTAAAATGAAAGAAGAAGCAATAAAAAATAATTGGCCTACAAGGATAGAAGCAGGATTAATTGGTTCATGTACCAATTCTTCTTTTGAAGATTTATCAAAAGCAATATCTATTATTAAACAAGCAAAAAATAAAAAATTAAAAATTTCTTCAGAATATTTAGTATCACCAGGATCAAAAAAAGTTTATTCTTTGATTAAAGAAAAGGGTTTTATTTCTGATTTTGAAAATATTGGAGCAAAAATATTTTCTAATGCTTGTGGCCCCTGTATTGGACAATGGTTTAGAAAAAATAATAAAAATGATAAAAATACGATTATTCACTCTTTTAATAGAAATTTTGCATCTCGTAATGATGGAAATCCAAAAACACATGCTTTTATAGCTTCTCCAGAAATTGTCACTTCTTTAATTTTTTCTGGAAATTTGACTTTTGATCCTAGAAAAGATTCATTAAAAAATGAGATAGGAGAATATGTAAAATTTGAAGAACCTAAGGCAATGGAACTACCTAATAAAAATTTTAATTTAAAAGAATTAGGATATGAATATCCTTTAATAAATAAAAAAAAATTATCTGTAATAATAAAAAAAAATTCAAAAAGATTACAAATTTTATCTCCATTTCCTGAATGGAATGGAGATAATTTATTAAATGTAAGACTTTTAATAAAAGTTCAAGGAAAATGTACTACAGATGATATATCAATGGCTGGTCCTTGGCTTAAATATAGAGGACACTTAGAAAAAATTTCTGAAAATTTATTAATAGGAGCAGTTAATGCTTTTAATTATAAAAAAAATAAAGTAAAAAATATATTAACAAAAAATTATAATACAGTTTCTAATATAGCTAAATTTTATAAATCAAGAAATATATCTACTTTGATTGTAGGTGAAGAAAATTATGGAGAAGGTTCTTCAAGAGAACATGCAGCAATGGAACCTAGATTTTTAGGAGTTCGTGTTATTTTAGTCAAATCTTTTTCCAGAATACATGAAATAAATTTAAAAAAACAAGGAATTTTAGCTTTAACATTTTTGAATGTTTTGGATTATCAAAAAATTCAAGAAGAAGATATTTTTCATTTTTATATAAAAGATCTTAAACCAAAAAAACATGTAAATATAGAATTAATTCATAATAATGGATATAAAGAAAAAATTATAGTAAAACATTCTTATAATGAAAAACAAATTCAATGGTTTAAAGCGGGTTCTTCTTTAAATTTTATTAAAAAAAATTAAATTAATATTGCATGAAAATTATTATAAAATTTTTTATAAAAAGTATTCAATTATATCAAATGTGTATATCTCCATGGATAGGAAATCATTGTAGATATATTCCTACTTGTTCATATTATATGATTCAATCTTTAAAAAAATATAATATTTTCGTAGCCATTTTTATTAGTTTAAAGAGAATTATTAAATGTAATCCTTGGGGAGATTCAGGATTTGATCCTCCTACGATTTAATTTTTTATTACAATGTTAGAATATATCAATTGGGATCCTATTTATAAATTTTCTTTATGGAAAGGTTTTTATGTTCATGTTTATAGTTTAATGTTTATTATTTCTTTTTTATTAGGATGGTATATTATGAAAGTCATTTTTAAAAATGAAAATATACATTTAAAATATTTGGATCCTTTGTTGATATGTACTTTTTTTGGAACTATTATTGGAGCGAGATTAGGCCAAGTTTTATTTTATGATTTTTCATATTTTTCAGATCATTGGATAGAAGCTTTCCTTCCTATAAAAGAAAATAATAATCATTATTTATTAGGTTTTATAAAAGGTTATGAATTTGTTGGTTATAGAGGATTATCTAGTCATGGAGCTGCTATAGGTATTATTTTATCAAATTTTTTTTATAGTAGAAAAATTCTTAAAAAATCTTTTATTTGGATATGTGATAGATTTTGTATAGTTGTTTCTATATCCGCTGTTTTTATTAGAATAGGAAATTTTTTTAATTCTGAAATAGTAGGAAAACCATGTAATATAAAATTACCATGGGCAGTTAAATTTATGAAAATGGATACAGAATATGGAGAAATAGTTCCTAGACATCCTGCACAAATGTATGAATCAATTAGTTATTTATTTATTTTTTTATTATTATGGTATTTATATTCTTATAAAAGAAAAAAAATTTATAATGGATTTTTATCTGGAATATTTTTTACTTTCCTTTGGTCTGCTCGTTTTATATTAGAATTTTTAAAAGAACCACAAGGAGAGGAAATTTTTAATTTTTTATATTTAAATACAGGACAATGTCTTAGTATTCCTTTTATTATTTTTGGATTATTTATTCTTTTAAAGTTTAGAAAATATTTTTTTCATAATGAAAAAAATTAATATTTTTTTGATTATAATTTCATTTTTTTTTATTCTTTCTTCTGAAAGAAGTGATAATAATCTATTTTTAGATATAGGAAAATTATTAGAAATAGAATTTATTAAACATGGAGAATTATATATGAAAAATAAAAATTCTATTATAAAAAAAATAGATATAGAATTAGCTGATAAAGCTACAGAAAAAAGAAATGGATTAAAATATAGATCTTTTTTGAAAGAAAATAGAGGGATGTTATTTATTATAAAAAATCAAGAAGAATATAAAAGAATTGATATGGAAAATATGAGAATTTTTTTAGATATTATTTATATAAATCAATTTGATACTGTAATTTTTGTAAATCAATATGTGAGTCCTATGAGAAAATTTGAAATAGTTGATTTACCATCAAAAATAAAATACATTTTAGAAATTAATGCTGGAATGTCAAAAAAATGGGGAATAAAAAAAGGAATAACAAAAATTACTTGGTATTTAAATAAAAAAAAATGAAAATTGATTACATATCTTTGTTTTTAACTTTTTTTAAAAAAAATTATAAATATTATGGTTTTTATATCTGAAAATGCTAAAAGTAAATTGATTTCTCTTATGAAAGAGAAAGGTCTTTCTCATAATGTTTCATTTTTAAGATTTGGTGTTAAAAGTGGAGGATGTTCAGGAATGTCATATGAACTTTCTTTTGATCAAGAAAAAAAAACAGGGGATACTATTTTTCAATATCAAGAAATGAAAATATTAATAGATAAAAATAGTATTCCTTATTTAGAAGGAACAACGTTGGAATATTCAGATGGATTAAATGGAAAAGGATTTTATTTTAAGAATCCTAATGCAAAACATACTTGTGGATGTGGAAAAAGTTTTTCATCATAAATAATGAAAGACAATAATAAAATATTGGAAAATTTTACTGAATCTGAATATAAATATGGATTTTACACTCCAATAGAATCAGATAAAATTCCAATTGGATTAAATGAAGATATTATTCGTTTAATAACAGAAAAAAAAAATGAACCAAAATGGATGTTAGATTGGAGATTAGAATCTTATCATATATGGAAAAAAATGAAACCTCCAAAATGGGCAAATATTAAGTATAATGTTCCAATTTTTCAAGAAATAAGTTATTATTCTGCTCCTAAAAAAAAAATAAATTTAAAAAATTTAAAAGAAGTAGATCAAGAATTAATAAATACATTTGAAAAATTAGGAGTTCCTATAGAAGAAAAAAAAAATTATTCAGGAGTAGCTACAGATATAGTATTAGATTCTGTTTCTTTAGCCACTACATTTCAAAAAAAATTAAAAGATAAAGGAATTATATTTTGTTCTATTAATGATGCTTTAAATAAATATCCAGAAATTGTTAAAAAATATTTAGGATCAGTAGTTTTAAAAAATGATAATTTTTATGCTGCTTTAAATTCAGCTGTCTTTTCAGATGGTTCTTTTTGTTATATTCCAAAAGGAATTCGTTGTCCTATGGAATTATCAACATATTTTCGTATTAATGAAAGTGGAACAGGTCAATTTGAGAGAACTTTAATTATTGCAGATAAAGATTCTTATGTAAGCTATTTAGAAGGATGCACCGCTTCACAGCAAAAAGAAAATCAATTACATGCAGCGGTAGTAGAAATTATAGCTTTAGAAAATTCTGAAGTAAAATATTCTACTGTTCAAAATTGGTTTCCTGGAAATAAAAAAGGAGAAGGTGGTGTTTTTAATTTTGTTACAAAACGTGGATTATGTGATAAACATGCAAAAATATCTTGGATACAAGTAGAAACGGGTTCATCTATTACATGGAAATATCCATCTTGTATTTTAAAAGGAGATTATTCTATGGGAAAATTTTATTCTTTAGCATTAACTAAAGATTTTCAACAAGCAGATACGGGAACAAAAATGATACATATTGGAAAATATACAAAAAGTGTAATTATATCAAAAGGAATATCTGCAGGAAAAGCTCAAAATAATTATAGAGGATTAGTTAAAATAGCTTCTCAAGCTATTCATTCTAGGAATTTCTCTCAATGTGATTCTTTACTCATAGGAAACAAATGTGGTGCACATACTTTTCCATATATTAATGTATATAATAATTCGACTTCTCAAGTTGAACATGAAGCAACTACTTCAAAAATTGGAGAAGAACAACTTTTTTATTGTAATCAAAGAGGAATTGATACAGAAAAAGCGATTTCTTTAATAGTTCATGGTTTTAGTAATGAAATTTTAAAAAAATTACCTATGGAATTTGCAGTAGAAGCTCAAAAACTTTTAGAAATTTCTTTAGAAGGATCCGTAGGATAATTAGGATAATGTTTAAATAAATTATGTTAAGTATAAAAAATTTACATGTTTCTATAGAAAATAAAAAAGTTCTTCAAGGTGTTGATTTAACAATAAATGCAGGGGAAACTCATATTATAATGGGGCCTAATGGTTCTGGAAAAAGTACTCTTGCTTCTATAATAGCTGGTAAAAAAGAGTATAAAATAACCAAAGGAGATATCTTTTTTTTAAATAAAAATTTATTAAATTCTTCTCCAGAAGAACGTGCACATTTAGGAATTTTTCTTTCTTTTCAACATCCAATAGAAATACCAGGAATTTCAATTATTAATTTTATTAAAACAGCTATAAATTCTATTCGAAAAGCAAAAAATATGAAAAGAATGTCTGCTAAAGAGATTTTAGATAAAATAAAATATTTATCTTTTCAATTAAATATTGAAAAAGATTTTATTTACCGTTCTTTAAACGAAGGATTTTCAGGAGGAGAAAAAAAAAGAAATGAAATATTTCAGATGATGATGTTAGATCCTTTATTATCTATTTTAGATGAGGTAGATTCAGGTTTAGATATAGATTCTTTACGTATAGTTTCTCAAGGAATTAATACTTTTCGTAATAAAAAAAATTCTTTTTTAATTATTACTCATTATAAAAGATTATTAGATTATCTTCTTTCAGATTATATTGTACATATTTTATATAATGGAAAAATTATTCATTCAGGAAATAAAAAATTAGCTGAAAAATTAGAAGAAAAGGGATACGATTGGATTTTAAAAAAAAAAAATTTTTCATAAAATAAATAATATAATTTAACATTAATTGAATGCTATTAAAAGAAAAAATAATTTCATTGATCAATAAATATTATTTATGTCAAAAAAAAGACAACTCTTATATTTCATTTTTTAAAAAAAAACATATTAATTTTTTCAAAAAAAAAGGATTTTCTTATTTTACTGAAAATAAAGAATGGAAAAACATGAATATAAATTCAATTATGAATCATGATTATCATATTCTTTGTGAAAGTGAAAAGAATAATATAAAAAATATAGAATATAAAAATATTCAAAATTTTATTTTTCTCAAAAAAGAAAAATCTTTTCTTTTTATTTTTATAGATGGAAAATATGATTATTCTCTTTCTAAATTATGTGGAATAAAAAATAATGTTATATTATCAAATATAGCATCTCAAGAAAAAGATGAATTTAAAAATTTTTATGGAAAAATATCATATAAATATGATGTTTTTTATACTTTAAATACCATTTTTACAAAAGATCTAGCATATATTTACATACCTGATAATATTATTTTAGAAAAACCAGTCGAAATATTACATATTTCGACTGGTTTAGAATATCATAAAATTATGATGAATACTAGAAATTTAATTATAGTAGGAAAACATTCTTATGTAAAAATAATTGAACATCATAAATGTTTAAAAAAACATTTAACTTTTATTAATTCTGTTAGTGAAATTTATGCTTCTGATTATAGTAAAGTGGATTATTATAAAATACAAAATGATTCTTTGAAGGGAGAAACTTCTATAATAGATAATACATTTTTAAAACAAAAAAAATATAGTAAATGTTCCGTTTATACTTTTTCTTTTCAAAAAAATTTTATTAAAAATAATTTAAAATTTTCTTTTAGTGGAGAAAAAACTTATTCTTATTTATATGGTATTTCTATTTTATCAAAAAAACAACTTGTAAATCAAAATACTTTAATAGATCATTTATATTCTGATGCTTATAGTTATCAATTATATAAAAATATTTTATTTGATAAATCTAAAGGTATTTTTAATGGAAAAATAATTATTAATAAAGATATTAAAGGTATAAATGCTTTTCAAAGAAATAGTAATATTATTCTTTCTGATGAAGCATGTATGCAGACAAAACCTCAATTAGAAATTTATTCTGAAGATGTAAAATGTTCACATGGTTGTACTATAGGAAATATTCAAGAAAAAGAATTATTTTATCTTCAATCAAGAGGTATTTCTGAAAAAAATGGAAAAATTTTATTATTACTTTCTTTTTTAAAAGAAATATTAAATACTATTTCAATTTTTGAATTGAAAAAATTTATTTATCAAAAAATGAAAAAAAAATTAAATAAACACTTATAATTTAATATGTTTTCAGAAAAAGAAATACAAAAAATAAGAAAACAATTTCCCATTTTAAAAGAAAAAATTTATTCGAATCCTTTAATTTATATAGATAATGCAGCTACAACTCAAAAACCTTTACAAGTAATTCAAGCTATTCAAAAATATTATTTTACAACGAATGCTAATGTGCATCGTGGATTACATTATCTTAGTCAAAAAGCAACAAATCAAGTAGAAAATACAAGAAAAAAAATTCAAAAATTTATTCATGCAAAATATTCTTCAGAAATTATATTTACTAAAGGAACAACAGAATCTATTAATTTAGTAGCTTCTAGTATTAGTTATTTGATTAAAAAAGGAGATGAAATTTTAATTTCTTGTATTGAACATCATTCAAATATTGTTCCATGGCAAATTATCTGTAAAAAAAAAGGAGCTATTTTAAAAATAATTCCTATTTATAATAATGGATATTTAAAATTAAGAGATTTTGAATTTTTAATATCAAAAAAAACAAAAATAGTATCTATTAGTCATATATCTAATGTTCTTGGAATTATTAATCCTATAAAATATATTATTAAAAAATCTCATGAATATGGAGCATTAGTTTTAATTGATGGAGCTCAATCCCCTTCTAATTTACATTTAAATATGCAAGATTTAAATACAGATTTTTATGTTTTTTCTGCACATAAAATGTATGGTCCAACTGGAATTGGAATATTATACGGTAAAAAAAAAATATTGGAAACTATTTGTCCTTATCAATTTGGAGGAGAAATGATTAAAAATGTAAGTTTTGAAAAAACGACTTATTCAGATTTACCTTTTAAATTTGAAGCTGGTACTCCAAATATAGAAGGAATTATTGTATGGAGTTCAGCTATAGATTTTATAGAAAAAATAGGTTTATCAAAAATACAATCTTATAAAAAAGAACTTTTATCATATGCAATTCAACGTTTGAGTACTATAGATGGAATTCAATTATATGGAGAAATCAAAGATTTTTCTAAAAAATCTAGTATTATTTCTTTTAATTTAAATAAATTACATTGTTTTGATGTAGGAAGTATTTTAGATCGTTTAGGAATTACTGTTCGTACTGGACATTTATGCGCACAGCCTTTAATGAATTTTTTTAAAGTTTCAGGTATGATTCGTGCCAGTTTTTCTGTATATAATACTTTTAAAGAAATAGATTATTTATTTGAAGGACTTTTAAAAGCAAAAAAATTATTATTAAAATATTAAAATTTTATGACTTACGCTATTGTCAATATAAAAGGGAATCAATTTAAACTTTTTGAAAAAAAATATGTTTATATTCCTCATATTTCTATGAAAATAGGTGATAAAATATTATTAAATAAAGTTTTTATGTTTTCTAAAAAAGGACTTCATTTTTTTGGAAATCCTTTTTTAGAAAATATAAGCGTTCAAGTAGAAATATTACAACATATAAAAGGTAAAAAAATTTTTATTTTTAAAAAAAAAAGAAGAAAAGGATATAAAGTAAAAAATGGATTTAGACCTATTTTTTCAAAAATTCAAGTAATTTCTTTTTTAGAAAAAAACAATAATTAAAAAAAATGGCTCATAAAAAAGGTTCAGGAAGTTCTAGAAATGGTCGAGATTCAATAGGAAGAAGATTAGGAGTTAAAATATATGGAAATCAATATGTAAATCCTGGAAATATAATAGTTCGTCAACGTGGTACTAAACATCATCCTGGAATAAATGTAGGAATAGGGAAAGATCACACTTTATATGCTATAAAAAGTGGATATGTTCATTTTAAAAAAATGAAAAAAAATAGATCTTTTGTTTATATTATTTCAGATAAAATAAATAATAATATTAATACTATTAATAATAATTAATAATAAAATTAGGTACTTAAAAAGTAAGTATAGAAAAAATCAAATGGTCCCAGCTGGATTTGAACCAGCGACTCCCTGATTATGAGTCAGGTGCTCTAACCAACTGAGCTATGGGACCTAATAAATAATGTAATTTTTGCAAGTATACAACATTATTATTCCTATTACAAATTTTTTGAAAGTTTTTTTCATATTATTTATGATTTCTATAAAAATTTTTTTGATTTAATTTATAAAATTATGAAAGAAATTAGTTTTATTAAAAATGAAAAATTATCTTCAATATTTTCTATAGAAATAGCAGAAATTATTGATAATGAAATTAGAAATAAAAATAATAAAAAATTTTTAGTTACCATTATAAAGGTATCTATAAATAATGATATGAATTTTATGAAAATATACATAAAAATTTATCCTTATTTTAATAAATATATATTAAAATTAATACGTTCTAAATCTCATTTTTATAGAAAATTACTTTCTAAAAGACTTAGATATCGTGTAAAAAAAATACCAAAATTAGATTTTTTGGTATCAAAAAATGAATTTAATTAAATATTCCATTGTTTCAAACAGAATTTTATATAGCTATACGTTATTTTTTTTCTAAAAAAAAAACTAATATTGTAAATATTATTGTTTTTTTATCTATTATATCTCTTAATATTTCTACATTTTCTTTATCTATAATTTTATTTATTTTTTCTGGATTAGAAAATTTAAATAAAAAATTTTATCAAAATTATTATCCAGATATTATTATTTCTTCTTCTCATGAAGGAGATTTATTTATTTATGATAAACCTATAGAAAAAAAAATCACATCTATAAAAGAGATTATATCTTTTTCTAAAAGTATAGAAAAAAAAGTTTTTTTTTATTATAATAATCAAGAATTTTTTCTTTCTTTAAAAGGAATAGATGAAGAATACGATAAAGTTATAAAAAAATTTAAAAAAGTAGATTTAATAAATACTTTATATCCTAATTATTTAAATGTTTATGTAGGATTATCTACTATAGAATTTTATTTCCCAATCATATTTAGTAAAAAAAAAAATATGAATATTCCTTATCAAATATTATTTTTTTCTTATAAAAAAAAAAATAATATTTTTTTTCCATTTTTTATAAAAAAAAAAATTTGGATCAAAGGTTTTTTTCAATTTTTTCCAAAAATGGATATAGAATATTTATTTTGTAATTTATATGATATTCAAAATATTATAAAAAAAAAAGGAATTCAAAAATTAGAAATTAAAATTGATAAAAAAGCTAATATTCAAAAAATTAAAAAAATTTTACAAAAAAAATTTGGATCTAAATTTAATATAATCACACATGTAGAAAAAGAAAAAGCTTTTTATAAAGTTATAAATACAGAAAAAATATTTATTTATTTTTTATTCAGTTTAATAACATTTATTACTATATTAAATTTATTTAGTGCTATTTGTATATTACAATTAGATAAAAAAAAAGAAATTTTTACATTATGGAGTCTTGGATTCACTATTAATAAAATAAAAATTATTTTTTTTTATATAGGTTTTTTAATTACTATTTTTGGATGTTTTAGTGGATTATTTATGTCATATTTAATTTCTTTTATACAAAAAAAATATCATATAATTAAAGTAACAGAAAAAATTCCTTTTCCTATAAAAATAACAATGATAGATTCTTGTATAGTAATAAGTATTATTTTTATATTAGGAATAATTATATCTATTTTTTCTTCAAAAAGAATAAATAATATTATTTTATAAATAATATGTTTTTAATGGGAGTGATGCTTCTACATTGGAAAATATTTTTTTTGCTTCTTTTTCAAATTCTTTAATATTTGGGAATCGATTCGAATAGTGTCCTAATAATAATTTTTTAACTTTAGCATTTTTAGCTATGTATGCAGCTTGATTTGCTGTTGAATGTCCTGTATTCATAGCTCTATTTTCTTCTATTTTTAAAAAAGTAGATTCATGATATAATAAATCTACATATTTGATATGTTCAATTATAGGAAGATAAAAAGAAGTATCTGAACAAAAAGCATAAGATAATCTTTTAGGAGGATCAAAAGTTAATTTTTTATTTTGAATTATTTTTCCATCATTTGTTTTAAAATCTTTTCCCAATTTTAAATTTTTATAGTCTAATATTTTTATATCAGGAATTTTTCTAATTTCTTCCATATTTAATTTTCTTTTACTAGATTTTTCTTTAAATAAAAATCCATTAGTATAAATTCTATGTTTTAATGGAATAGAAAAAACTTCTATTTTTTCATTTTCCATTATTTTTTCCAATTTTTGAGATGATAATTCAATATGATCGATATAGTATTTTAATTTAGTATAAGACCATTTAAAATGAACATCTATAATTTCTTTTAATCCTTTTGGTGCATAAATATTAACAGATTTTTCTCTTCCTAATAAATGAAATGTAGATAATAGTCCAATTAATCCAAAAAAGTGATCTCCATGTAAATGAGAGATAAATATATGTATTATTCTATTAAATTTTATTTTAGCTTTTCTTAGTTGAACTTGTGTTCCTTCTCCACAATCAATAAGAAAAGAAAACCCTTTCATTTCCAATATTTGAGCAGTAGGATGAAATTTATTTGTAGGAATGGAAGAATGACATCCCAAAATAGTTAATGAAGGTTTTTGCATTATCAAAAATTTCTTTTATTTAGAAAATAAATTAATTTTTTAAAAATTAAATTTTTATTATCAATATTTATTTCATATAATTTTTTTTTATAAAAAAAAGTTTTTCATAATTGTTTTCTTTTTTTAAATAAAAAAATCGAACCTATTATTATTATAGTGAAAGAAGTTATTAAAATTAATAAAAAATTAGGCTCTTTATCTTGTTTTTGTGAAATAATATTTTCATTTTTTATGAAAAAAAACATACTCAATATGGCAAAAGAATTATTAAAAATATGTAATAATATACAATTTATAATAGAAGATGTGACATAATAAATATATCCTATAAAAGATCCAATAATAAGACCACCTACAAATTGCCATGGATTCATATGAGTTAATCCAAATAAAAATGAAGAAAATAAGATAGCTTTAATTGGATGTATTTTATTTTTTAACATTCCATTTAAAATAATTCCTCTAAAAAGAACTTCTTCACATATAGGGGCTAGTAATATTGTGGTTGAAAAAAAAGGAATTGTATTTTTTATTTCTTTTTTTAAAAATTCTTCAATTTCTTTATACATATTTCCTAATATAGGTCCTTCTCTAGGAAGAAATGAAGAAATATATTCATTAATAATAATCATACAAAACATCATGCAAAAAATAATAATATAAGTATACCATGGTGAAAATCTCATAGAGAGATCTATAAAAATATTTTTTTTTTGAGATTGATGAGAAATAAAAATAAATAAGAATAGAAAAGGTAAAGTATATGATATTGAAAATATCATATTATCAGGTAAATTAATAGAAATTAATAATTTTCTAAAAATTACATTAAAAAAATTTAAAGCAGTAAATGCAACTATTAATAAAAAAGACTCTATGTAATTTATTTTAAAATAATTCTTCATAATAAAAAATTCATTTTTTCCTGTTCATATATATAATATATATAATATGAAATTATATATCATTTATATCTAAAATACAATTTAATATTTAGATATTAATATATTAATGATTTATAAAATCATTTAATTTTAATTTAGTAATTATAATTCATTTTTTATTATTTATTATTTTTTGTAATTTTTTCATTTTTATTTATTTTTTTACATAAAAAAATAAATATATAATTCTTTTAAAGAAAAAATAAAAAAAATATGTCGTTATTTAATATTAAATCTATATTTCATAATTATGAATTTTTTAAAGATCATAGTATAAAACCTTCTAAAATATTTAGATACTGTAATTTATTAGAAATTATTGAAAAATATAATAATATATGCTCTATTAATCCTATAGGTTTATCTATAGAAAAAAGAAAAATTTTTCAAATTCAATGGGGAGTTGGAAAAATTAAAATATTTATTTGGTCTCAAATGCATGGAAATGAAACTACAGGAACAAAATCTATGTTTGATATTTTTCATTTTTTTTCAAAACAAAAAGATCATGATTTAGTTCAATTTTTCAGAAAAAATTTAACTATTTTTTATATTCCAATGTTAAATCCTGATGGATCTGAAAAATTTCAAAGAAGAAATGCAATAAATATTGATTTAAATAGAGATGCAATTCGTTTACAATCTCCAGAAATAAAAATTCTTTTTCAACAAATTTATAAATATAAACCTCATATTCTTTTTAACTTACATGATCAAAGAAGTATATACAATGTAGGGGATAAATATTTTAATCCTGCTATTTTATCTTTTTTATCACCTTCTGTTTCTGTAAAAAAAGATATTAATTTTTTTTCTTCTAGAAAAAAATCTATGGCAATTATATATTTTATTACAAAAGAAATACAAAAAGTATTACCTAATATTGGATCAATTGGTCGATTTTCTGATAATTTTTATCCTACAGCAACTGGAGATACTTTACAAAAAGGAGGTTATCCTTGTGTATTATTTGAAGCAGGAAATTATCCTAAAGATAATCAAAAAGAAAAAATAAGAAAATATAATTTTTTATCTATTATTGCAGGATTTTATTTTATTTCTTATCAAAAAGATAATCTTGAAAAAAATTATAAATTTTATTTTTCTATTCCAGAAAATAAAAATATTTTATTAGATAAAATTTATCGAAAAATTCAAATCAAAAAAAACAATGATAAGTTTATAATAGATATAGGATTAATGAATTTTGAAAAATTCAATTTTGATAAAAAAAATCTTTCTTTTGTTTATAAGATTGTTGATATAGGAGATTTATCAAATTTTTTTGCTTATGAAGAATTTATTCTACCAGGACAAACTTTTTATGGAAAAAATTATCCAAAAATTGGAGATATAGAATATTTTAATATTTTTTAATTTGATTATTTTTTATAATTAGAAACTGCTAATTTTTTTCTTCCTTTTTTTCTTCTATTAGATATAATCATACGTCCTGCTTTTGTATTCATTCTTTTCATAAACCCATGAACATTAACTTTTTTTCTATTAGAAGGTTGATATGTTCTTTTCATATTATTTTACTTTTACTTAAAAAATTTTTATTTATACTATTTTTTCTATTTTAATAAAAAAAATAAAATTAAAATACCAATAATAAAACCTATAAAAAAAAAATAATACGTCTTAAAAAATTCATATTTTAAAAAAATAAACGATTAGTAAATTACATAAATTTTTTTATTTTTTTTAAATATTTTTTTTAATAAAATTGAAATCCTAAAAAAAGGGAATAAATTTCTTATTATATGTTTGATAAACAAAAAACTATTACAAAAAAAATTTCTTTACAGGGATTCGGTTTATATACTAAAAAAAAAGTAACTATTACTTTTAAACCTGCTCCAGAACATACAGGATTTATTTTTATAAGAACAGATATAAAAGAAAAATTTTGTATAAAAGCTCATTTTTATTTTTTATTAAAAAAAAGAATAGATCAAGGTATTATTTTAGAAAAAAATGGATTTAAAATTTATACAATTGAACATATTCTCGCTGCTCTTACTGGAATGGATTTAGATAATATTATTATAGAATTAGATAATATAGAAATTCCAATAATGGATGGTTCTTCTAAATTTTTTGTAGAAGCAATTGAAAAAGTTGGAGTTATAGAACAAACTGCAAATAGAAAATATTATTCAATAAAAGAAATTATTTATTATGAAAATAAAAAAACAGGATCATTAATTATAGCTTTACCTTCTAAAAAACTTGAAATTATAAGTATTATAGATTTTGAATCAAAATTTATGAATATACAAAATGCAATACTAAAAAGTATCAATCAATTTAAAGAAAAAATAGCTAATTCAAAAAATTTTTGTATTATTCATGAAAAAAAAAATAATTTTTTATTAAAAAATCAATTGGAAAGAAAAAAAAAATTTATGTCTCCTTTTTTTTCTTTTTTTGATGTTAATTTTCAAGAATCTAATGAAATAGCTAAACATTTTATTTTAGATATTATAGGTTTTTTAACTTTAATAGGAGCTAAATTAAAAGGTAAATTAATTTTTTATAAGCCAGATAATTATATTATTATGCAATTTTTAAAAAAAATAATTAAAAAAGTTAAAAAATTCAAAAAAAATGATATTCCTAAATTGAATTTAGCAAGTAAACCTATTTTAGATATCAAAAAAATTATGAAAATTTTACCTCATAAACCTCCATTTCTTATGGTAGATAAAATTATAGATTTAACAGAAAATAGTATAACAGGAGTTAAAAATGTAACTATGAATGAATCTTTTTTTATAGGACATTTTCCAAAAGAACCAATTATGCCTGGTGTTTTACAAATAGAAGCTATAGCTCAAGTAGGAGGAATACTTATATTAAATAAATTAGATAATCCTGAATTATATTCTACTTATTTTTTAAAAATAGACAAAGTTAAATTTAAACATAAAATAGTACCTGGAGATATCATTATTTTTCAAGTAGATTTATTAGAAGCATTGAAAAGAGGAATAGTTCATATGCAAGGAAGAGGGTATGTAAATAATAAACTTGTAGTAGAAGCTGAAGTTATGGCTAAAATAACTAAAAATTACGAATAATATTAAAAAAAAAAATGAAGATTAAAAAAGGTTTATATATACAATGGAATAAAGAAGTATATAAAATAATTGATTTTCTTCATGTAAAACCAGGAAAAGGATATGCTTTTATAAGAACTAAATTAAAAAATATAATTACAGGTAATATTTTAGAAAATAACTTTTCATCAAAACATAAAATTAAAGAAGTAAAAGTAGAATCTAATTTTTATCAGTATTTATATAAAGAAAAAAATTTTTTTTATTTCATGAATGAAATAAATTATGATCAAATACAAATAGAAAAAAAACTAATTAAAAATATAGATTTTTTAAAAGAGGGAATGAGGATTACTATTTTTTTTCATATTAAAAATGAAAAAGAAAAGATTTTTTTATTTTTAAAGATGCCTTCTACGGTTATTTTAAAAGTAAAACATACAGAAATTGTAAAAAAAGGATATACTATTAATAATACCAATAAAATTGCTATTTTAGAAACAGGAATTAAATTATTGGTTCCTTCTTTTATAGATATAGGAGATTTTGTTAAAATTAATACGGATAATAGATCTTATATAGAAAGAATTAGAGAGTAAAAATTTTTCATAAATTAGAAAAAAAATTATGAGTATTTTAATAGATCAAAATATTAAAGTTATTGTACAAGGATTAACTGGAAAAGAGGGGTTATTTCATACTGAACAAATGATTAATTATGGAACATCTATAGTAGGTGGAGTTACTCCAGGAAAAGGAGGTCAATTTTATTTAGGAGTTCCTATTTTTAATACTGTTGAAGAAGCAGTTCAAAAAACAGGAGGAAATGTAAGTGTTATTTTTGTTCCTTCTCCTTTTGCTTCAGATGCCATTTTAGAATCTGTATTCTCTGATATTGAATTAATTGTTTGTATTACAGAAGGAATACCTGTTTCGGATATAATTAAAGTAAAATCTTTCTTAAAAAAAAGAAAATCTTGTTTAATTGGTCCAAATTGTCCTGGAATTATTTCTCCAGAAAAATCTAAAGTAGGAATTATGCCTAATTCAGTTTTTAGAAAAAAAGGTAAAATAGGTATAATATCTAGATCAGGGACTCTTACTTATGAAGCAGCAGATCAAATTATTAAATATGGGCATGGAATTTCCACAGCTATTGGTATAGGAGGAGATACTATTATTGGAATGAGTATGAAAGATATTATAAAATTATTTTTAGATGATCAAGAAACAGAATGTATTGTTATGATTGGAGAAATAGGAGGAAGTTTAGAGATTGAAGCTGCAGAATATATAAAAAAATTGAATAAAAAAAAACCAATAATAGGTTTTATAGCAGGACAAACAGCGCCTAAAGGAAAAATAATGGGACATGCTGGGGCTATTATAGGTAAAAAAATAGAAACAGCACAAGTAAAAATGAAAATAATGGAAAAAAGTGGAATACATATAGTGAAATCTCCGTCAAATATCGGTATTACCGTATATGAAATTATTCATTAATTTTTTAAAAAAAAATGGATAAATTTTTAATAATAGGATTAGGAAATCCTGGATTTTTTTATGAAAAAACAAGACATAATTTAGGATTTTTTATTTTAGATCAAATTTCTAAAAAATATTCTATTTTTTTTTCAAAAAAAAAATTAGGATTTATTTCTGAGTTTATTTATGATCATAAATCAATTATTTTTTTAAAACCTTCTACTTGGATGAATAATAGTGGTATTTCTGTTAAATATTGGATGATACAAAAAAAAATTTTATTAAAAAATATTCTTATAATATCTGATGATATTTATTTAAATTTTGGTGATTTTCGTTTAAAAAGTCAAGGAGGTAGTGGAGGTCATAATGGATTAAAAAGTATAGAAAAAGAAATAGGAACATCACATTATGCACGTCTTCGTTTTGGAATTAATAATCATTTTAAAAAAAAAATTAATTATTATGTATTAGAAAATTGGAAAAATGAAGAAATAGATTATTTATTATCTAAATTAGATATAGGTATGAAAATAATATTTTCATTTATAAAAAATGGAATTCAAAAAACAATGAATATATTTAATAACAATAATCTCAAATAACCTTGTAGTTTAATAGGAAAGAATATAGGATTCCGATTTCTATGGTATGGGTTCGAATCCCTTCAAGGTTATTATTCTATTATTTTATCATATAATTAATTTTATTTATTATGATTCATAATATTCGTAATTTCTGTATTATTGCACATATAGATCACGGTAAAAGTACATTAGCAGATCGTTTATTAGAATTTACAAAAACTATTTCAAAAAAAAACAGAAATCAGTTATTAGATGATATGGACTTAGAAAGAGAACGTGGAATAACTATAAAAAGTCATGCTGTTCAAATGGAATATAAATATAATGGGAAAGTATATATATTAAATTTAATAGATACACCTGGTCATGTAGATTTTTCATATGAAGTATCACGTTCTATTGCTGCTTGTGAAGGTGCTTTACTCGTTGTAGATTGTACTAAGAGTGTACAAGCTCAAACTATATCTAATCTTTCTTTAGCTTTGAAAAAAAATCTTGTTATTATACCAATTTTGAATAAAATTGATTTATCATGTTCTACTTATGACGAAGTTATGGAAGAGATAATGGAATTAGTCCAATGTAAAATGGAAGATATTATTCCTGTTAGTGCTAAAAATGGATTAGGAATTCATCATATTTTAGAAAAAATTGTAACATGTATTCCTTCTCCAAAAGGAGATACAAAAGCACCTTTACAAGCTATTATTTTTGATTCTTTATATAATCCATTTACAGGAATTAAAGTTTTTTTTAGAGTAAAAAATGGTTCTATTCAAAAAGGACAAAAATTACGATTTATGTCAACGGGAAAAATTTATTCTGCTTATGAAATAGGTACATTAAAATTAAAACATATTTCTAAAAATAGAATTAATACAGGAGATGTTGGTTATGTTGTTTCTGGAATAAAAAATACTTATGAGGTTAAAGTAGGTGATACAATAACAGATGCTAATAATCCGGCAGAAAAAGCTATTGAAAAATTTGAAGAAGTTAAACCTATGGTTTTTGCAAGTATTTATCCAGTTGATTCTGATAAATATGAGGAGTTACGTTCTTCTATGGAAAAATTACATTTAAATGATGCGTCTCTTTCTTTTAAGAGTGAATCATCTCCTGCTTTAGGTTTTGGTTTTTACTGTGGTTTTTTAGGATTACTTCATATGGAAATAGTTAAGGATCGTTTAGAACGTGAATATAATATTTCTGTTATCCTTACATTTCCTAATGTTTCTTATAAAGTCCATTTAAAAAATAATAAAACTATTGTAGTTAGTAATCCTTCAGATTTTCCAGAAATGGAAAAATTTAAAAAAATAGAAGAACCTTATGTTTTAGTTTCTATTATTACTAAAAATATTTATATAGGAAATGTAATATCTTTATGTATTGGAAAACGTGGTAAAATGATTGATAATAAAAATTATTTAACATCTGAAAGAATAAAAATTATATTTGAAATGCCTTTATCTGAAATTGTATTTGATTTTTATGATAAATTGAAAACAATATCTAAAGGATATGCTTCTTTTGATTATAGTTTTATTGGTTATAAAAATTCAGATTTAAGGAAAATAACAGTATTGATTAATCATGAAAAAATAGAACCTTTATCTCTTTTAGTTCATAAAACTAAAGTTTTCATTTTAGCTAAAAAAATATGTCAAGAACTATCTACTTTGATTCCAAAACATCAATTTAGTATTCCTATTCAAGTTTCTGTATATGGAAAAATTATAGCAAGAGAAACTATTAAAGCTTTGAGAAAAAATGTAACTGATAAGTGTTATGGAGGAGATTTTACTCGTAAAAAAAAACTTATAGAAAAACAAAAAAAAGGAAAGAAAAAAATGCGAAAAATAGGAAAAGTGGAAATACCTTCATCTGCTTTTATGACTTTTTTGAAAGTTAAAAATTAATTTTATAAAATAATCAATAAAAAATTATTTAATATATGTCTATTAAAATAGGAATAAATGGTATTGGTAGAATAGGAAAACTAGTTTTATTATCTTCCTTAAGAAGAAAAAATATTGAAATTATATCTATAAATGATCTAGTTCCTATAGAATACATAGCTTATGTATTAAAATATGATTCTGTTCATGGTTCTTTTAAAGGAAAAATTAGAATAGAAGATGAAAATTATTTAGTATTTAATGAAGAAAAACGTATAAAAGTAACTAATCAAAAAGATCCTAGTAAATTAAATTGGGGAAATTTAAATGTAGAATATGTTGTTGAATCAACTGGATTATTTTTAACAAAAGATTTAGCTAATGCACATTTAAAATCAGGAGCTAAAAAAGTTATTTTATCAGCTCCTCCTAAAGATGATATTCCTATGTTTGTTATGGGGGTGAATCATAAAAAAATAAAAAAAAGTCAAAATATTGTATCAAATGCTTCTTGTACTACAAATTGTTTATCTCCAATTGTAAAAGTTTTAAATGATAATTTTGGAATATTAGAGGGATTAATGACTACTATACATGCTTCCACTGCTATTCAAAAAGTAGTAGACTCTGTTTCTACAAGAGATTGGAGAGCGGGAAGATCTTCGTTAATTAATATAATTCCATCATCTACAGGTGCAGCTAATGCTGTTGGAAAAATTATACCAAGTTTAAATGGAAAATTAACTGGTATGGCCTTTAGAGTTCCTATTTCAGATGTATCTGTATTAGATTTTACAGTTCGTTTAAAAAATAGTACTAATTATGATAAAATTAAATACTGTATGAAGAAATCTTCTGAAACTATATTAAAAGGTATACTAGGATATACAGAAGAATCGGTTGTTTCATCAGATTTTATAGGAGATGATCGAATTTCTATTTTTGATGCAAATTCTAGTATAATGTTAAATCCTAATTTTTTAAAAATAATTTCTTGGTATGATAATGAAGTTGGTTATTCTACAAAATTAGTTGATCTTATTGATTATATGCATTCTATAAATTAATAGAAAAAAATATAAAATTTTAAGGAATTTTTTTCAAAAAAATAAATTTTTTTTGATATTTATCAATTTTATAAATAAAATTTTTTATTCCGTTACTTATCATTAAAAATGGAGCTTGTATTACATTATTATATATTGCAATTTGATCAAAAGTTTTTTGTTTTATCCTAATTTTAGGGGATTTACATTCTATAAGAATATGTGGATTTCCATTTAATTGAACTAGAATATCTATTCTTTTATTTAAGTTGTTTATTTGTAAAGGAAATTCTACCCATATATTTTGATTTGTATAATTTTTTATTTTTTTTAATAAAAAAATTATATATTGTCGAATAACTTCTTCTTGAGTGAAGGAATAAAATTTTTTTCTAATTACGCAGAATATAAAAATTTTATTTTTTATTTGATTTAAATATAAATGTTTTTTAATAAAAAAATTAAATAAATACATATAATATAATAATGTAAATATAACTATAATTATATTATGGCATTAAAAAAAATACAAGATTGTGTAATTATTGGATCTGGACCGGCTGGTTATTCTGCTGCAATTTATGCATCAAGAGCGGATTTAAATCCTATTTTATTTGAAGGGACGCAACCAGGTGGACAATTAACGACTACAACTAGTATTGATAATTATTTAGGATTTCCTGTAGGAATTGATGGAATTAATTTTATGCAAAATTGCAAAAAACAAGCAGAACGTTATAATACTAAAATAATTAATCAATCTGTAATAAATGTATGTTTATCCAATAAAAATAGAGGAATTCATCATATTTTTTTTGAAAAAAAGTGTATTAATAGTAGAGGAGTGATTATAGCTACAGGTTCAAATCCTAAATTATTAGGAATACAAAAAGAAAAAAAACTAATTGGATTAGGAATTTCTTTTTGTGCTACTTGTGATGGATTTTTTCATAAAGATAAAGATGTTGCAGTAGTAGGAGGTGGAGATACTGCTTTATCAGATACTAATTATTTATCCAAAATTTGTAAAAAAGTATATTTAATAGTTAGAAAAAATTATTTTAAAGCATCTAAAATATTACAATCTTATATTTTAAAAAAAAAAAATGTAAAAATATTATTTTGTTCTCAAATTACAAAAATTATTGGAAATAATTTTTTAGAAGGGATTAAAATATTTAATCATGAAAAAAAAACAAATATTACTATTTTAGTAAATGGTTTATTTATTGCAATTGGTCATATACCTAATACAGAAATTTTTAAAAATCAATTAGATTTGGATAATAAGGGATATATTATAGTAAAAAAAGGAAGCACTATCACTAATAAACCAGGAGTATTTGCTGCAGGAGATGTACAAGATCCAAATTATAGACAAGCTATAACATCTGCAGGTACTGGTTGTATGGCAGCATTAGATTTGGAAAAGTATTTAATATCATGAAAAAATGTTATATTTTTGATTTTTTAATTTCTCATGCAAAAATTTATGGTTTTATTTTTCCTTCTAGTGATATTTATGGAGGATTAAATGCTGTATATGATTATGGACCATATGGAATTGAATTAAAAAATAATATTAAAAAATTTTGGTGGAAGTCAATGACTTTTCTTCATGAAAATATAGTAGGGATTGATTCATCAATATTGATGCATTCTAATATTTGGAATGCTTCAGGACATATTGATGAATTTAATGAATTATTAATTGATAATAAAGATTCTAAAAAAAGATATCGTCCAGATATTTTAATAAAAGAATACGTAGAAAAAAATTTTTCCAAAAATCCTAAAAAAAAAGAAGATATATTATTTCGTTTATCTAAATCTTTAAAAAAAAAAGATTTTTTAGATTTAAGAATTTTAATTGATGAATTAAACATTTGTGATCCTATTTCTAAAACAAAAAATTGGACAAAAATTCGTTATTTTAATATGATGTTTAAAATAAAAAATGAAAATGAGAAAGATTTATATCTTCGTCCAGAGACAGCTCAGGGTATATTTTGTAATTTTCATAATGTTAAAAAATCTAATAGAATGAAAATTCCATTTGGAATAGCTCAAATAGGAAAGTCATTTAGAAATGAAATATTTTCCAAAAAATTTCTATTTAGAATGCGAGAATTTGAACAAATGGAAATGCAATTTTTTATTCTTCCTGAAGAAGAAAAAAAATGGTATGAATATTGGAAAAATATTCGTTTAAAATGGCATTTATTTTTTTTTGGAGATAAAAAGAATTATAAATTACGTAATCATGATCATTTAGCACATTATGCTAGTTATGGAACAGATATTGAATATAAATTTCCTTTTGGATTTCAAGAAATAGAAGGTATTCATTCTCGTAGAGATTTTGATTTAAAAAAACATGAATTTTTTTCTAAAAAAAAATTCAAAGTATATGAATCAAAAAAAAATTATATTCCTTATGTAATAGAAACATCTCTTGGTTTAGATCGTATTTTTTTAGCTATATTTTTTTCTTCTCTTAAAAAAGAAAAATTAGAAAATGGAAATATACGGATAGTATTAAAATTACCTCATTATTTATCACCTATAAAAGCTGCTATTTTTCCATTAGTTAAAAAAGATGGATTACCAGAAATTGCTAAAAAAATATTTAATAATTTTAAAATAAAGCATAAATTAATTTATGATCAAAAAGAATCTATTGGAAAATTATATAGAAGACAAGATGCAATAGGAACACCTATATGTTTTACTGTTGATTATGAAACTAAAGAAACAAATACAGTTACTATGAGATATAGAGATAGTATGAAACAAAAAAGAGTTCATATTAAAAATATATCCAAAATCATTCAAAAAGAAACTGGATTAGAAAAAAATTTAAAAAAATTATCTCATTTAATATAATTATTTTTTTTTTCTCTAATTATAACTTTTAATTCTTTTTTTAAAAAAAATTCAATTTTTTTCATATAATTATTAATAATTTTTTCAGTTAGTGTTTTTGTTTTACTTTCCAAAAAAAAACTAATAGTATATGATTTTTTTGATTTTGGTAAATTTTTTCCTTCATAAAAATCATATATTTTAATTTTTTTTATTATATGATTTTCTTTTTTCTTTATTAATTGATTAATTGTTTCAAAAGAAATAGTTTTATCAACTAATAAAGATAAATCTCTCCTAGAAGTTGGGTATTTAGAAAAAGGAATATAAATTATTTTTTCTTTTTGAATAATAGAAATGAAATAATCCCAATCAATTTCTGCATAAAAAATTTCTTTTTTTTTCAAAAAATTATTTTTTAATTTTCCTAATTCAACTAAATTTTTTTTATTATATAATATAGAAATACTATTTTCTAATAAAGGATGTTTAGAAAATATTTGAGTATAATTGGATATTCCTGTTTTTTGAAAAATTTGTTCAACAATTCCTTTTAAATAGAAAAAAGATTGGAATTCAAAATAATTTTTGTCTTTTTTTTGTAAAAAAGCAATTCCAAGATATGTTTTTTCTAAAAATTTATTATTTATTTTAAAATATATTTTTCCTTTTTCAAATAATTTTATATTTGAATTATAATAATTTATTTTATTACAATTATATTTTATACAATCTATTATTCCAAATAATAAACTAGAACGCATAAATTTATAATTTTGATTAACTGGATTAATAATTTTAATTTCTTCTCTATTAAAAATAGAATTTAGTAAAATTGAATATTTATTTTTATCTCTCATAGTAGAAGAAATAATTTCCTGAAATCCATAACAAACTAATTGTTCAAAAAGTATTTTTTGTATTTTATGTTCTGTTTTATAAAAAAAATTAGGAAGTGGAGATATTTTTATTTTATTAGATATTTTAATTTTATTAATTCCATTAATACGTAAAATTTCTTCAATTAAATCAATTTCTCTTTTAACATCTATTCTATAAGATGGAATTTCTACAAATAAATATTTGTCATTTTCATAATGAATTATAATTTCTAATAATGATAAAATTTTTTTAATTTTATTATTAGATATTTTTTTTCCTAAAATTTTTTTAATTTTATTATATCTAAGTTTTATTTTTGAAGGAGATATAGGATTAGGATAAATATCTATGATATGGAAATATATTTTTTTTTGTATTATTTCTTTTATAAGAAAAGCAGCTCTTTGTAAAGCATATATAGTTTGATTAGGATCTATTCCTCGTTCAAATAGATATTTTGATTCTGTTTGAATTAAGTGTTTTTTACTAATAAATCGTATAAAAGAAGGGTTAAAATAAGCACTACCTAAAAAAATATTTTTAGTAATATTTTCATTTATATTAGATTGAATACTATTAATTATTCCAGATATAGATAATGGTTTTTGTGTATCACAAATAATTAAATCATCTTCATCGAGTTTTCTTATAATTTTATCTAAAGATTGAAAATTTGTATTTTTTTTAGCATTTTGTATTATAATTTTTTTTTCTTCTATTTTATCAATATCAAAAACATGAATTGGTTGTCCTAATTCATACATGACAAAATTTATAATGTCTATTATATTATTAATTGGTTTAATTCCTATAGATTTTAATCTAAAAACTAACCAATGTGGAGAAGGTTCTATTTTTATTTGATAAATAGACATTCCAGAATATCGTATACATTTTTTATTTTCTTTTATAAAAATTTGTATATTATGATTTATATTTTCATTTATATTTTTATTTACTATTACAGATATTTTTGGTTTTAATAAATTTACTGTATATCCACGATATTTTAATACAGTGTATAAATCACGTGCTATTCCATAATGACTCATAGCATCTGTACGATTTGGTGTAATTTCTACATCTAGAATAGAGTCTTCTTCTTTTTCTTTTGAAAATATTTTTTTGATATTTTTTACAGGTAATCCAATTTCAGTCAAAATATTAGATATTTTTTCTGCATTAATATCAATAGATATATATTGTTTAAGCCAATTGTATGATATTTTCATATTGTAGACATTATTAATATAGAAATGGATTCTTCTGTTTGTTTATTTTTATTCAAAAATGGTTTTAAAATTCCTATTTTATAGGAATGATATAATTCAAATAAAATTAAATTTTCATTTAAAGAAGATAAAATTTCAATTAAAAATTGAGAGTTAAATCCCATTTTCATATTTTTTAATTTTGTTAATTTATTAAAAATTGGTTTACACTTTATTTTTAATCCAAAATTATAATCATTAATAGTTTCTTGATCATATTCACATATTTTTAAATTATTACGATTTAAATGTAAATGGATAAAATTTTTTTTCTTTTTTTTAGAAAAAATAGAAATTCTTTTTATTATATTTAATAATAAAAGTCGGTTGATAACAAATGAAACATCCCAATTTTTATTTGGAATAATAGAATTGTAATCTGGATATTTTTCATTTATTAAACTGCATGAAAAAATATAATTTTTAAAATGAAATATAATATTAATATTATTATTATATTCAATAATAATATTACTTTTTTTTTCATTTTTTAAAATTTTTTTTATGATATAAAGTGATTTTTTTGGTATTATAAATTTGATATTTTTATTAAATTTTATATTTTTTATAGTATATTTTACAAGACGAAAGCTATCTGTAGCTACAAAATTTGCTTCATAAGGAGAAAATTGAAAAAAAACTCCATTTAATATTGGTTGAAATTTTTTGTTACCAACGGCAAATAATGTTCTATTTAATATTTTTAAAAGAGTATTTGAAAATAAAGTTATTTTTATAGTATTTATAGTAGTAGATAATTTCAATGTTGATTTTTTTTTATAAAAAAAATCTATTAAATATTTATGAGAATGAGAGTATGTGGGTATTTTATAAGATACTTTTTCAAAATAAATATGAAGTGTATTTTTTTTTCTTTTAAAAAGAAGTATATCATTATGAAAGGTAGTTAAAATATCTATCATAAATTTAATAGATACAATAACTTTTTTTTTTGTATATTTTTTTACATTAATTTTTATATATGTTTTTACTATGTTTTCTGAATCAGAGAATACTATAATTTTTAATTTATTTTTTATAATATTAAAAATTAAATATTTTGAATTTAAATTATGGGAATTTATAATTTGATATAAAGTATGTAATTTTTGTAACAAAAAACGACTAGAAACAAAGAAATACATATTTTTTTTTTATTATTTTATTTTGTAAAATAATAGCGTGAGGGGGATTTGAACCCCCGACCTCTGGGTTATGAATCCAACGCTCTAACCAACTGAGCTATCACGCCTTATATTTTTTAAGAGATAAAAATATTATAAAGATAATATATTTTCATTTTAAAAAATAAAAAAAATTATGATTTTTGACTTAAGTAATTATAGAAAAAATTATTATCAAAATTCTTTATTAGAATCTGATGTTCCAAAAAAACCTTTTCAATTATTTCATTATTGGTTTGAACAAGAAAAATTGTTTTATAAAAAAAAAAATAATAATGATGAAATAAATGCCATGTTTATTTCTACTATAGGAAAAGATGGAGCTCCAGAAACTAGAGTTGTTTTGTTAAAAGAATATTCTGAAAAAGGATTTATTTTTTATACAAATTATTATAGTTTTAAAGGAAGATCTATTCAAAATATTCCAAAAGTATGTATTTCTTTTTATTGGAAAAATACAGAAAGACAAATTATTATTAAAGGAATAACATTTAAAATAAAAAAAGAAAAATCAGATAAATATTTTCAAAAAAGACCTAAAGAAAATCAAATAGGATGTTGGGCATCTCAACAAAGTTCTAAAATTTTATCTAAAGAATATTTATTAAAACAATATAAAAAATGGAATAATTTTTTTCAAAAAAAAATGATAAAACGTCCTTTTTATTGGGGAGGATATATTATTAAACCATATAAAATGGAATTTTGGCAAGGACAACCTAATAGACTTCATGATAGACTTGTTTATAGTTTAAATAAAGAAAAGAAGTGGATTTTATATAGATTATCACCATAAAATTATAAAATTTAAAGATAAAGTTATATATACAAAACTTTATCTTTAAATTTTATAATTTTGTTAATTCTGCTCCTATTTTAAATTTAGCAACTTTTTTTCCTGGAATTTGTATTTTTTTACCTGTTCTAGGATTGACTCCATTTCTAGGATGTCTTTCTACAACAGAAAAAGTTCCAAATCCTACTAATGTAACTTTATCTCCTTTTTTTAAAGATTCAATGACTGTTTCAATAAATGCATCTGTTATATTTTTAGCTTTTATTTTTGTTATTCCAGTTTTTTCAGCTATTGAGTTTACCAATTCTGTTTTATTCATGAATTTAATTTATATATTATATAATTATTTACTTATTTATATTTATAATTAACCTATTAACCTATAATTAACGATAGCAAATATAAAATATTTATTATAAAAAGTATAAATGATTAAAATTTTATAAAAAAATATTATTTTATTGAACAAAAATATTTTTTTTTATTTTTATTCCATTAATTAAATTTTTTACATTCATTCTTTTTTTACCTTCTATTTGTGCTTCAATAATAGATATAAAACCTTCTTTTACGGATATTTTCATTTTATTTGATGAAATAATAAATATTAATCCAATAGGAAAAAAATGTTTTTTTCGTATTATATTAACAATAAAAATTTTTAATCTAATAAATTTTTTTTGATTAAAAAATAATAAAGTCCATGCAGTAGGATGAGGACTTAATCCTCTTATTTTATTATAAATTGATTCAATAGAAGGATTATCCCATTGTATTCTACAATCTTTATTGTATATTTTTGGAGCATATTTTAAAAAATTAATATTTTTTTGATCAGTAGGTTTTATTTTATTTTCTATAATTTTTTCTAAAGTTTCTATAATTATAGATCCACTCATTTTTTTTAATTTATTTTCTAATTCTCCTGCAGTTTCATTTTTTTCTATTTTTACTTCTTTTTGAAGTATTATTTTTCCATAATCTATTTTTTTTTCTATAAAAAAAGTAGTTAGACCAGTTTTATTTTCTCCATTAATAATAACCCAATTAATAGGAGCTGCTCCCCTATATTGTGGAAGAAGAGATGCATGTAAATTAAAAGATCCCATTTTAGGTAAATTCCATACATTTTTAGGTAAAATTTTAAAAGAAACAACAATTTGTATATCTGCATTCCATATTTTTAGATTTTTTAAAAAAAAATCGTCTAAAAGATTTATAGGTTGCAAAAAAGGAATATTATTTTCTATAGCATATTTTTTTATAGGAGAAAAACCTTTGTCTTTTTTTTTTGGAAAATCAGGTATCGTAATTATTCCTACAATATTATATTTTTTCATATGTAATTCTTTTAAGGAAAAAAGTGAAAAATATGTTGAACCTATAAATACAATTTTTGGAAACTTTTTCATATAATTTATTTGTAATTTAAATTCACTAATTTTATCTTGTAATTTTATGGAAAAGTTCATTTTTTTTTGAAAATCAAATATATAAAAATATCATTATTTTGATTTTTAATATTAAATATAGAAAATATCAATATATGTATTGGACTTTAGAATTAGCTTCTCATTTAGAAGATGCACCTTGGCCAGCAACAAAGGAAGAATTGATAGATTTTGCTATTCGTACTGGAGCTCCTTTAGAAGTCGTTGAAAATTTACAACAATTAGAAAATGGAGAAGGAGAAATTTTTGAATCTATAGAAGATATATGGGCAGATTATCCACGTGATGATGAAGATTTTTATTGGAATAGAGATGAATATGAACTTTAAATTTATTTATTTTTTAATATATATTTTGAATGAATTTCATTAGAAATATTTTAAATAAATTATTAGTTAATAAAAATGAAAAAGACCTTAAAGAGGTTAGAAAATTTTTGATTTTAATCAAAAAAGAGGAGAGTAATATATCTTTATTATCTGATGATGAATTAAGAAATAAAACTTTTTATTTTAAAAAAATTATAAAAGATTCTACAAAAATTTTTGAAGAAGAAGAAAAAAATTTTTTAAAAAAAATAAAAGAAAAATTTTATTCTATTAGTGTATTGCAAAAAATATATTCTAATATAGAGGAAATTAAAGAAAAACGTTATGTTGCAGAACAAAAAGAATTGATGAATATTTTACCTCAAGCTTTTGCTCTTATCAAAGAAACAGCAAAACGTTTTAAAGAAAAAAAAAAACTTATAGTAAAATCAACTTCTTTTGATAAAGAATTATCTAAAACAAAATCTTATGTTATTTTAAATGATAATGAAAATAAAACTATTTGGAAAAATAAATGGGATGCATATGGTAAATTAATAATTTGGGATATGGTTCATTATGATGTTCAATTAATGGGAGGAGTTGTATTACATCAAGGAAAAATATCGGAAATGTCAACAGGAGAAGGTAAAACTTTGGTAGCTACTTTATCTGCTTATTTGAACGCTTTATCTGGTAGAGGTGTCCATATTGTAACAGTTAATAATTATTTATCTAGAAGAGATACTGGTTGGATGGCTCCTTTAATGGAATTTCATGGATTGAAAGTTGATTGTATTGATAATTATTCTCCTACTGATGTACAAAAACGTAAAAAAGCATATCAAGCGGATATTACTTATGGAACAAATAATGAATTTGGTTTTGATTATTTAAGAGATAATATGGCATCTTCTAAAAAAGAATTAGTTCAAAGAGAATTGAATTATGCTATTATAGATGAAATTGATTCTGTTTTGATAGATGAGGCTCGTACTCCTTTAATTATATCTGGACCTGTAGATTCTAATAAAGATAATAAAGATGAGTTTGAATTTTTTAAAGAAAAAGTAGAAAATATTGTCATTCAACAAAATGTAATAGTTAATAATTTTTTGCTAGAAGCAAAAAATTTGATAAAAAATGGAGATAAAAAATTAGGTGGATTTAAATTATTTCAAGCATATAGGGGATTACCAAAAAAAAAATCATTAATTAAATTTTTAAGTGAAGAGAATATACGTTTTATTTTACAGAAAACTGAAAATCAATATTTACAAGATTATGGAAGAGAAATGTATAAAGTAGATAAAGATCTTTATTTTTTAATTGATGAAAAAAATAATACAGTAGAATTAACAGATAAAGGAATTGAATTTTTATCTAAAAATGTAGAAGATATAGGATTTTTTATATTACCAGATGTAAACGTAGAACTTTATGAGTTGGAAAAAAATAAGTTATCTAAAGAAAAAGAAATAAAAGAAAAAGAAAAAATTTTAAAAAATTTTTCTATTAAATCACAAAGAATACATACTATTAATCAACTTCTTAAAGCTTTTACTTTATTTGAAAAAAATATAGATTATGTTGTTTTAGGAGAAAAAGTAAAAATAGTAGATGAACAGACTGGTCGTATAATGGAAGGAAGACGTTATTCAGATGGATTACATCAAGCTATAGAAGCAAAAGAAAATGTAAAAATAGAATCATCTAGTCAAACATTTGCTACAATTACTTTACAAAATTACTTTAGAATGTATAGGAAAATATCAGGAATGACGGGAACAGCAGAAACAGAATCTGGAGAATTTTTGCATATCTATAAATTAGATGTAGTAGTAATTCCTACAAATAAAATTGTACAAAGAAAAGATTTTCAAGATCTTGTTTTCAAAACAAAACGAGAAAAATATAATGCAATTATAGAAAAAATTATTCATTTATCTCAAAATAAAAAATGTCCAGTTCTTGTTGGAACAACCTCTGTTGAAGTATCGGAATTTTTAAGTAGATCTTTAAAATTTAGAAAAATACCACATAATGTTTTAAATGCTAAATTACATGAAAAAGAAGCGGATATTATAGCAAAAGCAGGATTTCCTGGCTCGGTAACTATTGCAACTAATATGGCTGGTCGTGGAACAGATATTAAATTGTCAAAAGAAGTTATAAAAAATGGAGGATTATACGTTTTAGGAACAGAAAGACATGATTCTAGAAGAGTTGATAATCAATTAAGAGGAAGATCTGGACGTCAAGGAGATCCAGGAAGTTCTCAATTTTATGTATCATTAGAGGATAATTTGATTCGTCTATTTATTGATTCAGAAAGACTTTCCAAACTTATGGATAGATTTGGGCATAAAGAAGGGGATATAATACAACATACTTTATTAACAAAATCTATTGAAAAAGCACAAAAAAAAATAGAGGATAATAATTTTAGTATGCGAAAACGTTTATTAGACTATGATGATGTTATTAATAAACAAAGAGAATTTATTTATAAAAAACGTAAAAATGCATTATTTGGTAAAGAATTAAGTTTAGACATTTCTAATATGGTTTATTTTTTATTAGATGTTATAATTTCAGTTAATAAATCTTTAAATGATTTTAAAAATTTAAAATATGAATTTACTCAAATTTTTAATATAGAATTTCCATTTCATGAAAAAGAATTTTTATCTTATAAAGAATTTTATTGTATAAATAAACTTCATGATATTGTTATAAATTTTTATGATCAAAAAAAGAAAATTATAATTAATAAAGATATCATGCCAATTACATCTAATTTTATAAAAAATAAGGATGATAAATCTTATCAAATACAAGTTATTTTTACTGATGGATTAAAAAATATCATTTCTATATCAGAATTGAAGGAATTTTATAATACTAAAGGGGAATCTTTATTATCAATATTTGAAAAAAAAACTATATTATGTTTTTTGGATGAAAAATGGAAAGAACATTTACGTGATATGGATAGTTTAAGATATTCTGTGCAAAATGCAGTTTTTGAACAAAAAGATCCTTTAATCGTCTATAAACAAAATGCTTTTAATTTATTTCAAGAAAAAATTTATGATATTAATAAAAAAATTGTTTCTTTTTTATTTAAATCTACCATAATAATAGGAGACATTTTATATATTCCAAAAAATAAAAATAATATAAAAATGGATTTTTTAATGATAGGAAAAAACGGAAAAAAATTAGGAAGAAATAATAGAATTAATATTCGTCATTTAATTACAGGAGAAATTAAAAATATTAAATTTAAACAAGCAGAGTTTTTTTTAGAAAAAGGAGAATGGGTGATAGAAAATGATTCTTTTTAAATTAAAAAAAGATGATTGTGTTTATTAAACAATAAAACGTATATTATTTATCATAATTTCATTTATTTTTTCTTGTTATTTTATAGTTAGTTTTTGGTCAATGAGAAAAAATTTTGATTATGTCAATTATATTCCATATAATACATTTGGTGTTGTATTAGGAACTTCTAAATATTTACATGGAGGTGGTGTAAATGCTTATTTTAAGTATAGAATTGATGCTGCTTATTATCTTTTTTATCATAAAAAAATACGTTATATCATTGTAAGTGGTGATAATAGAGAAAAAAATTATAATGAACCCAAAATGATGAAAAAAGAATTAATAAAAAAAGGAATTCCTTCTTGTTTTATATATGAAGATTGTTATGGTATTAATACATTACAATCTATATTAAGAGTTTATAAAATTTTTCATCAAAAAAGATTCACTATTATATCTCAAAAATTTCATAATGAAAGAGCTATTTTTATTGGAAATTGTTTAGGATTAGATGTTATAGGGTTTAACGCTAAAAACCTATATTTTGATAGTAGAATACAATTAAGAGAAATATTTGCTAGAATTAAAGCTTTATGGGATATTTTTTTAATTTTTCAATTAAAATAAATAGGATAAATATTTTTTTAAAATTTCCGCATTTTTATATTTATGAGTATCTATTTCTAATAAAAAAGGATTATCTGATTTGTTCCAAAAAAAAGATAAACTTTTTTTTAAATTAGATTGATTAGAAACTTTTTTATATTTCCAATTATGCATTTCACATATTTTTTCTGCAGAAAAAATATGTTTTGTTTCGAAAAAATTGAAAATTTTTTCAGGAAGTTTCGTTTTGGAAATAAATCTGAAAATATTTCCACCTCTATTATTAATAAGTATAATTCTAAAATTTTTTGGAATATAATTATTCCATAAGGCATTACTATCATAAAAAAAACTTATATCTCCAATGATTAATGTTACAATTTTTTTACTACTTGTTGCAGAACCTATAGCTGTTGAAACACATCCGTCTATTCCTGATGTTCCACGATTACAATAAGAATGAATAGAAGATTTTTTTTTATAAAAAAGTTCATAATATCTAATAATCATACTATTTCCTAATTGTAAAATAGAATTATTAGGAATAGATTGAAATATAAAAAAAAGAACTTTTAAATCTGAAAAACTTTTTTCTTTTTTGATAAAAAATTTATGTTTTTTAATTCTTTTTTTTCTTAATTTTTCCCATTGATATTTATAATCTGAAATAGATAAATTCAAATTTTGAAAAATTTGAAAAAATGATTCTAAAGTCATAGACCAATAAGTAGTTAACTTATAATAAGTATCTGGGTATTTTTCATAATTTTTTCCTATATGCCAATGATATATTGGAGGATATTTTCTCAAAAAAAATTTTATTTTTTTAGATATAATATTTACACCAATAGTTAATAAAATATTAGGTTTAAAATGATTCCACTCTTTAACAGTCATATTAAAAATAAGTTGATCTATACTTGAAAAAAATAATTTTCCACATACATGAGATGTTGTTTCTGTAAAAATTACAATAGATGAATCATAACTAAATTTTTTTAAAATATTTTCCATATTTTTTTCTGGATAATGTAATCCTAATAAAATCATTTTTTTTTTATATTTTTTCCATATAGATTGTTCTATATGATAATGATTGGATGTTTTAATACGAAAATTTTTTTCGTATATAATTTTTATAATTTTAGGGTTTACTTGTAGTCGATTTGTTGTTTTATAAAGTGGTTCAGAAAAAGGAATATTAATATGTATAGGTTTATTTTTTAAAATACATTTATTGATAGATTCATTAATTAATTTTTCATTATACCACATACCTAATTTAGATTCGTCTTCTGTTAGTTGAACAGATGTTTCTACATGTTTTTGAAAAATATTTTCTTGATGAATTGATTGTCCTTCAAAAATATCTATAATTTCTTTTGGCCTATCTGCCGTTATTAAAATAAGTGGAATATTTTGATAAAAAGCTTCTGTAATTGCAGGATAATAATTTACAACAGCAGATCCAGAAGTACAACTAATGACTACAGGTTTTCTAATTTGTTGTGCAATTCCTAAAGCAAAAAAACCAGCACAACGTTCATCTACAATACTATAAGTATTAAAATACTTATTTTGTGTAAAATGAATAATGATAGGAGCATTTCTAGATCCTGGAGATATAATTATATTAATTACGTATTTTTTTTTTAATATTTCCCCTAAACTTTGTACAATTTTTTTATTTGAATATATTTCCATAATAAAAATAAAAAACACTCATATATTATATATAAATCAATGATTAAATTAATCCTCCATTTACATTTAACACAGAACCGGTAATATAATTAGATAAATCTGAAGCAAGAAATAAAGTGCAGTTCGCTATATCTTGAGGAGTTCCCGGTCTTTTTAATGGAATATTTTTTATCCAATCTTCTTTGATTTTATATTTAAAATGAGAATTCATTTTTGTCATAATATATCCAGGAGCTATAGCATTACAACGAATATTTTTTTTTCCTAATTCTCTAGCTATAGATTTAGTAAATCCAATAATACCTGCTTTAGATGTTGCATAATTAGATTGTCCAATATTTCCTGTTAATCCTATAACAGAACTCATATTAATAATACTTCCTTTTTTTTGTCTCATCATAGGAAAAATCGCAAATTTAGTTAAATTAAAAATAGAATAAAGATTAGTTTTTATAACGTTATCCCAATCTTTTTGGGAAATCTTAAGTAAAAAATTATCTTTAATAATACCAGCATTATTGACTAATATATCTATTTTTCCATATTTTTTTATAATTTTTTCAACTAAATTTTTTGAAGAATTAAAATCTGAAAGATCAATTTGATATGCTTCTACTGAATTTTTAAATTCTAAAACTAATTTTTTAGCCTCCTTTATTGAGGAAAAAAATGTAAAAATAACATTAGCTCCATGTTGTACAAAAGTTTTTACAATAGATCTTCCTATATCTCCTGAACCTCCTGTAACTAAAGATATTCTTCCATTTAATAATTTCATATAATAATATGATTATTTTTTTTCATTTTATTTATTAATTGAAAAATTAAATTTAATTGTTTTTCCATACTTATAAAAGTATTATCTATTTCTATATAATCTTCATATTTTTTTAATGGAGAAATTTTTCTAGAAGTATCCATTATATCTCTATGAATAATATCTTTTTTAACTTCTTCATAAGAAATTTTTTCTCCTCTTTTTTGAAGATCTTTATATCTTCTATAAGAACGAACTTCTATAGATCCTTTCATAAAAATTTTTAATTCAGATTTAGGAAAAACAGAATTACCGATATCTCTTCCATCCATAACAATTCCTTTTTTTTCTCCAATATTTCTCTGAAAAATAGTTAATATTTTACGAATTTCAGGAATCTGAGCTATTAAACTCACTTTTTTTGTTACTTTTAATGATCTAATCTCATATTGTATATTTTCTTTATTTAAAAAAATATCAGTTTTATGAAATTTATTATTCCATTTAAATTTAAAATTAATATTTTTTAAAAAAGGTATAAAATTACGTATATTCCATAAATCACTATTAAAAATTTTTTTTCGAATAGCTAATAAAGTTATTCCTCTATACATAGCTCCGGTATCTATATATTTATATTTTAATTTTTGGGATATTTTTTTTGCTAAAGTACTTTTTCCCGATGAAGAATATCCATCTATAGCTATAATAATTTTATTGTTCATATTTATGATGTTTATGATGTTATTAATTCATATTTATATGATAGTAATTTATAGTAAAGTTTCACAGCTAAAAAATCTGTAGATGATTCTTTTTGATTTGGCAAAAGTTCAACAATATCAAATCCTTTTATTTCTTTTTTTTGAAAAACTTTTTTTAAAAATTTTAACGTTGTATACCAATCTAATCCTCCTGGTTCTGGAGTTCCAGTAGAAGGAGCTATACTAGGATCAAAAACATCAATATCTATACTAATGAATACATTTTTTGTAAGTTTTTGAATAGCTTTTTTCATCCAAAAATCGTTTTTATAAATTTTATGCATATAAAAAACGTTTCCTTTTTGAATAAATTTTTTTTCCAGTATATCCATACTTCGAATACCTATTTGTATTAAAGGATATTTTTGAGATGCTTCATGCATAGAACATGCATGATTATATGGATCTCCTTTATATACAGAACGTAAATCTATATGTGCATCCATATGAAGAATACTTAAATTTGGATATTTTTCTCCAAAAGCTCTAATACTACCTATAGATATAGAATGATCTCCTCCTATAAGAGTTACAAATTTTTCTTTAAAAAGGTATTTTTTTGTAATATTATATACTTTTTTAACCATTTCTCTAGAGGAAATTGAATTATTTACGGGTGGAGAAACAATAAAAATTCCTCTTTTATAGACTTCTGAATCCGTTTCAATATCGTATAATTCCATATGTTCTGATGCAGCTAAAAAAGCTTTTGGTCCTTTTTTAGCCCCTTTTTTCCATGTTTGAGTAGAATCATATGGAACAGGAATTAATACTGTTTTTGATTTTTCAAGTGTAGAATATTTTTTATATATTCCAGAAAAATAAAAAATTTTTTTTTCATAAATAACCTAATATTTTTAATATTTCTTCAGGACTTTGTGATTGACGGAATATTCTATATACAAAATTTTTTTTTTCATCATGATTTATTAATATATGAATAGGTTGTGGAATTAAACAATGATGAACTCCTCCATATCCACTAATTGTATCTTGATAAGCTCCAGTATTAAAAAAACCAATATAAAGTGGAGTTTTTTCACAAAAAAAAGGAAGATATATAGCATTCATATGTTGTTCTGAATTATAATAATCATCACTATCACATGTTAATCCTCCTAAAAAAACTCTTTCATAATAATCATTCCAACGATTAATAGCCATCATAATAAATCTTCTACTTATTGCCCATGTATCAGGAAGTGTGGTCATAAAAGAACTATCTATCATATTCCATTTTTCTCTATCATTTTGACGTTTTTGATTAAGTATTTTATATAAAATACCTCCACTTTCTCCAACTGTATAAGCTCCAAATTCTGTATATATATGTGGTTCCAAAACATTTTCTTCTTGACAAAATTTTTTAATTTGATAAACAATTTCATTGGTCATATATTCATAATTATAATTAAAAGACATAGATGTTTTTATTGGAAACCCTCCTCCTATATTTAAAATATCTAATTCTGGTGCTATTTTTTTTAATATTGCATATATATGTAAACACTTAAAAAGTTCATTCCAATAATAAGCAGTATCTTTGATACCTGTATTAATAAAAAAATGTAACATTTTTAATTCTATTTTGGGATTATTTTTTATTTTATTTAAATAAAAAACAACAATATCTTTATATCCTATTCCTAATCTAGAAGTATAAAATTCAAATTTTGGTTCTTCTTCAGAAGCTATACGTATACCAAGTTTAAAAGGATAATTAATAACTAAATTAAGTTTTTCTAATTCATCTGAATTATCTAATATTGGTATAGTATTACAAAAACCATTATTTATCAATTCTGATATATTTTTAATATAATTTTTTGTTTTAAATCCATTACATATTATTTCTATTTTTTTATTAGTTTTTCCTTTTTTATAAAGATTTTTGATGATTTCTATATCATAAGCATATGAAGTTTCAATGCTAATATCATTTTTTAATGCTTCTTCTAAGACAAAATAAAAATGAGAACTTTTTGTACAATAACAATAAGTATATTTATTATTATATTGATTAGAATGAATAGCTTTTTTAAACCATTTTTTAGCTTTTTTTATATTTTGAGATATTTTTGGTAAATATGTAAATTTTAATGGAGTTCCATATTTTTTTATTAAATCCATTAATGGAATACCATGAAATTCTAATAAATTATTTTTTATAGAAAATTCCTCAGTGGGAAAATCAAAAGTTTGATCTATAAGATCAGTATAACGAATTTTCATTGAAAAATAAATAGTTTAATTAAATTTTATTTTCTTTATTTTTTTTATATATTAAAAATTTTTTTAAAAAAGAATCTATTTCACCATCCATTACTGATTGAATTTTTGAAGTTTCATAACCTGTTCTTAAATCTTTTACTAATTTATAAGGATGCATAATATAATTACGAATTTGAGATCCCCATTCTATTTTTTTTTTTTCAGATTTTATTTTTTCTTTTTTCTCATTTTTTTTCATTATTTCTATTTCAAATAATCTAGATTTTAAAATCTGTAAAGCTTTTTGTCTATTTTGTATTTGAGAACGTGATTCTGTATTTTCTATAATAATTCCTGTTGGATTATGACGTAATCGAACTCCTGTTTCAACTTTATTGACATTTTGTCCTCCTGCGCCACTAGAACGAAAAGTTTCCCATTGAATATCAGAAATTTTAATATTTATATCTATATTATTATCTACCATAGGATAAACATAAACAGAAGAAAAAGAAGTATGCCGTTTAGAATTATTATCAAATGGAGATATACGTATTAATCTATGTACTCCATTTTCTCCTTTTAAATATCCAAAAGCATAAATTCCATCTATTTCTAGAGTTACAGATTTAATTCCAGTTACATCTCCAGATATAAAATTTATTTTTTTTACAGAAAAATTATGTTTTTCAGCCCACATAAAATACATTCTCATTAACATAGAAGTCCAATCACAACTTTCAGTTCCTCCTGCACCAGAAGAAATTTGTAAAATAGCGTTTAAAGAATCTTCTTTTTCTGATAAAAGATTTTGAAATTCTATATTTAAAAGTAAATTTTTAGTTTTATTTAATTGAATTTGTAATTCTTTTTCTACATTTTCTTCTTTAGAAAGAGAAAATATTATTTCTAATTCTTCTAAAGATGTTTTCAAGGTTTTAAAATCTTTTATGCATTTTTTCATATGATGCATATCTTTAATAAAATTTTTATATTTTTTATAATTATTCCAAAAATTAGGATTTGATATCATTTTTTGATTTTTATCAAGTAATTTTTTAATTTTATTAATTTTTAAAATATCATATATTTTATAAATTCTTTCTGAAAGAGATTGAATTTCTTCTTTTTTTATCATAAATACGAAAATAAATATTTTAAAAAAACTATGATGATCATAAATTTTTTTTATATTATTAATATTTTACATTCCTATAACTGAAAAAAAATAAAAAATTTCATTTTTATATGAATTATAATAATAAGTTTACTACAAAATCTCAAGAAATCATACAGGAATCACAACATATTGCACTAAAAAATCATCAACAATCTATTGAAACGGCTCATATTTTAAAAGCTCTTTTAAAGAGAGATAAAAATATGATACCTTTTATTTTAAAAAAATTAAAAGTTAATAATCAATTAATCATAAAAGGATTAGATCATATTATTTCTTCTTACCCAAAAATAATAAGTGGATCTTATACTCAACATTTGAGTTCAAATGTTACCAAAATGTTAAATATAGCGGAAAATTACGCTAATTTATTACAAGATAAATTTATATCAGTAGAACATATTTTTTATGGAATTTTTATCATATCAGATCGTACATCACAATTATTAAAAGATCATGGAATTATAGAAAAAAATATTAAAGAAATTATTGAAAATATTAGAAAAAAAAGTGGTAATATAGTTTCCTCTACAGTTGAAAATACTTATAATGCTTTAGAAAAATATGCAAAAAATCTTAATGAATGGGCTAAAAAAGGAAAATTAGATCCAGTTATTGGACGAGATGAAGAAATACGTAGAGTTTTACAAATATTATCTAGAAGAACAAAAAATAATCCCATTTTAATTGGTGAACCAGGAGTAGGAAAAACAGCTATTGCTGAAGGATTAGCTCATCGTATCATTAGTGGAGATATTCCGGATAATTTAAAAAATAAACAAGTTTTTTCTTTGGATATGGCTTCTTTAATTGCAGGAGCAAAATATAAAGGAGAATTTGAAGAACGTCTTAAAGCTGTTGTAAAAGAAGTTACGTTTTCAGATGGAGAAATTATTTTATTTATTGATGAAATTCATACTTTAGTTGGAGCAGGTGGTGGAGAAGGTTCTATGGATGCAGCAAATATTTTAAAACCAGCGTTAGCAAGAGGAGAGTTAAGAGCTATAGGTGCTACAACTTTAAATGAATATCAAAAATATTTCAGAATAGATAAAGCTTTGGAAAGAAGATTTCAACAAGTATACGTAAATGAACCTTCTGTTTCTGATACTATATCTATATTGCGTGGTATTAAAGAAAAATATGAGAGTCATCATAAAGTAAGGATTAAAGATGAATCCATTATAGCAGCTGTAGAATTATCAAAACGTTATGTTAATGAAAGATTTTTACCTGATAAAGCTATAGATCTTATAGATGAAGCCGCTTCTAAATTAAGAATGGAAATTAATTCAAAACCAGAAGAATTAGATGTATTGCAAAGAAAAATTATGCATATGGAGATACAAATAGAAGCTTTAAAAAGAGAAAATGATGAAAAACAACTTATCCCCTTAAAAAAGGAATTATTAAAATTAAATGAACAAAAAATACAATTAGAAGATCAATGGCAAAATGAAAAAGATTTAGTTGAAGGAATACAAAAATCTAAAGATAAAATAGAAAATTATAAATTTGAAGCAGAACAAGCAGAAAGATCAGGAGATTATGGAAAAGTAGCAGAATTAAGATATGGAAAAATAAAAGAAGAAGAAAATAAAGTTCAAGAATTTAAAAATGAATTAAAAAAACAGGAAGATAAAGGAAAAAAAATGATACAAGAAGAAGTATCTAGAGAAGATATAGCTCAAATTGTATCTAAATGGACAGGAATTCCCGTTACTAAAATGTTACAAAGTGAAAGATATAAATTATTATTTTTAGAAAAAGAATTACATAAAAGAGTAATAGGACAAAATGATGCAATTAAATCTGTAGCAGATGCAATAAGACGTTCTAAGGCTGGATTACAAGATGAAAAAAGACCTATAGGATCTTTTCTTTTTATGGGTAGTACAGGAGTAGGTAAAACAGAACTAGCTAAAACTTTAGCAGAATATTTATTTAATGATGAAAATAATATGGTTCGTATAGATATGAGTGAATATCAAGAACGTCATTCTGTAAGTAGGCTTATAGGAGCACCTCCTGGATATATAGGTTATGATGAAAGTGGACAATTAACAGAATCTATACGTAGACGACCTTATAGTGTTATTTTATTAGATGAAATAGAAAAAGCACATTCAGATATTTTTAATATTTTATTACAAGTTTTGGATGATGGTAGATTAACAGATAATAAAGGAAGAACAGTTAATTTTACAAATACCATTATTATTATGACTTCTAATATAGGATCGGATATTATTCATGAAAATTTTGATCAAGAAATATCTTATAATCGAATGAAAGCTACAAAAAAAACTTTAATAGATTTATTAAAAAATATTGTAAGACCGGAATTTATTAATCGTATTGATGAAATTATTTTATTTAAACCTCTTTCTAGAAAAGAAATCATAGGTATTGTAAAATTGCAAATGGAAAAATTAGGTATTTTATTATTAAAAAATAATAACATTCATATAGAATATACTCATGAAGCCATAGAATATTTATCAGAAAAAGGATACGATCCACATTTTGGAGCTCGTCCTTTAAAAAGAGTTATTCAACATGATATTTTAAATAATCTTTCCAAAGAAATCCTTGGAGGAAAGGTACAAAAAAATCATAAAATATTGATAGATTTTTTTAAAGAACAAGGAATTGTATTTCGTCGATCAGAAAAATTAGAAAATGTTAATAATTATTAACAATTATGATTTATAAAAATAAACAATTGATTAATATTTAATATTAATATTATTAAGTATAAAAAATATCCATTATATGAAAAATAATTTGTCATTGAGTATAAATAAAATAATTTGAAAAGATTAATTATATTAATAAATTAAAATTTTTTATATATTAAATTTATTCAATTTTTATGATAAAAAATTCTTTTTTTCCAAATTGGAAAATAATATATTTATTTTTTATAACGTTATTTTTTTGAAGTAAAATATTTTTTTTTATTGGAATTTTATTTAAAAAAATGGAATTGGATTTTAAAGCACGATTAGCTTCACTTTTAGAATCAAAAAAATCACTTTTTTTTAAAATATCTAATAAAAAAATTCCTTTTTGAAATTCTTTACAAGAAATATTCATATGTGGAATATGATTATATATAGAAACAAGAGTATCCTTATTTAGGGATTGAAAAGTTTCATTTTTTTTATTAAATAATATATTTGTTATTTTAATTATTTCTTCAGAAATTTTATTTCCATGAATCCATTTAGTTATTTCATAAGCTAGTTTTTTTTGCAAAAACCTTTTATTGGTATTTTTTCTATGTTTAATAATTAATTTATTAATTTCTTCTTTTGAAAAAAAAGTATATATTTTTATATATTTTTCAATTTCAAAATCAGAAATATTTATCCAAAATTGATAAAATTTATATGGAGAAGTTTTATTTTTATCTAACCATATATTTTCTCCTTTTTCACTTTTTCCAAATTTTATTCCATTAGATTTTGTAATTAAAGGAAAAGTTAATCCATACGCTTTTTTTTTTGTTTTTTTTCTTATTAATTCTATTCCTGTTATTATATTTCCCCATTGATCAGATCCACCTATTTGTAATAAACAATTTTTTATTTTATTTAAATATAAAAAATCATATCCTTGTATAAGAGAATAAGAAAACTCAGTAAAAGAAATTCCATTTTTTTGATCATTAATTCTTTTTTTTACAGTTTCTTTAGAAATCATATAATTAACAGTAAAATATTTACCAATTTTACGAATAAATTCTAAGAAAGAAATATTTTTAATCCAATCTATATTATTTAATAATTCTATTTTTTGTGAATGACTTTTTAAAAGTATTAAAATTTGATTTTTTATAGATTCTGTATTTTTTTTTAACATTTCTTGAGTAAGAAAAATTCTTCTATTTTTTTTTCCAGAAGGATCACCTATAAAACCTGTTCCTTCACCAATTAATATTAAAGATTTATGTCCCATTTTTTGAAAATGAATAAGAATAATAATAGGAACTAAACTTCCTAAATGAAGAGAATCAGATGTTGGATCAAATCCTACATATATTGTAGTAGGATTTTGTAATTGATTTTCTATTCCTGGAACTTTATTTTTTATTAATCCTCTCCATGAGAGTTCATCAATAATGTTTTTTTGCATGTATGTATCATATAATATATTAGAATATATAATCTTTATGAATTAATGATAAAAAAAATCATAGGGTATAATTTTTTTACTTTTTTTTTTAGTTTTATGCATATTATTTTTAATGCTTTTTTTTTTAAAAAAAATTTGATATTCATATCAAGAATATATATTTTTTTATTACCTTTTAGTAGTTTTTTATTTTTTATTTGTTTACTTATAAGTCATAATATAAAAAAAAATAAATCACAATTAATTATATGTATTTATATTTTATGTGGTATAATAAATTTATTTTTTAATATTTTTATTTTTTTTTATTTAATAGATGAAATTTATAATTTTTTTTTATTAAGAATTTTTTTAAATTTTATTTTTTCATATTTTATGGTTCTTTTTTTTAGAATTTTTTTTCTATTGAAATAATTATATTTTTATTTTTGATAATTAGTTTTTATAAATTTTTCATTTATAATGACTTCAACTGATTTATTTTCTATTTTAGAATTTAACCAAGAAATAATATCTAAATATAAAAAAGTTCTTTTTTCATAAGGATGATTATAATATTTAATTAATTTATCTCTTAATTTTTTAAACTGACTTTTTATTTGATGTGGATATACATTTCCCAGATTTTTAAAAAAATAAATGATTTCTTTTTGTACAATATACCAATCATCCATTTGGATAAAAAATTTATATGTAGATTGAATTTTTTGATCCATATTTTCATCTAATCCACTTTCATAACAAGCAATTAAATATAATAATCTTGCGAAACATTGTAAATCTTGTCGTAAATTTTTTTTCTTATTTTCCATTATTTTGGACAAATATAAAATGGTATTTTTATTATCTCCACTTCCAAAATATAAACAAGCAATTTTATAATAAAGAATCATAATATAATGAGAATCTAAACGATTAAATATCTTTTTAAAATTTGTAAATAATGATGGAATAACTTTTTTAATTCCTTCTGAAAAAGTTCCTTCCATATAATGTTTATTAATACGATTAGTATATATATACATAAAAATCAATATTTTTGTATTTCCATTCATAAGTATTTCTCCATTTTGAACTTCTTGTTCAAATTTTTTTAATACATCAATGAATTTAGAATAATGATTTAAATAAAATAAAGTTTCTAATAAATAATGATATCCTTTTAAATAACTGACAGGAGAAATTTTTTTTTCTTTTGTATGATTTTTAAATAATTCTACCCATTTATGAGATGATCTATAACACATAATAAAATCTTGTCGTATATAATGATACCATACTTGAGCTTGATATAAAAATAACTTTTCATAAAAACTAAGTTTATCAATATCAAATTTTGGTAAATTTGTACGAAAATATGTCTCTATAAATACTTTATCTTTTTTATTTCTTACATATCCTACTTTTAAATATAAACCATATAATTCTAGAGAAAGATTGGATAAAGCATTATTACATTGTATTTTTTCAATTAATTCTTTAGATTCTGATGATAATTCTCCGGATCTAGAATAAAGACTTCTAGTTATATGTTGAGATTCTATCATTTTCTCAAATTCTACTAATTCTAAAAGAATAGTATTAGACTCATAATATCTAGCAATAATTTTTGCTTTTTTTAATAATTTTAAGCTTTGTATATATAATCCTTTATTATATAAAATTTTAGAAAAATCTAAATATTCACGTATTTGTATGTCATAATTTTCTTCAGTATATTGTAATTTAAGACTAATCAAAATTTGTTTATATAAATGAGCTTTTACATTAGATAATTGCATTTTACTTATATGTGTATTTTTTAATATTTTTTTTTCATCATAAAAATTCATTTTTTTCATTATTTCAAAAAGTTTTATAAACTTAGAAAAAGTATTTTTTTTTATACGATTAACATAAAGTTTAAAATTTCTTTTTTCTGATTTTGATAAAGTTTGAATTAATAAAAGAAGATGATCCAATTTATTATATTTAGACATTGTAATTATATAATAATATTTAATTTGATTACTAGAAAAATATCAAATAATTTTTACAATTAGATATTGTAAGTATTATAATAATTTATTTCTATTTTCTTTTTGGAAAAAATAGTTTTGATATTATCAAATAATCCAATGATATGGAAAATAAAAAAATACAAATTTTTGATACAACTTTACGGGATGGAGAACAAGTTCCAGGTTGCAAATTAAATACAAAAGAAAAAATAATAATATCTAAAAAATTAGAAGATTTGGGTGTTGATATTATTGAAGCAGGATTTCCTACTTCTAGTCCAGGAGATTATAAATCTGTTCAAGAAATTTGTAAATCAGTTTCAAAAACTACTATAGTTTGTGCATTATCAAGAGCAGTAGAAAAAGATATAGAAATAGCAGCTCAAGCATTACAATATGCTAATAGACCAAGAATTCATACAGGGATAGGAACATCTAATTATCATATACTTTATAAATTTAATAGTACTCCGCATAAAATTATAGAAAGAGCTATTCATGCAGTAAAATATGCAAAAAAGTTTGTAGAAGATGTTGAATTTTATGCAGAGGATGCAGGACGTACAGAAAATGAGTTTTTAGCAAAAATTTGTGAAAATGTCATTAAATATGGAGCTACAGTTATTAATATACCTGATACTACAGGTTATTGTCTTCCAAAAGAATATGGAGAAAAAATACGATTTTTAAAAGAAAACGTTAAAGGAATTCATAAAATTATATTATCAACTCATTGTCACAATGATTTAGGATTAGCTACAGCTAATTCTTTATCTGGAATTATAAATGGAGCACAACAAGTGGAATGTACTATAAATGGAATTGGAGAAAGAGCTGGAAATACTTCTTTGGAAGAAATAGTTATGATTATTAAACAGAATTCTCATTTAAATTTATTTACGAAAATTAATACAAAATTAATTTCTTCTACAAGTTATTTAGTGTCTAAATGTACAGGGATGAACGTTCAAGCTAATAAAGCTATTGTAGGAATTAATGCATTTTCTCATTCATCAGGGATTCATCAAGATGGAGTTCTTAAAAAAAGAGAAACTTATGAAAGTATTAATCCAGAAGATGTTGGTATAAATAAATCTTCAATTATTCTAACGGCTAGAAGTGGAAGATCTGCCTTATCTTATCGTTATAAAAAATTGGGTTATTTTTTAAATAAAAATTCTTTAGATTTGGTTTATTCTATATTTTTAGAATATGCAGATAGAAAAAAAGAAATTACTGATATAGAATTAAAAATAATATTAAAAAAAGCTAATATAAATAATAATTTTTTGCATAAAACTAATAATAATACGACGAATAATAGAAGAATAAATGTTGTGTAAAAATGTCAAAATCATTATTTGATAAAATTTGGGAAACTCATATAGTTAAAAAATTAGATAATAAAATAGATGTTATTTATATTGATAGGCATTATATACATGAAGTAACTAGTCCTCAAGCTTTTTTAGAATTAAAAAAAAGAAATATTTCTATTTTTAGACCTAAAAAAATTATAGCAACTGTGGATCATAATGTACCTACAATAAATCAACATTTACCTATTTCAGACCCTTTATCTAAAAAACAAATAAATTTATTAACAGTTAATTGTAAAAAATTTAAAATAAAATTATATCAATTAGGTCATAAAAATAATGGAATAGTTCATGTTATTGGACCAGAATTAGGATATACATTACCTGGAATGACAATTGTTTGTGGAGATAGTCATACTTCAACTCATGGAGCTTTTGGCTGTATTGCTTTTGGAATTGGAACTAGTCAAATAACAATGGTTATGGCTAGTCAATGTTTATTGTTATCCAAACCAAAACAAATGAAAATTCAATTAAATGGAAGTTTAAATAGAGGAGTAACACCAAAAGATGTTATTTTATATATCATTTCTAAGTTAGGTGTTAATGCAGGAATTGGTTATTTTGTAGAATATACAGGATCTGTTATTGAAAAAATGAGCATGGAAGGAAGAATGACTATTTGTAATATGAGTATTGAGATGGGAGCAAAAGGTGGATTAATTGCTCCAGATAAAATTACTTTTGATTATATTCAAAAATATACAAATTTAAATATTAAAGAATCCAAAAAAAAAATAGAATATTGGAAATATTTTGTAACAGATAAAAATAAAATTTTTGATAAAGAATATGTTTTCAATGCTAAAGAAATTGAACCTATGATTACTTATGGAACAAATCCTGGTATGGCAATAAAAATTTCTGAATCTATTCCAAAATTAAATTTTTATCAAAAATCTTTAAATTATATGGGGTTTTGTCCAGGAGAATATTTAATAGGAAAAAAAATTCATTATATTTTTATAGGAAGTTGTACTAATTCTAGAATAGAGGATTTAAGATTAGTAGCTTCTATAGTAAAAGGGAAAAAAAAAGCAATTCATGTTCGTGTAATGATAGTTCCTGGATCAAATAATGTAGTAAAACAAGCTAAAAAAGAAGGGTTAGATAAAATTTTTAAAAATTGTGGATTTGAATTTCGTCAACCTGGATGTTCTGCTTGTTTGGGAATGAATGAAGATAAAATTCCTTCAGGAAAATATTGTATTTCTACATCTAATAGAAATTTTGAAGGAAGACAAGGACCAGGATCTAGAACTTTACTGACAAGTCCTTTAACAGCTGCTATTATAGCTATTGAAGGAAAAATTGTAGATATAAATAAATATATTAATGAAAAAATTTACGACTTTAATTAGTAAAGCCGTACCATTACCTATAGTAGATATAGATACGGATCAAATTATTCCAGCTCGTTTTTTAAAAGAAATTAAACGTGAAGAGTGTAGAAAAAATCTTTTTATTGATTGGCGTTATAAAAAAGATGGATCTATTAATAAAGATTTTATATTAAATAATTCTCTTTTTTGTGGAAAAATTCTTATTTCAGGAAAAAATTTTGGTTGTGGATCTAGTCGTGAACATGCTGTATGGGCTATTTATGATTATGGATTTAGAGTTGTAATATCTAGTTTTTTTGCTGATATTTTTAAAGAAAATGCATTAAATAATGGATTACTAATTGTAGAAATATCTGAATATTTTTTAAATAGATTATTTAATTTAATTAATAAAAATCCTAATATTCAAATAAAAGTAGATTTAATGAATCAAAAAATAACAATAATAGAAACAGGAGAATTTGAAACATTTTATATACACCCATACAAAAAAAATTGTTTTTTGAATGGGTATGATGATATAGATTTTTTAATTTCTATAAAAGAAGATGTTAAAAATTTTGAAAAAAATAGAATAAAATTTTTTTTAAATTAAAAAATATGAAAAAAAATATTTCTGTTATAGAAGGAGATGGAATAGGTCCTGAAATAATGAAACAAACAATCAAAGTTTTAAATTCTATAACCAAAAAATATGGTCATAATTTTTATTATAAAAATATTCTAGCTGGATCTATAGCTATAGAAAAGTTTGGTACTCCAATGCCAAAAGAAACTATAGATACTTGTTTAAAATCAGATGCTGTTTTATTGAGCTGTATAGGAGATCCTAAATATGATAATAATACAATAGGAATGAGACCTGAAGATGGATTATTAAAATTAAGAAAAATAATGAATTTATATTGTAATATTCGTCCTATAGTAGTTTATTCTCAAATTAATAAATCTCCTATAAAAAAGGAATTATTAGATGAAGTTGATTTTATAATATATCGTGAATTAACAGGAGGTATTTATTTTGGAGAAAAAGGTCGTTCTAAAAATAAAGAAATTGCTTATGATTATTGTATTTATTCAAAAAAAGAAATTCAAAGAATTGGTATAATGGCTTTTAAAGCTTCTCTTTCAAGAAGAAAAAAAGTAACACTAGTAGATAAAGCAAATGTACTAGAAACTTCTAAATTATGGAGAGAAGTCATTCAAGAAATAGCATTAGATTATCCAGATGTAAGTTTAGACTTTTTATATATAGATAATGCTGCTATGCAAATTATCATGAATCCTAAAAAGTTCGATATTATATTAACAGATAATATGTTTGGAGATATTCTTTCAGATGAAGCTAGTGTTATTACAAGTTCTTTAGGATTATTACCTTCAGCTTCTATAGGAAATAAACAATCTATGTTTGAACCAATACATGGATCTTATCCTCAAGCAGCTGGAAAAAATATAGCAAATCCTTTGGGATGTATCCTTTCAGCATCTATGATGTTAGAATATTTTAAAATGTATAAAGAAAAAAATCTTTTAGAAGAAGCTGTCAAAAAGTCGATAGAAAATAAAGTATGTACATCAGATATTATTGATATAGAATATTCTTCAACTACTGAAGAAGTAGGAAATTATATAGATACATATATTAAAAATCATTAAATTGTTTCTATAATTGGTGTTTTTGGATCTAATATTTCTGAAATTCTATTAATGAGAAATGGTAAAAAATTAATTTTATAATCTTCATATGTAATATTTATTTTTTTTTGATCAAAAAAATTTATAGGTATTTGTAATATTATTCCATTTTTTGCAGGAGATACTATTCCTATCCCTATAGGAGTAGTTATTCTTTTTTTTTTAAAAGAAATAGAATATTTAAACCACAAATAAACATAAATTAATAATTGCATTATATTGGCGTAATTTGGGTCTTGAAAAATATTTTTAATATTTTTTAAAGAAATATTCATTTCTTTAATTTTAGAAAATCCAATTTTGTAATCAATAATACGAGTAATTCCGTCATACTCATCTATACGATCTATTATACCATGTAAATTTACTTTTATTGATCCAATATTTAACACTGTAGATATTTTATATTCTATTTTTTTTAGAAAAATTTTGTGTCCATTTTGAATAGATTTTTCATCCCATTTTATAAAATTTTTTATATAAGTTTTTATTATATAATAAAATAACATATTTTCCCCTTTCATTATTTTTTTTTTACCTAAAAGAATTTTTTTTATAATAGATTCATATATTTTTTTCATTTTATAAATATGATTAATATTTATAAAACTTTCTTTTATAGGATAATATAAAATTTTTAATATTTTATGAATAACTTTTCCTACTTCTTTTTTATTAAAATAATTTTCTTCAGGATCGTTTAAATTAAGTATTTTTTTATAATAAAATAAAAGAGGATTATAATTATATAAACGAATAGAAGAAGGAGATAATCCTTTAGTAATTAATTCATGTAAACGATGAATAATTGATTTTGTTTTTTCAATTACAATTGGTTTTTTTGTAAAATTGATAGGAAAAAATGTATTTTTTATTTTTTCTGTTGAAATTTTATAATTCATTTCTATTTGATGAATAAAACGACTTTTTTCTCCAGAATTAATTTCATCTTGTTTATTTTTATATATTAAATATATATATTTAGAATATTGAAATATTCTCATAAAATGAGAAAAATAAATGTCATTATTAAAATCTTTTATTTGTAATTTCTTACGAAGATCCAAAGAAATAAAAGAATAATTTTTTTCATAATTTTTAGGAGGAATTATACCTTCATTAAAAGAAGTAATAATCACTGTATCAAAATTTTTAAGAAAAAAATCTTCATAACCTGTTATGTGTAATCCTCTTTTATTTTTATGTATATATCTTATACTTTCTGTATTTACGAATTGTTCATATATATGAAATACGTTATTAATTCCTAAAATTAAATTTTTCTTTCTAACTATTATTCTTAATTTTTGTATATAAATTTCTAGTTTAAAAAGAAATTTTAACTCTAAAAAATGTTTATTAATATTTTTGAAAAGAAGTTTTTTAAATTTTCTAATAAAACTAATAATACTTAAAAGAATAATTTTTGTATTATAAATTGGAATTTGAAAAATAATCCATAAATCATTTTTTAATAAATATTTTTTTATTACATTTTCAGAAATCATATTGGAATCGTTATCAATTATCAATTTTTTTAATAAAAAATTTTTTTTTAAAAAAAATTTCTGAATATATCCATCAGATAATAATTTTATAACATTTTTTTTATCTAAAAATTTTACATATTTATCTTTTTTTAATAAAAATTGAAAAATATAGTAAAAAGTATAATAAATTGGAATATTTTTATATGAATAATCTATATTAATAGATAAATTAATATTTAATTTTTTTATAGAATGTAATAATGGAATTAATAAAAAATTATCTCCAGGTATTATAAGTATATTATAGGGTTTTTTTCCTTTTTGAATTAATTTTTCTATTATATTTTCTACAACTTTAACTTGTTCTAATTCTTTAGAAACTTCAATTATTTTTAAATTACTTAATTTTTTATGTTCTTTTGAAATTATATTTTTATTTTCAAAAATATTTTTATCATATAAATTATAAACTAATCCATTATCATATTGCATTATTTTTTGAACAAAAATTTTTTCACATTGATTTAATATAATATCTATGAAAAAAATAATATTTATTTTTGAATTTTTATATAAAAAAAAATTAAAATGAGAAAGAGCTCTTTTAAAAAGCATTCCTTTATAAGTGAATCCTTTTTGTAAAAATTGAGATTGCATAATATAATAATATTCACGAATTTTTTCCCAAAAAAAATTTTTTTTTTGTTCTAAAATATTAAAATTCCACTTTTTTATTTTTTCTGTAGAAATAATAGAAGAAAAAAAATATTCCACATTAATCATATTAATATCTATACTTTGAAAATCATTCAATATTTTAGGTCCCCAATGAAAAAAATTATTAAAATTTTCATGCAAAAAATCTTCTGTTTTTAACATATAAAAAAAATCAAGAAGAATAGAATGATTATTTAAAATTTTTAATCCAGAAATTTTTTCAAAAAATTTCTCCATTGTAAAAAATTCAGTTTTTTGATTAAATTTCGATTTATATTTATTTTTTATATATTCTATAATTGCATCCTCTTTTGATATGAATATGTATTTTTGATTTAAATTTATTTTTTGTAATAAATGTTGAATTATTTGATCAATTTTTTTTTTCACAAGAAAAAAATTTTTTAATATTTATTTGATCTTCTTTAATTTGTTTTCTTAATTCTTGAAGTGTATTAAATTTTTTTTCTTCACGAATCATATGAATGATTAAAATATCTATTTTTTTTCCATAAATATTTTGAAAAAAATTAAAAATATGTACTTCTATATAAATTTTTTTAGTATACTGATTAATAGTAGGATTTATTCCTATATTTAACATTCCTTGATAAATATTATTTAAATAATTAATTTTTACAGCATAAACTCCATTTTTTGGAATTAATTTTTTTAAATCTACTTGTAAATTTGCAGTTGGAAAATTAATAGTCTTACCTATACCTTTTCCTTTTATAACATTTCCGGATAATGTATAATAATATCCTAAAGCTTTATTAGCCCATTTTATATTTCCTAATAAAATAGATTTCCGTATATTAGTAGAACTGATTATTTTTTTTTTATATTTAAAAGGTTTAACTTGATAAAGTTTAAATCCGTAAATGTGAGAAAAATTTTTTAATTTTTCATAATTACATTCTCTATTTTTTCCAAAATGAGAATCATATCCAGTAATAATTCGTTTTATTTTAAATTTAGGATCTAAAATTTTTTGAAAAAAATTTTTTGTACTTAATTTTGAAAAATTTATAGAAAAAGGATGAATAATTAAATGTTCTATTCCTATTTTTTTTAATTTATATATTCTTTCGGAAAGAGTATTTAAATAGAAAAATTTTTTATTAGGATTCAATATTTCTTTAGGATGTGGATAAAAAGTAAGTAAAACAGTACAATACTTTTTTTTAGCTCTAAAAATTAAATTTTTAATAATTTCTTGATGTCCTATATGAACTCCATCAAAAACTCCAAGGGTAAATGCACATGGAAAAAAAGAAGAAAATTCATCAATAAATGAATAAATTTTCAAAATGTTTTATTACAAATATACTAAATTTATATTTAATGACTATTAAAATATGACTATTAAAAATAGATTACGTAATGTATAAAAAAAAATTAAAGGGAATAATTACTAGAATTATAGGTCCTGTAATTGACGTTTCTTTTAAAGATGTGGATTCTATTCCTAAAATTTATGATGCTTTGGAAGTTCATTTATCCTCCAAAAATAAAATAGTTTTAGAAGTTCAACAACATATTGGAGATAAAAATGTTCGTTGTATTTCAATGGAGGTAACAGATGGATTAAAAAGGGGTCAGGAGGTACAATCTATTGGAACCCCAATTAGCGTACCTGTAGGAAAATCTATAAATGGTAGAGTTTTTAATATTTTAGGAGATTGTATAGATGGGTTAGGAGATATAGATAGATCTATGACTAGACCTATTCATAATGAACCTCCTAAATTTCAGGATTTATCAACAGAAACAGAAATATTATATACAGGAATTAAAGTAATAGATTTAATAGAACCTTATCCAAAAGGAGGTAAAATTGGATTATTTGGAGGAGCAGGAGTAGGAAAAACTGTATTAATACAAGAGTTAATAAATAATGTAGCTAAAGGACATGGAGGAAGATCTGTTTTTGCAGGAGTAGGAGAAAGATCTAGAGAAGGAAATGATTTATTAAGAGAAATGTTAGAATCTGGAATTATAAAATATGGAGATTCTTTTATGAGATCTATGAAAAATGGATATTGGGATATTTCTAAAGTGGATAAAGAAGCTCTAAAGGATTCTAAAGCTGTTTTTGTATTTGGACAAATGAATGAATCTCCTGGAGCTAGAGCTAGAGTTGCTTTATCTGGATTAACATTAGCTGAATATTATAGAGATCAATATACAGAAGGAAAAGAAAAAAAAGGACAAGATGTTTTATTTTTTATAGATAATATATTTAGATTTACTCAAGCTGGATCAGAAGTTTCAGCATTATTAGGAAGAATTCCTTCATCTGTAGGGTATCAACCAACTTTATCATCAGAAATGGGTTCTATGCAAGAAAGAATTACATCTACAAAAAAAGGATCTATTACTTCAGTACAAGCTGTTTATGTTCCTGCAGATGATTTAACAGATCCTGCTCCTGCTATAACATTTTCTCATTTGGATGCAACAACAGTTCTTTCAAGAAAAATAGCATCTTTAGGTATTTATCCTGCCGTAGATCCTTTAGATTCTACTTCTCGTATTTTATCTCCAGATATAATAGATAAAGATCATTATAATTGTGCACAAAGTGTTAAAGAAATTTTACAAAAATATAATTCTTTACAAGATATTATAGCTATTCTAGGAATAGAAGAATTGAGTGAAGAAGATAAATTAATAGTTTCTAGAGCTAGACGTGTTCAGCGTTTTTTATCTCAACCATTTCATGTTGCAAAACAGTTTACAGGAATTGAAGGAAAATTTGTAAAAATTGACGATACTATAAAAGGATTTAATATGATAATAAATGGGGAGTTAGATTATATTCCGGAAATAGCATTTAATTTAAAAGGAACAATTGAAGAAGTGATCAAATCTGGAAAAAAAATGTAAAATAATATAATTAATATAATATTATGAAAATAAAAATTATTTATTATAATAAAAATTTATATAAAGAAAATATAATTTCTATTATTGCTCCTGGATTATATGGATATTTTCAAATATTAGAAAATCATGATTATTTTATTTCTATATTAAAAAATGGAATAATAAAATTTTATTCAGAAGTAGATAATCAAAAAAAAATAAAAATAAAAGGTGGAATTTTACAAGTAAAAAATAATTTTATCATTATTCTTTTATAAAAAAAAATAAATAGAAAAGAAAAAAAAATTTCATTTTATATTTTCTTTTCTATTGTTAAATATTTTTATAGCACTAAAAATAGCTTCTTCAAAAGAATTTTCATTAGCAATTCCTTTTTTTGCTATATCATAGGCAACTCCATGATCTGGAGAAGTTCGTATATGAGAAAGTCCTGCGGTAAAATTTACTCCTTGATTAAAAGTTAATGTTTTAAAAGGAATTAATCCTTGATCATGATACATAGATAAAATAGCATCAAAATGACGATATTTTTGATTTCCAAAAAAACTATCTGCAGAATAAGGTCCAAAAATGAGCCATCCTTGTTTTTGAAATAAATTATCAATAGCAGGTTTTATTTTTGTTTTTTCCTCATCTCCTATTAATCCATTATCACTAGAATGAGGATTACATCCTAAAACGGCAATTTTAGGTTTTTCTATAGAAAAATCAATAATAAGAGATTTATGTAGAATTTTTATTGATTTTATTATTTTTTTTACATTTAATTCAAAAGATACCTTTTTTAAAGGTAAATGATTAGTTACTAAAGCTACTTTTAAAAGATCATGAATCATAACCATTAAGGATTCTCCTTCTAAAATATTTTGTAAATATTCAGTATGTCCAAAAAATGAAAAATTTTTAAAATTCATATATTTCTTATTTACAGGAGAAGTAACAAGTACATCTATTTTTCCTTCTTTTAAAGCCTTAACAGCTTTTTCTAAAGATAGAATAGAATAGATTCCTGAATCTGGATTATTTATTTTTATAGATTCAAATTGAATATCTTCTTTCCATATATTAAATACATTAATTTTATAATCCATAATTTCTTGAAAATTTTTTATTTCTCGTATATTATTGATTTCTATATTTAGAATATTCTTATAAAAAAAACATAATTTAGTTGATCCAAATAATATTGGTGTAAAAAAATCTAAAAGTCTTTTTTTACGACATACTTTTAAAAAAATTTCCATTCCTATACCATTAATATCACCTGTAGTGAATCCAACTTTAATTTTTTTTTTTTTATAATTCATTGAAAATTTAATTTAATAAAAATTATTATAAACTATGTTTACTGGTATTATAGAATGTACAACAAAAGTATATAAATTTAATTTTTATAAAAAAAATCTTTATATTACTTTTATTAATCCATTTTCATATGAAATTAAAATAAATCAAAGTATTTGTCATAATGGAATATGTTTTACTATTATTCATGTAAATGAAAAAACTTATTCAGTTATAGCTTCTGAAGAAACTTTATTCCGTACTAATTTAAATTTTTTAAAAATTAAAGATGAAATCAATTTGGAAAGAGGATTAATGATGGGTGAAAGATTAAATGGACATATAGTACAAGGACATGTAGATACAACTGCCAAAATTTTAAAAATAGAAAATAGAAATGGAAGTTGGTTATTTTTTTTTAAATCTAAAAAAAAATTAACTACCAAAGTAGTAGAAAAAGGGTCTATTGCTATAAATGGGATAAGTCTTACTATTATAACATGTAATCAATACACATTTAGTGTTTCTATTATTCCTTATACTTACAAAAAAACAAATATATCTTTTTTAAAGGTCGGAGACATTGTTAATGTAGAATTTGATATTTTAGGAAAATATATTAGTAAATATATTATAAATTATAATGATATGTTTATTCTAAAATAGGTTCTCCAGATGAAATATTTTTATCTGTATATTTTCTATATATATTAAAATGATTAATGAATTTTTTTGCAAGTATTTTTACTTGATTTTGATAATCTTTTTCATTTTTCCATGAATTTTTTGGATTTAAAATATGAGAAGATATTTCTGGGCAATATTTTGGTATTTTAAAATTAAAAATTGGATATATTTCATAAGGGACATTTAATAAAAAACCATTTAAAGCATTTTCTACAATTTTTCTAGTATCATTTAATTTTATTCGATATCCTTCTGATATCAATCCTGTATTAACCATCCAAACATTTATTTCAGTATTATATAATTTTTTTATGAACATATTTGTATATTGAATAGGATGTAAAGTCATAAATGGAGCTCCAAAACAAAAAGAAAATGTAGCTTTTGGATTATTTATATTTAATTCAGTACCAGCTACTTTAGAAGTATATCCTAATAAAAAATAATAAGAAGATTGAGCTCTATTTAATTTAGAAATGGGAGGTAAAATACCAAAAGAATCATATGTAAGAAAAAAAATATTTTTAATATTAGAAGAATATAATTTTTTTTCAATATTTTTTATAAAATAAATAGGATAACTAATTCTCATATTTTTAGTAATAGAATCATCTAAAAAATCAATTTCATTATTTTCATTTTTTAAAATAACATTTTCTAACATTGATCCTTTTTTGATAGCATTATAAATCATAGGTTCTTTTTCTTTAGAAATACCCAATATTTTTGCATAACATCCTCCTTCAAAATTAAAAATAATATTATCACAAGTCCATCCGTGTTCATCATCTCCTACCAAATTTCTATTTATATCATTAGAAATAGTTGTTTTTCCTGTTCCAGATAATCCAAAAAAAAGAGCTGTATCTTTTTTATATTTTCCTACATTTGCTGAACAATGCATGGGAAAAACATTTTTATATATTGGAAGTATAAAATTTAAAACAGAAAAAATAGATTTTTTTATTTCTCCTGTATAGCCAGATCCTCCAATTAAAATTATTTTTTTAGAAAAATTTAATATAGAAAAATTTTTTTGACGTGTTCCATCATTTATTGGATTTGCTTTAAATCCTGGGGCGCAAAATAATAACCAATCTGGTATAATTTTTTTTATTTTTTTAAATCGTAAAAAAAGATTATGAATAAATAAATCCGACCATGGATATTCACTAATAGAACGAACATTTAATTGATAACGTTTATCAGAACATAGATAACCATCTCTAATATATAATGTTTTTCCAGATAAATATTTTACTATTTTTTGGTATAAATTATCAAATTTTTCTGGATCAAAAGATTGATTAAATGTTTTATTCCACCATATTTTTTTTTCTGTAATACTGTCTTTTACAATAAATCGATCTTCAGGAGATCTACCAGTAAAAATCCCAGTATTTATTGCTAAAACTCCTGATTTTGTCTCAACTCCCATTTTTTTTTGAATAATTATATTTTGTAACTCATAAGGAGTTAATTGGTAATTCTCATAAGAATTAAATATTCCGTAATTTTCTAATGAAAAAAATATCATATATTCCTCTTTCTATTTTCTATACTTTATCTGTATAACAGCAAATTTATATATGATTTATAAAAGTTTACTAATTTTGTGAAAGAAAAAAAAAATTATGATCCTATGTCTGATATTGCATCCAGAGTAAATGCTCTTATTGTAGATAAATTAAGTGTAGATGAAAGTGAAATTATTTCTACTGCTAGTTTTACTAATGATTTAGGCGCCGATTCCTTAGATATAGTAGAACTTATTATGGAATTTGAAAAAGAATTTAATATTAGTATTTCTGATGAAAAAGCGGAAAAAATAACAACAGTCGGCGAAGCCATACAGGCTATAGAATATCTTTTAATGGAAAAAAATAAAAATAATATTGATAAAAAAAAATCTGATTAGTATTTTTATTATGTATGAGTATGGAGAACTTAAAAAAAGTAGTAATAACTGGTATTGGTTCTATTACTCCGATAGGAAATAATGTAGAAGAATATTGGATTTCTCTGATTAATGGAAAAAATGGATGTGCTCCTATAACTTATTTTAATACAAAAAAATACAAGACTAAATTTGCTTGTGAATTAAAAAATTATGATCCAAACCTTTTTTTTAGTAGAAAAGAAAAACGAAAATTAGATCCATGTGCACAATATGGAATAATTGCTTCTGAAGAAGCTATAAAAAATAGTGGTATTAATTTTTTAAAAGAAAAAAAAGAAAGAATTGGAGTAATTTGGTCTTCAGGAATTGGAGGTCTTCTTAATTTGGAAGAATCTATTTCTGATTATTTAAATGGAGGAAAATATCCTAGATTTAGTCCATTTTTTATTCCTAAAATGTTAATAGATATTACTGCTGGTTTTATTTCTATGAATTATGGTATTCATGGACCAAATTACGCAACTGTTTCTGCTTGTGCATCTTCTTCTAATGCTATTGTAGATTCTTATCATTTAATATGTTTAGGTAAAGTAGATATTATGATTACTGGTGGATCTGAAGCCGCTATTACACAAAGTGGAGTAGGAGGATTTAATGCTTTACATGCCTTATCTACTAGAAATGATGATTATAAAACAGCATCTAGACCTTTTGAAAAGGATAGAGATGGTTTTGTATTAGGAGAGGGAGCAGGATGTCTTATTCTTGAAGAATATCAACACGCTAAAGAAAGAGGAGCTAATATATATGCAGAAATAGGAGGAGTAGGAATGTCTGGAGATGCTTATCATATTACTGCACCTCATCCAGAAGGAAAAGGAATAGTTTTAGCAATGGAAACAGCTATTAGAGAAGCAGGTATTAAATATGAAGATGTTGATCATATTAATTCTCATGGAACTTCTACTAAGTTAGGAGATATTGCAGAAGTAAAAGCTATTCAAAAAGTTTTTAAAAAAAATGTATATAATATATATATTAATTCTACAAAATCTATGACAGGACATTTATTAGGAGCTGCGGGGGCGATAGAAGCAATAGCTTCTATACTTCCTTTAACAAAAGGAATAATACCTCCAACTATAAATTTATTTCAATTAGATAAAAATATAGATTCTAAAATGAATTTTATTCCAAATATAGCTATCAAAAAAGAAGTACAAATTAGTTTATGCAATACTTTTGGTTTTGGAGGACACAATGTTTGTATTTTATTTAAAAAGATAAATGTTATCTAATCCTCTTTTTGAAAAAGATATAGATTCTATTTTAGTTAAAAAATTAATAAAAATATTAGGATTTTGTCCAAAAAATACTAAATTCTTAAAAGAAGTATTTATTTATAATTTTTCTACAAAAAGAAAAAATTTAAATCAAAATTATTCTATTTCTTTTCAAAGACTTGAATTTTTAGGAGATTCTGTATTAAATACTATAATATCACATTTTTTATGTGAAAAATTTCCTAAAAAAAAAGAAGGTGAATTAACTCAAATACGATCTAAAATAGTATGTAGAAAAAATTTGAATAAAATATCTAGAAAATTAACGATTACGGATATTTTTTTAAATAAACCTATTATATCTGATAATATATTGGGAAATACCCTTGAAGCTTTAATAGGATTTATTTATTTAGAAATAGGATATCAAGGTTGTAAAAATTTTGTATATCAAAAAATATTACAATTTCATATAAATATAGTAAAATTACAAAGTGAAATTTTTAGTTATAAAGTATGGATAATGGAATGGTCTCAAAAAAATAAGTTTACAATAAATTTTAAAACTTTTAGAGAAAAAGAAGAAAAAGATAAAAATATAATTATTTATTTATCGGAGTTAACTATATTAGAATGTGGAATTCAAACTGAAGGTAGAGGTACTTCGAAAAAAAAATCGGAAGAGCTTTCTGCAAAAGCAGCTTATTTTTTTGTCCAAAAAAAATATAGTAAAACTACTTAATAGCATGATTTATGTTTTTTTTTAATAAAAATAAAAATTTTCCTCATGTAAAAAAAGGAAAAGGGCACCCTTTGATTTTACTTCATGGATTAATGGGAGGATTAAGCAATTTTAAAGCGCTTTTGGATTTTTTTCCACAAAAAGGTTATAAAGTAATTATTCCTTCATTACCTATTTATAATATGCCATTATTTTTAACAAATATTTCTAATTTATCTAAATATATTATTCAATTTTTGATACAAATAGGAATTAAAAAAGCTACTTTAGTGGGAAATTCACTTGGAGGACATATTGCTTTAATTATAGCAAAAAAAAGAATAGATTTAGTACATTCTTTAGTTCTTACGGGAAGTTCAGGTTTATTTGAAAAATCTTTTGGATATGCTTTTCCAAAAAGAGAAAATTATGAATTTATAAGAAAAAAATCACAAGAAATATTTTATGATCCTAAAATAGCTACCAAAAAATTGGTTGATGAAGTATTTCATATTGTTAATGATAAAAAAAAGGGAATTAAAATTTTATATATTGCTAAAAGTGCTATGAAATATAATATGTCTAAAGATTTATCTATTATTCAACAACCTATTTGTTTAATATGGGGGAAACAAGATCATGTAACTCCACCGGAAATAGCGGAGGAATTTCATAGATTATTACCTGATTCTGAATTACATTGGATTGATAAATGTGGACATGCTCCTATGATGGAACATCCTAAAAAATTTATAGAAATATTAGATAAATGGCTTTCTAAATTTAATTTCCATCATGAAAATTTTTTCTGTAAAATTTAAAGGAAGTTCAAAAGAACTAAATAAAATTAATAATTTTAATTTTCCTGAATATGCTTTTGTAGGACGTTCTAATGTTGGAAAATCTAGTTTAATAAATTATATAGTAGGAAGAAAAAAAATAGCTAAAGTTTCTTCTTATCCTGGAAGAACTCAATATATAAACCATTTTTTAATAAATAATCAATGGTATTTTATAGATTTACCTGGATATGGATTTTTTTCAAAAAAAAGAATTAAAAAAGAAACACAAAAATTAATTTTAGATTATATTTTTTATACAAAAAATCTTTTTTGTTTATTTTTATTAATAGATAGTAGATTTTTTATACAAAAAATTGATTTAGATTTTATAAAAAAACTAAATAATCTTAAAAAAAATTTTTGTATTATTTTTACAAAAATAGATAAATTGAATCGTAAATTTATTGAAAAAAATATTTCTTTTTGTATTGAAAAAATTAAAAATAACGGTTTTATTATTCCTATTTGGTTTAAAGTTTCTGTAAAAAAAAGATATGGAAGAAAAAATATTATTCAATATATTCAAAAATTCCATAATCATTAATAATCTTATAAAAGAAAACTAATGATTCCTAATTCATAAGATTTTAATCCAAATCCAAAAATTGTTCCTTTACATACAGGAGATAAAAATGATTTTTTCCGAAAAGATTCTCTTGAATGAATATTAGAAATATGAATTTCTATAACAGGTGATGATATAGATTTTATTGCATCAGCAATTCCTATAGAAGTGTGAGTATAAGCTCCAGCATTTAATATAATTCCATCCATTTGAAATCCTAAAGAATGTAAAAGATCTATAATTTTTCCTTCACTATTATTTTGATGATAAATAATTTCTATATTATTAAAAATTTTTTTTTTTTTAATTTATTAAAATAATCTAAAAAATTTTCATTTCCATATAATTTTGGTTCTCTTTTTCCTAAAAGATTTAAATTAGGTCCATTGATAATGGTGAATTTTTTCATATTATAATATTTTCTATTTCTTTTTTATTTAAATAACACCATTTTCCTATTTTTATATTTTTTTTAGATAATCCTCCAAAATAAACTCGATCTAATTGAATTACTTGATAATCTAATTTTTTAAAAATACGTTTAATGATTCTATTCCATCCTATATATAATCCTATTTTAATTTGATTTTTTGTATAACCTTTATTTACAAAAATAACTGTCACTTTTCCTTCTTTTAAATATATTTTTCCTTTTCTAATTTTATCTAAATCTTCATTTTTAATTTCTTTATTTAACAAGACATGATAAATTTTTTTAATTTTATATTTTGGATGAGTTAATTTTTCAGATACAAATCCATCATTTGTTAAAAGCAAGACACCAGTAGTAGAACTATCTAATCTTCCTACTGGAAAAATTCTATATTTTGAAAAAAAAGGTATTAAATTCATTACTATTTTTCTGTTAAATGGATCTTTTGTAGTAGTGATATATCCTTTAGGTTTATTGAGCAATATATAAATTTTATTTTGAATTTTTATTTTTGATCCATAAAATGTAACAATATCATTTATATGAATAATTGTTCCTAATCTACAAATAGATTTTCCATTAACTTTTATGGCTCCAGATAAAATTAGTTTATCCGCTTCTCTTCTAGAAGAAATTCCAGCATTAGATAAATAATGATTTAATCTAATTTTATTATTATTAATTTGCATAATTATATTTTAATTAAAAAAAAATTAAAAACGAAAGAGAACTTCCATTGTATATTGTTTTAATTTTTTTTTTGATATATTATAATTTGGAGTAAATCCTAAAATAAATCCTCCTCCTCCAGATCCACATAATTTTAAATAATGTATATTATTCAAAAGGCCTTCTTCCCATATTTCATATATATTTTTTGGTATCATTGGACGAAAATGATAAAAAACCCATGTAGAAAGTTTTTTTACATTTTTTAATAAAATTTTGAAATCTTCTTTTAAAAAATTTTCAATACATTTTTCGTTGTATATAATGAATTCTTCTTTTAAAATTTTTTTAAATTTATTATTTTTTAATTTTTCTAAAAAAATCTTTATTACAGAAGAAGTTTTGCTAGGAATTCCAGAATTTAATAAAAAAATAGCTCCTTTTCCTTTTCTTTTTTTAGGAATTTTTATTATAGAAATATCTGTTTTTGAACGAATTAAAAGAGGTAAATTTAAATAACAAATTAAAGGATCTATTCCAGAACTTTTTATATGAAAAAAAGATTCCATTTGACTAAATATTTTTTTTAAAATTATTATATTTTCATTTATGAAACATTTTTTTAATTTATTTTTTGCATATTTATCATAAATAGCAGCAACTAATGCTCCAGAACTTCCTAATCCATATCCTTGAGGAATATTGGAATGAAAAAATAAACCATTTTGTATATCTTGATATAATTGTTTTAAATTTAATTTTTTTAAAATTTGTTTTTTTTTTAAAAAAGATAAAAAATTATAATATTTTTTAATTTTATAATTAGAAGATAAGATCTCTTCATTTTTATGAATTTTATTAAATTTATAATGTAATTTTAAAGTTCCTTTATAAAAATTATGAGGAATAGAGAGACCACTAGAATTTTCTAAAATTCCATATTCTCCAAATAATAATACTTTTGCAGGAAATAAAGATTCTGATTTTTTCATATTCTTTTTTCCTTTTTATTCAAAAAACAAATTTAATACAAACTAAACTAAATTAATTACAAATTTATTTAATTAAATAATTAATTTATAAAAAAAATTAAAATGAAAATAGCCGTATATGGACAAAATTTTTTGGAAAAAAATATACCATATTTAAATCAGTTTATCGGTTATGCATATAGTAATTCAATAGAAATTTATATTGAAAAATCCTTTTTTGATATTTTGTCTTCTTTTGAAGAATTTAAAAATTTAGATTTTCCTATTTTTTCTAATTATAAAGAATTAACTAAAGATTTTAGTTTAATGTTTACTTTTGGAGGAGATGGAACTATTTTATCAGCTATTACATTAATAAGAGATTCTGGAATTCCTATAGTTGGAGTTAATACAGGAAATCTTGGTTTTTTAGCTACTTTTAATAAAGATGTTTTTATTCAAAAAATAGATCAAATTTTTAATAAAAAATTTCATTTAATGCCTAGAAGTTTATTATATTTAAAAACTTCAATTACAAATATTAACACTAATCATAACAAATTTTTTAATTTTGCATTAAATGAAATTGTTATTCTTCGTAAAGAAACAGTATCTATGATTACTATAGATGCTTATATTGATAATGAATTTTTAACTTCTTATTGGGCAGATGGATTAATCATTTCTACTCCTACTGGATCAACTGGATATTCTTTGAGTTGTGGTGGTCCTATTATTAGTCCTGATAATCATAATTTTGTTATTACACCTATATCTCCTCATAATTTATTTTCACGTCCACTAATTATATCAGATAATCAAAAAATTCATTTAAAAATTCATAGCCGTGTAAAATATTATTCTTTATCTATGGATACTAGATTAACTTCTTTAAATAAAGAAAATGAATTATATATACAAAAAGCTCCTTTTTATATTTATCTTCTTCAAGAAGGTAAAAATACTTATTATAAAACATTACGAGAAAAACTTTTATGGGGAATAGATCAAAGAAATTGAAAATGAAAAATATTTGTTTTTTATTTATTTATATCTTTGTTAAAGATGTATTTATGATTTATATTTCTCATGAAAAATTTATTAGAAAAAATAGATTATAATAATATTCCTCATCATGTAGCTATTATTATGGATGGAAATGGACGTTGGGCGGAAAAAAGAGGAAAATTAAGAACGTTTGGTCATGAAAAAGCAATGCAATCTGTAAGAGATACTATAAATGGATGTAAAGAATTAAGAATTCCTTATGTTACTTTATATGTTTTTTCTTCTGAAAATTGGAATAGGCCACAAAAAGAAATAAATGATTTAATGCGTTTATTTCATACTAATTTAAAAATTCATTTAAAAGAAATTCATGAAAAGAATGTAAAAATTATTATAATAGGAGAAATTGAAAAATTTTCAAAAATTATTCAAAAAGAATTATTTTTTTTTATGAAAAAAACAGAAAATAATACGTCTGGAACTTTGATTTTAGCATTAAGTTATAGTGCAAGAAAAGAGATATTAAGAGCAACGAAAAATATTGCTAAAAAAGTTTCTAATGGATTTTTTTCATTACAAGATATAAATGATTCTTTTTTTCAAAATCATTTATATACTAAAGATTTACCAGATGTAGACTTAATTATAAGAACTAGTGGAGAACAACGTATTAGTAATTTTTTACTTTGGCAATCTGCTTATGCAGAATTATATTTTACAAATATTTTATGGCCAGATTTTAGGAAAAAAGATTTTTTTGAAGCTATTATAAATTATCAAAAAAGAAAACGTCGTTTTGGAAACGTTGAATAACTTTTTTATTCATGAAAAAAAATATATTTCTAATAGGCATTTTTTATTTATTAATGATAATGCTACAAATCCAACATGGATACTCTTTTAATCAAAAGAACCAACATGGATACTCTTTTAATCAAAAGAAAATTTTTAATATTCAAAAAAATGAAAATTTAAATATAGTTGTAAAATCAATTCATATAATAGGAAAATCAAAATATAATAGTCAATTTATTTCCAAATTATCTGGTATTTATGATGGAGATTTAATTGATTTTTATGGAATTAAGATAGATTTTGCTATTAAAAAATTATGGAACAGTCATCTATTTAAAAATATATCTATTTATAAAAAAAATATTTCTAAAAATGAAATAGATTTATTTTTTGAATTAGAAGATTTAATAGAAATTCATGAAGTTAAAACAATAGGAATTAGAAAAGAACAGTTCCCTAATATAAAAAAAATAAAATATGGAGATAAAATTTCTGATGATTTAATTCAAACTATAAAAAACGATATTCAAGAATATTATATAGAAAAAGGATATAATGAAATTAAGATAAAAAGTGAAATAACTAAAATAAATAATAAAAATATATTATATATATCTGTTGATAAAGGTAAAAAAATTGAAATAGAAAAAATATTCTTTGAGGGAAATAATATCATTAATGATAAAGACTTACTAAGTTTAATGATAAAAATTAGAAAAAATTTTTATATTCCAATTATAGAAAAATCTATTTATTTATTTGTTCAAGAAAATATAAAAAAAGATTTAAAAAATATTATAGATAAATATAAATCTATGGGATTTCTTGATATTCAAATATTTTTAGATTCTGTTTGGAAAGAAAAATCTGGAAATTATGGAATAAAAATAAAGGTTATTGAAGGAGATAGATATTATTTAGGAAATGTAGATTTTTTAGGAAATATAAAATTGAAAAATAATTTTTTAAAAGAAATTTTATTTTATAAAAAAGGAAATATTTATAATAAAATTGAAATTGAAAGAAATATTTTAAATGCTTCTTTTCCTAAAAGTATTTTATCTACTTACCTAGACTTAGGTTATTTATTTGTAAATATAATTTTAATAGAAAAAAGAGTAATAAATCATCAAATAGATTTAGAAATACAAATAAAAGAAAATAACCCAGTATATATAAATAAAGTTAAAATATTAGGAAATTTAATAACAAAAGATCATGTTATTAGAAGAGAATTAAAAACTTATCCAGGAGATCTTATTAATCCTAAAAATATCAGATATAGTTTATTAAACTTAGAAAATTTAAATCTTTTTGAAAAAGTACATTCTGAAATTATTCCAAATAAAAAAAATAATTTTGTAGATATAGAATGGCATATTATCGAAAAAAATACAAATGAATTTCAATTTCATGGAGGATTTGGGGGAAAAAATATGAAAAATATTATTGGTAATTTTAAATTAAATTTTGGGAATTTTTCTTTTAAAAATTTTTTTAAATGGAAATTATGGAATCCTATTCCTCAAGGAGACGGTCAAAAATTAATTATTTTTAGTCAATTAGGAAAAGATTTTTTATCTTATGGTTTTTCTTTTACAGAGCCTTGGATAGAAAAGAAAAATCCTACATCTTTAACTTTAATAGGGAATTATTCCAAAAAGAAAATAAAAAAAGAAGAAGATTTTTATTTATTATCTCAAATATATAAAAATGATAAAATTGAGGAAAAACAATTTTTAGAAAAAATAGGAACTTCTATTAGTTTAAATAAATTTTTATCTTTTTTAGATCCTTATTCAAAAATTTTAACATCTATTGATTACGATAAATTTTTTTTAAAAAAAGAAATTTCTTCTGATTTTTATCAAAAAAAAATATTACATAATATTAATTTTTTGATTTCATTACAAAGAATTTCTACAGAACCCGATGTCATATTTCCATTAAAAGGATCACAAATCCAATTAAATAGTAAATTTACTCCTCCATATTCTATTATTTTAAATAATAATGATCAAAATGAAATAAAATGGATAGAATATTTTAAATTTAAAATAAATTTTTTTTGGTATAAAAAAATTATAGAAAAAATGGTATTAAAAATAGGAAATGAATTTGGATATTTAGGACAATATGATAATTCAAAAGAATTATTTCCTTTTCAAAAATTTTATATAGGTGGAGTACAAAATAATTTATTTGTATCAAAATTAGAAAATTTTGATCATATTCCATTAAGAGGATATTCTTTTATAAAAAATAATTTTAGATATCCAATTCCAAGTAATGGAGGAGTTATTTATAATAAAATTATTTTAGAAATACGTTATTTAATTAAAAATTTTTCAAATTTAAAAATTTGGAATACTTTTTTTATGGAAGGAGGAAATGTTAGTGATTCTTATCAAAAATTTTATCCATTAAAAATGAATAAATCTATTGGATTTGGTATTCGTTTTTTTTGGAGTCCAATAGGATTTTTAGGTATAGATATAGGATATCCTATAGATGATGTAGATATAGGTAATAAATCAAAATGGAAAAAACATTTTATTATAGGAAAAGATTTGTAATTAACAATTAAAATATATATATGAAAAAAAATACAATTTTTTATTTTTTATTATTTTTCTTACTATTTGGATATTCATTTTCTTTTTCTAAAGATTGTAAACAAAAAATAGTTTGTCTTAATAGTATAGTACTTATAGAAAAAATGAAAGAATTCTCTAATGCTCAAAAAGAATTAACTAAAATTAGTAAAATGCATGAGAATATACTTGATAAATTAGCAAAAGAATTTCACAAAAAAGTAGAAAAATTTAAAAAAAATAAAAATCCAATTCTTAAAAAAGAATTAGAAATTTTACAAGCAAGAGCTCATGCATATCAAAAAAAAGCATCTGATGATTTAAATAAAAAACAAAATAAATTATTAAATCCCATATATAAAAAAATAGAAAATGCTATTTATAAAGTAATAGAAAAAGATAAAAATATTATAAGAGTGGATGATTGTAGTCCTGGAAAAGGAGTTTTAATTAATAAAGGAACAGATATAACAGAGGAAGTTAAAAAAGAATTAGGTATATAATTATATATTATATTTATAGTGGTATCTCCCGGAATCGAACCGGGGACACAAGGATTTTCAGTCCTTTGCTCTACCAACTGAGCTAAGATACCAAATAAAAAAAATGATAAACAAAAATACAATAATAAGTAATAATAATAATTCAAAAAATTCCATTATCATATTTTTTTTATTAATTTTATTTTTTTTTTCTTGTAAAGAAAAAAAATTTTTTATAAAAAAAAAATTCCTCAAAGAATTTTTATTAATACAAGTATTTTATACAAAGAAAATGGAATATTAAAAATTTTTCTTTATTCACCAATAATAAAAGAATATACATATTATACCTTATTTCCAAATGGTTTTTATTTATTAATTTACGAGAATAATACTAATAAATATACTTATATTAAAGCAAATTGGGTAAAATCAATTGGTGTTAAAAAAATAATTTATCATATTAAAGGAAATATTCAAATTATGAATTCTAATGGATACTTTGTTAAAACTGAAGAAGTTTTTTGGGATAAACAACAGAAAAAAATTTTTAATGAAAAATATACAATGATATCTAATTTAGATGGAATTATATTACATGCAATAAATGGAATAGAAGCTTCTGATGATTTAAAAAAAATTAAATTAAAAAATATTCGTGGAACTTTACCTTTGATATATATAATATGATTTTTCATATTAGTATAGTTTTAATTACTATACTTATATCTGCTTTTTTTTCTGGAATGGAAATGGCTTTAATTTCTTCTAGTTTATTTCAAATAGAATTAGAGAAAAAAAAAGGATCATTTCGTTCTAAAATTCTTTCTAAAAGCATTAATAAACCTAAAAAATTTATAACTACAATGCTAATTGGCAATACCATTTCTTTGGTTATATATGGTATTTATATGAGTAAATTATTTTTTTCTATTTTACCAAAAGAATTATTAAATAATTCTTTATGGATAATTTTTTTAGAAACAGTTTTTTCCGCTACTGTTATTTTAATTATTGGAGAATTTATTCCTAAAATAATATTTAGTGTATATTCCAATGAATTATTGAATTTATTTATTATTCCTGTATATTTTATATGTAAAATATTTTCTCCTATCACTAATTCTATTATTTGGATTTCTAATGTTTTTTTGAAAATATTAGGAGAAAAAGAAAATGATAAAAAAAAATTCTTTGATAAAGAAGATTTAATTTATTTTTTATCAGAAAATATGAGAAATAGTGTTAAAGAAAAAGAATTTATAGAATCTGAAATTGAGATTTTTCATAAAGCTTTGGATTTTTCTGAAAAAAAAGCACGAGAATGTATGGTTCCTAGAAAAGAAATAGTTTCTTCTAATATTACATTTTCTTCTATGGATAATATTCGTAATATCTTTACAGAAAGTGGATTATCTAAAATTGTTATTTTTAAAAAAAATATAGACAATATTATAGGATATATTCATTATTTAGAATTTTTAAAAAAGCCAAAAAATATTGAATCTGTAATTAGATCTGTGGAATTCGTTTATATTACTACACCTGTGAGAGAAATTATGGATCTTTTAATTAAAAAAAAAAGAAGTATAGCTATAGTTTTAGATGAATATGGAGGAACGGCAGGAATGATAACTATAGAAGATATTTTAGAAGAATTTATTGGAGATATAAAAGATGAACATGATGAAAATTTTTTATTAGATAAAAAATTGAATAATTACGAATTTTTATTTTCTGCACGTTTAGAAATAGATTTTATTAATTCCAAATATGATTTAGATCTTCCAAAATCAGAAAAATATGAAACTTTAGGTGGTTTGATAGTTACTTATACAGGAAATATTCCTAAATATGGAGAAATAATTATTATTAATAAAAATTTTTTTATTGAAATTAAAAAAGTATCTAAAAATAAAATAGAAGAAGTTTTTCTTCAAAAAAAAATATTGAATTAAAAAATGAGTTTTTTAGAAAAAATTAGAAAAAATACATGGTTAATTTTTGTATTTATAGTAATTTCTTTAATTTTTTTTATATTAGATCCTAATATTTTATTAAAATTTTTTTCTTCAAATTCTAACGTTATAGGTAAAGTAAATGGAGATAATATTTCTTTTAAAGAGTATTTTGATAATTTTCAATTTTTAAAACGATTTCGTGATGGAGAATCTGATTCTTCTTTAAAAAATGATGCTTGGAAGTTTTTAGTTCATGAAAAAGTATTAACACAACAAGCAGGTAAATTAGGAATACAAAGTACAAAAAAAGATTTTTGGAAAGCTATAGAAAAACAATCTATATATAGTAATATTATTGATTTTCAAGATGAAAAAGGTAATATGGATATAAAAAAATTTCGATTATATCTGAAAAATATAGAAAAATTATATAAAAAAAATAAAACACCTCAAATAGAGGAAGAAAAAAATATTTGGTCTTATGAAAAAAATAATATTTTAAAAAGAATTATTGCAAGAAAATATGTAGAAATGTTAATGTATGGATTAAATACTTCTTTCATAGAAGCAAAATTAAATTATAGAGATAAAAATTATTTTTCAATTATTGATTATATTTTTGTTCCTTATTCAGAAATAGAAAAAAAATATATATCAATAAAAAATTATGAGATTTATGATCATATTAAAAAAAATAAATTTCTATATAAAAAAGAAAATTTAAGGAATCTTAGTTTTGTTATATTACATTCTAATCCATCTTTAGATGATAAAAAAAATATGGAACTGAAAATCAGTAAATTATTTAATCAATTTAAATATTCTAATCATAAATCTATGATTATTTCTAATCAATCTGAAAATCCTTTTGATCCAAACTTTTATTTAAAAAAAAATCTTCCTCCTATTTTACAAAATTTTGTAGAAAAAAATAATGATATTGGTACTATATTCGGTCCTATTAAAGATAATAATATTTATATTATGGCTAAATTAACTGGAAAAAAAATGATATATAATTCTATTTTATCCAGTCATATATTAATTTCTCATAAAGAAGCTATCCGTTTTTATAATAAAAGATCTAAAAAAGAAGCTCAACATATAGCTAAAAAAATATATAATATTGTTAAAAATAATCCTTATAAATTTCATTCATTAGTAATGAAAATATCTGATGATTTTATTAATATAAAGAAAAATAAAGGAAATTTAGGATGGATCAAATATGAAGAACAAAATAATGTTCTTAAATCAGATATTTTTTCTTTAAAAAATAAAAAAGGAATAATAATTTTTTATGAAACTAGATTTGGTTATCATATTTTAAGGATAGATGATCAAAAAGATATACAGCCTGTATATCAATTCTCTATTTTTGTAAAAACACTTATTCCATCAAAAAAAACGGAAGATTTACTTCATAAAAATGTTTTTCAATTTATGAAAAATAATACTAATTCTAGTTTGAATAGATTTATTAATAATGCAAGAAAAAAAGGATATGAAACTATTTTTTTAGAAAAAGTAAAAAATAATCAATGGAATATTGATGGATTAAACTCTGAATTAGATAAAGAAATTATAAATTGGTCTTATGAAAAAAATAGAAAAGAAGGAGATAAAAAAATTTTTTATACATCAAATAGAGATTATATTATAGTATTTTTATCTAAAATTCAAACAAAAGGATATTCTATTGAAGAAATAAAAAATAATATAATACCTATTTTGATTAAAAATAAAATTTATAAAAATTTATTATTAAATAAATTTTCTTCTAAAAATTTAGAACAAATATCTGTTCATTTTTCTAAAAAAATAAATAAATCTTGTTTAATTAATTTTTATAATTCTATGATTGATCAATACATAGAACCTAAAGTAGTAGGATATGCTTTTTCTTCAAAATTATATAAAACTTCTATTCCTATTTTAGGGGAAAAAGGTATTTTTTTTGTAAGACCATTAAAACGTTTTAATACATCTAAAAATACTTCTAAAAATAATTCTTATTTTTCTTCTGAAATAGAATTTTTAAATTCTTTTTTAAGAAGAAATGTTATAGAACAATTAGGAGATGTATTAATTGATAAATCTATTATTAAAGACTATAGAAAAGATGATATTTAATAAATAAATAATTAAATAGAATATATTATATAATAAAAATATAAAATATATATTTTTTTTTGTAAAATTGGTTTTTTTTATGATCTAAAGATATCATTTTTTATTTTTTCTTTAGCATTTTTTAAATATCGTATTCCTTCTCCTAATCCACGAGCTATATCTGGTATTTTTTTTGGTCCAAATATGAGTATAGCTATAAAAATAATAAAAAAACTTTCTTCAATACTAATAAATAAAAAATTTGTCATATTTCTATATTTTTTTTTTACAAAAATCGTACACAATAGATGGTGCAATAAATAAAGAAGAATAAGTTCCAATACTTATTCCAATAAATAAAGCTAACGTAAAACTACGAAGAGTAGTTCCTCCAAATAAAAAAATAATAGTAATTACTAATAAAGTAATTAATGAAGTATGAATAGTTCTTGTTATAGAATTAATAATACCAGTGTTAATATTTTTTCTCATGTTTAAAAATATTGTTTTTTTTGAAATTTTTCTTATTTGATCATAAATAATTACAGTATCATTAATAGAATAACCAATTATAGTTAATAACGCTGCTATAAAAGATTGGTCTATTTCTAGAATAGGAAATTTTTTGTAAAAAAAAGAATATATTCCAAGTACAATAATTGAATCATGAATTAAAGAAATTATAGCTCCTAATCCAAATTGCCATTTTTTAAACCTTATAAAAATATATAAAAATATTACAACTAAAGAAACTGTGATTGATATCACAGATTTTTTTTTCATATCTTGAGCTATTATAGGTTCTACTTTTTCATAAGATAAAATTCCTAAAGGTTTATTTTTTTCTTTTTCTATGCTTTTAAAATCATTAAATTGAAAATGAATAGGAAAATAATCTTTCAAAGATAAAAACATTTTTTTTAAAATTTCTTCGTCTATTTGAGAATTTTTTTCCCATATTTTATATTTAGTTATTATTTTCAATTGATTTTCTTTTCCAAATGTCATTACCCTTGGAAAGGAAGGTTTTCCTTTTTCTAGGAATGTTTTTGATAAAATTTGTGAAATTTTATCAGGAATGATTTTTTTTTCAAAAAGAATTACATAAGAACGTCCTCCTACAAAATCTAATCCTAGATTTAATCCTTGAAAAATTAAAGAAAATATACTAAATGTTAAAAGAATAGAAGAAATTATATAAGCCCATTTTCTTTTAGATAAAAAATCCCATTGTATATTTTTAATTTTATAAAAAAAATTAATAAACATTTTATTAATAAAAGTAATTTTATTATATTTTTTTAAATGCCATTCTAATAATAATCTTCCTAAACAAGTAGAAGTAAATACAGATATTATAATTCCAATAATTAAAGTAGTAGAAAATCCTTTAATTGGACCTGTACCAAAATAAAATAAAATAATTCCACATAATAAAGTTGTAATTTGTCCATCTATAATAGAAGATAAAGCTCCATGAAATGTATAACTATTTTGAATAGATGCAAAAATAGAAATTTTATTGTTTATATTTTCTTTAATTTTTTCATAAATTAAAATATTTGCATCCATAGACATGGCTAATGTTAATATAATTCCTGCAATTCCAGGAAGAGTTAATACAGCATTGATTGAAATAATAATTCCAAAAATTAATATAATATTTAAAATTAAAATAATATTAGAATATAACCCTGGAATTGAATAATAAAAAATCATCCAAAAAAATACAAAAAATAAGGCTATTAAAAAAGATTTTATTCCTTTTTGAATAGAAACTATACCTAAATAAGGTCCTATAATATCAGTTTGTACAATATTTACTGAAATAGGATATTCTCCTGCATTTAATACATTGATTAAATCATTAGACTCTTGTATAGAAAAATGTCCAGATATTTGAGACATACCGTTTGGTATAACTGATTGAACTAATGGGGTTGCATAAACTAAATTATCAAGTACTATTGCTATATTTTTCCCTATATTTTTTTTAGTAAATATTTTCCATTTTTTAGTTCCTTCTTGATTCATTTTTATATTTATTGATATTTCATTAAATGGACCAAAAGATTTATAAGCGTTAGTTACAATATCTCCATTTAAAGAAGAATCCATTTCATTGATTTTTACAGCAAATAATTGAAAAAAATTTTTATTTAAAAAATTTTTATTTCCCCATAAAAATTTAACATTTTGTAAATAATATGGTAATACTTCTGAAGATTTCATTAAATTAAAAAAATCAGAAATTATTTTTTTATTTTTTTTATGAACTAATCCAACTATATTATTCGATTTTATATTAGATAGATTCAAAATATTTATAAAAGATTTTTTAAATTTTTTATAAAAAATTGGATCTATTTTTTGAAAAAATGGAAAAATTTCTTGAATATTATAAATTTCAAAAAAATGTAATTCTGCTTTTCTCTCTAAAATATTTTTTATTCTACTTATATCTGTTATTCCAGATAATTCTATTAATATTTTGTTAGTATTTTTAATACGTTGTATATTTGGTTGTAAAATTCCAAATTGATTGATTCTGGATATTAATATATTTTGAATAGAAATAATAGATGATTCTATTTTTTTTCTAAGAAAAGCTTTCACTTCTACATTTGAACTATTAGAATCAATTTGTCCTATATTATATCTATTTCCAAATAAATCGGGAGAAGATAAACTAATATTAAATTGATTGAAGAAATCAATAAAAAATGATAAATAATCTATATTTGTATTATTTTTTTTTTTATTATCAGCATATTCTAATGCATTTAGAAAAAAAGAATTTTTAGAATTTTCAGAAAGTTTTTTTAATAAATCCTTTTCCGATACATCTAAAATTATGCTAATACCTCCTTTTAAATCTAATCCAAGATTTAGAGTATTTTTATTATTTTTTAATAATGTACTAGAACATATATAATATAAGCAAATTATAGTCAATATTATAGTTATAAAAATTGTAAAAAAATTTCCTATACGCATTTTATTTGTTTATAAAAATAGGATTATTTAATTTAATAAAATTTCTAATAATCATTATTTTTTTTTTTGATTACTATATATTAACTATATATTATTATAATATATTTAAATCAGTAAATCAGTAAATCAGTAAATCAGTAAATCAGTAAATCAGTGAATCAGTGAATTAGTGAATTAGTGAATTAGTGAAATTATTATAAATATAAAATAATAAACTTTTATAATATAAAATATAAAATGATTTTAATTATTTAATTTATTTAAAATGGATAAAAAAATTTTTTAAAAAAAAAATGAATTTTGTAAAATATTTTATAGAAATTATTAATCATCCTATCTTATCTATAACTATTATAGGAAATTTATTTTTAATAGAAAGTATTTTATCTATAGATAATGCAGCTATGTTAGCTTCCATGATTGTTAATTTAAAAAAAGAAGATAGAAAAAAAGCTATAAAGTATGGAATTATCGGAGCTTATTTTTTTAGAGGATTATGTTTATTATTTGCTTCTACATTAATAAAAATATGGTGGTTAAAACCATTAGGAGGAGGATATTTAATTTTTATAGGATTAAATCATTTTTTGAAAAAAAAATTTTTTTTATCAAAAAATTCAAATAATTTGAAAAAAAAAGATTCTTTTTGGAGAATTATTTTTTTAATAGAAATTATGGATTTATTTTTTTCTATTGATAATATTTTTGCTTCCGTTGCTTTATCAAAAAATTTTATATTAATTTTTTTAGGTGTATTTATAGGAATTTTTTCTATGAGATTAATTTCTCAATTTTTTATTCAATTAATAAATAAATTTCCAGAATTGAAAAATTCTACTTTTTTCATAATTATTATTCTCGGAATAAAACTTATTTTTTCTTCTTTTATAAATTATAATTTTCCAGAAGAAATTTTTTCATTATTAACTCTTTTCATATTTATTTTTTCTATTTTTATTTCATTAATAAAAAAAAAATTGTATAAAAATTAAAATAATATAGTAATAGGATCTTCTAAATAATTTTTTAAAGAATAAATATAATTACTTGCTATAGCTCCATCTATAATTCTATGATCACAAGATAAAGTAATTTTCATTATGTTTCCTATTTCTATTTTAGAATTTTTAATAATTGGTCTTTTCATAATAGATCCTATAGATAAAATAGAAGAATTTGGAACATTAATAATGGAAGTAAAAGATTCTATTCCATACATTCCTAAATTAGACACTGTAAAAGTACTATTTTCTATTTCTTCTGGTTGTATTTTTTTTGATTTTGAACGAAATACTTTATCTTTAATTTCTTTGGAAATTTGTAATAATGATTTTTGGTCAGAATTTTTAATAACTGGGACTATTAATCCATCTTTTATTGCTACAGCTATTCCAATATGAATATGTGAATGAAATAAAATTTCTTCTTCATTCCAAGAAACATTCATATTTGGATTTTTCTTTAAAGATTGAGCGACTGCTTTTATAATAATATCATTAAATGATATTTTTTCTTCTAAAGAAAGTTTATCATTTAATTTTTTTCTAAATTCAATTAATTTATCTACATGAATTTCATTAAATAAGTAATAATGTGGAGCAGAAAATTTAGAAAAAGTTAAATGTTTTGCTATTTTTTTTCTCATAGAAGAATGAGATATTTTTTTATGAAATTTATTTTCCTTTAATTTTGTTTTTTTATAATATTTATCAATATCTTTTTTAATAATTCTTCCATAATCTCCACTACCTTTATTAATATCACTTAAAGATATTCCTATTTTTTTAGCCATTTTTTTTGCTAAAGGAGAAATAAATATTCTATCTTCTTTATTGATTTTATCCTTTTTTTCTTTTTGTATTTTTTTTGATTTTGAAATTAAATGATTGATATCTTCTCCTTCCTCTCCTATAATCGCTAATATATCATTAACACGTGTTTTTTCTCCTTCTTTTACACCAATAAAAAGAAGAATACCACTAACATCTATTTCAAAATCTTGAGTAGCTTTATCTGTTTCTATTTCCGCTAAAATATCTCCTTCATAAACTTTATCTCCTATTTTTTTATTCCATTTAATTACAGTGCCCTCTTCCATTGTATCACTTAATTGGGGCATAGATATTATTTCTGCCATTATTGTATTTTTTAATTATAAAAAAGGTATAATTTTATATTTTTTTATTTATATAAAATCTAAAAAAGGATAATCTTTCTCATTATAAACAACATTATACATTTCTTCTAAAGAAGGTGTATCTGAGTTTTCTGCAAATTCTACACAATATTCTACTTTCCTTTTTACTTCATTTTCTATAGTATTTAAATTATCTATAGTTTCCCATTTATTTTGTACAATAATATTTTTTAATTTTAAAATAGGATCTTTTTTTTTATATAAAATCACTTCCTCTTTATTACGATATGATTCAGCATCTGACATAGAATGCCCCCTATATCTATATGTTTTAATATCTAAAAAAGTAGCTCCTTCTCCTTTTCTCGCTTTTTCTATTGCAATAGAAGCTATTTTTGCTATTTTTTCAGGATTCATTCCATCTACAGGATAAGATGGCATTCCATATGATAAACCTATTTTATATATTTCTTTCATATTTGTGCTTCTTTTTACAGAAGTACCCATAGCATATCCATTATTTTCACATATAAATACAACAGGAAGTTTCCATATCATAGACATATTAAATGTTTCATGTAAAGATCCCTGTCTTACAGCTCCATCTCCCATAATAGTTAAAGTAACTGCATCTCTATTGAAATATTTATCAGCAAAGGCAATACCAGCTCCTAATGGAATTTGTCCACCTACAATACCGTGTCCTCCATAAAAACGATGTTTTTTGCTAAAAATATGCATAGAACCACCCATTCCACGAGATGTTCCTGTTTTTTTTCCCAAAAGTTCTGCCATAATTTTTTTTGGATCAACTCCCATAGATAATGGAAATATATGACATCTATAAGCAGTTATAATTTTATCTTTAGACATATCCATTGCATGAGTTAATCCTGCAGGTAAAGCTTCTTGTCCATTATATAAATGTAAAAATCCTCTAATTTTCTGTTTTAAGTATAAGGAACGACATTTATCCTCAAATTTTCTCCAAAAAGACATATCTTTAAACCACTTAATATAGGTTTTTGTGGTAATTTCTTTCATAAGAAAAAATTTTACAAAATTAGATTATTTTATTTATATATATACAAATGTAATTTAATAAAATTAAATTTGCAAAGAATAATTAAATGAAATCAATAAGGTTTTCTAATGAGTATTTTCTAGAACCTTTAATAAGTATATAATCAATTTTTTGTTTTTGAATAGAATTTTTTTTTATCCATTCAATAAATTTTTTTTTATTTATAAATTTTTTTATTTTTTGAGAAATTTTTAAATCAGTATTAAAAAAATTTTTTCCAATTAAAAATGTTATATTTATGTGACTTTTTTCTAAAAAAAAAATTATTTTTTTATGTTCATAATTAGAATAAAGTCCTAATTCTAACATATCTCCTAATATAGCAATTTTATTACCTTTTATATTATTATTATTAAAAAATTTTAAAGCATAAATCATGCTAGTAGGATTTGCATTATAACAATCTATAAAAATTTTTATATTTTTTTTATGTATAATTTGAGAACGATAATTTTTTGGAATATATTTTTCTACAGCATTTTTTATTTTTTTTAAAGAAACTTTAAAATATTTTCCAATAGATATAGCCGAAGCTATATTATATAAATTGTAATTTCCTATTAAATCAGAACTAATTTTTATATTATCAATATATAAAATTGATTGTAAATAAGATTCTTTCCATAAATATTTAATTTTTATATCTGATTTTTCTTTTTCAGAAAAAATAAATCTTTTAATTCCTATACTTTCTTTTAATTGAATAGGATCATCTCCATTAACAAATACTATTTTTTTATTTTTTTTTAAAAAATTATATAATTCTAATTTACCACGTATAATTCCTTCTATACTTTGAAATCCTTCCAAATGAGCTTTTCCAAAATTAGTTATATATCCATAATCTGGTTTTATGATAGAACACATTTTTTCAATTTCTTTTTCATGATTAGCTCCAATTTCGATAACAGAAATTTCTGTATTTCTAGACATAGATAATATAGTTAATGGAATTCCTATATGATTATTAAAATTATTTTTAGTAAAATGAACTTTTTTATATTTCTGAGATAAAATAACTTGAGTAAGTTCTTTTGTAGTAGTTTTTCCATTACTTCCTGTAATAGCTATAATAGGAATATGACGTAATTGGTATCTATGATACATTGCTAATTTTTGTAAAAAATGCAAAGTATTATCTACAAAAATAATTTTGTTCTTATTATTATAAGAAATAAAATTTTTATTATCTATTATGGATAATATAGCTCCGTTTAAAATGGCTTCTTTAGAAAATTGATTCCCATCAAAATTTTTTCCTTTTAAAGCTATAAAAATAGATCCTTTTCGAACTTTTTTACTATTTATTTCTATTCCTGAAGAGATCATATATAATTTATATATATTTTTTATATTCATTTTTTTCATTATTTTAAAGTAAATCTTCTTCAAGTTTCATTTTTAAATTATTTATATTAGTTATAATAGTTCTTTTTTGATCTTTAATATAAGATATATAACCTGTTTCTTCTGAAATAACAAGACAAATAGCATCTGTTTTTTCAGATATACCAATAGCGGCTCTATGACGTAGTCCTAAACGTGATGGAATTTCTTTATCATAAGATACAGGAAGTATTGCTCTTGTTCTCACTATTTTATTTCCTATAATAATTACAGCTCCATCATGTAATGGACTATTTTTATAAAAAATACTTTCTAATATAGAAATATTTACTTTAGCGTCCATTTCATCTCCATTTTGAATAAATTCTTTTAAATCTTGATGTAATTGAATTACGATTAAAATACCTGTTTTATCTCCTGAAAAAATGGCGCAAGATTTTACTATACTATCTATAGTTTCAGTTTTTATAGATACATTTGATTTTTTAAAAAAAAGAGAAAATATAAATTTTTTAAAAAAATTTTTACTTCCTACTATGAGAAGAAATTTTCTTATTTCTGGTTGAAATACAATAATTAATGCAAGGAATCCCCCTTTAAAAAAAGCACTTATAACTATGCTTAGGAGTTTCATTTCATAAATTTCTACTATTTTCCAGAAAATAAAAGTTGCAATGATTCCATAAAAAATGTTTAAAGCAGGGGTACTATAAACTAATCTATAGACTTGAAATAAAATAATAAATACTAAAAATATATCTAAAATATCAATGAAAGAGATCTTCAAAGAAAATAATAATGATAATAATAAAAAAAAGGATTTATACAAAAAATAATACAAAATTAATTAATGAATTAGTAAATATTTTTGTAATATTGTACTAATTTAATACATTCAATAGCTTCTTTGACATCATGTACACGTAATAATTTTGATCCATTTAATAGTGCAATAGTATGAATTATTGAAGTAGCATTTAATGATTTTTTATGAGAAATTTTTAGTATGTGTTGAATCATAGATTTTCTAGAAATTCCTATTAAAATTAAATGGTCTTGAAATCCTAATAAAGATAAATATTTTAATATTTGAAAATTTTGTTTTAATGTTTTTCCAAAACCAAATCCAGGATCTAAAATAATGTCTTGAATTCCATTTTTTTTTAAATAAAAAATTTTTTTTGAAAAAAAATTATTTATTTCTATAATTATATTATTTTTATAATATATATTTTTTTGCATATTTTTAGGAATTCCTTTTATATGATTTAATATATATGGAATTTTAAGTTTCCCAAGTAAAGGAAACATATTTTTATCTAAATTTCCTCCTGATATATCATTTATTATTACAGCACCTTCTTCAACAGCTATTCTTGCTACTTCACTACGAAAAGTATCTATAGATATTCTAATTTTAGGAAAATTTTTTATGATATACCGAATAGGTTTTATAACTCTTTTTATTTCTTCTTTTTCTGGTATAAATTTTGATTTTGGACGAGTAGAACAACCTCCGATATCTATAAAATCAGAACCTTCGTTTAATAAATTTTCTACATGCTTTAATATTTTATTTTTAGAATCTAATTGTCCACCATCATAAAAAGAATCAGGTGTTAAATTAACTATTCCCATAATTTTTGGTTCTTTTAAAGATAATAAAGATCCGGCACAATTAATTATCATTTAAAAATTATTTATTTGTAAATTTTATTTTTCATATATATAATTACACAAATAATAAACATATAATAAAATTATATGACATGAATTATTATTCTATTGATTTTATTATTAAAAAATGTAGAAAATTATTTTTTAATAAATTAAAAGATTATGGTTTATCATGGAAAATTTTAAAAAATTCTTCTATAATAGATCAAATTTTTATTAAAATAATTCGTATAAAAAATATTCAATCAAAAGGATATCAAAAAATACAAGAAGAAAAAATAACTGATACATATATAGATATTATAAATTATCTTATAATTATTTTAATTAAAATAGATATTTTTTTTATTTTAAATTTTAATAAAATATCATATAATGATGTTATTTTTCTTTATAATAAAAAATTTGAAAAAATACAAAATTCTTTTCATGAAAATTTCAAGTATAAAATATTTTCTATTAATAATATTATAAAAAATATTTTATACTTGAAAAAAAATAAAGAAAAAATATCATTTAAAAAATTAGAAAAATTTTATTGGAAAATGTTATTTGAAACTATTTTTATATTAAAAAAAAATTTTTGATTTTAATATAAAAATATTTATTGTTTATATATTTTAAATTAAAAAAAAAAAATGAAGAAAAAGATTGTCATAGCAAATTGGAAAATGAATCATGATTTTCATGAAACAACTTCTTTTCTTAGAAATCTTTTAAAAAAAATTTTTGAACAAAAAATAAATCATAATAAAGAAATTATTATTGCTCCTTCTTTTCCTTTCTTACATATTTCAAATCATATTCTACAAGGAAGTCCTTTAAAAATTGCTGCTCAAAATATTCATCAAATGGATAAAGGTTCATATACAGGAGAAGTATCCGCTTCTATGTTAAAATCTATAGGAATTTCTAAAGTTATATTAGGACATAGTGAACGTAGAAAATTTTTTTGTGAAAAAAATAATATTTTATTAGAAAAAATAAAAATAGCATTAAAATATGGATTTAATATTATTTTTTGTATAGGGGAAACATATTTTGAAAGAAATAAAAATCAACAATTTAATGTTATAAAAGATCAATTAAAACATACTGTTTTTCATTTTTCAGAAAATGAAATAAAATTTTTTCATATAGCATATGAACCTATTTGGGCTATTGGAACAGGAAAAAGTGCAACATATCAACAAGCTCAAAAAATGCATGAATTTATTCGTTCTTTATTTTTAAAAAAATATGGAGAAAATATTTCAAATAAAATATCTATTTTATATGGAGGAAGTATTAATAATTTTAATGCAAAAGATTTTTTTTTACAAAAAGATATAGATGGAGGTCTTATAGGAAATTTTTCATTAAATTTAGAAAATTTTTTAAAAATTATTTATTCTTGATATATATTTGTTATTTTATAGGCCTCGTAGCTTAATTGGATAGAGCATCTGACTACGGATCAGAAGGTTATGGGTTCGAATCCCTTCGAGGTCGCATTTTATTTCTATTTGATAGAAATCAAAATATATATAAATGAACTTAATTGAGTTAACCTAAATAAGGTTTAAGAATTTTACTTCTAGAAGAATGTTTTAATCTTTTTAATGCTATACTTTCTATTTGTCTTACTCTTTCTCTTGTTAAATCGCAAGATTGACCAACTTCTTCTAAAGTCATTGGAGGAGATCCATTTAATCCAAAATGTAAAATAATAACACGACGTTCTCTTTCACTTAAAGTTTCTAAAATTCTTTTAATATCTTTTCTTAAAGATTCTTTTTCTAAATGTTCATCTGGACGAGGAGATTCATCAGATCTAACTAAATCATATAAATTAGAATCTTCTCCCTCTATCAATGGTGCATCCATAGAAACATGTCTACCCGAATTTTTAATAGAATCTTCTACATCTTTTTCATTCATATTAAGATATTCTGCTATTTCTCTAGCAGAAGGAGTTCTTTGCAATTCTTGCTCTAATTGAGCAAGAGTTTTTAATATTTTATTAAGTAAAGCTAATTTATTTGTAGGTTGTCGAATGGAACGTGATTGTTCTGCAATAGCTTGTAAAATAGCTTGTCTTATCCACCAAACAACATAAGATATACATTTAAATCCTCTTGTCTCATCAAAACGTAGTATTCCTTTTATTAATCCTAAATTTCCTTCATTAATTAAATCACATAAACTTAAACCTTGATTTTGATATTGTTTTGCTACAGAAACTACAAAACGTAAATTTGCATTTACAAGTTTATTTATAGCTAAAGTATCTCCTTCCCTTGCTCTACGTGCATATTCTACTTCTTCTTCTGGAGTTAATAATGGAATTTTTCCTATTTCATGAAGATATTTATCTAATGATTCAGATTCACGATTTGTTACTTGTTTAGTTATTTTAAGTTGTCTCATTATTCTTATTTTTAATCATTTTTTTTTCCTGGACGAGGAAGCAGAACTTTTCTAGAAAGTTTCATTTTTTTATTTTTTTCATCTATTCCCAAAAATTTAACATCAATAATGTCTCCAATATGTAATTCTTCTTCTATATGATTCAATCTTTTCCATCCTATTTCTGAAATATGAAGTAATCCTTCTACACCTTTAGCTATTTCAACAAAAGCTCCAAAATCTTTTATTGATTTTACTTTTGCTTTATATACTTTTCCTAATTCAGGAATAAAAGTAATTTGTTTAATTCTATCAATAGCTTTTTCTATTTTTTCATAATCTTTTCCAATAATTTCAATATAACCAAAATCTTTTTTGTCTTCAATTAATATATTTGTATTTGTACATGACTGTATTTCTTGAATAACTTTTCCTCCTGGACCTATAACAGAACCAATAAAATCTTTAGGAATATTAAAAGTATATATTTTTGGTGCATTATTTTTCATTTTTTTTCTATATTGAGGCAATACTTCTAACATTTTCTGTAAAATATAAATTCGACCTTCCCAAGCTTGTATCAAAATTTTATTTAAAATATCATATGTAATACCTTGTATGTTTTTAACATCCATTTGACAAGCTGTAATTCCATTTTTAGTTCCCGTTATTTTAAAATCTAAATCTCCAAAATAATCTTCTTCTCCTATTATATCAGATATAATAATTTTTTTCTCATTATCTATAAATAATCCCATTGCGATTCCAGAAACTGGATTTTCAATAGAAATTCCAGAATCCATTAAAGCTAAACTCGCAGCGCAAACTGTAGCCATAGAAGAAGATCCATTAGATTCTAAAATATCTGAAACAATACGTATTGTATAGGGATTCTTAGGTATAATATTTTTTAATGCACGTTGAGCTAAATTACCATGACCAATTTCACGTCTAGAAACACCTCTTATTGGACGTATTTCTCCTGTAGAAAAAGGTGGAAAATTATAATGTAAATAAAATTTTTCCTGATTTTCCATAATAACATTATTTATTTTATTAGCATCTAAAGATGATCCTAAAGTAACTGTAGTGAGAGATTGAGTTTCTCCTCTAGAAAATAAAGCAGAACCATGTACACCAGGTAAATAATCAACAACACTAGATATTGAACGAATTTGTGTATTTGTTCTTCCATCTAATCTAATTCCTTTTTTTAAAATTAAATTTCTGATTATTTTTTTTTTAATTTCTTCATAAAATTGATCAATAAAAATTTCTTTTTTTTCTTCTATTAAAAATTTTTTTTTAAAATTTTTTAAAATAATTTGTTCTTGATTATATCTATTTTTTTTAGATAAAAAATTATTATAAATTTTTTCTATTTCTTTATAAGCAAAAGAAATTAATTCTTTTTTTAAAAATTCATTTTCTATTTTTTCTTTTTCTGATTTTTTTTCTTCATCTTCAAAGAAAAAAAAATTCTTTTTTGATAATTTTTTAGATAAACGTATTTGAGCTTCTATTTGAGGTTTAATCGCTTCATGAGCTTTAATTAAAATATTTAAAAGTTCATTTTCTTTTATTTCTTTCATTTCTCCTTCTATCATAAGAATAGAATTAATAGAACCTCCTACTATTAAATCTATATCTGCTTCTTTTAATTGATCTAAACTTGGATTAATAATAAATTTTTTTTTTAAACGTATAATACGTATTTCAGATATAGGTCCATTAAAAGGAACTCCAGCAACAGATAAAGCTGTTGATGCTGCTAATCCTGCTAATCCATCTGGTAAAACATTTTTATCATACGATAGTAAAGAAATCATAATTTGTATTTCTCTTTTAAAATATTCTGGAAATGTAGGTCTTAAAACACGATCAACTAATCTCATCGTTAATATTTCTTCATCAGAAGGTCTCCCCTCTCTTTTTATAAAACCTCCAGGAATTTTTCCACCTGCATAATATTTTTCTCTATAATCTACTGTTAAAGGCAAAAAATTTATTTCATTTTTTATTTCTTTGGAAACTACTACAGTAGCTAATAACATAGTATTACCTATACGTACTGTTGCAGATCCATCAGCTTGTCTAGCTAATTCTCCTGTTTCAATAGTAATAGCACGACCATCTTTAAGAGTGATGGTTTCTTTGACTATATCTGGCATATTTTATTTTTATTCTTTTTTTTCTACTATATGTTTTAATTATTTTCTTAATCCTAAATTTTTAATTATGTTTTTATAACTATTTATATCACGTTTTTCTATATATTTTAATAATTTTTTTCTTTTTCCTACTAATTTAACCAAAGCTCTTTCTGTATTAAAATCTTTTTTATTTTTTTTTAAATGATTACTTAAATGATTAATTCTGTAAGTAAATAAAACAACTTGTACTTTTGAAGAACCTGTATTATAAATAGATTTTCCATAATTTTTGAATATTTCTTTTCTTTTTTCTTCAGTCATACAATAATAATGAGTTTAAAATAATTAAGATGATATAAAGTTAAAAATATTTCTATTAAAATTTTTATTCTATTTTCAGAATAGAATCTATATATTTCCTATCATTAGATAAACGAGGAATTTTATTTTGTCCTCCTAATTTTTTATTTTTTTTTAACCAATCATAAAATAAACCTTTTCTAGCTACATGTATAATAGGTGGATTAAGAATAATATTTTTATATCGTTTAATTTCATAATCGGAATTGAGAGATTTTAATTCTTTATCTAAAATTTTACTAAAAATATTTAAATCTTGTGGTAATTTTTTAAATTCTATAATCCATTCATGAGCTCCAGAATTTTTTTCTCCCATATAAAATGGTCCTGCTGTATATTCATGAATAATAGAATTTGTTTTTAAACAAGTAAAATTTAAAGCTTTTTCTGCATTTTCAATAATTAATTCTTCTCCAAAAGAATTAATGTAATGAGTTGTTCTTCCTGAAATTAAAATGCGATATGGTGATAAATTAGTAAATTTAACAGTATCTCCAACTATATATCTCCATAATCCAGAATTAGTAGAAATAACTAATGCATAATTTTTATTTAATTCTACATTTTTAATAGATATAATTTTAGGATTATTTTTTTTAATATCTTCCAAAGGAATAAATTCATAAAAAATTCCATGATTTAATAAAAGCAAAAGATCTTCAACATTTTTTTGATCTTGAATTGCAAAAAATCCTTCTGAAGCACTATATATATTATAATAATTAATAGATTTTTCAAATAAATTATTATATTGAATAATATAAGGTTGTAAACTTACTCCTCCATGAAATATTACTTCAATATTAGACCATATTTCGTTAATTTTTTTTTTATTAAATTTTTTTAATAATTTTTTTAAAAAAATTAATAACCAAGAACAAACACCTAATAAAATACGAACATCTTTATGCCCTGTTTCTTTTACTATTTTTTCTAATTTTGTTTCCCATTCACTCATTAAAGCTATTTTTTTTTTAGGAATACAAATATTTTCTGCCCAAAAAGGAGTATTTTGAATTAAAATAGAAGATAAATCTCCATAAAATGTATTATAATTTTTATATAACTCATGACTACCTCCTAACCGAACAGCTTTTCCTAAAAAAATTTTTGTTTTTGGATGATTATGAATATAAATAGATAACATATCTTTTCCTGCTTTATAATGACATTCATTCATAGATATATTTGTTACAGGAATATATTTACTTTTTGTATTTGTAGTTCCAGAAGATTTAGCAAACCATTTTATTTTTCCTGGCCATAATATATTTTTTTCTCCTCTACGAATTTTTTTTATGGTATATTCTAAATCTGAATATTTACATATAGGGATTCTTTCAGAGAATTGCTGATATTTTTTAATATCACAAAATCCATATTTTTTTCCAAATTCAGTATTTTTTGCATACAAAATCAATTGATTCATCAATTGATTTTGTATTTCTATTGGATAACGCATGAAAAATTCTATATTTTTAATTCTTTTTTTTAGAAAAGTAGATGTTAAATATTCAGATAAATATTTTATCATGATAAAAAAAATTTAATTAAAATTCAGAATAAAAAAATAAAATTCATTTTATTGATAAATAAATAGAGGTAACTTCAAAAGTTAATTTTTTTGTATAAACTGTATTAAATTTATGATATTTTAAAAGTTTATTCATTTTTTTACCATAAAAAGAAAATGATTGAATAGATTCTTTTAAATAATTATATGCAAAATAATTATTTGATATAAAATTTCCTATTTTATTCATAATAAAATGAGTATAAAAATAATAAATTTTATTTATCCAATAATTAGATGGTTGAGAAAATTCTAATATTCCTAATATCCCTAAAGGTTTTAAAATTCTATATATTTCTTTTAATGAAAGATGAAGAAATTGAAAATTTCTTATTCCGAAAGCAATAGTTACTGCATCAAATGTTTCATTTTTAAATGGAATATGTTGTGAATATCCTTGAATTAATTTTATTCTGTTTTCTAAAGAATTTTTTTGTATTTTATTATGAGCTATTTGTAACATTTTATCGGATGGATCTAATCCAATAATACAAGAAGAATTATCAAATTTTTTTGCTAATAAAATAGCTAAATCACCAGTTCCAGTTGCTAAATCTAATATATTTTGAATTTTTATTCCTTGATTTTTATTAAATTGATATAATAAATAAATTATTTTTTTTCTCCAAAAAAAATCCATTCCAAATGATAATATATGATTAATTAAATCATATTTTTTATAAATATGATTAAACATATTTTTTATTTTTTTTTCTTTTAGAGAGTTTTTTTTCATAAAAATATTATATAATATACTTTAAATTTTGAATAAAAAATGGGTATTTTATTATTTAAAAAATTTTATTTTTTTACTTTATCCATTAATTTTGATTTTAAAAACAAATGATTCAATCAATCATTACAGGAACTGGTCATTATTTACCAAAAAAAATTATAAAAAGTGATTATTTTTTAAAACATAAATTTTACGATAAAAAAGGATTAAAAATTGATAAATCTAATGAAGAAATTATTAATAAATTTCAAAAAATAACGGAAATAGAAGAAAGAAGATATATAAATAAAGGATTATTGAATTCTGATATTGCAACGATTGCAGCAAAAAGAGCTTTAATGAATTCTAAAATTTATAAAGAAAAAATAGATTATATTATATCAGCTCATAATTATGGGGACATTCATCCTATTTCTTATCAATCTGATTTAATGCCTTCTATATCTTCTAGAGTAAAAAATAAACTTCAAATTAAAAATAAAAAATGTAGACCATATGATATGATTTTTGGTTGTCCAGGCTGGATTGAAGGAATGATTCTTGCTGATCAACTTTTAAAATCTAAATATGCTAAAAATATATTAATTACTAGTTCCGAAACTTTATCTAAAGTTATAGATCCACATGATAGAAATTCTATGATCTTTTCTGATGGGGCGGGAGCTGCTGTTTTATCAGGAATAGAAAATATAGAAAATGAAAAAAATGGAATTATTTATTATGAGACTCAATGTAATAATAATGAAGAATTATATTATTTAACTAATGGTCCTTCTTTAAATACCAATTATAAAAAGTCTTTACTGAACATTAGAATGAATGGAAGAAGAATATATGAATATGCATTAACAGAAGTCCCAAATATGTTAAAAAATCTTCTTGATCATGCTAATTTACATCTAAAAGATGTTAAAAAAATTCTTATTCATCAAGCTAATGCAAAAATGGATTATGCAATTTTAAAAAGATTATTAAAATTATATAATTATACTTCTTTTAAAAATTTTAATTTATCAAAAATAATGCCGATGACTATCAAAAAATTTGGAAATTCTTCTGTAGCTACTGTTCCTACTTTATTAGATTTAATTTTACAAGGAAAAATGCCATCTCATGAAATAAGACCTGGAGATATTATATTAATGGCGTCTTTAGGAGCAGGAATGAATATTAATGGAATGATTTACCGTTTTCCAAAAAAAAATATAATATAGAAATAAAATAAAAAATATGAAAAAAGAAATACATCCTAAAAATTATAGATCTGTTGTTTTTAAAGATATTAATAATGAAAAAATTTTAATTTGCCGATCAACAGTAAAAACAAAAGAATTTATTCAACTTAATGGATGTAATTATCCATTATATAAAATGGAAATATCTAGTTATTCCCATCCATTTTTTACTGGAGAAAAAAAATTTTTAGGAAAAACAGGCCCAGCAGAAAAGTTTAAGAAAAAATATGAAAAATATAAAAAAATTTAATATTTAAGTATTAATTATGAATGTTAATTTTATATTATATGATGGTATAGAATGGAAAAGTTTATTTCCTATAACATTTACTCGTCCTATATCAGAAATACGTTTAGGATTATTTACTATAAAAGAAAGATGGGAAAAATATATTGGTAAAAAAGCTTATGGTATTATTACACAACCATTTCTTTCAAAAAAATATTCATTAATAAATAATGATTTTTTTTTTAAAAATATATTATTAATAAATTCTTCTTATTTACCAAATGAAGAATTAATTCAAATGATTTTTTCTTTAAAAGAAAATGAAGCTATTTTTTTTAAAAAAAAAATTGTAGCTGTAAAAAAAAATTTTTCTTCTTATGATAAAAAAGAAAATTTAATTTCTTTTCATAAAAAATATGATATTAAAAAAATTATTCATATACAATATCCATGGGATATATTTATAAATAATAAAATTATATTAAAAAAAGATTTTATATTTTTAACAAAAGGAAAAAAATCTTTTTCTTTATTAGGAAAAAATTATATTCTTAATAAAAAAGAAATTTTTTTAGAAGAAAATATAAAAGCAAATAATGTTGTATTAAATGCTCATTTTGGTCCAATATATATTGAAAAAGGAGTTGAAATAATGGAAGGATCTGTAATAAGAGGACCAGTATGTATTGGAAAAAACTCAATATTAAATATTGGTTCAAAAATATATGGAGGAACAACTATTGGTCATTCTTGTAAAATAGGTGGAGAAATTATAAATTCTGTAATTTTTTCTTATTCTAATAAAGCTCATGATGGATTTTTAGGAAATACTATTTTAGGAGAATGGTGTAATTTAGGAGCTGGAACTAATGTTTCTAATTTAAGAAATGATTATCATAAAGTAACAGTTTGGAATTATGAAAAAAAAGATTTCATTCCTATTGATTTACAATTTTTTGGTATTATTATGGGAGATCACTCTAAATCTGGAATAAATACCCAATTTAATACAGCTACAATAGTAGGAGTTAGTTCTAATATTTTTGGATATGGATTTCCACCTAGATATATTCCTTCTTTTTCTTTTGGTGGAATACAATATAGAAAAAAAATACCTTTTTATCAAGTTTGTGAAACAGCTCATATGATGATGATAAGAAGAAATATTTATTTTTCTATTTTAGATAAAAAAATTTTAGAATATTTATATCAAATATTAGATATTTAGAAAAAAAAATTCAAAAAAATAGATAGATTTAATTAATAAAATATGCTGAAACATAATTTGGGTTATCCTCGTATAGGAATAAAAAGAGAATTAAAAAAAGCTTGTGAAGCTTATTGGTCTCAAAAAATTGATTTAAATGCTTTATTTGAAGTAGGTAGAAAAATAAGGAAAGAAAATTGGATAATGCAGGAAATAGCAAATTTAGATTTAATTCCATGCAACGATTTTAGTTTTTACGATCATGTTTTAGATATGTCCTTTTTATTAGGAAATATACCAGAATCTTATCTTTCTATAAAAACTATTGAAAATAATATTGATTTATATTTTGCTATGGCAAGGGGTTTTCAAAAGGATGGATGGGATATAAAAGCAATGGAAATGACGAAATGGTTTAATACAAATTATCATTACATAGTTCCAGAATTTTATAAAAATCAAAAATTTTATATTTTTTCAAAAAAAATTTTCGATGAATTAGAAGAATCAAAAAACTTATTCAAGTCAGTAAAAAAAATAAAGCCTGTATTAATAGGACCAATATCTTACCTTTTTTTGGGAAAAGAAAAAAAAGAAAAAGATAAATCCTTTCATAGGATGGATTTAATTGAAAATCTTGTTCCTGTTTATATAAAAATTATCAATGATTTAAAAAATAAAGGAGTAAAATGGATTCAATTAGATGAACCTATTTTAGTTTTAGATATGTCTGAAAAAGAAAAAGAAGCATTTCAATATGCTTATAAAAAAATATCTCAATTTTGTTCAGAAATTAATATTTTATTGACTTCTTACTTTGATGGAATTTCGGAAAATCTTTATCTTTTGAAAGATATTTTTATAAAAGCTTTGCATATAGATTTAGTAGAAGACTCAGAACAATTAGAAAAAATACTTTTCTTTTTCAAAGAATCAAAAATTATTTTATCATTAGGTATCATTGATGGAAGAAATATATGGAAAAATAATTATACTCATTCAATCAATAAAATTAAAAAAACAATAAAATATATAGGAGAAAATCGTGTAATGATAGCACCAAACTGTTCTCTTTTACATATTCCTATAAATATAGAATATGAAAATTTTATTCATAAAGACATCAAAAATAGAATGTCTTTTGCTAAACAAAAAATTTATGAATTAAATGATTTAGAATGTATTATAAAAGGAGATAAAAATATTTTATTAAATAATTTTTCTTTTTTTGAAAAAAATAAAAATTCTTCTATTTTTCATGATAAAAAAATAAAAGAAAGAGTAAAAAAAATAAAAGATAAAGATATACAAAGAAAAAATCCTTTTTCTATTCGACAAAGAATACAAAAAGAAAAATTTAATCTTCCTTTATTTCCAACTACTACTATAGGATCTTTTCCTCAAACGAAAGAAATACGTAGTTTACGAAATAAATTTCGTAAAAACGAATTAAATAAAGAAGAATATGATAAAAAAATACAACATTATATTATAAATGTTATTAAAAAACAAGAAGAAATAGATTTAGATGTTTTAGTTCATGGTGAATTTGAACGAACTGATATGGTAGAATATTTTTCTGACAAATTAAAAGGAATACTTTCTACTAATAATGGATGGGTTCAAAGTTATGGAAGTCGATGTGTAAAACCTCCTATTATTTATGGAGATGTTAATCGTATTGGTAATATGACTATTGATTGGATATGTTTTGCTCAATCGAAAACAAAAAAATTAATGAAAGGAATGTTAACTGGTCCAGTTACCATTTTACAATGGTCTTTTGTTAGAGATGATCAACCTATTTATTATACTGCTTATCAAATAGCTTGGGCTATTAGAGAAGAAGTTTTATCTTTAGAAAAATTAGGAATTAAAATTATTCAAATTGACGAACCTGCTCTGAGAGAAGGATTACCTTTGAAAAAAAAGAATTGGAATTTTTATTTTGATTGGGCTATTAAATCATTTCGTATTTCTTCAAGTGGTGTAAAAGATGAAACTCAAATTCATACACATATGTGTTATAGTGAATTTAATGATATATTAAAGCATATTTCACATCTTGATGCTGATGTCATTACTATGGAAACTTCTAGATCAAAAATGGAATTATTAAAAGCTTTTTCTGTTTTTTCTTATCCTAATGAAATAGGACCAGGGGTATATGATATTCATTCACCTAGAATTCCTTCTGTAGAAGAAATTTTTGATTTAATAAAAAAAGCTTCTAAAACATTACCAATTAAAAATATTTGGGTAAATCCCGATTGTGGATTAAAAACTAGAAAATGGGAGGAAGTATTAAAATCTTTAAAAAATATGACAGAAGCGGCGAAACTAGCAAGAATAAAACTTTCTAATTAATATTCTTAATTTTTTTATTTTATTTATATAAAAATTTAGAAATGACTTTACATAAAAAAGAAGAAATAATAAAAAAAGAGTTTCATATTCTAAATAGTTGGGAAGAAAAATATGAATATTTGATAGATTTAGGAAAAAAATTACCAAAAAAATCAGATAATTTTAGATCAAATGAAAAATTAATTCAAGGTTGTCAATCAAAAATTTGGCTAGATGCTAAATTAAAAGAATCTCGTATTTTTTTTTCTGCTGACGGTGATGCATTATTACCTAGAGGTATGGCAGCTCTTATGATTCGTGTTTATTCAGGTTTATTTCCTTTTGAAATTATTTATTCAAATACGAATTTTATTTATGAAATAGGATTTCAAACTTTTTTATCTCCTATTCGAGCAAATGGAATGCTTTTATTTTTAAAAAAAATAAAATTATATGCTATAGCTTTTAATGCAAAAATTTCTATTGGATTGAATGGTAAAAGTAAAATTTAAAAAAAATGTTTCAAACTATTAATCCTGTAAATAATAAAATTTTAAATAATTATTATTTTTTATCTGAAAAAAATATTAAAAAAAAATTATCTATAGCTCATAATGCATATAAAAAATGGAAAAATTTTTCCTTTAATACTAGAATTAAATATATAACGGAATTATATTTTTGTATGCAAAAAAATATAGATATTATATCCTATTTAATAACCCAAGAAATGGGAAAACCTATTACTCAATCTCGTTTAGAAGTAAATAAAAGCATACACTTATGTAAATATTATTGCCAATTAAAAGAATCTATTTTTTTTCAAAAAATATATACTGAATATGAAAAATCTTATGTATTATTTGAATCAATAGGTGCTATATTAGGAATTATGCCTTGGAATTATCCGATTTGGCAAACTATAAGGTCTACTATTCCTAATTTAGTATTAGGAAATGTAATTCTTATTAAACCAGCTTTAAATACATCAGAAAGTTGTATAACTTTGGAAAAAATGTTTATAAAATCTGGTTTTCCAAAAGGAATTTTTCAAGTTTTATTAATAGATGTTTCTAAAATAGAATTAGTTATAGCAAATCCAATAATACAAGGAGTAACATTTACAGGAAGTTCTTTATCTGGAAGTATTATAGGATCATTATCTGGAAAATATACTAAAAAATCTATTTTAGAATTAGGAGGAAATGATGCTTTTGTGATTATGAAAGATGTTGAAAATATTAAAAAAATAGCAAAAATAGCTACAGAATCAAGATTAAATAATACTGGACAAACATGTATTTCTGCAAAAAGATTTATTGTAGATAAATTGATTATTGATGATTTTATAGATATAGTTATTCAAGAAATGAAAAAATATAAAAGAGGTGATTTATATGATGAATATACTAAAATTGGTTATATTTCCCGTTCTGATTTATCAAAAAAATTATATCAACAATATAAGAATATAATATCAAATGGAGGAAAAATATGTTTAGATACTCATAAAGATGGGAATTTTTTTTCCCCATCTTTATTGATGGTAGAAAAAGATAATTTTATAATAAAAAAAGAAGAAATATTTGGGCCAATAGGAATTATTTATTCTTTTTCTATAGAAGAAGAAATTCCTGATATAGTTAATAATACATGTTATGGATTAGGGGCATCTATTTGGACAAAAGATTTAGAAAAAGCTGAAAATTTTTCTAAAAAAATAGAAACTGGTATGGTATTTATTAATGAAATTGTAAAATCAGATGTTAGATTTCCTTTTGGAGGAGTAAAAAAATCTGGATATGGTAGAGAATTATCTTTTTTATCTATAAAAGAATTTTCCAATTGGAAAACAATAATTATAAAAAAATTATAAATTTTTTCGCATTCTTGCAACAGGAATATGCATTTGATCTCTATATTTAGCTACTGTTCTTCTAGCTATTAAATAACCTTTTTTTTTGAGTATTTTAGATAACTTTTCATCAGTAAAAGGTTTTTTTTTATTTTCCTTTGCAATAGATTCTAATAAAAGTTTTTTAATTTCAATAGAAGAAATTTCTTCTCCTTCTTTATTTTTCATTTTTTCGGAAAAAAAACTTTTTATTAAAAAAGTTCCATATGGTGTATTAACATATTTACTATTAGCAACACGAGAAACTGTAGAAATACCTAAACCAATTTTTTGTGAAATATTTTTTAAAATCATAGGTTTTATTTTAATTATATCTCCAGTTAAAAAATATTCTTTTTGATAATCCATAATAGCATTCATTGTTAACATTAATGTATTTTTACGTTTTTTAATTGCATCTACAAACCATTTAGCTGAATCTATTTTTTGTTTTAAAAAAACAATAGTTTCTTCATTTTTTTTAAAACTTTTTTCTTTTGAAGATTTATAAGAATTTAACATTTTTAAATAAATAGATGAAACTTTTAATTCTGGAATATTTTTTTGATTTAAAGAAAGTTCTAATTTATTATCTACTATACAAATAGTAAAATCAGGAATAATATAATCAAAATTTTTTGTATTATCAGAATAAATTCTTCCTGGTTTTGGATTTAATTTTTCTATTTGAAGCATCGATTCTCGTAATTTTTTTTTTGTTATTCCTAACTTTTTTTGCAATTTTTGATAATTTTTTTTTATAAAAAATTCAAAATTTGATTGTATAATTTTTTTAGCTAAAATAATTTTTTTAGTTATTTTTTTTTTACCTAATTGAATAAGTAAACATTCTTGTAAATTTCTAGCTCCTACTCCGACAGGATCTAATTTTTGTATATAATTTATAATTAATTGTTCTACTTTATTTTTAGTAACTAATATTCCAAGTGTTAATAAAATATCATCTACTATAGATGTAATTTTTCTTCTTATATAACCATTATCATCTATATTTCCTAATATAAAATCTGCTATCAATAAATCTTTTTCCGTCAAAAAAAAAGTATGTAATTGATTTTTTAAATATTCTTGAAAAGAAATTCCAGAAATAATAGAAATATTTTTTTCTATTCCGTAATTTTTATGATTAACTTGAAAATCTTCCATTTCATCATAACTGAAATATTCATCAATATCAGAAATATTTATAGATTGATTTTGATTTTCTATAATATCAGAATCATAATTTTTTTCTTCTAATTCTAATATTTCTGATTCTGAATGTTTTTCTTCTAAATCAGAAAAATATTCTTCTTCTAAAGCAGGATTTTCTTCTAATTCTTTTTGAACTCTTTGTTCAAAATCTAAAGTAGATAATTGAACTAATTTCATTAATTTAATTTGTAATGGAGAAAGTTTATGTAGTCCTCTTTGGGATAATTGATGTTTTAACATAATATGTTTTAAAATTCTGCATTATTTGGAGTTCTTGGGAATGGAATAACATCACGAATATTATTCATTCCTGTGATAAATTGAACTAAACGATCAAATCCTAACCCAAATCCACTATGAGGGACAGAACCAAAACGACGTGTATCTAAATACCACCAAAGTTTATTTTTATCCGTATTTGTATCTTTTATGCGTTGTAATAATATTTCATAACGTTCTTCTCTTTGAGATCCTCCAATAATTTCTCCTATTTCTGGAAATAAGATATCCATAGCTCTAACTGTTTTTCCATCATTATTAATACGCATATAAAAAGCTTTAATACAAGAAGGATAATCAAATATAATAACAGGTATTTTAAAATATTTATTAACTAAATATTGTTCATGTTCTGATTGTAAATCCATACCCCAAATAATTGGATGAAAAAATTTTATATTTTTATTTTTTTCTTCTTTAAGAAGAATTTTTATAGCTTCTGTATAAGAAATTCTTTTAAATGGAAATTTTAAAATGAGATATAATTTATCTAAAAGATATTTTTTATCATTTTTGTTCCATTTTTTAAAATATTCATTTAAAAAAAATAAATCTTCTATATTCTTATTAAGAATATATTTAATAATAAATTTTAAAAAATCTTCAGCTAAATTTATATTTTCTTCTAGATTATAAAAAGCAATTTCTGGTTCTATCATCCAAAATTCGGATAAATGTCGTGAAGTGTTAGAATTTTCTGCACGAAATACAGGTCCAAATGTATAAACTTTTCCTAATCCTAAAGCGGCTGTTTCTGCTTCTAATTGTCCAGATACACTTAAATAAGTTTTACATTTAAAAAAATCTTTTGTAAAATCTATTGGATTTTTTTTAAAATCCATAGTAGTAATTTGAAACATTTTTCCACTACCTTCACAATTTAAAGTAGTGATTATTGGAGTATGAATATAAAAAAAATCATTAATATGAAAATATTTATGAATACAAAAAGCTATATGATGACGAATTCGCATAACACAACTAAAAATATTTGTTCTAAAACGTAAATGAGCTTGTTCACGAATTTTTTCAAAACTATGTTTTTTAGGTTGTAAAATAGATTTTTGAAGAATTGATGAATTTACAGATTCATATATAGTAATATCTGAAGATAGTAATTCTATGTATTGTTTTTTTCCGATACTTTTTATTACAGTTCCTATAACTTGAATGGAAGTTCCAATTGTTATTTTTTTATAAATTTTTTTTTCCAATTTTTTGGATAAAATAATTTGCAAATTTTTAATTGTAGATCCATCATTTAAAATAATAAAAATAGAATAACGAAAAGAACGAATCCATCCTTCAACTAAGACTTTTTTATTTATAACATCTTTTCCTTTATTTAATAATTCTTTAATTGAATATTTTTTTATCATTATACATTATATTATCAATATTTCTTGTTCTTTATAAAGAAATAAATCTTCTATTTTTTGTATATATTCACTTGTTATTTTTTGTATTTTATTTTCTCCTACTTTTAAAAAATCTTTAGATATTTTTAATTTTCTTATATATTGTTTATTTTTTTTTCGTACATTTCTTATAAGAATTTTTGTATGTTCTGTTTGTAATTTAATTTTTTTTATTAAATTTTTTCTTCCTTCTTCTGTAATAATTGGTAAATGTATATGAATAAATTCTCCTTTATTAGTTGGCATAAATCCTAAATTAGCATCTATTATAGCTTTATCTATATGTGTTATAATAGAACGATCCCAAGGATGAATCGTTATATTCATACTGTCTAAAACAGTAATATTTGCTACTTCTATAAGTAGGAAATAACTTCCATAACATTTTATTTTTATTTTTCCTAAAAAAGAAGATATAGATTTACTACCTAATCGAATACGATGAATTTCTTCTTTTAATTTTTTTAAAATTTTTTCCATATCTTTTTTACAAGAAAAAAAAATATTGTTTAATTCATCCATAATTCATATATTATATTTTTTTTTAGAAACTAAAGTTCCTATTTCTTCTCCAGAAATTACTTTTTTAAAATTTCCTTTTCTATTAATATCAAAAATTATAATTGGTAAATTATTTTCATTTCCTAAAATAAATGCAGTTTGATCCATAACTTTAATTCCCATTTGGTATACCATATCAAAAGATATATTTTTAATTTTTTTTGCATATTTATCTTTTTCAGGATCTGTAGTATAAATTCCATCAACTCTAGTTCCTTTTAATAAAATATCGGCTTTAATTTCTATAGCACGTAAAACAGCAGCTGTATCTGTAGTAAAATAAGGATTTCCTAATCCTGCGACAAATATTACAACTCTTCCTTTTTCAAGATGATGAATAGCTCTATCTTTACCAAAAGGTTCTGCTATTTGATCCATTTTAATAGCTGTTTGAATATAAGCACATATTCCTATATTTTCTAAATATGATTGAAAAGCTATACCGTTAATAACGGTAGCTAACATACCCATATAATCTCCTTCTATACGATTTATAGTCTTTTCCTTTATTCTAGAAAATCCTCTAAATATATTTCCTCCTCCAATGACTATAGCTACTTGAGCTCCCATATCTACTACTTTTTTAACTTCTTCAGCATATTGTTGAAGACGAGTAGAATGAAGTCCAAATTCGTTGTTTCCCATTAAAGCTTCTCCGCTTAATTTCAATAATGATCTTTTGTACTTCATGAAAAAGATATTTACATAAAAATATATTTTTTAAGAAAAAGGATTTTATGGAAAAATTCCTAATTTTTCATAAGAATCTACAATTTTATTTATAGCAAAAACAAATGCTGCAGTACGCATATTTTCTATTTTTAATGATTTTTGTAAATCACGAATTTTATGAAATCCACTAATCATTGTATCTTCTAATCCACTTCTAACTAAATCTATTTCTCTTGGTCCTCTTAATATTATTTTTTTTTCTTCTTTTGAAATTTTTTTTTTGCAAATAGTTTCAACAATTTGTAATAATTCTGCATTCATATTTTCACTAAATCTTTTTTCCATTCGTCCATAACGAACATGACTTAAATTTTTTAACCATTCAAAATAAGAAACAGTTACTCCACCTGCATTTAAATAAATATCTGGAACTATAATAATTCCTTTTTTTTCCAATATTTCATCAGCTTCTGGAGTAATAGGACCATTTGCAGCTTCTCCAATAATTTTAGCTTTAATACGATTTGCATTATTTTTATGAATAACATTTTCTAATGCTGCAGGAATTAAAATATCACATTCTAATTCTAGAGCATGTTCTGTATTTTCAATATTTTTTGCTTCTGGAAAATTTAATATAGATCCAGTATTTTTTAAATGTAAAATAACTTCGGAAATATTTAATCCTTTTTTATTATAAATAGCTCCTTCTCTTTCTGCTAAAGCAATAATAATAGCTCCTGATTCATGAAAAAAAGTAGCAGCATGATAACCAACATTTCCTAATCCTTGTATTATAATTTTTTTATCTATTAATCCTACATCAAGTCCTATAGATTTCATATCTTCTTTGATAGAACATAATTCTCTAATACCATAAAAAACACCTAATCCTGTTGCTTCTTTTCTTCCTCTAACCCCTCCCTGGGATACAGGTTTTCCTGTTACACATGCTAATGCATCTACATCTCCCGGACGTATAGATAAATAAGTATCAAAAATCCAACTCATTTCTCTTTCTCCAGTTCCATAATCAGGAGCTGGAACATCTATTCCTGGACCAATAAAATTTTTTTTAATTAATTCAGAAGTATAACGACGAGTTATTTTTTCTATATTCTCATATGATATAATTTGTGGATCAATTTTAATACCACCTTTAGCTCCTCCAAAAGGGACATCTACTATAGCACATTTATAGCTCATTAAAGCTGCTAAAGTCATAATTTCATCTTGATTAACTTTTATGCTGTATCTAATTCCTCCTTTACATGGTAATTTATGATGAGAATGTTGAACTCTATAAGCTTCAATAACTTTTATTTTTTTTCCTATTTTTACAGGAAAATTCATATGATATACAGAATTACAAGCTTTAATATGTTCTAAAAGACCTTTTTCAATAGAAATAAATCGTGTAGCTTTATCAAAATTTTTTTCTATACAATTAAAAAAACTGTATGTACCAGTTTTAATTTGTTTTTTTTTGACATAAAAGTTTTTACACATTTTTTATTTTTTTAAAATAAAATATAAAAATGTTCTAAATACATAATACAAATCTACATTTTATGTAGAAAATTTTAATATAAAACTTTATAATACTTTATAATATATATCATATCGATGATTTAATCATGTAAAATATTTATTATTTTTTTAGGAATTATAATTATTTTTTTTATTTTTTTTTCTTGTAAAAAAGATTTTATTTTATAATGATTTAAAATTTGATTTTTTATTTCTTTTATTGAAATATTAGAATTAAATTTTTCTGTAAACTTTAATTTTCCATTAAACATAATAGGATAGATAATTTTATCTATTATTAGATATTTTGGATGAAAATTAGGAATTAAATAATGAATAATAGATTTATTTTTTCCTAATTTAAACCATAATTCTTCAGCTATATGAGGAGAAAAAGGTGCTATTAATTGAACTAAAGGTTCCAATATTTTTCTTTTATTACATTTTAATATGGTTAATTCATTTACAAAAATCATCAATGAACTAATTGATGTATTGAAAGAAAAAGATTCTATTTTATCCTGTATATTTTTAATATTATGATGTAAAATTTGTAATTCTTTAAATGTTGGATTTATTTCACTAACTTGAAATTTATTATTATTATGAAATAAACGCCAAAATTTATTTATAAAATTTTTAATTCCATTTATTTTTTCATCATTCCAAGGTTTAGATTGAGTAATAGGACCTAAAAACATTTCATACATTCTAAATATATCTGATCCATATTTATTACAAATATCATCAGGATTAATTACATTATATTTAGATTTAGACATTTTTTCTAATTTTCTTTTACAAAGAAAAATTTCTCCTTCTAAAAGGAAAGTTGAAAAACGAAATTCTGGTTTATTTTTTTTAAATTTTTCTATATCTAATTCTTTATTATTCCTTATTAAGGAAATATCTACATAAATTTCTTGAAATAAAACATTTTTTTTCTTTTTTCTTAATCCATAAGAAATAAAAGTATTTTCTCCTATAATTTTGAGTATAAAAGCAGAATAATTTAGAATCATTCCTTGATTTAATACCTTTTTAAAAGGTTCTTCAGTTGTAACCCATCCTCTATCCTTTAAAAATTTATGCCAAAATCTTGCATAAATTAAATGTCCAGTACTATGTTCTGATCCTCCAATATATAAATCAATATTTTTCCAATAATTTTCTTTTTTTTTATCAAGAAAAAATTTGTTATTATGAACATCCATATATCTTAAAAAATACCAACTAGATCCGGCCCAACTTGGCATTGTATTTGTTTCTATTGGAAATATATTTTTATAATCAATTAATGTATTTGAAACTATTTTCATATTTTTTTCATCCCATGCCCAATTTTTTGCTCTAATTAATGAAGATTTTCCGTTTTTTGGATGATAATTATTTATTTTTGGTAAAATAATTGGTAATTTATCTACAGGAATTGTTTTTGGAATTTTATTTTTAAAATAAATAGGAATTGGTTCTCCCCAATATCTTTGTCTAGAAAAAATAGCATCACGTATTTTATACGTAATATTTTGTTTACCTATTTTTTTTTCTATTAATATTTTTATAATTTTTTCTCTTGCTTGTTTTTTATTTAATCCATTTAATAAATCAGAATTAATACATATATCATTTTTTTCAAAAACTTGAATAATTTCTAATTTAAATTTTTTAGCAAAAATATTACATTTTTCTTCATATACAGGAATTCCTATCATAGATTTTATTTTTTTATTGATAGAAAAAAAACTACTAATATAAATAGGAATTTTTTTATTTTTAATAATGGGATGAAAAACATAATTTCCTGTAAAAATTCCAGAAGGTTTTTTTATATATTCATCAGAATCAAGTTTTTGCATTAAATATGTTAAAACCTTTTCCTTATGAAAAGGAACACTAATTTTAGTTACAAGTGGATGATCTGGAGATAAAATAATAAAAGTCATTCCAAATATCATTTCTGGAAATGAAATAAATAATTCAATTTTATCAATATTATTAATAGTGTATACAATTTTTAATTGTAAAGAAATTTCTTTTGATTTTCCTATCCAATTTAATTGTAATTTTTTAAGAGATAGAGAAGAGTTAATTAAATTTAATCCTTTTATAAGCCTTTCTGCATATGCACTAATTCTTATATGCCATTGTAACATTTTTTTTTTATAAACTGGATATCCCCCTCTTTGACTTTTTCCATTTTTAATTTCATCATTAGCTAAAACAGTTCCTAATCCTGGACACCAATTAACAATATTTTTACATAAAAAAGCTAACCTATAGTTTAAAAGAATAGATTCTTTTTCGTAAAAATTTAATTTTTTCCATATTTTTGAATTAAATTTATACTTATAAGAAGTACTTGCATTAATAAAATTATTTCCATTTTTATAAAATTCTTCAATTAAAAGATTTATAGGTTTAGCTTTTTCACAATTTTTATCATACCAAGAATTAAAAATTTGAATAAACATCCATTGAGTCCAACGATAATAATTTGGATCACTAGTGAAAAATTTACGATTCCAATCAAAAGAAATACCTATTTGATCCATTTGATTTTTATATTTTTTTGAATTTTGAATCGTGGTATTATAAGGATGTTTTCCTGTTTGTATTGCATATTGTTCTGCTGGTAATCCAAAAGAATCAAATCCTATGGGCATTAAAACATTATATCCTCTTGCACGTTTATATCTTGCATAAATATCTGACGCAATATAACCTAAACAATGACCAATATGTAGTCCTGCTCCAGAAGGATAAGGAAACATATTTAAAATATAATATTTTTTATTTTTTTCATTTTCTTTAGTAAAAAAAATATTATATTTTTTCCAATATATTTGCCAACGTTTTTCTATTTCTTTAAAATTATATTCCATTTTAAATTTTTTTATATAAAAATTGCAATGATTACGTAATTTTAACTTTTATACAGTAAACTTCATATAATGAATATATCGAATATATAACATATAAATATTCAGAAAAAAATTTCTATAAAAAAAGAAAAAAATGTTTAATAAGTATCAATATTATTTAAATAATGATGAATTTTTAAATAATCAAACTATTAGTAGTTTAATAAAAATTATTCATCATTATCCAAATGATGTTATTAAAATATTTAATTTATTAAAATTATATAAATCTATTTCTGTTTTTAAACAATTGGATTTTTCTATAAAAAAAAAAATTATACAAGAGTTACCTTCTATTAAAAAAATGGAAATATTAAATAATTTATCAGTAAATGATCGTATTTCTTTTTTAGAAAAAATTCCTAAAAATTTATTAAAAAATTTAATTAAATATTTAAGTATAGAAGAAAAATGTAAAATATTAATATCACTAGGATATCCTAAAAATAGTATAGGACGTTTAATGGGCCCATATTATATTGCTATTCCAAAAACTTGGAAAATCCAAAAAGTTTTAGATTATATACGAAAAGAAGTAAAAAATAGTAATATAATAGAAATTATTTATATTATTGATAAAAAAGGAAAATTAATATATGATATAAAAATTAAAGAATTTTTATTAATAGATCCAAATAAAAAAGTATATAATTTAATGGAAAATAATCGATTTTATACTTCTTTTAATCTTACAGATACAGAAGAAGAAGCTTGTAAAATATTTTCTAGAAATAATAGACTTTCTATTCCAGTTATTGATGATCATAATTTTTTATTAGGAATAGTAACAATAGATGATATTTTATGGGTATTAAATGAAAATTATAGAGAAAATATTAAAAAAATAGGAGAAATAGAAAAAAAAACATTATTAAATTCATCATATTTAAATGAACCTTTATATAGATTAATTAAAAAAAGAGCAGGATGGTTAATTTTATTGTTTATTGGAGAAATGTTAACAACAACAGTTATGCAAAAATTTTCAAGTTTTATTGAAAAAGCAGTAGTACTTGCTTTATTTATTCCTTTAGTTGTTTCAAGTGGAGGAAATAGTGGATCTCAAGCAGCTAGCATAATTATTCAAGCAATGGCTTTAGGAGAGGTAAAAATAAAAGATTGGTGGATTGTTATGCGAAGAGAAATTATTTGTGGTTTTTTTTTAGGTAGTATTTTAGGATTGACTGGATTTATTCGTATAATTGCTTGGCATAAAATTCATTTTTTTAATTATGGACATCATTGGATGTTAGTTGGATTAACTGTTTTTTTATCTTTAATTGGAGTAGTTTTATGGGGGACTTTGAGTGGAGCTATGTTACCTTTTATAATTAAAAAATTTATAGGAGATCCTGCTAGTTCTTCTGCACCTTTTGTTGCAACATTAGTTGATGTTATTGGATTAATAATATACTTTTCTATATCTTATATTCTTTTACGTGGAACTTTGTTATAAAAGTATATTTCTACAATTTTCTAAAACTGTTTTGAAATCTTTAGGTATTGGACAAAAAAAATGACATTTTCCATTTTTAGGATGAATAAAAGAAAGAGAAATAGCATGTAATGCTTGTCTTTTTAAAATTTTTAAACAGTTGTTTAAAAATTTTATCTTTTTATTTGAACATTGTTTTTTCATAAAAATTTTATTTCCTCCATAAATAGAATCATGAAATAATGGATGTCCTAAATATTTAAAATGAGCTCTTATTTGATGTGTTTTTCCCGTTTTTATATTACAAATAATATATGTTAAATATTTAAATCTTTCTAATACTTTATAATGTGTAATAGAATATTTTCCTCTATTTTTATGATCTTCTTTAAAGATTGTCATTTTTTTTCTATTTTTAGGATCTCTTCCAATAAAACCAGTAATAGTTCCTTTTTCTTGAATTAAATTACCCCATATTAAAGCTATGTATTTTCTTTGAATTGTTTTATAATAAAATTGTTGCAATAAATGATTTTGAGAATATTCATTTTTAGCTAAAACTAATAAACCTGATGTATCTTTGTCTAATCTATGAACTAATCCACATCTATATAAATTAAAATTATTTAAATTTGAATGATTCAAATAATATTTAATTCCATGAATTAATGTTCCTGTTTCATTTCCAAATCCAGGATGTACTACCATTCCTGCAGGTTTATTTATAACAATAATATCTTCGTCTTCATGAATAATATTTAGATTGATTTTTTCTGCATTAATATTTTTATATTCTAAATAATCTAAAATAGTAGTAGTAGGTGTTGAAATTTTTATTTCAATAAAATCCAAAGGCTTTATTTTATAGTTTTTTTTTATAATTTTTTTATTTACTATAATGTTTCCTAATGTTGCATATTTTTGAATTTGATTTCTACTAATATTTTTTATTTTTTTTTTTAAAAATTTATCAATACGGATTTCTTTTTGGTTTTTATTTACAATAATTTTAATTAGTGTTGATTTATTCATTTACTTCGTAAGTATAATATTTTTTCTCCTTTCTTTTTTTCTCCTTTCTTTTCTTCTCCTTTCTTTTTTTCTCCTTTCTTTTTTTCTCCTTTCTTTTTTTCTCCTTTCTTTTCTTCTCCTTTCTTTTTTTCTCCTTTCTTTTCTTCTCCTTTCTTTTCTTCTCCTTTCTTCTCTTCTCCTTTCTTCTCTTCTCCTTTCTTCTCTTCTCCTTTCTTCTCTTCTCCTTTCTTCTCTTCTCCTTTCTTCTCTTCTCCTTTCTTCTCTTCTTCTTTCTTCTCTTCTTCTTTCTTTTTTTCTATTTTTAGATTATCAAATATTTCCTTTGAAGTTAACCATAGATCAACAGATTTGTTTTTATTTTGAATTTCTCCAGGATATGGTTTTTGACGATATACTTTTGCATTTTGATCAGGGGATATTATTGATTTGTCATAATAAAAATTAATAATATGAAAAAATTTTTCTTTTAAAATCAAATTTGCAGATTGTAATGACATTCCAATTACATTTGGAACTATTAAATTATTTTTTTCATATCCTTTTCCAATAATTAAAGTGATTCCTTTTTGATTTTTATTATAAGGAAAAATGTATCCATATTGGATTAATTTATTTTCATAAACAATTTTAATAACAATATCTTTAGAAAAATCATTAATATATTTAATTTCTTTAATTGGAATATGGTTATCATGAAGTAATTTTATTGCAATATATTTGTTTTTATTTATGATTTTTGGTAAAATAATAGTAGGATATTTTGATTTAGAATATACTTGTAAATATATATGTCTCCCTTCTTTTACATGATCACCAGCTTCTGGAGAAAAGGATATTATTTTATTATTCATCAAATTAGAATTATAACGTAATCCATCTAGATCATATTTTAATCCTAATTTTTTTAAAATAGATATAGATTGAGATAAAGTCAAATAACGCAAATTAGGAACAACAACATAAGAACCATGTTTAGTATAAATATCAACCCACTTTAATGCAAGTCTAGTAATTTTGTATAAAAAAAATATGGATATTAATAAATTAATAATGAATATTACAAAATATTTTGAATAATTCATACAAAAAAATATTTATTTAAATATAAAAAATCATTTTTATATTCAATAAAAATTGAAAAATAAGAAAAGTAAATCATGAAAAAAATTGCTGTTATAATGGGTGGATATACAAAAGAATCTGCAATTTCGATAAAAAGTGGAAAAGTAGTTTATGAAAATTTATGCAGAAAAGAATTTATACCCTATAAAGTATATATATTTAAAGATAAATGGTTTGTTAAAGATGAAAAAAATAAAGAATATCCTATTGATAAATATGATTTTTCTTTTTCTGTAGTAGAAAATAAAATACATTTTGATTGTGTATTTAATGCTATTCATGGAACTCCAGGTGAAGATGGAATATTACAAGCTTATTTTGAATTATTAAAAATTCCTTATACAGGATGTAACTTTCATCATGCTAATATGACTTTTAATAAAAAATATTGTTTAACTCTATTAAAACATTTTGGTATTAATACTGCTATATCTATTTTTTTAAATAAAAATCAAACTATTTGTCAAAATAAAATTTTAAAAAAAGTAGGACTTCCTTGTTTTGTTAAACCTAATCGATCTGGATCAAGTATAGGAATTAGTAAAGTTTATGAAGAAAAAGATTTATCTAATGCAATAGAGAAAGCATTTATAGAAGATGAAGAAATTATTATTGAATCCTTTCTTAAAGGAAGAGAAGTGTCAGTAGGTGTTTTTTCATTCAAAAATGAAACTTTTGTTTTACCTATCACAGAAATAATTAGTCATAATGATTTTTTTGATTTTGAATCTAAATATTCTGGGAAATCTCAAGAAATCACACCAGCTAAATTTCTTCCAAATATTCAAAATAAAATAAAAAAAGTTGCAAAAAAAGTATATAATTATTTAAATTTATCGGGAATATCTAGATCTGAATATATTATTGTAAATGGAGAACCTTTTTTTTTAGAACTTAATACAGTTCCAGGTCTTTCAAAAGAAAGTATTTTTCCACAACAATTAAAAATAGCTGGAATATCTTTATCTGATTTTTTTAAAGATTGTATTAATTTTTCTATTAAAAAAATGAATAAATAATATAATTTTTTTATAATTTACAATTGCATTTTTTTTGACATAAATTTTTTTTATCAAAAAAATAATTTATAATTTTTTTTATCAAAAAAATAATTGAATATAAAAATAATATTCCTATTATTATGTATTGATACATATTATTTTATTTTAAAATTTGATATGTCATAAATGAAGTTATATAAGATAATATAGTCATAAAAATAAATTGTATTATTGGCCACTTCCAAGATTTTGTTTCTTTTTTTATTACAGATAAAGTACTCATACATTGCATAGAAAATGCATAAAAAAATAATAAAGAAATTCCTGTTGCTAAATTATAAATAGGTTTTTTTGTATTATACAAAATTTCTTTTTTCATTTTTTCTTTTAAAAAATTTTCTTTTTTTTCTATTTTATAGACAGAAGACATAGTACTAACAAAAACTTCTCTTGCAACAAAAGATGATAATAATCCTATTCCAATTTTCCAATCATATCCTAATGGATGAATAATTGGTTCTATTTTTTTTCCAATAAGACCTAAATATGAATGAGATAATTCTTTTTTTTGTATATATTTCAATATAATTGATTTTTTATTTGAAAAATTATCTGAAGGTCCAAAATTTCCTAAAACCCAAATTAATATATTTATTAATAAAATCATTTTACCTGCATTTATAATAAATGATTTAATATTTATCCATAAAGTAATTAATATATTTTTAAATACAGGAAATTTATAAGTAGGTATTTCCATAATAAGATGACTTTTATAATTGTTTTTTAAACATTTATGTAAAATCATTGATACACCTAAAGCAGATATAATACCTAATAAATACATAGACATAAGAGCTATTCCTCTTAATTGAATAAAATACCATCTATAATCCGGTATAATTAAAGATATAATTAAAGTATAAACAGGTAATCTTGCAGAACAAGTCATAAAAGGAATAGCTAAAATAGTAATTAAACGATCTCTTGAATTTTCAATATGTCTAGATGACATTATAGCTGGAATAGCACAAGATATACTAGATAAAAGAGGAACAACACTCTTTCCATTTAATCCAAAAGGACGCATAATTCTATCCATTAAAAAAATTACTCTACTTATGTATCCACTTTCTTCCATAAGAAGAAGAAAAAATAGTAATATAAAAATTTGTGGAATAAAAGTAATAATAGTACTAATACCAGGTATTATTCCTTGTAATAGAAAGTTATTTAAAGGCCCTGGATAAATATTTTCTAATTTTTTTTGAATAAAAGAAAAAAAAAATTCTATAAATTTTTTAGGTATTTCGGACCAGAAAAAAACACATTGAAAAATGAAAAATAAAAAAAAGAAAAAAATAAAATACCCCCAAAAAGGATGAAGAATTAAATCATTATCTATTTTTTTTGAAAATTCTAAATAATTTTGTTTTTTATCTAAAACTAATTTAGAAACTGTTTTAGATAAAATTTTTTCTATTTCTTCATATCTGTCTAATGTTTCTTTTATTTGCAATCTTTTAGATATAATATTATGTTTTTTTTTTATTTTATTTAATTTTAATAAATCATCTTTTTGTAATGATTTTCCATTATATACTAAATAATACCAAGCTTTATAAGTATTAATTTTACAATTATTGTAACTATTTTTTACATCATTAATAGCAATAGAATAACGTAATCCTGGATTAAAAAAATAATATTTTTTTGTTTCTTTTTTATATAAATTTTTGATTTTTTTTTTCATTTGTTCCAATCCTATTCCTTTTCTTGCATTAATTAAAACAATTTCTGTTGTAAGAATTTTTTTTAATTTATCTATATTAATAAATATTCCTTTTTTTTTTGCCTCATCTAGCATATTTAGTATAAATAAAACAGGAAATCCTAAATCTTGTATTTGTCTAAATAAAAGAAGACTTTTTTTTAGATTGGAAGAATCTGCTATAACCATAATTTTATCTGGATAGTCTAAATCATCAATATTATTAAGTAGTTTACTAACTACTTCTTCATCTTCAGATGAAGGATATATACTATAAGTTCCAGGAAGATCGATAATTTTATAATGTATATTTTCATAATAAAAATGTCCAATTTTTTTATCGACTGTAACTCCTAAATAATTTCCAACTTTTTGATTAAGTCCAGTTAATTGATTAAATAAAGAAGTTTTTCCTACATTTGGATTTCCAATCAGTGCTAATTTTATTTTTTGCATTTTTTTAAAGGTTCTATTATTATATTCTCAGCTTCTTTTCTACGTAAAATCAAACAAGATTGATTATAAATTATGCATAATGGATCATAAAAAATAGAAACAAAAAGTATTTCAAATTTTACTCCAGGCAAAACACCTAATTCTAACAATTTAATAGGAAAATCTTCATTTTTATATTTATAACCCTTAATAATTCCTTTTTCTCCTTTTTTAAGATTAGATAAATTCAAAGTTTATATATTTTATTTTTTAAAAAAGAAAAATAGAAAATAAATTTTTAGTAATAAAAAAAAATAAAATAAAGGTTTAAATTTATTTTTTATTATTTATAAATGATATCTATTTTGGTTAAATCTATACAATTACTTCTTAGTATTTCTATACTAATTTTTATTCATGAATTAGGTCATTTTCTTATAGCTAAAATTTTTAAAGTAAGAGTTGAAAAATTTTTTTTATTTTTTGATCCTTGGTTTTCTATTTTTAAAAAAAAGATAGGACATACTATTTATGGTATTGGGTGGTTGCCTTTAGGTGGATATATAAAAATATCTGGAATGATGAAAGATAAAAAAAATATTTCATCAAAAAATGAAATTGATAAAAATTGGAAATTTTATTCAAAATCAGCAATTAAAAGATTATTAATTATTTCTGGAGGAATTATTTCTAATATATTATTATCTATTTTTATTTTTTCTTGTTTATTATTTAAATATGGAGAAACATATCTTCCTACAAAAAATGTTAAATATGGAATAGAAGTCGATTCTTTAGGAGAAAAAATAGGATTAAAAAATGGAGATACAATTTTATTTGTAAATGATAAATATGTTCCATATTTCAATGAAATTCCTAAAGAAATTATTTTAGGAAATTCTATTACTATAGATCGTATGGGAAAAATAATAAAATTATCATTAAATAATAATAAAAAAAAATTTATTTTTGATAGAAAAGAAATTAGTTTTTTTATTAAACCTCGTGTTCCTCCTATTATAAATTGTATTATTAAAAATTCAAAAGCAGAAAAATATGGATTAAAAAATAATGATGAAATATTATCTATTAATTCGGAATTTGTTTCGTTTTCTGATCAATTAAAGGATTTATTATTAAAATATAAGAATAATAATATAATAATCTCAATTAATAGAGATGGAAATTTTATTCAAAAAAAAATTTTTTTAGATTCAAAAGGAATTTTGGGAATTTATTTAAAAAATTTTATGGATTTAGATAAAATTTTTTCATTTCAAAAAAAGAATTATTCTTTTTTTGAAAGTATTCCTCATGGAATTATAAAATCTTTAGATGTTTTAAAAAATCAAATATTTTTTTTTAAAAATGTTTTTCATATAGAAACTAAAGCCTATAAACAAATAGGAAGTTTTTTTTCTATGGCAAAAGAATTTCCTTCTAAATGGAATTGGGATATTTTTTGGACTTTAACTGCTACTTTATCTATTTGGTTAGCTTTTTTAAATTTATTTCCTATTCCATCATTAGATGGAGGTTATATATTTTTCATTTTAATAGAAATAATCACAAAAAAGAAAATTAATGAAGAAATTATTGAACGTAGTACTATTTTTGGATTTATAATAATTAGTTTAATTATGATAATGATTATTATTTGGGATATATTTAAAGTTTTTATTTATTAATTTTTTTTAAAAAAAAAATATGATCTGGTGTTATACCTATATCTATTGATAAATCATATTTATGAATATCCGTAATTTTTTTTACAGGATAAAAAAAACTTAAACCTATTTTTAAAACATTTTTTTTACATAAAAAAATAAATCTATCATAAAAACCTTTTCCATAGCCTATTCTATACCCTTTTAAATCAAAAATTAATAATGGAATAAATATAACTTCAATTAAATAAGGTGAAACTATATATTTATGTGAAGGAATAGGTTCAAAAATTCCATAATTATTTTTTTTTAATAAAATATTTTTATTAAAAAAACAATTTTCTATCGAAAGATGATGAAAATTAGAATAAGGTATAGTTATATATTTTCCTTTTTTTAATAAAAAATTGATAATTATAAATGTATTTACTTCTTTATATTTTTGTATAGGTAAAAAAATATGATAATATTTTTTTACCCAAATAAATAATATTTTTTTACATCTTAAAAAGATTTCAAAACTTTTTTTAAAAACTTCTTTTTTAGATAATGACTGTCTATAAAGAAAATATTTTTCACGTAATTTTTTTTTATTCATTATTATCAAATAATATAATTATTGAAAAATTATATTATTTATAAATTTTTTTAATATTTTTATTATTTCTTTAGGTTTTTCTATATGTCCCATATGACCTGTAGGAATTTTAATAAAATAAGTTTTATTTCCATTTTTAGCTTCTTGACATATTTTTCGTACATCAAGAATTAAATCATATAAACCAATTATATATAATTTTGGAAATTTTGTTTTTTTTAATAAAAATTTTCTATCTATTCGAATAGACATTCCTTTTAAAAAAGAAATTACACTATTTATTTTTGTAGATAAAGCTATTTTTTTTATAAAAAAAATCTTTTCTTTTAAAGAAAATAATTCATTAGGATTAAATAATTTATTTATACTTCTATCTATAAACATAGAATAATTATTAATTGCTAATTTTATAGACTGCATACGTATTTTTTTTTTTATATCAGAATCTGATTCTGCTGTAGAATGAAGTAAACATAATCCCAAAAATATTTCTGGATATTTTTCTGATAAAGCTAAAGCAATATATCCTCCCATAGAATGACCAATAAAAAATGCTTTTTTTATATTTTCTTTTTCTATAATTATTTTTACAAATTCTGCTGCTTTTTCCATACTAAAAATAGTATCATTTTTTAATGAAAAACTTTTACCATGACCTGGAAGATCAATTAAAATAACCTTATATTCATTAGAAATATCTAAATATATATCATTCCATACTTCTAAACTTTCCATAAATCCATGTAATAAAACAATTGGAATTCCTTTACCTTTTATTTTAAAATTTATTTTTTTGTAGATATTATTATTTATAAACATATAATGAATATGAAAAAATTGCAAATATTAAATTATTAAATACAATATTATTATGATATAAATTAAAGTTTTTATATAAGTGAAAAAAATAGATTAAATAATTAATTGATTCAAAATACGTTTTTATTATTTAATAATGAATCATGTTATTAACAATAAATATTGGAAATTCTAGTATTCGTTTTGGATTATTTAATAATAATCATTATAATTTAAAATGTAATCGATCATGGATTATTAATAGTACACCATATAGATCATTAGATGAATATATTTTATTATTTAGAAATATATATCACCAATATGGTATTTTATCTCAATTAATACAAAATATTGTAATTGGATCAGTAGTTCCTCCACTTACAAACATTGTAGAACAATCTTTATATGAAATACACAAAATTAAACCTTTAATAGTAGATAGATATTCATCTTCTCCTATAAAACATTATTCTCATCAATTAGGATCAGATTTATATGCAAATGCTATAGCTGCATATACATTATATAATAATAATAAAAATACAACTTTAGTAGTTGATTTTGGAACTGCATTAAGTTTAACTTGTATTGATACAAATGGAATACTTAAAGGTATTATTATTGCTCCAGGAGTAAATAGTTCTTTAACGGCATTAATTGGAAATACCGCTCAATTATCACAAATAGAACTAAAAAAACCTCCTAGTATATTAGGATTATATACAGAGACATGTATTCAAAGTGGAATTATTTATGGTTATTTAAGCATGGTAGAAGGATTAATTAATAGAGTGAATGAAGAATTGAAAACAAATTGTTTTGTTATTGCTACTGGGGGACTTTCCCATATATATACACCTTTAACAAAAAAAATTCATATTAAAGATAAATTACATACAATAAAAGGTTTAAAAATTTTATTTGATTATAATAATTGATAAAATTATATTTTAATATATTTTTTTATTTTTTGTGATAAAATTTGAAATTTTTTTTCAGATAAAGGAATTCTTTTTTTTGAAAAATTTCCATCACTTTCTTTATCCATAGGAATAAGATGAATATGTATATGAGAAATTTCGAATCCCATAACGAATATACCTACACGATTACACGGAATTATTTTTTCTATACCTAAAGATACTTTTCTAGTAAAAGACATAATAGAAAGAAATTCTTTTTCAGAAAGAGAAAAAATTTTATCTTTATCACTTTTTTTTGGGATAACTAAAGTATGTCCTATTTTTATAGGATAAATATCTAAAAAAGCTAAATGATCATAATCTTCTGCTACTTTATAAGAAGAAATTTCATGATTAATTATTTTTTGAAAAATATTTTTATTCACTAAATGCTATTTCTAAAATTTCATAATCCAATATCATTTTATTAGGTAATTTAACATGAGCAATTTGTCCTACTTGTTTTCCTAATAATCCTGTAGATATAGGAGTATTAATAGATATTTTTCCTGATTTTAAATCAGCTTCTCCTTCTGGAACTAAAGTATATATTTGTTCTCCTCCATAAGTTAAATTTTTTACTCTTACTGTAGAAAGAATAGATACTCTATTTTTATTTATTTGTGATCCATCTATAATACGTGCGTTAGATAATTTTTTTTTTAACTTAGCTATATTCATTTCTAAGAATCCTTGTGCTTCTTTGATTGCATCATATTCTGCATTTTCTGAAATATCTCCTTTATCTCTTGCTTCTGCTATTTGCATAGATATTTTTGGACGTTCTATATTTTCTAGTCTTTCTATTTCTTTTTGCAATTTTATTAATCCTTCTTTAGTTATATATTCAAATTTTTCCATAATTTTTCATTATTATTTTTTCTGGATTTTTTTTCATTTATTTATTTTTATATAGTGTCATGAAATTATATTTTTTTATAAAAAAAAATTATTTTTGATATACAAATGCATAAAACAAAATATAATAATATTTATTTTGATTATTGCATGTTCATATTTTTATATTCTAAAATTACGAATTTTTGTGTTTTTCTTTTATTTTTTTTTATTTTTAATTTTTATGAAAATATTTTTAATAGAAATAAAATTGTATTATTAACTATTCTATTCTTAAAATATTTGCTCCTAAAAATCGTAATCTTTGATCTATATTTTCATATCCTCTATCTATTTGTTCTATATTTTTAATAATACTAGTTCCTTTAGCAGAAAGAGCTGCTATTAAAAGAGATATTCCTGCTCTTATATCTGGAGAATTTAATATAGAACCTCTTAAATAAGATTTATGATTTAATCCAATGATAGTTGCTCTATGAGGATCACATAATATAATTTGCGCTCCCATTTCAATAAGTTTATCTACAAAAAATAATCTACTTTCAAACATTTTTTGGTGTATTAAAACACTTCCTTGTGCTTGAGTAGCTACTACTGTTAAAATACTTAATAAATCTGGAGTTAATCCAGGCCATGGAGAATCAGATATTGTTAATATTGCATTATTTAATAACTTTTTAATTTTATAAGATTTTTGTGATGGTATGTATATATCATCTTTTTCTTTTTCTAATTTAATACCCATTTTTTGAAATGTTATTGGAATAATTCCTAAATTATTCCAACTAACATTTTTAATTCTTATTTCAGAACAAGTAATAGCAGATAATCCTATCCAACTTCCTATTTCTACCATATCAGGCAATATAGTATGAATACAATCTCCTACTAATTTTTTGACTCCTATGATATGAATTAAATTAGATCCTATTCCTATTATTTTAGATCCCATTTTATTTAACAATTTGCATAATTGTTGAATATATGGTTCACAAGCAGCATTATAAATAGTTGTTTCTCCTTTAGCTAAAGTTGCCGCCATTATAATATTTGCTGTTCCAGTTACGGAAGCTTCTTCCATAAGAATATAATTTCCATTTAAATTTTTATTATTTGTATGCAAATGAAAATATTTATATTCATGATTATAAGATATATGGCTGCCTAATAATTTTAATCCTGTTAAATGAGGATCTAATCTTCTTCTTCCTATTCTATCTCCTCCAGGTATAGGAATACAAACTTTACCAAATCTAGTAAGTAAAGGACCTGCTATCATAATAGATCCTCTAATTAATTTTCCATATTCTAAAAATTTTTTTGTATTTAAATATTCAAGATTTATATTTTTTGCTTGAAAAGTATAATCTCCAATATTATTTTTTTTTATTATAACTCCTAAGTTTTCAAGTATTTTCATTAAACATTTAACATCTCCTATTTCGGGAATATTTTTAATTCTTAATTCATCTGAAGTTAATAATACAGCACATAAAACTTGTAATGATTCATTTTTTGCTCCTTGCGGTTTTATTTCTCCTTTTAAAGGGAATCCACCTTTTATTTTAAAAATTCCCATTTATTTTTAATAAATTATATAACTTTTTCTTTTTTTCTTTTTAAAATTTTTTTTCTTTTATATTTTAAAATATGAGAACATTGTAATAATGGATCTGTATTTATTAAACATATTTTTCCTTTTGAAATTTCTTTTAAATCTTTAAAAATAATATTATCTTCCACTATATTTTTATTCCATCTTAAATAATTTTTTTTCATAGTATTAGCTATTGCATAAAATAATCCTTCTTTTTTTTGTACATTTTTACAATGTACTGCTACATGTATCATATTTCTAATTATTTTTCCATAATATTTAAAATCATTTAAATATTTAGGATATACTACTTTTTTATAAGATAATTCTTTTATTTTTTTTGGTTTTGGTTTAGGAAAAGGTGTATCTATATCTAATTTATAATTAGACATAATAAATAATTGATTCCATAATTTATGTTGAAAATAAGGAATTGATTTTTTTAATCTAGGATGAATAGAGTCTGTCATTAATTTTATAATTACCCATGCACAACGATTTCTTTTTTTTCTATTTTTTATTTGTATTGCATAATTTATCATTTTATGAATATTTCTACCATATTCTGGTCTCACTAATTTTAACCTATTAGTATTATATTCCATATTTTTTATATTTATGTGATCTAAATCTAAGAATATTAGCTAAAAATTTTTATATTTATTTATTATAATACGATGTTTTATTTAAAGTCCAAAGAATTTTTTTTTGAAAAAAATTCTTTCTTACTTTACATGAATGATTAAAACAAAATATACAATGATTATTAGTACAAGCTTCAACATAAACAGATAATTCTACTTTAGATCCAAATTTATTTTTTGTTAATTGAGTTAATAAATAAACTTCTTTATTAGCCTCTTTTATATTAAAAAACCATGGAACCGTTAAATGACAATCTACATGTAAAGCACTTCCGTATTTAATAACTTTTAAATGATGGAGATCTATCCAATGAACATCTCTTTTTTTATTAAGATAAAAAGACAATTTTTTTAAAAGTTTTTTATCAGATTCATCCATTATTCCGGCTGCAGCATTTCTTAATAATTTTAATCCAGTATATAAAATTACGGATGAAAAAATAATAGAAATAATAGGATCTATCCATATACATTTTGTAATATTTAATAAAATTAACCCAATAACAATTCCAAAAGTAGAATATGTATCAATTTGAAGATGTTTTCCACTAGCTATTAATGTTAAAGTTCCATTTTTTTGTCCTATTTTACATGCTAAAAATCCTAATAAATAATTAATAATAGCAATAAAAAACATTAAAATTATTCCATAATCTAATCGAGATAAAACAACTCCATTTATATGATTTTTAATACGTATTAAAGTATTTATTAAAATAGTTATTCCTACAATAAAAATTAAAATACCTTCAATTGCAGTGGATACAAACTCTATTTTTCCATGTCCATATGGATGATTTTGATCTTTAGGTAAATAAGATATATAAAGACTACATAATCCAATAAATCCACTAATTATATTTATTAAACTTTCCATTGCGTCACTAAATATGGAAAGTGAAGAAGTAATATATGAAATAATTAATTTTATCAAAAAGAAAATAATAGCTACAAAAAAAATAATTTTCTGTAAATGAATACTTATTTTAACTTTTTTTAAATCATCCATAATTAAATTTTTATGAATAAATAACCAGTTTTTCTAATTTCAGTAGTATTCTTTTTTTTCCTGATTTTATAAATTTAATTAAAGCTATTTTATTTTCATTTTGTAAATCTACAATTGTACCTATTCCAAAATTTTTATGAAAAACTTTCACTCCTATTTGAAAATTTTTTTTTTGATAATTATTATTATTTTTTATAAAATTTATTTCTTTTTTTTCTAATTTTTCTATAAAAAAAGATGTTGAATTTTTATTTTCTATATCAATAAAATTTTTATCCAATTCATAAATAAAACGACTAGGAATATTTTTTTTTCTTTCTCCCCATAAAAATCTATATTTTGTATAAGTTAATATGGCCTTTTTTTGAGCCCTAGTTAAGGCTACATAAAATAAACGACGTTCTTCTTCTAATTTTAATTGATTATTAAAACTGGATTTAGAAGGAAATAAATTTTCTTCTAATCCTGCAATAAAAACAATAGAAAATTCTAATCCTTTTGATAAATGAATAGTCATTAATGAAACCTTATTTTTTTCATCTTTATCATGATTTATATTACTTTCTAAATAAAAATATTGTAAAAATCCTGATAAACTAGTATCTCCATTCTTTTGTAATTTTTTTTGTTCATTTACATAATAAAATATATTATCAAGTATAGATTGAAAATCTTCATTTTTATAATTTTTTGGATCTTTTTCTAATAAAAAATCTACAATATCTTTTGCTATTATCCATGCATCTTTTTGTTTTATTTTTAAACGTAATTTTTCTATTACAAAAATTAATTTTTTAAGTTTATTTTTTATTTTTATATTTATATTTAATAAATATTGATAATTTTCTATATATTTTATTATTTTATAAACTGAAATTTTTGTTTTTTTAGATAATTCTAATATAATTTTAATAGTTTTTTTATTTTCTTTTTTTAGAATACGTAATAAAGATTCTTCATCATTTGAATTAGAAATAATTTTTAAATAGGCTAAAAAATCTCTTATTTCTTTTTTCTTTTCAAAAGAAATAGATCCATAAATTTCATAAGGTATATTTTTTTCTTTTAATGCATATTCTATAATGTTAGATTGCATATTTGCTCTATAAAGAATAGCAAAATTATCATAATGATATTTTGTTTTTTTTTTGATTGAAAGAATAGAAGAAGCAATATATTGTGCTTCTTCTTTTTCAGAAAAAGCACAATATATTTTAACTTTTTCTCCTTTTTCATTATTTGTCCATATTTTTTTTAAAATTTGATTTTTATTAAAAGAAATAATATTATTAGAAGCTTGAACTATATGATGAGTAGAACGATAATTTTGTTCAAGACGAAAAATTTTAGCATTTTTATAATCAATATGAAAATTTAAAATATTAGAAATATTTGCCCCCCGAAAAGCATAAATACTTTGAGCATCATCTCCTACAACAAAAAGATTTTTATGTTTAAAAGCTAAATTTTTTATAATTCTATTTTGAGATAAATTAGTGTCTTGATATTCGTCAATTAATATATATTGAAATTTATTTTGATATTTTTTTAGAATATTTGGAAATTTATAAAATAAATGATTAGTATGTAACAAAATATCATCAAAATCTAATGCTTCTGATTGTAAACATCGTTTAATATAAAATTTATATATTTTAGATAAACATTCTAATTTTTTATTACTTTTATTATTTATTATATATAAGTTGTTTTTATATTCAGATATTATTCTTCTTATTTCTTTAGGAGTTAAGGAAATATCTAAATTAACATCCTCTAATATTTTTTTTATTACATTTTCTGAATCTTTTTGATCATAAATTGTATAATTTGATTTATATCCTAACCAATGAGATTCTTTTCTTAAAAGAAGAGAAAATATAGAATGAAAAGTTCCTAATGTAATCTGTTCAAGATTTTTTTTATCTATCATATTAGAAATTCTATTCTTCATTTCTTTAGCTGCTTTTTTAGTAAAAGTTAAAGCTAAAATATTAGAAGGATTAATTCCTATATTTTGAATCATATGAACAATACGATATGTAATAACACGAGTTTTTCCAGATCCTGCTCCAGCGATAACAAGAATAGGTCCATTGATAGTTTCTATAATTTTTTTTTGAGAACTATTCAAAAGCATATACCAATTTTATTTCTTATGATTTTATGAAAAATATTTTTTCTTTTTTGAAAAAAATCAGGATTTTTTCGAAAAAAATTTGTAGCAATTGGAAAAACATCTTTGATTAATTTATAATCTTTTATAAGATTTACAATACGAAAATAATTTTTACCGCTTTGTTTCGTCCCTATTAAATTTCCTTCTCCACGTAATTTTAAATCTTCTTTTGCAATTTCTAATCCTTCATTTGTTTTACACATTTTTTTTATTCGTAAAAAACCTTCTATACTTATTTTTGGATTAGTAATAAGTATACAATAACTTTGATGTATACCTCTTCCTACTCTTCCTCTTAATTGATGTAATTGAGATAATCCAAAAAAATCTGCATTTTCTATTAAAATAACTGATGCGTTTGGAACATTCACTCCTACTTCTATAACTGTAGTTGCTATTAAAATTTGAGTTTCTCCACGTAAAAATTTGTTCATTTGCATGTTTTTTTCTTGAAAATTCATTTTTCCATGTAAAATTCCAATTTTATTTTTTATTTTTTGAAATTTTTCTTGAATTTCTTGATATCCTTTCATTAAATTCATATTTTTTTTTTTTAAAGAAGTATTTATAGTAGGATATATAATATATATTTGTCTTCCTTTTATAATTTGATTTTTTACTATTTCAAAAGCTTTTTCTCTATTTTTATTCCAAAAATGAATAGTTTTAATAGGTTTTCTTCCTAAAGGCAATTTTTTAATAATGGAAATATTTAAATCATGATAAATAATCTTGGCTAATGTTCTAGGAATAGGTGTAGCTGTCATAATTAAAATATGAGGAAACTTATTTTCTTTTTTCCAAATTTTATCTCTTTGTTCTACTCCAAATCTTTGTTCTTCATCTATAATTGCTAATCCTAAATTTTTAAATTGAACTTTTTCTTGAATTAGAGAATGAGTTCCTATTAAAATTGAAATTTTTCCTGTTAATGTTTCATTATAAAGACATTTTCGTATAGAATCAGATGTAGAACTTGTTAATAAAGCTATTTTAATTCCAATTTTTGAAAGCATTTCTTTGATAGAAGAATAATGTTGTATAGCTAGAACTTCAGTAGGAGCCATTAAACAAGATTGAAATCCATTATCTAAAGCAATTAACATTGATAATATAGCTATTATAGTTTTACCACTACCTACTTCACCCTGTAATAATCTATTCATTTGAATAGGTTTTTTTAAATCATTCCATATTTCTTTAAGTACTTTTTTTTGTTCTTCTGTTAAAGTAAAAGGTAAAAAATGTTTATAAAAATTATGGAAATTTTTTCCTATTTTTGGAAATGGTTTGCTATATATTACTTTTTTTTTTGATAAAAAAAATAATTTTAATAAAAATAATTCTTCAAATTTTAAAGAATATTTCGCTTGAAATAAGTTTTCTAAAGATTCTGGAAAATGAATTTGAATTAAAGCATTTTTTCTGGACATTAATTTTTTTTTAATATATTTTTGAAAAAAAAATTTTTCTATATAATTTTTCGATTCTTCTATTAAGTTTTTTAATAAATTAATCATAAAAAAATTATTAATTCCTTGTTTTTTTAAATGATAAGGGATAGAATAAACTGGATATATAGAATATTTTTTTTCTGAAAATTGTATATTTGGATGAATAATTTGAATTTTTTTTTGAAAAAATTGAATTTTTCCAAAAACTATTATTTTTGTATTTTTTTTTATATTTTTTAATATATTATTTTTTTGAAACCATACTAATTCGATAAAACCTGTTTTATCTTCTAAACGAGCAATCCATATTGTTCCTTTTTTGTAATTTATTTCTTTTAAATCCGTTATATTTCCTAATATTTGTACAAAATTATTATTATTATTATTTGATAATTCTGATATATTTTTTAATGTATATAAATGTATATATCCTTTAGGATAAAAAAATAACAAATCTTCGTATGTATAAAGATTTAATTCATTATTAAATAAATAAGCTTTTTTTAAACTTAATCCTTTTAAATGTTCTATAGATTTTTGAAAAATATTGCAGGACATATTTGAAATAAAATAGATTATTATCCGTTATATTTTTAAAAAATACTTAATTTTGTTGATTTTAAAAGGACATTTAGCTCAGTTGGTTTAGAGCGCTACTTTGACAGAGTAGAGGACGTCGGTTCAAATCCGATAGTGTCCATATAAATAAAAAATTTTCAATTAAATAATTTATGGTTTTAATTACTACAGTTAGAGAAGGAGAAGCTATTGATAAGGCTTTAAAAAAATGTAAAAAAAAATTTGATAAAACTCGTATTTTAAAAGAATTTAGAGAAAAACAACAATATATAAAACCTTCTGAAGGAAGAAGAAATGAAATATTAAGAGCAATATATAGAGAACGTATGAAACTTAAAAAAGAAGAATAAAAATTTAATAAATATTAAATAACATTTTTTATTTATGAAAATAAAAAATTTAAAATTTATTTTTGGATTAATTGGAAAAAATATTAGTTATTCTTTTTCAAGAAAATTTTTTTTAGAAAAATTTAAAAAAGAATCTATTTATTATACAGATTATAAAATTTTTGATATACCTAAAGTAGAAAATGTATTATTAATATTTAAAAATAACCTTATAAAAGGATGTAATGTTACTACTCCTTATAAAATAAGTATTATTCCTTTTTTAAATAAAATTGTTACAGAAGCAAAAATTATAGGATCTGTTAATGTTATTAAAATTGATAAAAATAGACATACAATTGGATATAATACAGATGTTTTAGGTTTTGAATTATCCTTTAAAATGGGAATTAATAAATTACCTTATAAAAAAAACTTAAAAGCATTAGTTTTAGGGACTGGTGGAGTATCAAAAACAATTTTATTTGTTTTAAATAAATTAAAAATTCCATATTTATGTATTTCTAGAACTAGAAAAAAAGATTTTTTAGTTTATGAAGAAATAAATAAAAATTTATTAGAAAAATATAAAATTATTATTAATTGTACTCCTTTAGGAACATTTCCTAATATTAATTTTTGTCCTTCTTTACCTTATCAATATGTTTCTTCAGAACATTATTTTTATGATTTAATTTATAATCCAAGTAAAACTTTATTTTTAAAAAAAGCCGAGGAAAAAGGAGCTTTTATTAAAAATGGATTAGAAATGTTATATCTTCAAGCGGAAGAATCTTGGAAAATATGGAATTCAAAAATTGATGAATCATGAAGAATTTTTTATGATGAGAGCTATTCAATTAGCTAAAAATGGATTTGGAATGACATCTCCTAATCCTATGGTTGGTTGTGTTATAGAAAGAAATGGATTTATTCTTTCAGAAGGTTGGCATTATAAAAAAGGAATGAATCATGCTGAAGTAAATGCTATTCAACAAATAAAAAATAAAGATTTATTTTTAAATTCCACTCTTTATGTTACATTAGAACCATGTGTTCATTTTGGAATAACACCTCCATGTGTTGATTTAATAATTAAAAATAATATACCAAGAGTTGTAATTGGAGTACAAGATCCTTGTGATAAGGTTAGTGGATTAGGAATAAAAAAATTAAAAGAATTTGGAATAGAAGTTATAGAAAATTTTTTAAAAGATAAATGTCGTATTTTAAATAAACGTTTTTTTACTTTTCATGAAAAAAATCGTCCTTATGTTATTTTAAAATGGGCTCAAAGTTACGATGGATTTATAGATTCTTATTCTATAAATAAAAAAAAAACTTGGATTAGTAACATATATGCTAGACAATTAAATCATAAATGGAGATCTGAAGAAGATAGTATTTTAGTAGGAAGAAAAACAGTATTAAATGATAATCCAAAATTAAATGTTAGAAAATGGTTTGGTAAAAATCCTATTAGAATTTTTATGGATAAAAAATTAAGAATATCTAATTCTTATTTTATTTTAGATGGAACACAAAAAACAATTATTTTTACAGAAATAAATAAAAAAAATAAAAAAAATATAGAGTATGTTCAAATTTTTTTTGATAAAAAAATAATAAATAATATATTAAATTTTTTATATAAAAAAAACATACTATCCTTAATAGTAGAAGGAGGAAAAAAAACATTAGAAAGTTTTATAAAAGAAAACATATGGGATGAATGTAGAATTTTTATATGTGATACAATATTAAAAAATGGTTTAATAGCACCGAAAATAGGTGGTAAAATTTTAAAAAAAATGAATCTTGGAAAAGATAAACTTTTTATTAAAATTTTTTAATTTAAAAATAAAATTGTATCAATTCCATCTGCATAATCTTCTAATTTTGGATATTGTGTTTTTCCAAAATGAATTTCTTTTTTTAAGAAATTTTTTGATACAATACATTGTATATATTGATTATTATTTGTAATAATTTTTTTTAATTGATTTAAATTATTATAAAATTCATAATAAACAACAGATATTGGACTAAAAAAATTATGTTCTTCTTTGAAAATAAGAAAATGATTTTTTTGAAAAATTATATTATTCATAGTATAAATAGAAAGAAAATATTTATAATTATCTATATATTTAGAATTTTTTGTTACATATTCATATATAAATGATTTTTCTAAAATCAAATTAATATCATAATTATAAGGAATAAATATTTTTCCTACATTTCTGCATCCCCTTCCAGAATAAGTAAGTATATCTTTATTTAGATTAATTAGTTCTTCTTTTTTCTCATTTCCTTGTAATATTGCAATAGAAATTTTACTTTTTCTAAGTAATAAAGGGTATTTACTAAAGTAATATTCAAAATAACGTGCAGTATTATTATTTCCACTAGCTATAACATAATCAAATTTTTCAGAAAAAATATTTTTTGTAAATTTTATTTTATGTTTTAAAATATATTTTTTATTTATTATAATTTTGCATAAAAAAGGAAATAATAAATTGTCTTCTTCAGATAATTTAATAATAATATTATGTCCTGATAATAAAACACATAAAAAATCATGAAATCCTACTATTGGTATATTTCCAGGCATAATAACAAGAACTGTTTTTGAATTTTTTTTTTTTAAAGAATATTTATTAATCCAAGATTCTAATTTTTCTTCTTTGAGAGAATTTCCCCATTGATCAATACTTATTAATAAATCTTCTTCTCTGAACCAACTATTTTTAATAGTTATTTTTTGAAAAATTTTTTTTAAATCTAAAAAACAATTTTTATAATATTTAGGAATATATTTATTTTTATTATATTTATAATATTTTTTAAATTTTCTTAGAAAGAAACCAATTTCATTAAAAGTTTTAATCATAATTTTTTTTTAATTATAAAATTACAATGTCCATAAAAATTACAGAAGAATGTATTAATTGTGGGGCTTGTGAACCTGAATGCCCTAATCATGCAATTTATGAAGGAGGAAAAAAATGGAGAATGTCTGACGGAACTACTTTACATGATAAAAAAAATCCTCATTTTTTTATGAATGATATTATAGAAAACCCACCAAAAAAAAAAGATATATATTTTATTGTTTCAGAAAAATGTACAGAATGTGTTGGATTTTATAATAAACCACAATGTGTTATAATATGTCCCGTTCAATGTTGTGTTCCAGATAATGATAATATAGAAACTAAAGAAGAACTTTTTATAAAAAAAAATTTATTGCATGGTATTAATTAAAATATATATTTGACATTATAAAATTATATAATTATCCAAATTCTCCATATGCATATATATATATGTATATATTATGTAAATATGATAAATAATTACATATGAAGAGAACGATTTTCAAAACATAATAAAGCTGCTTCTTTAAAAGATTCACTAAAAGTAGGATGCGGATGACAAATTCTATATATATCCTCTGAAGAGGAACGAAATTCCATAGCAACAGATGCTTCCATTATTATATTTTCAGCATTATCTCCAATTATATGAACTCCTAATATTTCATCTGTTTTTTTATTAGAAATCATTTTTAAAAAACCTTCTATACAACCACTTGTATGGGCCCTCCCCAAAATTTTCATAGGACAAGTTCCTACATTATATTCTATTTTTTCTTTTTGAATTTGATTTTCTGTATAACCAACACTAGCTACTTCAGGATATGTATATATTATTGATGGTATTAAATTATAATTTAATTTATTTGGTTTTTGACCAACAATATGTTCTACTACATATAACCCTTCTTCTTCTGCTTTATGCGCTAACATTTTTCCTCCTATAACATCTCCAATTGCATATATATTTTTTACGTTACTTTGTAACGATCTATTTACTAATATAAATCCCCTTTTATCTTTTTTAATTCCTATATTTTCTAATTCTAAATTTTTAGTATATGGTTTTCGACCTATTGATAGTAAACAATAATCTCCTGTAAATTTGATTTTTTTATCATTTTTATTTTTTGTATAAATTGATATTTTTTGATTATTTTCTTCTTTTTCTTCTAAAATATTGGTAATAACTAAAGAAGTTTCTATTTGTATAGAAGATTTTTCCAAAATTTTTTTTATTCCTTGGCTTAAAGAATAATCCATATTTGATATAATTTGATCTTGACCTTCTATAATAATTATTTTACTTCCCAATCTATTAAAAATAGAACCTAATTCTAATCCAATAATACCTCCTCCAATTATTATAATTTTATGAGGTATTTCTTTTAAAGAAAGAGCTTCTGTAGAAGAAATAATTTTATTTTTAAAATTTAAATTAGGTAAACATAAAGGTTTAGATCCTGTTGATATGATACAATATTTAAATTGTATTTCTTGTTTTTTTTGTAATGATTTTCTTTCTTTTCTAGATATAGAAAGAATATTTTTAGTTTTAAATGATGCTATTCCTTCATATAAATCAATTTTATTTTTTTTCATTAAAAATTGTATTCCATTATTCATATTTTTGATTATTTCATTTTTTCTATTCATCATTTTTTGAAAATCAAAAAATAATTTTTCAAAAAAAATTCCATGTGAATAATAATGGTTTTTAGCTAATGAAAAATATTTAGAAGAATCTAAAAGTGATTTAGAAGGAATACATCCTACATTTAAACATGTTCCACCTAGTTTTTTATATTTTTCTATAATTGCAGTACGAAGACCTAATTGACTAGCTCTAATAGCGGAAATATATCCTCCTGGTCCAGATCCAATAATAACAAGATCGTATACATTATTATTGTTCATGATATTATATATTTATTTATTAATCATTTAAATTCAAATTTACATATTTACATAAATACTTATACTTATTGACATTTACATATTCAAAACATAAGCAAAAATAAGTGGAGCTACTATAGTAGCATCTGATTCTATAATAAATTTTGGAGTATCTTTATCTAATTTTCCCCAAGTTATTTTTTCATTTGGAATAGCTCCTGAATAAGATCCATAACTTGTAGTAGAATCTGAAATTTGACAAAAATAAGACCAAAAAGGTATAGTAGAAAATCCTATATCTTGAGATAACATAGGAACTACACAAATAGGAAAATCTCCAGATATTCCTCCTCCAATTTGGAAAAAACCTATTTTATATTTCATAGATTCTTTTTTATACCATTTAGCTAAATACATCATATATTCAATTCCGTTTTTTACAAGAGAAGTTTCAAATTCATTTTTCATACAATATGAAGCAAAAATATTTCCTATAGTACTATCTTCCCAACCTGGTACTACTATTGGTAAATTCTTTTTTGCAGCAGCTAATACCCAACTATCTTCTGGATTAATATTATAATAAGGTTCTAAAATACTTTTTAATAATAATTGATAAATATATTCATGAGGAAAATAACGTTTTGATTCTTTTTTTGCTTTTTTCCATACTTGAAAAATACATTTTTGTAATTTTTTAAAAGCTTGTTCTTCTGGAATACAAGTATCTGTAACCCGATTATATCCTTCTTTTAAGAAATTTTTTTCATTATCTGGAGTTAAATCTCTATAATTTGGTATTTTTTTATAATGAGAATGGGCAATTAAGTTTAATATATCTTCTTCTAAATTAGCTCCAGTACAAGAAATAATATGAACTTTATCTTTTCGAATCATTTCCGCTAATATTTTACCTAATTCTGCAGTACTCATTGCTCCTGCTAAAGCGATCATCATTTTTCCATTATTTTTATTAATATGATATTTATATGCTTTAGCAGCTTCTGACAAAGTTAAAGCATTAAAATGAAGAAAATATTTTTCAATAAAATAAGTAATAGAAAATTCTTTCATAATTTTTATTTTTATCTAGCTATTTGGATGGCTCTAGTTTCTCTAATCACTGTTACTTTTATTTGACCAGGATAAGTCATTTCATTTTTTATTTTTTCTGTTATATCACAAGATAATTGAAAAGCTTTTTTATCATCAATTTTATCGCTCTCTACTAAAACACGTAATTCTCTTCCTGCTTGTATAGCAAAAGCTTTATTAACTCCATCAAAACTAAAAGCTATATTTTCTAAATTTTTTAATCTTTTTAAATAGGATTCGAAAGAATTTCTTCTTACTCCAGGTCTTGCTCCACTAATAGAATCTGAAATTTGTACAATAGGAGATATTAGAAATTTCATATCAATTTCATCATGGTGAGATCCTACTGCATTGCAAACTTCCATATTTTCTCCATATTTTTCCGACCATTGCATTCCTAAAATAGCATGAGGTAGTTCTGATTCACTTTCAGGAACTTTTCCTATATCATGAAGTAATCCTGCACGTTTTGCTAATTTTGCATTTAAACCTAATTCGGAAGCTAATATTCCTGATAAATGTGCTACTTCTCTAGAATGTTGTAATAAATTTTGTCCATAAGAAGAACGATATTTCATTCTTCCTATTATTTTAATTAATTCTGGATGTATTCCATGAATACCTAAATCAATTATATTTTTTTTTCCTATTTCTATTATTTCTTCTTCAATTTGTTTTTCTGTTTTTGCTACGATTTCTTCAATTTTTGCAGGATGTATACGTCCATCAATTACTAATTTATGAAGAGATAATCTTGCAACTTCTCTTCGTATAGGATTAAAACAAGATAAAAGAATAGCTTCTGGAGTATCGTCTACAATAATTTCTACTCCTGTTGCTTTTTCTAAAGCTCTTATATTTCTTCCTTCTCTTCCAATAATACGTCCTTTTACATCATCTGATTCTATATTAAAAACAGATACTGCATTTTCTACGGATTGTTCTGTTCCAATTCTTTGAATTGCTTGAATAATAATTTTTTTAGCTTCTATTTTTGCAGTTAATTGGGATTCTTCTATAATATTTTGAATATAAGATTGAGCTTTTATTTTTGCTTCATTTTTAAGAATTTCAATGAGTTCATTTTTAGCTTCTTCAGAAGAATAATTTGATATTTTTTCAAGTAATTCTACTTGTTTAATATGCATATTTTTAAATTCTTCTTGTTTCTTTTTAAGAATTTTATATTTTTTTTCATAATCAGAAATTTGTGTTTCTAAACGATTATTTCTTTTAAAATAAATTTCTATTTCTTTAGATAATCTATTTTCTTTTTCTTTTATTTGATTTTCTATATCGATAATTTTTTTTTCTCTAAAATGAACATCTTTTTCATGTTTTAATTTAAGTTCTATAAATTTTTCTTTTGCTTGAAGCATTTTCTTTTTTTTTATAGATTCACCTTCTTTTTCTGCATTCTTTCTAATTTTTTTAGCTTGAAAATTAGCTTTTTCTAATAATTGAATATATTTTTTTAATATGGTTTTTTTTCCAAAAAAATAAGATGCAATAATTCCAATCACAAACCCCATTAGGACCAAAAATCCAACATTTATTTTCATATTTACTCAATTTAAATAAAAATAAAATAGACATTTTAATAACATTTTTAAAACAAAAAATATTTTATAAAAATTATTAAATTTTTTTTCAGAAAAATTTTAATTGAATAATTAAATAAAGAAAATAAAGGAATTATTATAATTAAATATACAAAATTAAATATGATATTTTTTTTAAATACATTTTTAATAAACAGAATTTGAATACATTATATATTTGTATATAAAATTGAAATTTTCAATGAATGAAAAGAGCATATTTAGATAATGCAGCTACAACTCCTATAAGAAATGAAGTAATTAAAGTTATGAAAAATGCATTAAAACACTCATTTGGAAATCCTTCATCTATTCAATATAGTTATGGAAGAGAATCACGTTCTATAATAGAAGAATCTAGAATAAAAATAGCAAAAAATATAATAGCATCTCCTTATGAAATTATTTTTACTTCTGGAGGAACTGAAGCAAATAATCTTGTATTAAGATCTTCTATATTAGATTTAGGAGTTCAACATATTATAACTTCTCAATTAGAACATTATTCTGTTTTACAAACTGTTTTATATTTATCTTATAAATATCATGTTTATGTAAATTTTGTTCAAATTAAAGAAAAAGGAATATTAAATTTAAATCATATGGAAGATATTTTGAAAAAAAATTCTTCTAAAAAAACACTTGTAAGTTTAATGTATGCAAATAATGAGATTGGAAATTTATTAGAAGTAGATAAAGTTATTTTTTTATGTAAAAAATATAATGCTTATTTTCATTCAGATACAATTCAAATTATAGGTAATATTCCTATTAATATGGAAAAATTATCTTTTGATTTTGTAACGGCAAGTGCTCATAAATTTTATGGTCCAAAAGGAATAGGTTTTGTTTTTATTAGAAATCATATTTTAAAAAAAATAAAATATTTTATGACTGGAGGATTTCAAGAATATGGTATTCGTTCTGGAACAGAAAATACATATGGAATAGTAGGATTGTCTAAAGCTTTACAATTATCTTATTCTAATTTTTCACATCATATAGAAAAAATAAAAAATTTAAAATTTTATTGTATATCAGAATTGAATAAAATTATTCCAAATATTATTTTTAATGGATTATCATCCCACTTTGATAAAAGTATTCCTTCTATATTAAATTTTTTATATCCAACAAAAAAAAAATATCATTTATTATATTTTCATTTAGATTTAATGGGAGTAGCAGTATCCAAAGGAAGTTCTTGTAATAATGATATGAAAAAAGTATCTCACGTTATTAAAGCTATAACAAATAAAAATTTGTTAAATAAAATGATGCCTATTAGAATTTCTTTTGGAATTTTTAATGAAAAAAAAGATATAGATATCTTAATAGAAGCTTTACAAAAAATTAGAAAAAAAAAAAATTGTTTATAGTTTTAAATATCTTATTATATTTACTAACCAATGATTAAGTTAATTCTATTAATAGTGAATCAGTGTAAATATAATTTTTTTCAATCTTCTATTGGTAAAAAAGTAGTTATGGCAACTACAGGTATTTTTCTTATGATTTTTTTATTATTACATTTAAGTGTTAATATTTTTCTTTTTTCAGGAGAAAAATCTTTTAATGAAGCTGTTGATTTTATGAGAAAAAATTTATTTATTCGTATCATGGAATATGTTCTTTTTATAGGTTTTTTAATTCATATTTTATTTGGAATTAAATTACATTTACAAAATAAAAAAGTAAAAGGAAAAATAAATTATGCCGTAAATTATTATTTTACTACTTCATTTAGCAGTAGAACAATGATATATACTGGAATTTTGATTTTATGTTTTTTAATTTTACATATTATAAATTTCATGATTCCTATGAAATATTCCAATAATAATCATATTTCAGATTATGAAATAGTTATTTCTTTGTTTAAAAATCCTTTATATACATTTATATATGTATTTTCTTTCTTTATTTTAGGAATTCATTTGAATCATGGATTTCAATCTTCTTTTCAATCTTTAGGATTATCTAATAAAAATAGATTAATTTGGATACAAAAATTGGGTTTTTTTTATTTTTTATTCATTTGTTGTGGATTTTCTATTATTGCTATTTGGTTTTTTTTCAATGGTAATTAAATTAAAATAACCAATATTTTTTTATTAATGATTAAAAATTCTTTAAAATTAAATTCAAAAATTCCAGAAGGTACTATTAGTAAAAAATGGGAGAATCATAAATCTTATTTAAAATTAGTATCACCTAATAATAGATCTAATATAGAAATTATTGTTATAGGAACTGGATTATCTGGTGGATCTGCTTGTGCTTCTTTGTCTGAATTAGGATATAAAGTGAAAGCTTTTTGTTATCAAGATTCTCCTAGAAGAGCACATTCTGTAGCCGCTCAAGGTGGAATTAATGCTTCTAAAAATTATAAAGGAGATAATGATTCTATTTATAAACTTTTTTATGATACAATCAAAGGAGGGGATTATAGATCTAGAGAAGCCAATGTTTATCGGTTAGCAGAAATTTCTTCTAATATTATTGATCAATGTGTAGCTCAAGGAGTACCATTTGCTCGTGATTATGCTGGATATTTAGAAACTAGATCTTTTGGTGGAACACAAGTTTCTAGAACATTCTACGCTAAAGGACAAACCGGTCAACAACTTTTATTATCTTGTTATTCTGCTATGTCTAGACAAATAGGTAAAGGTAGAATAAAAATGTATAATCGTCATGAAATGCTTGATTTAGTAGTTATAGATGGTACAGCTAGAGGAATTATTGCTAGAAATCTTATTTCTGGAGAAATAGAAAAACATACAGCACACGCTGTGGTTATAGCATCAGGAGGATATGGAAATGTATTTTTTTTATCAACTAATGCAATGGGATCTAATGCAAGTGCTATATGGAAAGTTCATAAAAAAGGAGGATTTTTTGCTAATCCTTGTTATACACAAATACATCCTACTTGTATTCCAATTCATGGAAATTATCAATCTAAATTAACATTGATGTCTGAATCATTAAGAAATGATGGAAGAATATGGGTGCCAAAAAAATTAGAAGATGCTATTTCCATACGAAATGGAGAAAAAAAACCTACAGATATAAAGGAAGAAAATAGAGATTATTATTTAGAAAGACGTTATCCTTCATTTGGAAATCTTGTACCAAGAGATGTTGCATCTCGAGCATCTAAAGAACGTTGTGATAAGGGATTTGGAATAGAGAATAATGAAAAAAAAGAAGGCGTATTTTTAGATTTTTCTTTTTCTATAGATAAATATGGAAAAGAAAAAATCAATGAAATTGGAATAAAATCATATAAAAATTTAAAAATTAAATCTTTAGGAGAAAAAGTTCTAGAATCTAAATATGGAAATTTATTTCATATGTATGAAAAAATAACTAATCAAAATCCTTATAAAAATCCTATGAAAATTTATCCTGCGGTTCATTATACAATGGGAGGTTTATGGGTAGATTATAATTTAATGTCTTCTATACCTGGATGTTATGTAATAGGAGAGGCAAATTTTTCAGATCATGGAGCGAATAGACTTGGAGCATCTGCATTAATGCAAGGTTTAGCTGATGGATATTTTATTTTACCATATACTATAGCAGATTATTTATCTATATATGTAAAGAATCCAAAAAAAATATCTATAAAGCATGAAGAATTCAATAAATCAGAAAAAAATGTAAAAAATAGAATTAAAAAACTTTTTCAAAATAATGGAAATACGACAGTTGATTTTTTTCATAAAAAACTTGGAAATATTATGTGGGAATATGTAGGAATGAGTAGAAATCATACAGGTTTATATAAAGCTATTAAAAATATACAAGAACTTCGTAATGAATTTTGGAAAAATGTTTTTATTCCTGGAAAAATTGAAGATGGATTAAATTCTGAATTAGAAAAAGCAGGAAGGGTTGCAGATTTTTTAGAATTAGGTGAATTAATAGCTATGGATGCTTTAAATAGAAAAGAATCTTGTGGTAGTCATTTTAGAGATGAATTTCAAACAAAAGAAGGAGAAGCTCTTCGTGATGATATTCATTATAAATACGTTTCTGTATGGAAAAATAAAGAAAATCAATCTATTAGTAATGAAATTATGTATAAAGAAAATTTAAATTATAATTTTATTAAAATGCAATCACGATCTTATAAATAAATAAGAAAAATATGAAAAAATTTATGAAGTTTGAATTAAAAATATGGAGACAAAAAAATAATGAAAGTAAAGGGTTTTTTAAAACTTATCAAGTTATTGATATATCTCCTAATAGTTCTTTTTTAGAAATGCTAGATATTTTAAATAATCAACTTATAAAAAAATATAAATATAAAGAAGAATATTATAATTCTCCAATAGCATTTGATCACGATTGTCGTGAAGGTATTTGTGGTATGTGTTCTTTATATATTAATGGAAGGGCTCATGGTCCAGATAATTTAATTACGACTTGTCAATTACATATGCGTCGTTTTCATGATGGTGAAACTATATATATTGAACCTTGGAGATCTAAAACTTTTCCTATTATTAAAGATCTTATTGTAGATAGATCTTCTTTTGATAGAATTATCATATCAGGTGGATTTATTTCTGTAAATACATTAGGAAAAACAATAGATGGAAATATGATTCCTATTTCAAAAAATGAATCTGATAAAGCTTTTGATGCAGCAATATGTATTGGATGTGGGGCATGTGTGGCCGCATGTAAAAATAGATCTGCTATGTTATTTGTTTCTGCAAAAGTTTCACAATTTTCATTATTACCTCAAGGGAAAATAGAAAGAAAAAAAAGGGTATTGAAAATGGTGAATAAAATGGATGAAGAAGGATTTGGTTCTTGTACTAATACAAAAACATGTGAAATAGAATGTCCAAAAGGAATATCTACAGAATATATTTCTATGATGAATAATGAATATATACGTTCATTTACTATTTAATAAATTTTTTTCTATAATATGGAATACTTAGATTTTGAAAGACCGATACAAGAAATTAAAAATCAATATCTTAATTGTATTTTAATAGAAGAAAAAAGTGGTATAAATATGAAAGAGGTTTGTAATCAATTACAATCCAAATTAGAAAAAACAATTAAAAAATTACATAGTAATTTAACTCCTTGGCAAAGAGTTCAATTATCTAGACATCCAAATAGACCTTATACTTTAGATTATATAGAATTTATAACAAAAAAAGATTCTTTTATAGAATTACATGGAGATCGATATTTTGGAGATGATAAAGCAATAGTAGGAGGTTTTGGAAAAATAGAAGATCATACTTTTATGTTAATAGGAACACAAAAAGGAAGAAATACTAAGGATAGACAATATAGAAGATTTGGAATGCCTAATCCTGAAGGATATAGAAAAGCATTACGTTTGATGAAACTAGCAGAAAAATTTCGTAAACCTATTATTACTTTTATTGATACACCTGGAGCCTTTCCTGGAATTGAAGCAGAAAAAAGAGGTCAAGGAGAAGCTATTGGAAAAAATATTTATGAAATGATGTGTTTAAAAGTTCCTATAATTGTTTTAATTATAGGAGAAGGAGCTAGTGGTGGGGCTTTAGGAATTGGAATAGGTGATAAAATTTCTATGATGGAAAATTCATGGTTTTCTGTTATTTCTCCTGAAAGTTGTTCTACAATACTTTGGGGAAAATGGGATAAAAAAGAAAAATCAGCAGAATCATTAAAATTAACAGCAGAAGATATGTATAAATTAAATTTTATAGATGATATTATTAAAGAACCTTTAGGAGGAGCTCATTTTTATCCAAAAAAAGCTTTTAAATTAGTAAAAAAACAAATTATAAAATATTATAAACAATTATCTATTATTAATATAGAATCTATTATTAAAAAAAGAAAAGATAAGTATATATCTATAGGTTTTTTTGATGAAAATATTTAAAAATTTTATTTATACTTTATTTTTTTTTGAAATTATTTTAAAATAAAATGAATTGGATACAACAAGTAGAAGAAAATAATTTTTATTCTAAAAAAGAAAAAATACCTCCTCAAGCATTAGATTTAGAAGAAGCTATAATAGGAGCTATTATGATAGATAAAAAAGGATTAGATGAAGTTATTGATATACTTTTTCCTGAAGTTTTTTATAAAAAAAAACATCAATATATTTTTGAATCTGTACAAAAATTATATCATAATTCTAAACCAATTGATTTATATACAGTTTCAAATGAACTTAATAAAAGTGGAAAATTAGAATTAATAGGAGGAGAGTTATATTTGATAAAATTAACACAAAAAGTTATTTCTTCTGCACATATAGAGTATCATAGTAGGATTGTATTACAAAAGTTTATTTTAAGAAAATTAATTAGTATATCTTCTGATATTATTCAAAAATGTTATGAAAAAAGTACAGATATATTTGATCTTTTAGATTATGCAGAATCTAAACTTTTTGAAATAAATCAAAAATATTTTGTTACAAAAAAATATGAAACAACTCAAGGTTTAATAAAAAAAGCTATTGATAAAATAAAAAAAGTAGAAAAAGAAGGATTAAGTGGAATTTCTTCTGGATTTTATAAAATGGATAAAATAATATCTGGATGGCAAAATTCTGATTTAATTATATTAGCATCTAGACCTGGAATGGGGAAAACAACTTTTATGTTATCAATGGTTAAAAATATTGTAATAGAACAAAAAATTCCGGTTTTAATTTTTTCATTAGAAATGTCTTCTATTCAATTAATAACAAAATTAATTTCATCAGAAACTGGTATTTCTTCAGAAAAAATAAAAAAAGCTAATTTAGATAAATTCGATTGGGAATGTTTAAATAATAAAACAAAAAATTTAAAAAATGCACCTTTATTTATAGATGATACACCTTCTTTATCTATATTTTCTTTTCGTACAAAATGTCGTAGGTTAATATCTCAACATGGAGTAAAATTAATATTCATAGATTATTTACAATTAATGGTTATTAATGATAATGGATCTAAATTGCAAAATAGAGAACAAGAAATATCAGTTATTTCTAGAAATTTAAAATCTCTAGCTAAGGAACTTGATATTCCTATTATAGCTTTATCTCAACTTTCTAGAGCTGTTGAAACAAGAGGTGGAAGTAAACGGCCTTTATTATCTGATTTACGTGAATCAGGTGCAATAGAACAAGATGCAGATATAGTTTTATTTATTTATAGACCTGAATATTATGGATTTAAAATTTGGGATTCTGATGAAAATAATGATTCTTGTATTGGTCAAGCCGAAATTATAATAGCTAAACATAGAAATGGAGGATTAGATAAATTTCGTTTAAAATTTATAAGTGATCAAGCAAAATTTGTAAATTTAGAAGAAGAAAAATCTTCTTCATTAATTTGGGAAGAAGATTATAAAAATAATTTTTTAGATTTAGAAAACTCTTTTATGTCGTCTTATGATGATTTTGACAAAAATTACCCAAAATATAATTCAAATAATGAAAATTATTTAGATGAAGATATAAAATAAAAAAATATTGAATTTTGAATGGTTTTTTTCTAAAAAAACAATTTGGAAAGATTGTAGTAAAAATAAAATACTTAGAACAATAGTAATTATTACTCAAACAACAATATCTTTTGGTATAATTATTATAATTTTAACATTTTCTATAGGATTTGGATTTAAGAAAATCATAAAAAATAAATTTTTAAATATTAGAGGACAAATTATTGTTGAAAATAAAAATTCATTTTTTTATAAAAAAAATCAAAAATTTTATTTAAAAAAATATTTTGATTATAATTTTATTAAACAAATTCATGGAATTATTGAAAATAATATAATTATTGGAAATAATAATACAATAGGAAGATATATATATAAAGGATTGTATCAAGATTATAATCCTATTTTTTTTCAATATTTTTTAATTAAGGGGAATTTTTACAATAAAAAAAAAAATTATAACTACAATAACAACGTTATTTTATCAAAAAAAATATCCCAATCATTAAAATTAGATATTGGATCAAATATAAAAATCGATTTTATTTTTTTCAAAAAAAAAGGTATTCCTGTTATATTATCCAAAAATTTTATAGTATCTGGTTTATATGAAACAGGTATTCCAGAATTTGATAATTTATACATCATTGGAAATATAAAAGATATTCAAAAAATTTATGGATATAAACAAGATTTATTTAAAAAATTTGAAATTTTTTTATATTCTTTTCATAAAAAAAATATTGAAAAAAAAATTTTAAAAAAAGTATCTAATAATTTTTTAATTCAAAATATTTATGATCATAATAACTATGATATTCTAGAATGGATAAATATATTTGATATAAATATTATCGTGATTAGTTTTATTGTTTTTATATCATTGGTAATAAATATGATTGTGTTTATTTTAATACTGCTTTTAGAAAGAATTAGAACTATAGGTATTTTAAAAACTTTAGGAGCTAGAAACAAGGTTATACATAAAATATTTATATTTTATATTTTACAAATATTTATTCCATCATTAATTATAGGAAATTCTATAGGAATTACTTTATTAATTCTGCAAAAAAAATTTCATTTAATATCACTAAATAAAATACAATATTTTGTAGAATATGTTCCAATTGATATTAATATAATTCATATTTTTATTATTAATGCATCTATTATTTTGATTTGTTTTGTTACAATATTTTTTCCTATTTTTTTTATTATTAATAAAATTTCTACTATTAAAGTAATAGAATTTGAATAAATTTTAATTTTGTATTTTTGTTTTTTAAATAAAAAAAAATTTTATTAATTTTTGACACTTGTAAAATCTTCATCTGGAATAAGAGGTACATTAGGAGGAAAAGTAGGAGAAGGTTTTTCTCCTATAGATATAATTAAATTTTCTGCTGGATATATTTCTTGGATGAAAAAAAAATATAAAAAAAAGAAAAAATATGTTATCATTTTAGGTATAGATGGTAGAATTACTTCTTATTTATTTCAAGATTTTTTAATAATTACTTTTAGAACTCTTGGAGTAGATGTTATAAATATTGGTTTATCTACAACTCCTACTGTTGGTATAGCTATTATAAATGAAAAAGCAGATGGAGGAGTTATGTTAACAGCTAGTCATAATCCTAAAAATTGGAATGGATTAAAAATGTTTAATTCTTATGGAGAATTTTTATCTGAAGAAGATTTTAAAAAATTATTTGATATAACAAAAAAAGAAAATTTTAGATTTTATTCTTATAAAAAATTAGGAAATCTTTTTTATAAAAAAAATTATATTCAAAAACATATAGAAAAAATTCTTGCATTACCTATTATAGATATAAATATTATTAAAAAAGCAAAATTTAAAATTGTAATAGATGGAATTAATTCAACAGGAGGAATCGCCGTACCTATACTTTTAAAAAATTTGGGAGTTCATGTGATAGAAATGCATTGTAATCCTCATGGAGATTTTATTCATAATCCTGAACCTATTAAAAAAAATTTAAAAGAAATATGTAATAAAGTTCCAAAAATAAAAGCAAATTTTGGAATATCTGTAGATCCAGATGTTGATCGTGTAGTATTTATTTGTGAAAATGGAGATTTTTTTGGAGAAGAATATACTTTAGTATCTATAGCTGATTATATATTATCTAATAAATTAGGGCCTGTTGTTACTACTTTATCTTCCTCTCATGCATTAAAAGATCTTGCTATAAAAAAAGGAGTTCCTTATTATTCTACTTCTGTAGGAGAAGTTCATGTTATTAAAAAAATGAAAGAAGTTCATGCTGTTATTGGAGGAGAAGGAAATGGAGGTATTATTTATCCTGAATTACGTTATGGTAGAGATGCGTTAGTAGGAATTGCTTTGTTTTTAACTCAAGTAGCTAAACTTTCTAATATTTCATTATCAAAATTAAAAAAAAAATATTCTAATTATTTTATGTCAAAAAAAAAGATACGATTTTCTTCTCATGATAAAATTAAAACATTATTGAAAATAATCATAAAAAAATACAAAGGTACAAAAATGAATTTTAATGATGGAATTAAAATTCATTTATTAAATAATGAATGGATTCATATAAGAAAATCTAATACTGAAAATATTATTAGAATACATACAGAAAGTTTTTCAAAAAAAAGAGCTGATTTATTAGCAAAAAAAATTGTATATGAAGTACAAAAATTATAAATATTTATGTTACAAAATTTGATTAAATACACGGAAGAAAAATTTATTTCTAAAAATGATTTTCCTTTATTTCATTCTGGAGATACCATTACTGTTTTTTTTGAAATTAAAGAAGGAGAAAAAAAAAGAATTCAATCATTTAAAGGAGTAGTTATAAAGAAACAAGGAAAAGGATTAACTAAAACATTTACTATTCGAAAAATAAGTGTTGGAATAGGAATAGAACGTATATTTATTTTGAATCAACCAAATATAAAAAAAATAGAAATTAATAAAAAAGGAAAAGTTCGTAGAGCGAAAATTTATTATTTTCGATTTCTTAAAGGTAAGAAAGCAAGAATTAAAAGTTGATTATTTTTTTTATTAAAAAGCAAAAAAGAGCGCACGACGGTTCTCTCTTTTTTGCTTTTAATTTTTTAAAATTATTTATTATTTTTTTCGTTTTCTTCAGTAGTTATTTTGTCTTTTTCAGACGCAGTTCCATTTTCCTCATTATTATTTTTTGAGGTCTCCTCAGAAGTTGTAGGAGAAGTATTTGTAGTAGTGGAATCTGTTTGATTTTCATTATTATTAGCCGTTTTTTCCTCTTCTGTTGTAGGAGAGGAATTTTTATTTTTATTATTACAACTTACAGTAAATAAAAATATCGCTAATAAAATCGTAGTAACAGTAATTCTTAATTTTTTCATCATAATCAATAGTATTTCAATTATTACATATTCTCGGCAAATTTATATAAAAATTTGAAATGAAAAAATATATCATGATTTGTATTTTTTTAAAAAACCCGATAAAACAATATAATTAAGTTTTTTCAGTTTGAAAATAAGAATATTATAAAATTACGTTTTTTATGAAAGTAAACAAAATTATATATTTTTATAAATAAAAATTATGTTTTTAAATAAAAAAATTTTAAAAGAAGCTCTAACTTTTGATGATGTTTTGCTTGTTCCTTCTTACTCATCAATTATTCCATCAGAAGTTTCTCTTAAAACTTATCTAACTCCTGATATTTCTCTCAATATTCCTATATTAAGCGCAGCTATGGATACAGTTACTGAATATGCTTTAGCTATATCTATAGCTAGAGAAGGAGGAATAGGTATTATTCATAAAAATATGAGTATTAGTAATCAATCAGAAGAAGTTTATAAAGTAAAAAGAAGTGAAAGTGGAATGATTGATGATCCTATTACACTTTCTAGAAATTCTACACTAAAACATGCTCAATATCTTATGAAAAAATATAAAATATCTGGACTTCCAGTTATAGAAAAAGATCATTCATTAGTAGGAATTATTACCAGAAGAGATATAAAATATCGTACAGATTTAGATTCTTTAGTGGAAGAAGTAATGACAAAAGAAAATTTAATTATTTCAAAAATAAATAATATCACTCTAGAAAAAGCAAAAAATATTTTATTAAAAGAGAGAATAGAAAAACTACCTATTGTAGATACTAATAATAAATTAGTAGGATTAATCACCATTAGAGACATTGATAATTTAATTGAGTATCCTGATGCATGTAAAGATTCTAGAGGTCGTCTTCGTGTAGGTGCAGCTGTAGGTATAGATAAATATACTTTAAAAAGAGTAGATTCTTTAGTAAAAGTAGGTGTAGATATTATAGCTATAGATTCAGCTCATGGTCATTCATCTAGAATATTACAAATTATTAAATTAATACGTTCTTCTTTTCCTAAGATATCATTATTAACTGGTAATGTAGTAACAAAAGAAGGAGCTAAAGATTTAATAGATGCAGGTTCTACTGTTTTAAAAGTAGGAATAGGATCTGGTTCTATTTGTACAACAAGAGTAATAGCTGGAGTAGGAATGCCTCAAATAACAGCTATTAATGATGTATATGAATATGCTAAACAAAGAAATGTAAATGTTATATCAGATGGTGGAATTAGATATTCAGGAGATGTTGTCAAAGCTATTGCCGCAGGAGCTAGTTCTGTTATGATAGGTAGTTTATTTGCAGGTACAGATGAATCTCCGGGAGAAGAAGTTATTTTTCAAGGTAAAAAATTTAAAACTTATGTTGGAATGGGATCTTTAATTGCTATGAAAAGAGGAAGTAAAGATCGTTATTTTCAATTTAATGAAAAATCTGTTCCAGAAGGAATAGAAGCAATAGTTCCTTATAAAGGAAAAATGAAAGATACAATTTATCAAATTTGTGGAGGATTACGTTCTGGTATGGGATATTGTGGTGTTTCATCGATAACAGAACTTATAAAAAAGGGAAAATTTGTAAAAATAACTAATTCAGGATTAAAAGAAAATCATCCACATAGTGTAAATATAACAAAAGAAACTCCAAATTATAAATTATAATAAAATAAATACCCGGGACGGGATTTGAACCCGTACGATCATAATGATCACAGGATTTTAAGTCCTGTGTGTCTACCAATTCCACCACCCAGGTTAGTATATATTAGTATATATATATTATAAATATAATTAATATATAATAATTTAAAAAAAGCGAGAAACGGGAATTGAACCCGTGGCCCCGACCTTGGCAAGGTCGTACTCTACCAACTGAGCTATTCTCGCAAATTATTCTAATTTAAAAACACTTTTATATATATAGCAAATTATTTAAATAATATTTAAAATCAATTTTTATTTTTTTTCATTTTTAATATTTTTAATATTTCTTTTGCTCTATCTATAATTTGAATTGGCATTCCCGATATTTTTGCTACATGAATTCCAAAACTATGATCACTTCCTCCAATCATTAATTTTCGCATAAAAATAATATTATCATCAATTTTTTTTACAGAAATATGATAATTTTTAATTCTTTTAAAAAGAGAACTCATTTCATTTAATTCATGATAGTGAGTAGCAAATAAAGTTAGAGGGCGTAAACTATTTTTATGTAAAAATTCAATAATCGATTTAGCTATTGAAATTCCATCATAGGTACTTGTTCCTCTTCCTATTTCATCTAAAATAATAAAACTTCTATTGGAAATATTATTTAATATGCTTGCTGTTTCGTTCATTTCTACCATAAAAGTAGATTCTCCTAAAGAAATATTATCTGTAGCTCCTACTCTACTAAATATTTTATCTATTAATCCTATTTTTGCATATTGAGCTGGAACAAAACTTCCAATATGAGCCATTAGTATGATAATGGCTGTTTGACGTAAAATAGCAGATTTTCCAGACATATTAGGACCTGTAATGATCATAATTTGTTGATCTGATTTATTTAAAATAATATCATTTGGTATGTAAGATATTTTTGATATGAATTGTCTTTCAATAACTGGATGTCTTCCTTTTATAATACATATTTTTGAAGATTGATCTATTTTTGGTTTAATATAATTATTTTCTAATGCTATTTTAGAAAAAGAACATAATACATCTAATTTTGCAATATTTTTTGCATTTTTTTGTAAATGTTTTAAGTATTTCAATATTTGATCTATTAAATTAGAAAATATTTTTTTTTCTAAAAAAAATATTTTTTGTTCAGCATTTAAAATTTGTAATTCATAATTTTTTAATTTTTCTGTTATATATCTAATAGAATTAATTAATGTTTGTTTTTGAATCCAATGAGATGGAACTTTATGTTTTTTTGAATTTTTTACTTCAAAAAAGTACCCAAAAATATTATTATATCCAATTTTTAAGTTTTTAATTCCTGTATTTATTTGTTCTATTTTACAAAGTTTTTCTAGATATTTTTTTTGTGAAAAATATAATGTTCTAATTTCATCTAATTCTTTAGAAAATCCTTTTATAATTACATTTCCTTTTCCTTTTTCAATTTGATGTGGAAGATTTTCATGTTGTATTGTATTCATAATTTTATGAGATATAATATTACAATCTTGAAAAGAATTTGCTAATTCTATAAGAATTTTAGATTCTTGAGATAAAAATTTTTTTTTTATTTCATGAATAGAAATTAAAGATTTGTGTAATGTGTATATTTCACGAGGAGATATTTTTCCAATAACCATTTTTGAAATTATTCTTTCTATATCATAAATATCTTTAAGTTTTTTTTTTATAAAATTTCGTATAATATTATTAGAATATAATTCTTGTACTATTTGATAACGTTTTTTTATATGAAAAATATTTATTAAAGGAAAAAGAATCCAATTTTTTAATAATCGACTTCCCATAGAAGTCATTGTTTTATCTAAAATATTTATTAAAGGAATTCCTTCTTTATTCAAAGAATGAAATATTTCTAAATTTTGAAAAGTAAAATCATCAATCCACATATGTTCTTCTTTTTTTATTCTTTGAATATTAGAAACATGTTTAATATTAAAATGTTGTGTATTATCCAAATAGGATAATATTACTCCAGAAGAAATAATTCCTAATTTTAAATTATCAATTCCAAATCCTTTTAAAGAATTTGTTTTAAAATGTGATATCAGTTTTTCATATGCAAATTCATAATTAAAGATCCAATCTTCCATTAAAAAGGTATAATATTTATTTTTTAAAAATTTATCAAAAAATTTTTTTTCTTTTCTTTGAAAAAGAATTTCACTAGGATTAAAAAATTTTAAATATTGTAATACATTATTTTTTTTATCTTCTGTTATAAAAAATTCTCCTGTAGAAATATCTAAAAAACTTAATCCTAAATTATTTATTCCTACATGAATAGATGCTAAAAAATTATTTGATTTTTTTTGTAAAATATTATCATTGATAACTGTTCCTGGAGTTACTAATTCAACAACTCCTCTTTTAACAATATTTTTATTTCCTTTTATAGGTTCTTCTAATTGATCGCAAATTGCTACACGTAATCCTGAATGAATTAATTTTGGTAAATAATTATTTAAAGAATGATAAGGAAATCCTGCTAAATGAGTATTAGATCTTTTAGTTAAAACAATATTTAATATTTTAGAACATTTAATAGCATCTTCTCCAAATATTTCATAAAAATCTCCAACTTGAAATAATAAAATTGTATCTGGATATTTAGTTTTTATATTATTATATTGCCTAATTAATGGAGTTTCTTCTTTTTTTTTATAATAAAATTTATCGTTTTTATTCATAAATAAAATATTTTTTTATAGTAAAATAGAAGATTTTTAATTTTTTATCATAAAAAAAACCTTATGTCAAAAATATTTAGAGAATATAAAAAATTGGATCTTAATAAGATAAGCATAGAAATATCTGAATATTGGAAAAAACATAAGATTTTTCAAAAAAATTTTAATTTTTCTAAAAATAAAAAAAAATCATTTTTTTATATTTTATATGAAGGACCTCCTTCTTTGAATGGAAAACCTGGAATTCATCATATATTATCTAGAACTATAAAAGATATTTTTTGCAGATTTAATACTTTAAAAGGAAAAAAAGTATTTAGAAAAGCAGGTTGGGATACTCATGGACTTCCTATTGAATTAAATGTTGAAAAAGAAATAGGTATTACTAAAAATGATATAGGAAAAAAAATTAGTATACATAAATATAATCAATTATGTAAAAATTTTGTAAAAAAATCATTAAAAGAATGGTTATTATTTACAGAAAAAATAGGTTATTGGATAGATATGGATAATTCATTTATAACTTATAATACAAAATATATAGAAAGTGTATGGTGGTTAATCAAAAAATTATATTGTAAAAATTTTATTTATAAAGATTTTACAATTCAACCTTATTCTCCAGCAGCAGGAACTGGATTAAGTTATCATGAGTTAAATATGCCTGGTACTTATAAAAAAGTAGAACAAATATCTCCTTTTTTAAAATTTAAAGCAATAAAAGAAACTCTTCCAAAAGAATTAAAAAATATTTTAGGAGATATTTATTTTTTATCATGGACTACCACACCTTGGACTTTACCTTCAAATACAGCATTAGCTATTGGATCTAATATAGATTATGTTTTGATCAATACTTATAATACTTATACTTTTTGTCAAGAAAATATTATTTTATCTGAAAAATTGATTCATAAAATATTATTACCAAATAAATTTTATCCTGTTTTTAATAATATTGAATTAAATATATCAAATATTAAAAAACATAAAATTCCTTATTTTATAGAAAAAAAAATTAAAGGTAAAAAATTAATCTATAGTAGATATGAACAATTATTACCTTGGGTGAAACCTTATGATAATGAAAAAAATGCATTTCAAATTATAGAAGGAGATTTTGTTCATATAAATGAAGGTACAGGAATTGTTCATATAGCTCCTACATTTGGAATAGAAGATTTTATAGTAGCTAAAAAATATAAAATTCCTCCAATGTTAGTTTTAAATAAAGAAAAAATTCCTGTTCCTTTAGTTGATTTACAGGGTAAATATTTAAATATTCTTCCAAATGGATTTGGAGGAAAATATATAAAAAATGATTTTAATCCAAATAATTTAAATAAAAATAAAATTTCAATAGATCAAGAAATTATTTCTTTTTTAAAAAAAGAAAAAAAAATATTTAGAACAGAAAAATATATTCATTCTTATCCACATTGTTGGAGAACAGGAAAACCAATACTTTATTATCCTTTGAATTCATGGTTTATTAAAACTACAAAAGAAAAAAATAAAATGATTTTTTTAAATCAAAAAATAAAATGGCATCCAGAATTTATAGGTAAAAAACGTTTTAATTCTTGGTTAAAAAATATAAAAGATTGGAATTTTTCAAGAACGAGATATTGGGGAACTCCTCTTCCTATTTGGAGAACAGAAAAAGGAGATGAAGAAATAGTTATTGGATCTATTAAAGAATTATTTATAGAAATTCAAAAATCAATTCAATATGGTTTTATGTCTAAAAATATTTTTAAAGATTTTATAATCAATGATATGAGTGATAATAATTATAATAAAATAGATTTACATAAACATATTTTAGATGATATTATTTTAGTATCTCCTAAAGGAATTCCTATGAAAAGAGAACCTGATTTAGTAGATGTATGGTTTGATTCTGGAGTTATGCCATATGCTCAATTTCATTATCCTTTTGAAAATAAAGAATATATAGATAATAATTTATTATTTCCTTCTGATTTTATTTCTGAAGGAATAGATCAAATAAGAGGATGGTTTTTTACTTTACATACAATTAGTAGTATGTTATTTAATTCTATATCGTATAAAAATGTTATATCAACAGGATTAGTTTTGGATAAAAATGGACATAAAATGTCTAAAAGTAAAGGAAATACTATTAATCCTTTTCATTTAATTAATGATTATAGTTCTGATGCAATACGTTGGTATATTATATTTAATTCTGATCCTTGGGATAATATAAAATTTAATATAGAAGGAATTACTAACGTAATTAATAAATTTTTTGGAACATTATATAATATTTATTCTTTTTTTGTTTTATATGCTAATATTGATGGATTTATTTATAAAGAAAAAGAATGTTACAATTATACAAAATTAGATTTTTGGATTATTTCTGAATTAAATACTTTGATTAAAAAAACAGATAATTATTATTCCAATTATAATCCAACAAAAGTTACACGTTTAATTTCATCTTTTGTTTTAGATAAATTGAGTAATTGGTATATAAGATTATGTAGAAGAAGATTTTGGAAAGAAAAATATACAGAAAATAAAATATCTGCATATCAAATACTTTATAAGTGTTTAATTGTTTTAGCAAAATTAACTTCTCCTATTATTCCATTTTTTTCAGATAAACTTTATTTAGATTTAAATTCTATTACTAATCAAGAACCTTATAAAAGTGTCCATTTAACGAAATTTCCAAATTATGATATAAAATTCATTAATAAAGAATTGGAAAATTCAATGTTTTTAATTCAAAAAATAATTACTATGATTTTTTCAATTCGAAAAAAAAATGGAATTAAAATTCGTCAACCCTTACAAAAGGTTCTTATTCTTATTTCTGATGAAGAAATACGTTTTCAATTAAAAAAATTATATAAAATTATTTTAAAAGAATCTAATATTAAAAAAATAGAATTTTCTGATTCTTATAAAAATTTAGAATTAGTTAAATATATTAAACCAAATTATAAATTTTTGGGTTCTAGATTTGGAAATAAAACTCAAATTATTTCTAAAATAATAGAAAAATTTAGTCAAGAAAAAATTAGAGAAATAGAAAAAAATAAAAAATGTATAATTTCTTTACAAAAAAAAGAAATTTTTCTTTTTTTAAAAGAAGTAAAAATAACGACTGAATATATTAAAGATTGGTCTATTTTATTTGATAATGAATTAACAATAGCATTAGATTTACGTATAACAGATTCTCTTCGAGAAGAAGGATTTATAAGAGAATTAATTAGAAATATTCAAAAATTGAGAAAAAAACGTAACTATGATGTAGTTGAAAAAATATTTTTATATATAAAAACTGTTAAAAACATACAATTAATTATACAAAAAAATAAAGATTTTATTTGTAAAGAAACTCTTGCCTATGATATACTTTTTTCTTTTAAAGAAATGAAAAAAAAAGAAATGGAATTTTATTTTATAGAAAATTTTGAAGAAAAATTAATGTTATATATACAAATTAAAAAAGTCGAAAATATATAAATAAAAAAATGGAAGAAAAAGGAAAAAAAAGATATTCTAGATATTCTATGAAAGAGAGAAAAGAGTTTCGTAAAATTATACTTGAAAAATTAAAAAAAGCTAAAAAAGATTTATTGATTCTTCAAAATTCTTTTTCTAATAATCAAAATAATGGAACAGATGATACTTGTCCAACTTTTAAAGCTTTTGAAGAAGGTTCAGAAACTTTAAGTAAAGAACAAAATGCTCAAATTATGGATCATTTACAGAAGTTTATAAAGAGTTTAAATTCGGCTTTGATTAGAGTAGAAAATAAAGATTATGGAATTTGTCGAATTACAAAAAAATTAATTCCTAAAGGACGCCTTATGGCTGTTCCTCATACTACTCTAAGTATAGAAGGAAAAGAGCTTGTAGAAAAGAAATAAGTAAATTTTAATTTTTTGAAAAAAATTTTTTTTATTATTTTTTTTATTTTATTAATAGATCAATTTTTAAAAATTTATGTTAAAACTCATTTTGAATTGGGGAGTAAATTTTATCTTTTTCCTTTTTTTTGGATTTTTTTTGTAGAAAATCCTGGAATGGCCTATGGAATTTGTCTTGGTAATGGATATTATGGAAAAATAATGTTAAGTATTTTTCGTTTTTTTTTAATTATATTAATGTTTTTTTTTCTTTATAAAAATGTGAAAAAAGGATCTTCTAATTATTTAACAATTCCTACCAGTTTAATTTTATCAGGATCCATAGGAAATTTTTTAGATAGTGCATTATATGGATTTTTATTTGATAAAGGAACAATTTATAATGATGAATATCATAAATGGATTCCATATTCAGGAATATCTAAAATAAATTATTTATTTCATAATAATGGTGGATATTCTTCTATTATGGAAGGATGTGTTGTTGATATATTTTATCTACCTATAATAGATATTTATTTTCCTAATTGGATTCCTTTTTTGGAAAATTTTCATTTTCAATTTTTTAAACCAATTTTTAATGTATCTGATATTTCTATATTTATTGGAGTAATATTATTTTTATTATTTAATAATAGAATTAAAAATATGAAAATTTTATGATATTTATTATTTTTTTGAGAATTATAAAAATCTCTATAGATTTGTATTATTCTGATTTTCATTGTTACGAATAAAATTTTATTTGCCGGTGTAGCTCAGTTGGTCAGAGCACGTGATTTGTAATCTCGGGGTCGTGGGTTCGAATCCCTCTACCGGCTTGAATCTTTTTTTTAAAGAAGATGATTTTAAAAGGGGAGATACTCAAGTTTGGTTAACGAGGACAGACTGTAAATCTGTTGGCTTTTGTCTTCGCAGGTTCGAATCCTGCTCTCCCCATTAATTAAATAAATAAGCGGAAGTAGCTCAGTTGGTAGAGCATCAGCCTTCCAAGTTGAATGTCGCGGGTTCGAATCCCGTCTTCCGCTCTAGATTTAATTATGGCCAATGTAGCTCAGTGGAAGAGTACTTCCTTGGTAAGGAAGAGGACACGGGTTCAATTCCCGTTATTGGCTTTTTTAAACTAAATTTTTAATAATCTTTATCATGTCAAAAGAAAAATTTAAACGAGACAAACCACATTTAAATATAGGAACAACAGGTCATGTTGATCATGGTAAAACTACTTTAACTGCTGCTATTACAAAAGTATTATCAGAAATAGGATTAGCAAAAGAAAAAAGTTTTGATGCTATAGATAATGCTCCTGAAGAAAAAGCGAGAGGAATTACTATTAATACATCTCATGTAGAATATGAAACAGTAAAACGACATTATGCTCATGTTGATTGTCCCGGACATGCTGATTATGTAAAAAATATGATAACAGGAGCAGCTCAGATGGATGGAGCCATTTTAGTTGTAGCAGCTACAGATGGTCCTATGCCTCAAACCAGAGAACATATATTATTATCTCGTCAAGTAGGTGTTCCTAAAATTGTAGTTTTTATGAATAAAGTGGATCAAGTTGATGATCCTGAATTATTAGAATTAGTAGAAATGGAAATTAGAGAATTACTTTCTAAATATGAATATGATGGAGAAAATATTCCTATAATACAAGGATCTGCATTAGGAGCTTTAAATGGAGAAGAAAAATGGATAAAAAAGATTAAAGATCTAATGAATATATTAGATGATTATATTCCTGAACCTATTCGTGAAATGGATAAACCATTTTTAATGCCTGTAGAAGATGTTTTTACAATAACTGGAAGAGGAACAGTTGCAACAGGTCGTATAGAAAGTGGTATAATTAATACAGGGGACTTAGTGGATATTATAGGAATGGGAGATAAAAAATTATCTTCTACTGTAACGGGAGTTGAAATGTTTAGAAAAATTTTAGATAAAGGTCAAGCCGGAGATAATGTTGGTCTTTTATTACGTGGAATAGAAAAAAAAGATATTAGAAGAGGAATGGTTATTGGTGCACCAGGTTCGATAAAACCTCATAAAAAATTTAAATCTGAAGTATATATTCTTACAAAAGAAGAAGGAGGTAGACATACACCATTTCATAACAAATATCGTCCTCAATTTTATTTAAGAACAACAGATGTAACAGGAGAAATTTATCTTCCAAAAGGAGTAGAAATGGTAATTCCAGGAGATAATATTTCTATGGATGTAGAATTACATCAGCCTGTGGCATTAAGTGAAAATTTACGTTTTGCTATTCGTGAAGGAGGAAAAACAGTAGGAGCTGGACAAGTTATTCGTATAATGGATTAATATTATTATTTTATTATTATTTTTAATACGGATGTAGCTTAGTTGGTAGAGCATCGGTCTCCAAAACCGAAGGGCGTAAGTTCGATCCTTACCATCCGTGCATGATTTGTGTAAAAAATCGTAAAAAAAAATATGAAAAATTTTTTATTAGAAATTTATAATGAATTTTTTCATTGCATTACATGGCCTAAGTGGGAAACTTTACAAATAAAAACAATGATGGTATTTTTTTTTTCTATATTTCTATCCATATTTTTGTATGGAGTAGATATTTTTTTCATTTTTTTAATTAAAAAATTATTTTCTTTATAAAAAAGATATATGAGTGATTTGGAAAAAAAATGGTATGTTATTAAAACTATTAGTGGACAAGAAAATAAAGTAAGATTATATATTGAAAACGAAATTAGGGATAATGGATTTCAAGAATATATAGGAAAAGTATTGGTTCCTATTGAAAAAGTTATACAAATGAGAAAAGGTAAAAAAATTCATAGAGAAAAAGTTCATTATCCTGGATATGTTATGATAGAAGTAAATTTAGAAGGAGAAGCTGTTCATGCAATTAAAAATGTTCCTGGAGTTATTAATTTTTTAAGTGAAGGTAAAGGAGTAACCGCGGTTCCAATTCCTATGAGAAATGATGAAGTTAATAAAATGTTGGGTAAAATAGATCAATTATCGGAAGATTATGAAAATATTAATATTCCTTTTATAGTTGGAGAAACAATTAAAGTTATAGATGGTCCTTTTACTGGATTTAATGGAACAATTGAAAAAATTAATGAAGAAAAAAGAAAATTAGAATTATCTGTTTTAATTTTTGGAAGAAAAACTCCATTAGAATTAAATTTTACACAAATAGAAAAAATTTAAAATTAAATTAATTGTGAATCATGGTTAAAATTAAAGGAAATAAAAAAGTAATTAAAAAAGTTAAAATTCAAAAAATAAATGGAGGACAAGCTAGCCCTGCTCCACCCATTGGTCCTATTTTAGGAAGTTCAGGAGTTAATATCATGGAATTTTGTAAACAATATAATTCTCTTACTCAAGAAAGTAAAGGAGAAATATGTCCTGTTGTAATCACTGTATATGAAGATAAATCATTTTCTTTTATTATAAAAAAATCACCAGTTTCTATTCAATTATTAAATATGATGAAAATAGAAAAAGGATCAAAAGAATCTAATAGATCTAAAATTGGAAAAATAAGTTTAGATAAGATTGAAATGATAGCAAAATATAAAATGGTAGATTTAAATTGTTTTTCAATAAAATCTGCTATTTCTATGGTTTCTGGAACTGCAAGATCTATGGGAATAGAAATAGAAACTTCTTAAAAATATTCTATTTATTTTCGGTATGTTAAAAAAAATAACTAAAAATAGAAATAAAATTATAGAAAAAATTTCTAAAAAAAAATATTCTTTAGAAGAAGCAATTTCTCTTTTAAAGGAAATAACTTTTGTAAAATTTGATGCTTCTGTTGATATTTCTATAAATCTGGGAATAGATGTTCGTTTACCTAATCAAATGGTAAAAGGAACTGTTAAATTACCTTATGGTATAGGTAAAAATATTTGTGTATTAGCTTTAGTTAATAAAGAAAAAGAATTAGAATCTAAAGAAGCTGGGGCAGATTACGTAGGATTAGATTATATTGAAAAAATTAAATCTGGATGGACGAATATTGATATTATTGTTGCTACTCCTTCTGTAATGAATCAATTAGGTCCTATAGGAAAAATATTAGGACCTAAAGGATTGATGCCTGATCCTAAATTAAATACAGTTTCTGAAACACCAGAAAAATCTATTAAAGAAATTAAATCTGGTAGAATTTCTTTTAAAACAGATCGTTATGGAATTATTCATGCTTCAATAGGAAGAATTTCTTTTTCTGAAAAATATTTAATGGATAATATTAAAGAATTTATGGTAACAATAATTCGAAATAAACCATCTACTTCTAAAGGAATTTATATAAAAAGTATTTATTTATCTACTACGATGAGTAATAGTATTCCATTAGATTCAAAAGTTTTTTGAAGAAAATATGAATAATAATAAAAAGAAAAAAAAAGAAAAAGAATTATTGGAATTATTTTCTATATTATCCAATAATAAAACAATATATTTTATCAATATATCTAATTTAAATTCTAATCAAATATTTATTCTTAGAAAAAATTTTTATGAATTTAATATTAAAATGAAAGTAATAAAAAATACTTTATTAAAAAAATCTTTAGAAAAAATAGAAAATAAAAAATTTTCTTCATTTTTTTCTATTTTAAATGGAAATACTACTATTTTATTTTCAAATTTAGAAAATGGAAATATAGCTTCAAAAATTATAAAAAATTTTCATATTCAAGAAAAATGTGAAAGTCCATATTTAAAAGGAGCTTATGTTAATGAGTCTTTTTATTTTGGAAATAAAGATTTGGATATTCTAATTAATATTAAATCTAAAGAAGATTATATTATTGATATATTATATATACTGCAATTTCCAATAGAAAATATTATTTTATCTATTAAAGATAAAATATGTAATATATTAGAATCTATTAGAAGAAAAAAAATACAAAATATAAATTGAAATTATTGAAATTTAAGTATTACTAATATTAAATAAATATGATAGAAAAGCTAGCAGAACAATTAGTAAATTTAACTGTTAAACAAGTTAATGAATTAGCCTCAATATTAAAAAAAAAATATGGAATAGAGCCATCTAGTTTTGTAAAAACAGAAAATATTTCTTCTCAAGAAGATAAAATTTCTAAAAAAGAGGAACAAAATATTTTTAATATAATTTTAAAATCATCCGGTAATTCTAAATTATCTGTAGTAAAATTAGTAAAAGAAATAACAGGAAAAGGACTTAAAGAGTCTAAAGATTTAGTAGATAATATTCCTAGTACTCTTAAGGAATCTGTTAATAAAAAAGAAGCAGAAGATTTGAAAAATAAATTTGAAGAAATAGGAGCTGAAGTAGAATTAAAATAATATAGTTTTTTTTTGAAAAAAAATTTTCTATTAAATTAAAATTGGTGAATACAGAAAAAATATCAGAAAGAATAACTTTTGCTTCAGTAGCAAAAAAAATTGAATATCCTGATTTTTTGGATATTCAAATAAAATCATTTAAAGAATTTTTCCAATTAGATACAAAACCTGAAAATAGAAAAAATGAAGGATTATTTAAAGCTTTTACAGAAAATTTTCCTATTTCTGATGCAAGAAATTCTTTTGTTTTAGAATTTAAAGGTTATTCTATAGATTCTCCTAGATATTCTATAGAAGAATGTATTGAAAGAGGATTAACTTATAGTGTTCCTTTGAAAGCTAAATTAAAATTATACTGTACAGATCCAGAACATGAAGATTTTGAAACAGTATATCAAGATGTTTATTTAGGAACATGTCCATATATGACTCCTTCTGGATCATTTATTTTTAATGGAGCAGAAAGAGTTATTGTCTCTCAATTACATAGATCTCCAGGTGTTTTTTTTGGTCAATCTCATCATGCTAATGGAACTAAACTTTATTCAGCTAGAATTATTCCATTTAAAGGATCATGGATTGAATTTGCTACAGACATTAATAATGTAATGTATGCATATATCGATAGGAAAAAAAAATTACCGATGACAACTTTGTTACGTGCTATAGGATATGAAAGAGATAAAGATATATTAGAGATTTTTGATTTAGCTGAAGAAGTTAAAATTATAGATGATGGAAAAAATATTTTAAATAGAACTTTAGCTGCTAGAATATTAAGAATATGGCATGAAGATTTTGTAGATGAAGATACAGGTGAAGTAGTTTCTATAGAAAAAAATGAAGTTCTTGTAGATAGAGATGTTCTTTTAAAAGAAGAACATCTTGATCTTATAAAAAATCATGAAATAAAAACTATTTTATTGCATAAAAAAGGAGGAATAAAAAAAGATTATTCAATTATTTATAATACTTTACATAAAGATCCAACAAATTCAGAAAAAGAAGCTGTAGAATATATTTATAGACAACTTAGAAATACCGAACCTCCAGATGAAGAAACTGCTAGAGGAGTTATTGATAAACTTTTTTTTTCTGATACAAGATATAGTTTAGGTCCTGTAGGAAGATATCGTTTAAATAAACGTCTTGGATTAAATATAGATTCTCATTATTTAGTTTTAACAAAAAAAGATATTATTGCAATTGTAAATCATTTAAATGCTTTATTTAATTCAAAAAGAGAAGTAGATGATATTGATCATTTATCTAATAGACGTGTTAGGACTGTAGGAGAACAACTTTATACTCAATTTAGTATTGGTCTTGCAAGAATGTCTAGAACTATACGAGAAAGAATGAATGTTCGTGATAATGAGGTATTTATGCCTGTAGATTTAATTAATGCTAAAACATTATCATCTGTTATAAATACTTTTTTTGGAACAAATCAATTATCTCAATTTATGGATCAGACAAATCCTTTATCTGAAATTACTCATAAAAGAAGGCTTTCAGCTTTAGGTCCAGGAGGGTTATCTAGAGAAAGAGCTGGTTTTGAAGTTCGAGATGTTAATTATTCTCATTATGGTAGATTATGTCCAATTGAAACTCCAGAAGGTCCAAATATAGGATTAATATCTTCTCTTTCTGTATTTGCAAAAATTAATAATATGGGTTTTGTAGAGACACCATATAGGACAGTTATTCATCAAAAAGTAGATTTTAAATCTAAAGTAAAATATTTAAGTGCAGAGGAAGAAGAAGGAAAAATTATTGCACAAGCTAATGCAATTGATAAAAATGGTAGTTTTTTATCTGATAGAATTATAGCTCGTGAAGATGGAGATTTTCCAATAGTAAAAGCAAATCAAATAGATTATATAGATGTTGCACCAAATCAAATAGCTTCTATATCTGCTTCATTAATTCCTTTTTTGGAGCATGATGATGCGAATAGAGCTCTTATGGGCTCTAATATGATGCGTCAAGCAGTTCCATTATTAAAACCTGAATCTCCAATTGTAGGTACTGGATTAGAAAAACAAATAGCAAGGGATTCTCGTATTTTAATTAATGCAAAAAGAAATGGTATAGTAGAATATATTGATTCTAGAAAAATAATTATTCATTATGATAAAACAGATAAAGAATCTTTAGTTAGTTTTGAATCTGATATTCAAATTTATGATTTAATTAAATTTAGAAAAACTAATCAGAATACATGTATTAATTTAAAACCTATTGTTAAAAAAGGAATGAGAATTATAAAAGGACAAATATTATGTGAAGGATATGCAACAGAAAATGGAGAATTAGCTTTAGGAAGAAATTTAAAAGCTGCATTTATTCCATGTAATGGATATAATTTTGAAGATGCTGTTTTAATTTCTGAAAAAGTAGTTAGTGAAGATTGGTTTACTTCTATACATATAGATGAATATTCTTTAGATGTTCGTGATACAAAATTGGGAATGGAAGAATTTACTAATGACATTCCTAATGTTAGTGAAGAAGCTACTAAAGATTTAGATAAAAATGGAATTATAAGAGTTGGAGCAGAAGTAAAACCTGGTGATATTCTTATTGGAAAAATAACACCAAAAGGAGAATCTGATCCTACTCCAGAAGAAAAATTATTAAGAGCTATTTTTGGAGATAAAGCAGGAAATGTAAAAGATGCTTCTTTAAGAGCTGAACCATCTTTATTTGGAATTGTTATAGATACAAAACTTTTTACTAGAAGTATAAAGGATAAAAAAACAAGAGTTCAAGATAAAATTCAAATAGAATCTTTAGAAAAAGAATATGAAAAAAAATTTTTAGATATTAAAAATATTTTAATAAAAAAATTGTTATTTATTTTAAATGGTAAACTATGTTATAGTTCTGTTTTTAATAATCAAAAAAAAGAAATAATAGAAAAAGGTAGTGAATTTAATATTAAAATATTTGATAAAATATCAGATTATATAGGCATTTATTCGGATAGTTGGACGGATAATGATGAAACAAATGATTTAGTTTCTGAAATATTACATAATTATAAAATATCAATAGGAGATTTAACGAGTACTTTAAAACATAAAAAATTTTCTATCACAGTTGGAGATGAACTTCCTTCTGGAATTGTTAAAATGGCAAAAGTATATATTGCTAAAAAAAGAAAATTAAAAATAGGAGATAAAATGGCAGGTAGGCATGGAAATAAAGGAGTAGTGGCACGTATACTTAGAGAAGAAGATATGCCTTTTTTAGAAGATGGGACTCCTGTTGATATTGTTTTAAATCCATTAGGAGTTCCTTCTAGAATGAATATAGGACAAATATATGAAACAGTATTAGGATGGGCTGGTAAAAAATTAAATATTAAATTTTCAACACCTATATTTGATGGTGCTACGATAGATCAAATATGTGAATTTACAGATAAGGCTAAAATTTCTCGTTTTGGAACTACTTATTTATTTGATGGAGGAACAGGAGAAAGATTTGATCAACCTGCAACAGTTGGTGTTATATATATGTTAAAATTAGGTCATATGGTTGATGATAAAATGCATTCTCGTTCTATAGGTCCTTATTCTTTAATTACTCAACAACCTTTAGGTGGTAAAGCTCAATTTGGAGGGCAACGTTTTGGAGAGATGGAGGTATGGGCTTTAGAAGCTTTTGGAGCATCTAATATTTTACGTGAAATATTAACGGTTAAATCAGATGATGTAATAGGAAGAGCTAAAACTTATGAATCAATAGTAAAGGGAGAAATTATGCCTGAGCCTAATAATCCAGAATCTTTTAACGTTCTTTGTTATGAATTAAAAGGATTAGGATTAGATATTCGTTTAGAAGAATAAGAGTAAATTTTTATTAATTAATTATATGTTTAAAAAAAACAATGAATAGAAAGAAAAACAATAAATTTAATAAAATAATTATTAGATTAGCTTCTCCAGAAGTTATATTAAAAGAATCTCATGGTGAAGTTTTAAAACCAGAGACGATAAATTATCGGACTCATAAACCAGAAAGAGATGGTCTCTTTTGTGAAAGAATTTTTGGACCAGTTAAAGATTATGAATGTGCATGTGGAAAATATAAAAGAATTCGTTATAAAGGAATTGTTTGTGATAGATGTGGTGTTGAAGTAACTGAGAAAAAAGTTAGAAGAGAACGTATGGGGCATATAAGTCTTGTAGTTCCTATTGTTCATATTTGGTGTTTTCGTTCATCTCCAAATAAAATTGGATATTTATTAGGACTACCTTCTAAAAAACTTGAAATGATTATTTATTATGAACGATATGTTGTTATTCAAGGAGGTATAGCTTTTCGTTCAGATGGTTCTTCTTTTCAAAAAGGTGATTTTTTAACTGAGGAAGAATATTTATATATTTTAAATAAAATCCCAAAGGGAAATCAGCAATTAGAAGATTCTGATCCTAATAAATTTATTGCTAAAATGGGAGCAGAATGTATAGAAGATCTTTTAAATCGTATTAATTTAGATGTTTTATCTATTGAATTAAGGGATCAAGCTAATCATGAAACTTCTAAACAAAGACGTATTGAAGCGTTAAAACGGTTACAAGTAGTAGAAGCATTTAGAGAAGGAAAAAAAAATGGAGGGAATCCATCTTGGATGATTATTCATGTATTATCTGTAATTCCTCCTGAATTAAGACCATTAGTACCTTTAGATGGAGGTCGTTATGCTGCTTCTGATATGACCGATTTATATCGTCGTGTACTTATCAGAAATAATCGTTTAAAAAGACTTATAGAAATTAAAGCTCCTGAAGTTATTTTAAGAAATGAAAAAAGAATGCTTCAGGAAGCAGTTGATTCTCTTTTTGATAATTCAAGAAAAGTATCTGCAGTAAAATCAGAAGCTAATCGTCCTTTAAAATCTTTATCAGATGCTTTAAAAGGAAAACAAGGTCGCTTTAGACAAAATCTTTTAGGTAAAAGAGTTGATTATTCAGCAAGATCTGTTATTGTCGTTGGTCCACATTTAAAATTACATGAATGTGGACTTCCTAAGGATATGGCAGCAGAACTTTATAAACCATTTATTATCCGTAAATTAATTGAAAGAGGTATAGTCAAAACAGTAAAATCTTCTAAAAAAATTATTGATAAAAGGGATCCTATGATATGGGATATTTTAGAAAATGTTTTAAAAGGACATCCTATATTATTAAATAGAGCTCCAACTTTACATAGATTAGGAATTCAAGCTTTTCAACCTAAATTAATAGAAGGTAAAGCTATTCAATTACATCCTTTAGTTTGTGCTGCTTTTAATGCAGATTTTGATGGAGATCAAATGGCAGTTCATTTACCATTGTCATATGGAGCTATCTTAGAAGCTCAACTTTTAATGTTAGCTTCTCAAAATATATTAAATCCGGCTAATGGATCTCCAATTACAGTACCTTCTCAAGATATGGTTTTAGGATTATATTATATGACAAAACCTTTATTATCAGATAATAAAAATAAAGTAAAAGGAGAAGGATTTATTTTTTATTCACCAGAAGAAGTTGAAATAGCATATAACCAAAAAGTTGTTGATTTACATGCCTTAATTAAGGTTAAAGTTAATTTTCGTGAAGAAGATAAATTTTTTAATAAATTAATAGAAACTACTGTTGGTAGAGTTTTATTTAATCAAGTTGTACCTAAGAAAGTAGGATTTATTAATGAATCTCTTACAAAAAAATCATTAAGAGAAATTATAAGTAAAATATTATTACTCACAGATGTTCCAACTACTGCAAATTTTTTAGATGATATTAAAGAATTAGGTTTTTATAATGCATTTAAAGGAGGTCTTTCTTTTGGATTAGGTGATATTATTATTCCTGATAAAAAAAAAGATATGGTAAATCATGCTATAAAACAAGTTGATAATATCAAAATGAATTATAATATGGGATTAATAACGAATAATGAACGTTATAATCAAGTTATTGATATATGGACAAATACTAATGCTATTCTTACAGAGAAAGTAATGAAATATATGAGAGAGGATAAACAAGGATTTAATCCTGTCTATATGATGTTAGATTCTGGAGCTAGAGGTTCTAAAGAACAAATACGTCAATTGTCTGGAATGCGTGGATTGATGGCGAAACCACAAAAAGCTGGATCTTCTGGAGGAGAAATTATTGAAAATCCTATTTTATCTAATTTTAGAGAAGGTCTTTCTATTTTAGAATATTTTATATCTACTCATGGAGCTCGAAAAGGATTAGCTGATACTGCATTAAAAACAGCAGATGCTGGATATTTAACAAGACGTTTAGTAGATGCAGCACAAGATGTAATTATAAAAATGGAAGACTGTAATACATTACGTGGTTTAGAAATATCAGCATTAAAAAAAAATGAAGAAATAGTAGAAACTTTATTTGATAGAATTTTAGGTCGTATATCTTTAAATAAGATTTATCATCCAAAATCGGATCAATTAATAATTGATTCTGGTGAAATGATTGATGAAAAAATAGCAAGAATAATTGATAAATCTGGAATAGAAATGGTAGAAGTACGATCTCCTTTAACCTGTGAAGCTAAAATGGGAATTTGTTCTAAATGTTATGGTCGTAATTTATCAACAGGAAAAATAATTCAAAAAGGAGAAGCAGTAGGAGTTATTGCTGCACAATCCATTGGTGAACCAGGAACTCAACTTACATTAAGAACTTTTCATGTTGGAGGAACCGCAGGAAATATTACAGAATCTTCACAAATAAGAGCTAAATATGATGGTATTATAGAATTTGAAGATTTAAAATTCGTTAAAACAAAAAAAAATTCAAAAAAATTAGGTATAGTAGTTTCTAGATCAACAGAAATGAAACTTTTTAATAAAAAAAAATCATCAATATTAATGATTAATAATATACCTTATGGAGCATCTTTATATGTAAAAAATGGAGATCAATTAAAAACAGGAGATATAATTTGTAAATGGGATTTATATAATGCAGTTATTATTGCAGAATTTTCTGGAATTATATCTTATCAACATTTAGAACAAGGATTAACCTTTCAAGTTGAAATAGATGAACAAACCGGATTTCAAGAAAAAGTAATAACAGAAGTAAGAAATAAAAATTTAGTTCCTACATTAAAAATATTGAATGATAAAAAAGAAGAATTAAAAGTATATAATCTTCCAGTAGGATCTCATTTAATGGTAGAAGATGAAGAAAAAATAGATATAGGAAAAATTTTAGTAAAAGTTCCTAGAAAATCAGCAAAATCAGGAGATATAACAGGAGGATTACCTCGTTTATCTGAATTATTTGAAGCACGTAATCCTTCTAATCCAGCTGTAGTTTCAGAAATGGATGGTATAGTTAGTCATGGAAAAATTAAACGAGGTAATAGAGAGATTATTGTAGAATCTAAAACAGGAGATATTAGAAAATATCTTGTTAAATTGACAAATCAAATTCTTGTACAAGAAAATGATTATATAAAAGCAGGAATGCCTTTATCAGATGGAGCTGTTACTCCTAATGATATTTTAAATATAAGAGGACCTAGAGCAGTTCAAGAATATTTAATTAAAGAAATACAAGAAGTATATCGTTTACAAGGTGTAAAAATTAATGATAAACATTTTGAAGTAATCGTTTTACAAATGATGAGAAAAGTAGAAGTATTAGATGTAGGAGATACTAAATTTTTAGAAGGAAGTATAGAATATAAAGATGATTTTATAGAGGAAAATGATAGAATTTTTCATATGAAAGTAGTAGAAAATTCTGGAGATTCTAATATTTTTAAAAATGGAGACATTGTTAATTATAGAGATTTAAGAAATGAAAATACTGTTTTAAAATATAAAAATAAAAAATTAATAAAAACAAGAAATGCAATTCCAGCAACAGCTAGACCTATATTACAAGGAATAACAAGATCCGCTTTACAAACAAAATCTTTTATATCTGCAGCATCATTTCAAGAAACAACAAAGGTTTTAAGTGAAGCAGCAATAAGTAGTAAAACAGATTATTTATATGGATTAAAAGAAAATGTTATAGTAGGACATAAAATTCCTGCAGGAACTGGATTAAGAGAATATGAAAATATTCAACCAGAAATTTTGCAATAAATTTATAAATGTTTTTTCCATTTATTTTTTATATAAACTGTTTTATTAAAAATAATTTTATTAATAGTAGAATTTTCTACATAAAAATAACCAATTCTTTGGAATTGAAAATGATCTCCTTTTTTTGCATTTTTTAAGGATGGTTCTGCATAACCTATAATTTGATCTTTTGATTTTGGATTTATATATTTATAAAAATTTGTATTTGGATTTTTTTTTAAAAAAAGAGGATTATATAAATTAATTTCTATAGGAAAAGAATGTTTTATAGATACCCAATGTAAAGTACTTTTTATTCTTCCTTTTTTTTCTACTTTTTCTTTTTTTCCAGATTTACTTTTTGGATCATAAGTACAATGAATTTCCTTTACTTCTCCTTTATAATTTTTAATTATTGAATTAGCTTTTATAATATAAGCATTTTTAAGTCTTACTTCCTTTCCAATACTAAGACGAAAAAAATTTTTTTTTTGCTTTTCCAAAAAATCGTCTTTTTCAATATAGATAAATTTTGAAAAAGGAATTTTTCTTTTACCAAAATTAGAATTTTCTGGATTATTTTCTGCTTCAATCCATTCAGTAGTATTTGTAGAATAATTATCAATAATTAATTTTATTGGATGAAATACTACCATTACTCTATGAGCTATTTTATTTAAATGTTCTCTAATCCAAAATTCTAAAAGAGATATATCAATTATATTATTTCTTTTTGAAATTCCTATTTTATGAACAAAATTTTTTAAAGCTATTGAAGTATATCCTTTACGACGTAATCCAGATATAGTTAATATACGCGGATCATCCCAAGATGGGATAATTTTTTTTTCAATTAAATATTGAATTTTTCTTTTACTAGTTATAGTATGACTTAAATTTAATCTGGAAAATTCTATTTGTTTAGGTATTATTTTATTTTTAAAATCATAAATTTGATTTAAATACCAATTATATAAAGGTCGTCTATTTTCAAATTCTAATGAACATAAAGAATGTGATATTTGTTCAATATAATCACATTGACCATGAGTCCAATCATAAGTAGGATAAATACACCATTGATTTCCAGTTTTATGATGTTTTTTTTGTAAAATTCTATACATAATTGGATCTCTCATATTCATATTTGGAGAACTCATATCAATTTTAGCTCTTAAAACACAAGATCCTTCTTTAAAAAATCCATTTTTCATTTTTTCAAATAAATATAAATTTTCATCTATAGATCTATTTCTATAATGACTATGAATTCCTATTTCAAAAGGTGTTTTTCTTTGAAATTGTATAATTTTTTGAGATTGATCATCTATATAAGCTTTATTTTTTTGAATTAATTTTATAGCCCATTTATAAAGTTTTTGAAAATAATCTGAAGCATAACTTTCTATATCCCATTTAAATCCTAAAAAAAGAATATCTTTTTTTATAGATTCTATAAATTTTTTACTTTCTCCTATAGGATTAGTATCATCAAATCTTAAATAAACTGGTGATTTATATTTTTTTCCTAATTCAAAATTTAAATAAATAGCTTTTACATGTCCAATATGGAGATATCCATTTGGTTCAGGAGGAAAACGAAATTTAATTTTTTCAATAGGAAATCCATTTCTTATATCTTCCTCTATAATTCTTTCAATAAAATGTATATGTGATTTTATTCCAATAAATAATTAGAAATCAACTTTAATACGAATATAACTAATTTTTTGAAAAAAATATATTTTTGTTATGTTATTTTTAACAATTTATAATTTGAATTATTTAGAAACTATTCAATGGATTTTTAATCGTCTTTTAATGTATCAAACATCAGGATTAAAATCATATAAACCAGGTTTAAAAAGAATAAAAAATTTTTGTTTTCATTTAGGAAATCCTCAAAATTATTTTAAAAGTATACATATAGGTGGAACAAATGGAAAAGGATCTACAGTTCATATGTTATCTTCTATTTTACAAGAAGAAAAATATAAAGTTGGATTATTTACTTCTCCTCATTTAATAGATTTTAGAGAAAGAATAACTTATAATGGAATTTTAATAGAAAAAGATTTTATTATTAATTTTATTAAAGATAATCAACAATTTATAGAAAAAGAAAAAATTTCATTTTTTGAAATGAATACAGCTTTAGCTTTTCAATATTTTAAAGAAAAAAAAGTTAATATAGCAATTATTGAAGTTGGAATGGGAGGTAGGTTAGATTCTACTAATATTATTATTCCAGAAATATCTGTTATAACAAATGTTAGTATAGATCATACAGAAACTCTTGGAAATAATAAATTAAAAATAGCCTTTGAAAAATCAGGAATTATTAAAAAAAATGTATCAGTAATCATAGGAAGAAAAATATCAAAAAATATACAATTTTTTTTTCTTAAAGATGCTTTAAAAAAAAATGCTCCAATTTATTTTTCTTTAAAAAAAAAAGAATATATAAAATATAAAATTCCTTTTAAAGCAAATTATCAAAATTTAAATAGAAGTATTGTATTAACAATTGTTAATATTTTACATTATAGAAAAAATATAATTATTTCTGATAAATCTATAAAAAATGGATTAAAAAATGTAATAAATAATACAAATTTTAAAGGTCGTTGGCAAATTTTACAAAAAAAAAATCCAAAAATTATTTGTGATATTGCTCATAATGAAGAAGGAATATACATGATTAATAATCAATTAAAAAAAGAATCTTATGATAACTTACATTTAATTTTAGGATTTGTAAAAGAAAAAAAAGTAGAAAAATTATTAAAATATTTTCCTATTGAATCTTTTTATTATTTTTGTCAACCTAAAATAGATAGAAAATTTCCCATTAATGATTTAAAAATATTAGTTTATAAAATGTTTCAAAATAATCAAAAAATAAATTTCTATCATTCTGTAAGAAATGCTTTTTTAGCTTCTAAAAAAAAAGCAAAAAAAAATGATTTAATTTTAATAACTGGAAGTACGTTTATTGTTTCTGAAATTTTACTATATTATAAAAATTTTTTTTCTTACATTTGAGTATAATAAATGAATTAAAAAAAAGTAAAAAAATAAATTATGGGTAATTAGCTCAGTTTGGTTTAGAGCATCTGTTTTACAAGCAGGAGGTCACTGGTTCAAATCCAGTATTGCCCACTATTTTTTTTAAAATAAAAGATAAAATTTTTTCTTTTTCATTTGGATGAAACCATGTAATATCAGTATCTTTTTTATACCAAGTTAATTGTCTTTTAGCGTATTTTCTCGTATTTATTTTTATTTTTTCTATAGTATCATTGATACAATTTTTTTTTTGATCAAAAAATTCAAAAAATTCTTTATAACCTATAGTTTGTAAACTATTTAAATTTTTATAAGGATAATATAATTCTGCTTCATATAAAAGACCTTTTTTTATCATATTTTCTACTCTATTATTTATTTTTATATAGATTTCATATCTAGGAAGAATTAATCCTATTTTCAAAATTAAAAAATCTCTTTTTTTTAATTTTTTTTGAAAAAAGAATGAAGGATCTTTTCCGGTAGATTTTATAATTTCTAAATATCGTATTAAACGTATAGGATTATAAATATCTATAAATTTATTTTTATTTTTTAATTTTTTAAATTCTTTTTGTAAAAAAGAAATTCCATTTTTTTTAAAATTAAAAATTAAATGATTTCTAATATTTTTATTAATTTTAGGAAAATTAGATAATCCTTCTGTTATAGCTTTTTCATATAACCCAGATCCTCCTACTATCAAAAGAATAGAATATTTATTAAATAATTTATTAATTTTTTTTAAACAATCTATTTCAAATAATTTAGCGTTATAAATATTATGAATACTTAAATGCCCTATAAAATGATGAGGAACTTTAGAAAGTTCTTCTATTGTAGGCATTGAAGTCCCTATTTTTAATTCTTTATAAAATTGTCTAGAATCACAAGATAAAATTTCAGTTTTTAATTTTTTTGCTAAAAATAAGGAAATATCTGTTTTTCCAACAGATGTTGGTCCTAAAATAAAAATAATAAATTTTTGATTCAATTTTTTATTAATAAATAAATATTTAATAAATATTAAAATATTTTAGATAATTTAGAATACATCCAATAATCAGCTAAAACTAAAGCAGTCATTGATTCAACTATTGGTATAGCACGTGGTAAAACACAAGGATCATGTCTACCTTTTCCTTCCATAAGGACAAAATTTCCATGTTTGTCTATAGTTTTTTGTTTTTGCATAATTGTTGCTACAGGTTTAAAAGCTATTCTAAAATAAATATCCATTCCATTTGATATTCCTCCTTGTATTCCTCCAGATAAATTTGTTTTAGTTTTTCCATTTTTATAAAATGGATCATTATGTTTAGATCCAGTTAATTTAGTACCATCAAATCCACTTCCATATTCAAATCCTTTAACTGCATTAATTGAAAGCATAGCTTTTCCTAATTCAGCATGAAGTTTATCAAAAACTGGTTCTCCTATACCTTTTGGTATATTTTTTATAACACAAGTAATAATTCCTCCTATTGTATCTCCTTCATTTTTTATTTTTTTAATTTGAGATATCATTTTTTCTGCTAAATATGGATCAGGACATCTTATAGAATATTTTTCTATAGATTCTCTAGATAAATCTAATTCTTTATATGATTTATTTACTGAAATGTTTCCTACAGAAGAAACATAAGATATAATTTTTATATCTTTTATTAATTGTTTAGCTACAGCACCAGCTACTACTCTACATATTGTTTCCCTAGCAGAAGAACGCCCTCCTCCTCTATAATCTCTTATACCATATTTTTGTTCATATGTAAAGTCTGAATGAGATGGACGATAAATATCTTTAATATGTTTATAATCACCTGATTTATGATCTTTATTATAAATAATAAATCCAATAGGTGTTCCTGTTGTTTGATTATTAAAAATACCAGATAAAAAATCCACCTTATCAGGTTCATTTCTTTGAGTAACTATTGATGATTGTCCCGGTTTTCTACGATTTAATTCATATTGAATTTCTTCTATATTTAATTTTAATCCTGCGGGACATCCATCAATAATACCTCCTAAAGCCATTCCATGACTTTCTCCAAAAGTACTAACTCTAAATAAATTACCAAAAATATTCCCTGCCATATCAAATTTTAATTTTTTATTTCTATAGAAATTGGTTTTCCTAAATGATTAATTCTACTCATTCCTATTAATACTTTATTTCTAAAGCGTTTTTCTATTTCAAATAATGAAGAATTTGATAAAATTTCTATATGTCCAATATGAATACGTGAATTATTAACTGCTTGATTAATTAGATTAATTAATCCTAATTTTGTCATATTATCTTTTGATCCTTTATTTAAAAAAAGTTTTAAAAAAGAATCTTTTTTAAATTTTTTTTCTTTTGAAAAAATTTTTTTTCTAGTATTAAACTTATTTTTTATAAAATTGTTATTTTTATTATTTTTAGTAAAATAAATAGAATTTATATCTTTAGAATTTTTATAATAATTGATAAAACGATTAAATTCAATCCAAGAAAAACGTTTTATTAATTCTTCTTTATCAAAGAATTCTAAATTTTGTTGTATTTTAGGAAGAAATTTATTCATTAATTTTTCATCTATAACTACTTTTTTTATTTTTTCTATAAAATAAAAAAATTGTTTTTCACATATTTCTTGTCCATTAGGAATTATAAATTTTTTAAATTTTTTTTGAATTTTTTTTTCAAATTCTTTTAAATTTTTAATTTCTTTATTTTGTATAATACAAACAGAAATTCCTGAATTTCCAGCTCGACCAGTTCTACCACTTCTATGTACATAAATATCACTTTCTTTTGGAAGATTATAATTAATAACATGTGTAATGTTACGAACATCTAATCCACGAGCGGCAACATCTGTTGCAACTAAAAATTGTAAATTTTTATTTCTAAACTTATTCATTACAAACTCACGTTGTGTTTGTGATAAATCTCCATGTAAAGCATCAGCATTATATCCATCTTTTATGAGAAATTCAGCTATTTCTTTAGTTTCTTTTTTTGTACTACAAAATATAATACCATAAATTCCAGGATTACTATCTACAATTCTTCTTAAGACTAAATATTTTTTATTAAAATGATTTACTATATAATAAATATGTTTAACATCATCAGATCCAATATTTTTTTGACCTATAATAATTTCTACAGGATCAATTAAATAATTATGTGCAATGGAATTCATATATTTAGACATTGTTGCTGAAAAAAGAAGGCTTTGTCTTTTTTTTGGTAATGTATTTATTATATAATCTAATTCTTCTTTAAATCCCATATTTAACATTTCATCTGCTTCATCAAGAATTAAATATTTAATCTTTTCAAGATATAATTTTTTTCTTTTTATTAAATCAATAATTCTACCAGGAGTTCCTATTATAATGTGATTTTTATTTTTTTGTAATGATTTAATTTGAGTATTTATGTTGACACCTCCATATAAAGAAATAATTTTTATAGAGGATAAAAATTTAGAATATTTACAAAAATCACGAGTAATTTGTATACAAAGTTCTCGTGTAGGACATAAAATAAAAGCTTGAGGAGTATTTAAATTATAATTTATTTTTTGTATAATTGGTAATCCAAAGGCAGCTGTTTTTCCAGTTCCTGTTTGAGCTAATGCTATAACATCTTTTTCTGAAGAAAGTAAAAATGGAATAATTTTTTCTTGTATAGGAGTAGGGCATTGAAAACCAATATCTTCTAATGCTTTAATAATATTATTATTAAAAAAATTGTATTCTTTAAATGTTTTTTTCATAAAAGAAAAGAATGGTTAAAAAGTAGCATTTTTAATTTTTCATTTATTATATTATATTAACAAATATAGGTAATTATTATAAACTAATATTGAGTATTATTATTTAATTTATAATTGAATATTAGTGATTTATTATATTTTTTTTATAAGTTTTTTAGTTATAATTTCATATCTTATAAAAAGTAATAATGCTGATATAGTAATACCTAATCCTAATCCAATCCAAATTCCTTGAATACCTATTTTAATAGATAATAACCAAGATAAAGGTAAAGCAATAATCCAATAAGAAAAAAAACTAATCCACATAGGAATATGAACATCTTGTAATCCTCTTAAAGCTCCAAGAATAATTCCTTGTAATCCATCAGGTAATTGAAAAAAACTGGCAATAAAAATCATTTTTTCTGCAATTAAAACAACTTCATAATCATTATCATTTTTTATATAAAAAAAAGGAATATAATTTCGAAAGAAAAAAAATAAAAAACTACATATTAACATAAAAATAATTCCCATTAAAAAAATAGATTTTCCTATTTTTCTTAATTCATAATAATTTTTTAAGGCAAATTGATTTCCTATTCTTATTGTAGCAGCTACAGAAAGACCTGTATTGAGTAAAAAAGTAGAAGAAACTAAATTGATAACTATTTGATGAGCCGCTAATACTTTAATTCCATATATACCTGATATAAAAGAAGAAATAGCAAAAGCACTCATTTCAAATAACATATGTAATCCAGATGGAATACCTATTTTAAGTATTTTTTTTAAATATTTCTTTTTTATAAAAAAACATTTAAAATGATCATAATAATTATGTACTTTTTTATATTTATACAATATAATTAAAATTCCTATTAACATAATTATACGAGATATTAAAGTTGAATAAGCTATACCTATAGAACCTAATTGAGGGAATCCTAAAATTCCATTAAGAAATATATAATTTAATATTATATTAATTAAAGCTGAAGACCAAGTAACTAAAAGACTAGGAAATACTAAAGATAATCCTTCGGAAAATTTTCGAAAAACTTCAAACATCATCCATGGAATAAAAGATATTCCTATTATTTCTAAAAAAGATATAGTTTCATTTAATATTTCTTTAGGTTGTCCTAAATAAGGAATAATATAACAAAAAATGTGTATTTCTATATACATTAATATGGATAAAAAAAAATTAATAATTAATCCATGATAAAAAATAATAATACCTTCTTTATATTCTTTTTTAGCATCTATAGATGCTATTAAAGATGAAATAGATGTTGATATTCCTAATCCAAAAATAATTATAATAAAAAAAGCAGCATTAGCTAATGATATGGAAGCTAAAGATTTTTTTCCTAAAAATCCAACCATAATGTTATCAGATAATCCTATACATATTACTCCTAATTGAGTAAAAAAAATAGGAATAGCTAATAACAAATTTTTTTTAAAATGGTTTAAATATGTTTCTTTTTTTTTAATAAAATTATTATTTTTTATATTTTTATAAAAGGTAATTTTACTATTTTTATAGAAATTTTTTTTTCTTTTATTAAAAGAAATAAATTTTCATTTATGAAATGAGTTTTTTTTTCCCATAAATATCCTAATCCTATTCCTTTTTTTAGAATAGGGGAAAAAGTACCAGAAGTAACATTTCCAACAAAATTATCATTTGTATCTATTAATGAATATCCTTGTCTTGGAATTTTTCCTTGTTTTTTTACAATAAAAGATATAAATTTTTTATATTTTCCATTTTTTTTTTGTATTTGTAATATTTTTTTTGCAATAAATTTTTTTTGAAATTTTGTAATCCAAGATAATCCCGCTTCAATAGGAGTTATTTCCTCAGAAAGATCTTGTCCATATAAACGATACCCCATTTCTAATCTTAATGAGTTTCTACTTGATATTCCACAAGGAATTATTTTATTTTTTTTAATTTCTAATTCTAGAATCTGATTCCATATTTTTTCTGTATATTCATTAGGGATATAAAGTTCTACTCCTTTAGATCCTGTATATCCAGTACAGGAAATTAATATTTCTTTAACTCCTGCAAATTCTCCTATTTTAAAATGATAAAAAGGAATTTTATCTAATAAAATATTAGTTAATTTTTGAATATAAAATAGTGATAATGGTCCTTGAATTGCCAATAAAGAATATTCTTGAGAAAAATCTATAAATTCTATATTATAATTATATTTTTTAATATAAGTATTTATCCATTTTGTATCTTTTTCAATATTAGCTGCGTTAACTATAAGTAATAATTTTTCTTCATTAATTTTATAAATTACTATATCATCTATAATTCCTCCATTATTATTAATCAAGCAATTATATTGAGCTTGACCTATTTTTATTTTTGATAAATCATTAGTCGTTAAATATTGAATTAAATTTATAGAATCTTTTCCATTTAAAATAAATTTTCCCATATGACTAATATCAAAAATACCAGCTTTATTTCTTACTGACATATGTTCTTTTAAAGAAGAAGTATATTGAAGTGGCATACAAAATCCATAAAAATTTACCATTTTAGCTCCTAAACATATATGATTTTTATATAAAATTGTTTTTTTTAAATTATTTTCCATCATATTCAACAAAATTATTTTCTGTTTCGTATAAAGTTATTTTTAAATCTAAATCAGAAGATATTCTTTTATTTATTTTATTCCACATAAAAATAACAATATTTTCCGCAGTTGGATTTATAGAAGAAAATTCTTTTAAATCTAAATTAATATTTTTGTGATCAAAAATTGTTTCTATTTCTTCAAAAAGAATTTTTTTTAAATTTTGTAAATTTAGTACAAATCCTGTTTCTACATTAATTTTTCCTGTTATACTAACTATATATTTATAATTATGACCATGATAATATGCACATTTTCCAAAAATTTTTATATTTTTTTCATGATTCCAATAATTATTATAAAGTTTATGAGCAGCACTAAAATGTCCTTTTCTACTTATAGTTATTTTCATAATTTAATTTAATTGATTAATATAATTTTTAAGTATAATTTTAAACCATATTGTATATGATTCTGGATAAAGATGAATATTTTTTATTAATTTATTCAATGGAATCCATTTCCAATTTTCAACTTCTTTATGGTTTATAATTGGAGATTTTTCATAATATCCTACAAAAACATGATCTAATTCATTTTCTATTAATCCATTATTTAATAATTCATAATAAGTAAAACAAAACTTATGTGTTAAAAAACAATCAAATCCCATTTCTTCTATTAAACAACGGTGTGCTGCTTTTAAAATTGATTCATTTTTTCTAGGATGACTACAACATGTATTAGTCCATAGTAAGGAAGAATGATATTTTATTGAAGATCTTTTTTGTAACATTAAATCATTTTTAAAATTAAAAATAAAGACAGAAACAGCACTATGGAATAACCCTTCTAAATGAATTTTTTCTTTTTTTTCAAATCCAATAATTTTATTTTTTTTTCCTATTAAAGGAATAAAATTATCATCTATTATTTTATTTTTTTTATCTTTCATACCTTCATATTTTATAAAAAATTATACCAAAAGATTATATTTAATTGGAGAATGAAAAAAAAAATTAACGAATTATTAAATAAATTAAATCATTTAAAAAAAAATACATTAATGAATACATTATGTATTCAATTTATTGAATTATCTCTAAAATTAGATTTTTTAATAGCAAAAATGAAAATAAGTCATAAAATTCTTCAACCTTTTGGTTATTTACATGGAGGAGCAACGATAGTTTTAGCTGAAAGTGTTGGTAGTTCTTTGTCTTTTTTAAATTTAAAAGAAAATAAAAATAAAGAAGTTTTTAATATTGAGATTTCTGCAAATCATATTCGATCTATTAAAAAAGGAATTTTATTTGCTAAATCTAAAATTATTCATAAAGGAAAAATTTTACATATTATTCAAACCAATATTTATAATGAAAAAAATACTATTATTAGTTTTTGTAAAATGACTAATATTATAATTCAAAAAAAATAAAAATGTCAAAAAAAATAAGTATTTTTTCTTTATATAAAAAAATTATAAAAAATTATTGGGATAAAAACAAATTTGTTATTTTTAAAAAACCTCACAATAATAAAATTTATTTTTATTCTCATTCTAATTCTAAAAAAAATAATTTTTTTTTAATAAAAAATTTTGATTGTGATTATAAAAATATAAAAATAGTTCCTAAAAAAATTTATTATGTAGATATATTAAAATTTTTTATAAAAAAAAATTATGAAAGTAATTATTCTTTTTTAACATATTCTATAGAATATAAAAATTTAATTAAAAAAGCTATAGAAAAAATACAAAAAGGACAACTTAAAAAAGTTGTTGTTTCTAGATCTATAAAAATTCATTTTCATAATTTTTATTTAAAAAAAACTTTCCAAAAATTAATTTTTTCTTATCCAAATGCTTTTATAAGTTTATGGTATGATGTTAATCATGGATTTTGGATAGGATGTTCTCCAGAATTATTAATAAAATCTTATCAAAAAAAATTGGAAACTGTTGCTTTAGCAGGAACTATTTGGAATAAAAATAAATGGACAAAAAAGGAAATAGAAGAACATAAAATTGTAATAAAATATATTGTTCATTTATTAAAATATTACAAAGGATCTATTTTTTTAAAAAAAACTAAAATTATAAAAATGGGAGATTTAAAACATTTAAAAACTTCAATTTTTTTTTCATTTTTAGAAGATCCTGATTATTATGAAATAATAAATCGTTTACATCCTACTCCTTCTATTTGTGGATTTCCTAAAAAAGAATCTTTAAATTTTATTCAAAAATATGAAGGATATAAAAGAGGTTTTTATACAGGATATATTGGTATTATAAATAATAATAATATGGAATTATATATTCATTTAAGATGTGCAAATATTCAAAAAGAAAAAAAAGAAATTACTTTATATGCTGGAAGTGGAATTACTTTAAATAGCAATATAGATAAAGAATATATCGAAACAGAAAATAAAGTAAAAAATATTCTTTCTCAATTTTTTTTTAAATGATTTTTTTTTCTATAAAATGGTCTTATAATTAAACGTACACTATTATGATAATGAAAATATTGAATAATCCAATTAGTTAAAGCTATTACTTTATTTCTAAAACCAACTAAACTAACTAAATGAATAAACATCCACACAATCCATGCTAAAAAACCTTTTAATTTAAAATAAGGAAAATCACATACTGCTTTATTTCTACCAATAGTAGCCATAGAACCTATATTTTTATATATAAAAGGTTTAATATTTTTTTTATTATTAAAAAAATGATTAAAATTTTGAGCTAAATAATTACCTTGTTGAATGGCAGGTTGAGCCATCATAGGATGACCGTTTTGATAAGATTTTATATAAGCAACATCACCAATAGCAAAAATATTTTTATATTTTATAGTTTTAAGATAATTATCTACTAAAATTCTATTTCCCATTATGTCTTCTTTTAAAAATCCTTTTATAATAGATCCTTTGACACCTGCAGCCCATATAACATTAGAAGATTCTATTTTTTGATTTTTTTCCATAAAAACTATTTTTCCATCATAGTCTTGTACTAAACAGTTTAACCATATAATAACTCCTAATTCTTTTAAATTTTTATAAGCTTGTTTTGCGGATTTTTCAGACATACCATCTAATAATCTTGAAGTAGCTTGTAATAAATGAATATTCATATATTTATCATCTAAATTAGGATAATCATATGGAAGAATATATTTTTTCATTTCTGCTAAAGCTCCAGCAAGTTCTACTCCAGTTGGTCCTCCTCCTACAATAACAAAAGTCATAATACTTTTTTTTTCTTTTATATTATTTGTTAATAAAGCTGATTCAAAGTTTTGTAAAATAAGACTTCGAAGATTTAAAGCTTCTGTAATAGATTTCATTGGTAATGAAAAATATTCAATATTTTTATTACCAAAATAATTAGTAACAGATCCTGTAGATATAATTAAATAATCATAATATAAATCACCTATATTAGTATATATTTTTTGTTTTTTTGTATTAATATAATGTACATAAGCCAATCTGAAAAAAAAATTTTTTGTTTTTTTAATAATATTTCTAATAGAATGTGCTATAGAATCTGGTTCTAATCCAGCTGTAGCAACTTGATATAATAATGGTTGAAAAGTATGGTAATTATTTTTATCGATGAGAACAACCTGATATTTATCTCTTCTTAATTTTTTTGCTACTTGCAATCCAGCAAATCCAGCACCAATAATAACTACCCTTTTTAGATTATTTATTGTTGGAATATTCATAGTCAAAAATTTGACACATAAATAGCTAATTTATATATATTTTCATTTTAATTGATAAATTAATAATTTTGTTTAAAAATAGATTTTTATGAGTTACTATTTAATTATAGGTATTACTTTTTTAGTAAGTTTTATTGTTAATTTAATTTTAAAAAGAAAATTTCAAGAATTTTCTAAATTTCATTTACATTCTTATATGAGTGGAAAAGAAATAGCAGAAAAAATGTTAGAAGATAATGGAATTACTGATGTAGATGTTCTTTTAATTGAAGAAGAAGGAAATTTAACAGATCATTATAATCCTATGAATAAAACAATAAATTTAAGTCAAATAGTTTATAATGGAAGAAATGCTGCTTCTATTGCAGTTGCTGCTCATGAATGTGGTCATGCTTTACAACATAAAGTAGGTTATAATTTATTAAAAATACGAAATCGTTTAATATTTATTTTAAATTTTAGTTCAAAATTTACTAATATAACTATAATGGCTGGATTAACTATTTTTTATAATTCCGGTGGAAAAGATTCTTTAATCCTGCAATTAGGAATAGCATTATTTTTTTTAATTGTTTTTTTTTATTTTCTAACTTTACCAATAGAATTTGATGCAAGTAATAGAGCTTTAAAATGGATAAAAAAGAAAAATATAGTAAATTATCAAGAATATAATAAAGCAAAAGAATCTTTAAATTGGGCAGCAATGACTTATGTTATTTCTGCTTTAGGAAGTTTAGCTCAACTAATATATTTTCTATCTTTTTTTTTCACAGGTATAAATAAAAAAGATGATAAATAAGAAATTTTAATTCTTTTTTTTCTTTTTTCTTATATTTTTTGGATTTGGCCGAAGATTTCCATAAGTTTTATTTTTAATTTTTCCTCTTTTAGTTTTTTTATCTCCTTTTCCCATATTATTTTATGTATTTATTAAATAATTTATGCATTTTATCTGCTTTTTTTTGTAAAAAAGTTATAGATGAATAATTATGAATAATAAAATGAGATTTTTTTTTTCTTTTTTTATTAGATATTTGATTATTTAAACGATTTATAATTTGATTTTCATTTAAATTATCTCTTTTTATAATTCTTTCAATCATTTTTTTTTTCGGTGAAGTGATTGTAATAATACAATTACATTCTTTATAACTTCCACTTTCAAATAAAAGTGCAGATTCTTTTATAACATAAAAAGTTTTCTTTTGTAAAGAAAAAATCCAATTTTTAAAATCAATAGAAATCCATGGATGTATAATAGAACATAATAATTTTAATGCATTAGGATTTTTAAAAACAATTTCTGATAAATAATCTTTATTAATTTTTTCTTTTTTATAAGAATTATTTCCAAAATGTTTAATAATATTTTTTTTTACAATTTTTATTTTATTCATTAATATCTTTCCTCTTTTATCCGAAGAATAAATAGGAATTCCTTTTTTTTTAAAAAAAGAAGACAATAAACTTTTTCCAGAACCCATTTTTCCAGTTATTCCTATTAATAAAAATTTCATTTTTTATTATTTTTTATTTTTAATAATTCCTTTTCCTTATAACGTAATTCTGTTAAATCTTTGGAAATAGTATTTTTTTCCAATTTTATTTTTCCTATAATAGTTTCTAGTATACAAAAATTTTCTGTAATATCTATAATTTTTCCATGTATTCCAGAATTTGTTACTATATAATTTCCTCTTTTTAAATTATCTTGAAATTTTTTTTCAATTTTTTGTTTTCGTATTTGAGGACGTATCATAAAAAAATAAAATATAATAAAAATTAATGCAAACATACAAATAGTATTTGCAATAGAATTTTGTTGTAATAAAAAAAACATAATAATAAATATTAAAATTAATTAAAATAGATTTTTTTATTTATAATAATCCTTTTCCTATTTTAAATATTTTATTTTTTTTGTGTAAAAATTTAAAAATTTGATCTAATATTCCATTAATAAACATTTTACTTTTTTCCATACAAAATATTTTTGTAATTTCTATATATTCATTCATAGTAGCTTTTGGTGGTATATTTGGAAAATATAAAAATTCACAAATAGCCATTTGTAATATAATTAAATCTATAATTGCTATTCTTTTTATATCCCAATTATTTGATATATTTTTTATTAATTTATTAAATTCTTCTTTATGAAAAATGGTGTTTCTATATAAATCAATAATAAATTTTTTATTTTCATCATTTTTATAAATATTATATAATTTAAAATTTGGGGGAGTAGAATATTTTATAAATTGTAAAGTTTTACATACCATAGTATGAGCTATACATAAGTTTTCTTTTCCATTAATGTATAAATCTTCTATATATTCTATTAATTTTTTATTAGGAATAATAATATTTTTATAATATTTTATGATAAATTTTTTTTCCTCTTCAAAAGAGGATTCAAAAGAAGTATAATGTTTATTATAATTTTTTTTATCTATTGATTGTTGCATTTCTTGTAATAAAAGAAAAATGTATTTATCTTTTTTTTTCCATAAAATTTTTCCAGAATTTTTTTTAGAATTATATTCTTTAATTAAATATTTATTATTAGATAGTATTTTAATAACAGAATTATATGCAAATTGATGTATAGTATTTGTGTTAATTTTATCATATTTCTTTTTTTGTAAAGAATTTTCTCTAATTTTTAAAATTAAAAAAAGAAGAGAAATATATAAATTATGCAATTCTTCAATACTTTTAAGCATATTTTTTTCAACTTTATTTGAATCTATTTTAGATAAGTGTTGAGCATATAAAAATTGTAAACTTCTTATTCTAAAGTATCGTCTTATTGACATTTTTTATTAATAATGTTGATTTAATATAAATCAATATATTTTTATAATTTTATAAAAATATTTTATATGTACAATTATATTATATAAATAAAAAATCAAACTTAAAAAGTTTGTATTTTTGTATGTTATATGAATGGTTTATTTGCTTTTAGCAAAAAATATTGTAAAAAATATAAATTACGTTTATTTATAGGTTTTTTATTGATTTTAATATCAAATATTTTAACTTTATTTCCTATTCCTTATATAGGAAAATCTATTAATACAATTAAAAATTTAATTACTAGTTTTTCAGATACATCAAATTTTTTTTCTTTAAAAAAAGAAATTTGTATTTATACTATTATTATATTAATAGTTCCAATTATTGGAGGTTTTGTTAAATATCATATGCGCCAATGTATTATTACAACATCTAGAATGATAGAATTTGATATAAAAAATGAAATTTTTTTACATTATCAAAAATTGAGTTTATCATTTTATAAAAAGAATTCAACAGGAGATTTAATGAATCGATTAACAGAAGATGTTTCTTTTATTAGACAATATATAGGACCTGGTATAATGTATTTTGTAAATCTTATTGTTCTTTTTTTTATGGTTTTTATACAAATGTTACGAATTAATAAAATTTTAACTTTTTATGTAATTTTGCCTATTCCTATTCTTTTTATTTTCATTTACTATATTAGTATTTATATTACTAAAAGAAGTAATCAAGTTCAAAATTATCAATCTTTTATATGTTCTTTTATTCAAGATACTTTTTCCGGTATTCATATTATTAAATCATTTGTTTCAGAATCTTTTTTTCAAAAAAAACATAATAAAATTATATTTAAATATCAAAAAAAAAATATAGAATTGGTAAAAATAGATACTATTTTATCTTCTATTATCATATTTTTTATAGGAACTAGTCATTTATTAATTATTTTTTTTGGAGGAAAAAAATATTTTGAAGGAGAAATAAAAGAAATAGGGACTATTGCTGAATTTTTTACATATATTAATATTTTAATTTTTCCTTTTATTATATTAGGTTGGGTAGTTTCTATTATAGAAAGAGCTAAAGTATCAAGACTTCGTATAAGTGAATTTTTAAAAGAAAAACCAGAAATTTTTAATAACAATTTGATAAAAACAAAAATTTTTGGTAAAGTACAATTCAAAAATGTTAGTTTTATTTATTTTAAAAATAAAAATGATACAATTAGTAAAATATCATTTACCCTAATGAAAGGTAAAACTTTGATTATAACAGGAGAAACAGGTTCTGGAAAAACAACTATAGGTAGATTAATATCTAGATTATATGATCCATATAAAGGAGATATATTAATAGATAATTTATCTTTAAAAAATCATAATTTATATGATTTTAGAAATAATATAGGTTATGTTCCTCAAGAATCTTTTCTTTTTTCAGATTCAATTTATAATAATATAGCTGTAGGAGGTATAGAAAAAGTATCTTCATATAAAGTTTATGAAGCTGCAAGAAAAGCTATGATAGAAAATGATATTTTAAATTTCAAAAATGGATATGAAACAATTATAGGAGAAAGAGGAATTACTTTATCAGGAGGACAAAAACAAAGAATATGTATAGCAAGAGCACTTATAAGAAATCCTAAAATTCTTATATTCGATGATAGTTTTTCTGCTATAGATCAAAAAACTAGAAAATTAATTATTTATTATATAAAAAAAGAATTGAAAAATAGTACTATTATTATTATTACTCATGATATTTCTTATATATCTGATTTTGATTTATTTATTGTTTTAAAAAATGGAAAAATATCAAAAATAAAATATAATAATATTATATTATAAAATTTTTTAAAAAAAAATTAATTTTAAATAATTATTCTACATTTTTTTATTTAGATTTGCTTTATTAGGATTATAATATTTTATTGAAATGGACGAAAAAGAAAATATCAAAGAAAGAAATGAAATTTGTTCACGAACTCTAAAAACTGGTAGTAGAACTTATTTTTTTGATGCAAGAGAAACAAGAGCTGGTGATTATTACTTAACAATTACTGAAAGTAAAAAAAATTTTTCTGAAACAGGAGAAATAACTTATAAAAAACACAAAATATATTTGTATAAAGAAGATTTTTCCAAATTTCAAAGTATACTTGATGATATGATTCGATTTATCATTAATGAAAAAGGAAGAGAAGTTATTTCAGAACGTCATCAAAAAGATTTTAAAAATCATACAACATATAATCAAAATCAAGAGATTAAAGATGCTCAAAAAAAAACATCAGAAATAAAGGATTTTACAAATATTAATTTTGAGGATATTTAAAGTTTAAGTTTAATATTTTTTTTATTATTATACAGTTTTTTTTATGTTGATTTAAGGTTTTTTTAGGAGAATGGATACGAAAAATTATCTGAACATAATGAATGATATTAATACTTTTGTATTTGATGTAGATGGAGTATTAACAAATTGTACTTTAAATTTATTTCCAGATGGAAATATGGTACGTCAAATGTTTGTTCAAGATGGATTTGCTATGGAAATAGCAAAAAAAAAAGGATATAATTTATGTATCATTACAAAAGGTTCAGATTTAATGGTTTTTAAACGTTTAAGAAATTTGAATATCCGTTATATTTATCAAGGAGTTGATAATAAAAAAAAATATTTAGATGAATATTGTAATATTTTAAATATTACAAAAAAAAAAGTTCTTTACATGGGAGATGATCTTCCTGATATTGAAATCATGAGATCTGTAGCTTTACCTTGTTCTCCAATAGATGCCGTTCAAGAAGTGAAAGATATATCTAAATATATTTCTCCAAAAAAAGGAGGAAGAGGATGTGTAAGAGATGTGATTGAACAAACTTTAAAAGTTCAAAAAAATTGGTTTTAAATTTGTTTTAAAAAAAATAGTGTCTTTATTAGGACACTATTTTTTTTTATTATTTACATCAACATTTTACATCTACATCATTCCTCCCATTCCACCTCCTCCAGCTCCTGGCATAGGAGGTGCTACATTAGATTCTTCTTTTTTTATTTCTGTTACTACACATTCAGTAGTTAATAACATTCCAGATACTGAAGCGGCATTTTCTAATGCAACTCTAGCTACTTTTGTAGGATCTATAATACCTTCTGCAATCATATTTTTATATTCTCCAATTTTTGCATCGTATCCATAATCTCCTTTTCTTTCAGCTACTTTAGCAACAACAACAGATCCTTCTCCACCTGCATTAGCAACAATTTGACGTAAAGGTTCTTCTAAAGATCTTCTAACTATTTGAATACCAGTATCTTGATCTGAATTTTCTCCTCTTAAATTATCTAAAGAATTAATAGCACGAACTAAAGCTACACCACCACCTGCTACAATTCCTTCTTCTACTGCAGCTCTAGTAGCATTTAAAGCATCATCTACACGATCTTTTTTTTCTTTCATTTCTACTTCAGAAGCTGCTCCAACATAAAGAACTGCAACTCCTCCTGCTAATTTAGCAAGACGTTCTTGTAATTTTTCTTTATCATAATCTGATGTAGTTGATTCTATTTGTGCTTTAATTTGATCAACACGTGCTCTTATATCTTTTTTATTTCCTCCTCCATTAACAATAGTAGTATTATCTTTATCTATAATTACTCTTTCTGCTTTACCTAACATATTTAATTTTACATCTTCCAATTTACTTCCTGTTTCTTCAGAAATAACAGTTCCTCCTGTTAAAATAGCTATATCTTCTAACATAGCTTTTCTTCGATCTCCAAATCCAGGGGCCTTAATAGCAGCTACTTTTAAAGTTCCTCGTATTTTATTTACTACTAATGTAGCTAAAGCTTCTCCTTCAACTTCTTCAGAAATAATAAGTAATGGTTTTCCAGACTGTGCTACTGGTTCTAGTATAGGTAATAAATCTTTCATTGCTGCTATTTTTTTATCAGACAATAAAATTTTAGGTTGATCAAATTCAGTGATCATTTTTTCAGTATTTGTAACAAAATATGGAGATTGATAACCTCTATCAAACTGCATACCCTCAACAACATCAACGGATGTATCTGTTCCTTTTGCTTCTTCTACAGTAATAACTCCTTCTTTTCCTACTTTTTCAAAGGCATCCGCTATCAAAGCTCCAGTTTTTTCATCATTATTTGCTGAAATAGAAGCTACTTGTTTTATTTTTTCTGTATTTCCTCCTACTTCTCTAGATTGTTTTCTTAAATCTATAATTACAAATTCTAAAGCTTTATCTATACCTCTTTTTAAATCCATTGGATTAGCTCCAGCTGCTACGTTTTTTAATCCTTCTCTAACTATAGCTTGAGCTAAAACAGTTGCAGTTGTAGTTCCATCTCCAGCAACATCATTTGTTTTAGAAGCAACTTCTTTCACCATTTGTGCTCCAAGATTTTCAATAGGATCTTCTAATTCAATTTCTTTAGCTACAGTAACTCCATCTTTAGTGACTTGAGGACCTCCAAATGATTTTTGTAATACAACATTACGACCTTTTGGTCCTAAAGTAACTTTAACAGCATTAGCTAACGCATCTACTCCTTTTTTTAATTTATCTCTTGCTTCAATATCAAATTTAATATCTTTTGCCATAATTTTTTAATTTTTTGAATACTTAATAAGTTATATGAAGTTATATAATCATATGATAGCTATTATATCAGACTCTCGCATAATGAGGTATTCCTTACCTTCCCATTTTAATTCTGTTCCAGAATATTTTCCGTATAAAACTCTATCTCCTTCTTTTAGAATCATAGGTTCATTCTTTTTGCCTTTACCTACCGCAATTATAGTTCCTTTTTGTGGTTTTTCTTTTGCAGTATCAGGAATAATAATACCTGAAGCTGTTTTTGTTTCAGCAGGATCAGGTTGTACAAGAACACGATCTGCTAAAGGTTTAATCTTTACTTCCACCATATTTTAAATAATTTTTAAAGTTTACGACACTAATTAAAAAAAAGCCAAAAACATGCCAAATAAAAATTTATTGATTTTTTTTCATCTTAATAATATTAAATGACATTATGTCATATTTAATTTTAAAAAAAAATTAAATAATAAAATTAAAAAAAATATAATAATAGATAAAAACCAAGTAATATTTTCTAAAAATGTATTTGTTCTTTTAATACCAAAAAATCTAAAATTTTTTTCCATAAAAGTTTGATTAATACTTTCTTTTTTAGGATTTTGTATAAGTATAAATATTATAAGAAGAAAACACATTAGAATAATAAAAAATCCAGATAAAGTTATATATGTCATTTATAAATTATTATTATTTTCATAAAATATTTTTTGATATACTTGAATTGTAAGTTTTTCTATAATTTTATTAATAATTTCTTCTAAAAAAAGATTTTTTTTATAATAAAAATATTCTGATACAATAAAATTTTGTTCCCAATTTTGTTCTGGTTCTAAATTATCTTTATAACATATTTTCACTGTTATTTGAATTTTTTTTAATGAATAATTTTCTGTTGGAATAATTGCATAATCTAAAAATTTTCCTTCTAAAATAATATCTCCATCTTTTAATGCTAAATAAGAAGGATTATGTTTTAAAATATAATTTTCTATATTTTTTTTAAAATCAAAAGAAATAGATCTTCTAGGTATATGTATATTCATTTCTTCTGAAAAATCTCCTATTTCTATTGTTTTTATTGGATAAAAAAATGAATAAATAGAAGTATAAGAACAACTAGTAATAGTAATAGATATAAATAGAAAAATAAAAAAAAAATAAATTTTTTTATAATCCATATTGTTTAATTTTTCTATATAATGTTCTTTCTGAAATTCCTAATTCTTTTGCTGTTTTTCTTCTTTTTCCATTATTTTTTTTTAAAGCTTTTTGAATAAATTCTATTTCTTTTTTTTCTAAAGAAATAGAAGAAGATTCATTTAAATTATCAAATGAATCTTCTTCTACTTCTTCATAATCTAAATTATTATCATCTTCAGATAATTTATATGAATCTTCTAATTGAAAAATAGAGTTATCCTTATTATAAATCATTTTTCCAAAAATTTTTTCCATAAGTTGTTGATTTTCTTTAATAAATCTTGTATTAGTATGATTTTTAATTAATTGAAAAGTAATATTTTTTAAATCATTAAAATTTTTTTTCATATCAAATAAAATTTTATATAAAAAATCTCTTTCTTTAGAAAGTCCTTTAAAAAAATTTTCATTATGAGAAAATGATATTGAAGGAATATTTTCTGGAATATATTCTTTTAATTTTTCTACGGAAATTTCACGTTTAGTTTCTACTACAGAAATTTGTTCTGCAATATTTTTTAATTGTCTGATATTTCCTGGCCAATAATAATTTTCTAAATATTTTAAAGATCCTTCAGTAAGTGTTACTGAAGGCATATGGTATTTTTCTGCAAAATCATTAGCAAATTTTTTAAATAAAAATTTAATATCATTTTTACGACAACGTAAAGGAGGAACGTTAATTTGTACTGTATTAAGTCTATAATATAAATCTTCTCTAAATTTTCCTTTTTGTATAGATTCTATCATATTTAAATTAGTAGCAGCAACAATTCGTATATTAGTTTTTTGAATTTTGGAAGAACCAACTTTAATAAATTCTCCTGATTCTAATATTCTAAGAAGACGAACTTGTGTAGTTAAAGGTAATTCTCCTACTTCATCTAAAAAGATAGTTCCTCCATTCACTCCTTCAAAATATCCTTTACGCATACTTATTGCTCCTGTAAAAGATCCTTTTTCATGACCAAACAGTTCACTATCAATAGTTCCTTCTGGAATTGCTCCACAATTTACAGCAATATAAGAATGATGTTTTCTAGAAGAAAATTGATGAATAATTTTTGGAATAAATTCTTTTCCTACTCCACTTTCTCCAAGAACTAAAACAGATATATCTGTAGGTGCAACTTGTATTGCTTTTTCTATAGCTTGATGTAAAGCATAATCATATCCAATGATTCCAAATTTTTGTTTTATATTTTGGATAGATTCCATATTTTTATTTTTTTACATCTTTATAAATTTTTCCAATTAAAGTAGCAGAAGTAGTTTCTGTTATTTTTACATATGTAAATTGTCCTATTTTATAGGATTCTTTAGGAAAAACTATAACTAAATTTTGTGTATTTCTTCCATACCAATATTGATTATTTTTTTTAGATTCACCTTCTATTAAAACTTCTTGTATTTTTCCTACATATTCTTTCATTCTGAATAATGAATGTTTTTTTTGTAAATCAATAATTTCTTTTAATCGTTTTTTTTTAACATAATGTGGGACATTATCTTTTAATTTTCTATATGCATAAGTTCCTGGTCTAGAAGAATAAGAAAACATATAACCATAATTATATTGAATTTCATTCATTAAATCAATAGTATCTTGATGATCTTTTTCTTCTTCATTACAAAAACCAGTCATAATATCATGTGATATAGAACATTCAGGAATTATTTTTCTAATTTTTTTAATTAAAGAAATATATTTTTCACGTGTATATTTTCTATTCATTAATTTTAATATTTTATTACTTCCAGATTGAACAGGTAAATGAATATGTTTACAAATGTTAGAATGTTTAGAAATAACTTCTAATATTTTATCCGACATATCATGAGGATTAGATGTAGAAAATCTTATTCTCATGAAAGGTATTTCTGGAGCTAAAAAATTTAATAAATCAGAAAAATCCATATTGTTCCATTTATAAGAATCAACATTTTGTCCTAAAAGAGTTATTTCTTTATATCCATTTTTATATAATCGTTTACATTCCTCAATTATATAATATGGATTACTGCTTATTTCTCTTCCTCTTGTAAAAGGAACTACACAAAATGTACACATATTATTGCATCCTCTAGTTATACTTAAAAAAGTTGTTATTTTTTTTAAATAAAATGGATTTATATCTGAATATGTTTCATTTTTTTGATTATTTGAATAAATATATGGTTTTCCAATTATAGCATTTTTAATAAAATTAGGTATTTCTTTATAAGAATTAGGATTTACAAAAAAATCAATTTTTTTTTTCTTTAAAAGAATATCTCTAAATTGTTTAGATAAACATCCTATAATACCAAATAAAATTTTATTTTTTCTTTTTAAATATTGTAATTCTTCTAATCTATTGTTTAATGTTAATTCTGCTTTTTTTCTAATAGAACAAGAATTAAATAAAATTATATTTGCTTCTTTTAAATTTTTTGATAAAAAAAATCCATTTTTAAATAAAATAGAAATTACTATTTCACTATCTGATACATTCATTTGACATCCATAATTTTCAATATAAAAACTATTGTTTAATTCTTTTTTATTGTTTTCCATCTTATATAATTATTAATAAATAAAGGTAAAATAAAATGACATTATGTCATAAATGAAGGATTTTTTTAGCAAAAAAAATCATATTTTTTTTTCCAGTTGATTTTTTTTCAACATTAGATAATTTTACTACTGAAATCCAATTTTTTTTTGGAATGGTTTTAATCATTTTAATAACAATATTCATAGAAGGAGGACCAACATCATTAGTAAAATTAGTTCCTATTCCAAAAAAAGGATTAATTTTATTTTTACAAAAAGAAGAAATAAAAGCCACTTTATCTGGATTAAGATTATCAGAAAATACAATTTTTTTTTTAATAGGATTTATTTTAAATTTTTTATAATGTTTTATTGTTTTTTTAATAAAAGAAATAGGATCACCGCTATCATGTCTAATTCCTTTAAAAGTATTAGAAAGTTTTTTATTAAAATTTTTGAAAAAAATTGAAGATGTGTATGTATCGGATAAAGCTATACCTAAATTTCCTTTATAAATATTTAACCAATTTTCCATAGCTATACGATCTGCTATATTAAATCCATATTTTGCTGCGTGAAACATAATCCATTCATGTCCTTTAGTTCCTATTGGTTTAATGGAAAATATATGAGATAAATGAACATTACTACTTCCTATAAAAAAAGGATATCCTTCTTCTATTAAAATTTTAAGTATTAATTTATGTACTTGATAAGAATATCTTCTTCTTGTTCCAAATTCTCCAATTTTAACTTTTAATTTTTTATATTTTTTTAATTTTTCTTTAGTAAGAATGATGATATTTTTATCAGATAAACGTTTTATTCCTGTTAATTTATAATATAATTCAGAAATAATAGCCATTAAAGGAACTTCCCATAATATAGTTCTACTCCATAATCCTTCTATATTCATTTTTATATTTTTTCCTTTTTGATATATATTTACTTCTTTTGGATTATATTGATATTGATTTAAAAAATCTAAATAAGAGGAATCTAAATAAGGACAATATTTTTCTAAAAAAATTCTTTCTTTATTTGAAAGTTTTAAATAAGACATTTTATTAAGATTTTCTTTTAAAATATTTGCAAAATTTTTAGGAAAAGAATATTTTCCTCTATTAATAAATTCATATTTAGCTTTTACTAATGGAAATAATTTAAGAACAGCATTTTGCATAGTAAATTTATAAAAATCATTATCCAATAATGATGATATAATAGAAAAATTATTCATTATAAGTATTCTTTAACTTATTTATAAAAATTTTTTAATTTAATATAAAAAATAGAAAATTTATATTTTAATATATTTAGAAAAAATATTTCTCTAAATTTGCTTTGAAAACAATTTATTTTTAATATGGACAATACGAAATTATATGTAGGTAACTTATCTTATGATATGACAGAACAAGAATTAAAAAAATATTTTGAATCTATAGGAGAAGTAACTCATGCTAAGATAATTTTTGATGAATCTACATCAAATAAAAGAAGTAAAGGATTTGGATTCATAGAAATGTCTAATGAAGAAAACGCAAAAAAAGCTATAGAAAAATTAAATGGGACAGAATTTATGGGAAGAAATATTATTGTATCTGCAGCTAGACCTAGAACAAAAAAAGATTATTAATAATTTAATTTATGTACATACGCTTACATCTGTTTTTTTTATTTTTTTAAAAAAAAATGATTAATGATATCTCAATATGAAATAATAACTTTATTAATATCACATATATATATCAAACTAATCTATGAAAAAATTATATGGAACAGGTGTAGCGTTGGTTACTCCTTTTAAAAAAGATGGAAAAATTGATTTCAATGGAATTGAAAAACTAGTAAAATATGTTTTAGATAATGAAGTTGATTATTTAGTAGCATTAGGAACTACAGCTGAAACTGCTACTCTAAAAAAAGAGGAAAGAAGAGATATTATTAAATGTATTCAAAGTAAAAATTATAAAAAACTTCCTTTAATATTAGGAATTGGAGGGAATGATACAATTAATATTATAAATCAAATAAATAAAATAAAAAATTTATCAGATTTTTATGCTATATTATCAGTTTCTCCTTATTATAATAGACCTTCTCAAGAAGGAATATATGAACATTTTAAATCTATTGTAAATTCTACTGAAGCAAAAATTATTATTTATAATGTTCCTAAAAGAACAGGATCTAATATAACTCCAAATACTGTTTTACGTTTAGCTAATAATTTTAATAATATTATAGGAATAAAAGAAGCTTCTGGAAATATATTGCAATCTTATAAAATTCTTGAAAAAAAACCTCAAAATTTTAGTGTTATTTCAGGAGATGATTTTATTACTTTACCTATAATATTAGGTGGAGGAGAAGGTGTAATATCCGTCATTGCTCAAGGATATCCTAATAAAATTTCTAAAATGGTTTCTTTAGCTAGAAAAAATCAAGTAGAAAAAGCTTTTTCTATTTTTTATGAAATTATTGATATGATAGATTTAATTTATGAAGAAGGGAATCCTACAGGGATTAAAACTTTTTTAAGTATAAAAAAAATATGTAATCCATATGTAAGATTACCATTATTAATTGGAAGTTACTCTTTAAAAGAAAAAATGATGAATTTAATAAATAAAAAAAATAGAAATTAATTGATATGCTTAATGATAAAATACAATTAGAATTAATAAAACAATTAAATAGAGAATCAGAATCTTCTCAATTATATTTATCTATGGCTTATTGCGTAGAAAAAAAAGGATTTGAAGGAATATGTGAATTTTTATATGATCATTCTAATGAAGAAAGAAAACATATGTTAAAATTAATCAGATATCTTAATAAAAGAGGAGGTGATATTACTTTAAATAATATTTTTTTAAAAAAAATAACATATGGATGTTTAAAAGAATTATTTCAAATATTATTTGAACATGAAAAAAAAATTTCTAATAAAATTAATTTTTTAGTTGAATTATCTTTAGAAAAGAAAGATTATTTTACATATAATTTTTTACAATGGTATGTTAAAGAACAAATAGAAGAAGAATCTTTAATTAAGAGAATTTTAGATAAAATTCAATTAATAGGAGAAGATAAAGGCGGATTATATTTATTTGATAAAGATATGAAAAATTTTCATAAAAATAAAAAATTATGAATATGAAAGTTATTTTTTTAATAATAATATTTATGAGTTTTTTTGAAAGTTGTGTTATTTCTAAAAAAAAATATGTTTCTTTAGAATTAGAAAAAGAAAATGAATTAATAGAAGAAAATTTATTTGAAAGTGGTAAATATTATTATTTTTCTTCTTTAAACTTTAATCTAGATAAAAATAAAACTGATATAGCAATTAATAAATTCAATCAATTCATTAAAAAATATCCTAAAAGTTTAAAAATAAAAGAAGTTTATAAATTACTTAATGATTTATTAATGAAAATAGAAAGAAAAAATTATTATATAGCTAATTTATATTTTATAATGCATAAATATCAAACTTCTTTAGATTATTTTCAAGATTTTATAAAAGATTTTCCAGAAAGTAATTTTAAAGAAAAAGTATTATATAAAATTTGTGTATCCCAATATAAATTATATAAAAAAAAAGATTTCATAAAATCATATAATGATTATATGAAGTATTTTTCATATTATAAAAATAATACTAAAAAATTAAAAATTTTATATAAAAAATTAAAAAATTAATGAATTTTTTGAATACTAATGCTCCAATAAATACTGAAACGATAGATCGTATAGAATTAGAAAAAAAATCAGGAAAAAATATATATGAAAGTATATGTATTTTAGAAAAAATAAGTCAAATAATTAGTAACCATCTTAAAAAAGATTTAAATAATAAATTAGAAGAATTTAATATAATCAATAAAAATAATCTAGAAGAGATTTTTGAGAATAAAGAACAAATAGAACTTTCAAAAAGTTATGAAAAATTACCAAAAGTAACATCTATTTCTATTCAATATTTATTAAATGAAAAAATAAAAATTTAATATTACTTAATTTATTTTATTTTTATAATCAATTAAAAATTTTTCTAATCCTATATTTGTTAAAGGATGATTAAGTAAAGAATAAATCACTTTTATGGGAGAAGTAATAGCGTATATTCCAATTTTTGAACATTCTATAATATGTAAAGGATGACGAATGGATGCTGCTAAAATTTTCGTTTTAAAATTATAATTATCATATATTTTTTTTATTTCTTTTATTAAATTTAATCCATCATAAGATATATCATCTATTCTTCCTATAAATGGAGATACATAATTAGCACCAACTTTAGCTGCAAATAAAGCTTGACTTGAAGAAAAAATTAAAGTACAATTAGTTTTTATTTTTTTATATGAAAAATATTTAATAGCTTTGATCCCATCACATGTCATAGGTACTTTTACTACTATTCTTGGATGAAGAAGAGAAAGTTTTTCTCCTTCTTTAATCATTTCTTCATAATTTGTGCTAATAATTTCTGCACTTACATTTTCTTTATTTTGTAGGATATTACATATAGATATATAATGATTTTCAATTTCTTTTTTACTAGAAAAAGATTCTTTAGAAATTAAAGATGGATTTGTAGTAACTCCATCTAATATCCCCAATAATTTTGCTTCGTTAATTTCCTTTAAATTTGCCGTATCTATAAAAAATTTCATAATTTATATATTTTATTGCAAATTTATTTAAATATTTTTTTTTTAATAAAAAAATGAATTTTTGTTTTTTTTATAAAAAGATTTTTAAAAAGAAAAATCCGTAAATTTAATAATATTTTTATATTATGATGCATTTTGATGTTATTATTTTAGGTAGTGGCCCAGGAGGTTATGTTGCTTCTATACGTGCGTCACAATTAGGAATGAAAACAGCGATAATTGAAAAGGAATCTCTTGGAGGAGTTTGTTTAAATTGGGGGTGTATTCCTACAAAATCTCTTTTAAATAGTGCCAAAATTTTACATTATATAAAAAAAAATGGACAACTTTTTGGAATTAAAAATGATCAAATCAAAATAGATTATTCTCAAATACTTTCTAAAAGTAAAAATATAGTAGAAAAAATGAGAAAAGGAATTTCATTTTTAATGAAAAAAAACGGAATTCATGTTATTTCCGGAAATGCAATTTTAAAAAAAGGAAAAAAAATTGAAATTTATAAAAATGAAAAAAATATAGCAGAATATTCTGCTACACATATTATTATTTCTACTGGAGCAAAACCTAAAATTGAAAAAAAATTTCAAAATAATCAAAAAATAATAACATATAAAGAAGCTCTTTCTTTACCTCATTTACCTAAAAAAATGATTATTATAGGTTCTGGTGCTATAGGATTAGAGTTTGCTTATTTTTATCATTCTATGGGAACAGATGTTTCTATCATAGAAATTTGTTCAAAACTTTTTCCAAGTGGAGATAATGAAATATCTGATTATTTAAAATTTTCTTTTGAAAAAAAAGGAATTAAAATTTATACATCTTCTTCTATAAAAAAAATTTTTGATAAAAATGAAAAAATTATAGTAGAAATTAAATCACCTAAAGGTGATATTATTTTAGATGCAAATAAAGTTCTTTATGCTATTGGTATTACTCCTAATATTAATAATATTGGATTAGAAGATATAGGAATTCAAATTGAAAAAGAATTTATTTATGTAGATGATAATTATAAAACAAATATAAATGGATATTATGCTATTGGAGATGTAATTCAAACTCCTTCTTTAGCTCATGTTGCTTCACATGAAGCGATAAATTGTGTTGAAAATATAAAAGGATTAAATTGTCAAAAAATCAATTATAATAATATTCCAAAATGTGTTTATTCTTTTCCTGAAATAGCTTCAGTTGGATATACTGAAATAGAATCTAGACAAAAAGGATTTCATATTAAAGTATCTAAATTTCCATTTAATGCTCTTGGTAGAGCTATTTCTGATGAAAACACTGATGGTTTTGTTAAAGTAATTTTTGATGATAAATATGATGAATGGTTAGGATGCCATATGATTGGAAATAATGTTACAGATTTAATTTCAGAAGTAGTTGTTGCAAGAAAATTAGAAGCTACAAGCTATGAAATTATAGGAAGTATTCATCCTCATCCTTCATTAAGTGAATCTATTTTAGAATCTGTATCTAATGCTTATGGTAGATCTATTCATTTATAAGTTATAAACTTCTTTTTACTTTATACATACATTATTTTTTATATTATTTTGATTATTAATACATAATTATATTGTGTATTAATATCTTTTTTCTATAAAAAATAAAATGGTTCTGTATTCTATTTGCAGAAAATTCATAATTTTATTATTTTATGATACATATTATATTGTTCGGGCCTCCTGGATGTGGAAAAGGAACTCAAGCTAAAATTATTGCAAATAAATTTGGTTTTATTCATTTATCTACTGGAATGATATTTAGAAATCATATAAAGAAAAAAACAAAGTTAGGAAAACTTGTTAGTTCTTATATTAATAAAGGAATGTTAGTTCCTGATATTATTACTACAAATATGTTATATATAGAAATACAAAAATATTTTTATGCCAAAGGAATTATTTATGATGGGTATCCTAGAACAAAAAATCAACTTATTTCTTTAGAAAAAATTTTAAAAAAATTTTTTTTAGGAACAATAAATATAATTTTTTATTTTTCTATTCAAAAAAATTTAATAATAAATAGATTATTAAAAAGAGGAGAAACTAGTTTAAGAAATGATGATATTAATATTATAACAGTTAAAAAAAGAATAGAAGAATATAAAAAAGAAACTTCTTTAGTTTGGAAAAATAATCATAAATGGATAAATAATTTATTTAAATTAAATGCTTCTCTTTCTGTAAAAGAAATTTCTATTTTTATAGAAAAAAAAATAATTAATTTTTTACAAAAAAATTAATTTTATGAAAAATTGTTTTATTGATTTTATAAAAATTTATTGTAAAAGTGGAAATGGAGGATCTGGATGTGTTCATTTTTATAGGGATAAATCTATAACTAAAGGAGGTCCAGATGGAGGAACAGGAGGAAAAGGTGGAAATATTATTATTCAAGGAAATTCTAGTATTTATACTTTTTTTCATTTAAGATATAATAAACACTGTATAGCAAAATCAGGATCTCCTGGAAAAGGAAATAATCTTACTGGATCCAATGGAAAAGATTTTTTAATAATTGTTCCAATAGGAACTATAATTAAAGATGAAAAAAAAAATATAATAATGGAAATTACTAAAAATTATGAAACAAAAATTTTATTTGAAGGTGGAAAAGGAGGAAAAGGAAATTCTTTTTTTAAAAATTCAATGAATCAATCTCCTTATTATGCACAACCAGGTATTAAAACAAAAGGATATTGGATTTTTTTAGAATTAAAAATTTTAGCAGATGTAGGATTAATAGGATTTCCAAATACTGGAAAATCAACTCTTCTTTCCGTTATTACAAAAGCAAAACCTAAAATAGGTAATTTTGCTTTTACAACTAAAAAACCACAATTAGGTGTATTAAAAATGAATTTTAATTCTTTTTTAATAGCAGATATTCCTGGTATTATAGAAAAAGCTTCTGAAGGAAAAGGGTTAGGTTATCATTTTCTTAGACATGTAGAAAGAAACTATATTTTATTATTTTTAATTTCTTCAGAAACAAAAAATATAAAACAAGAATATTTTATTTTATTAAATGAATTAAATAAATTTAATTCAAATCTTTTAAAAAAAAAACGTTTATTAGTTATTTCTAAATCGGATTTAATTGATAATAAAAAAAAAGAAACAATTATAAAAATATTTTTAAAGATAAAAGAAAATATTATGTTTATTTCTTCTTTTACAAAAGAAGGATTAATACAATTGAAAAAAAAATTATGGAAATTAATTCAAAATTAAAATTAATAATAATTAAGTTTTTTCATAACAATATCTTTATCTATATTTAAATTTTTTTGAATATTTTCTATATCATATATATAATCTATAAAAATCTTTTCACAAAAAGTACGTAATCCTCTTGCTCCTAATCCAATTTTAAAAGTTTTATCTGCTATAATATCTAAAGCTTCATCTGTTATATTCATAGATATATTATCCATATCAAATAATTTTTGATATTGTTTAATTAAAGCATTTTTAGGTTCTAATAATATTTTTTTTAGCATATTTTTATCTAATGGATTTAAATAAGTATTAATAGGAAATCTTCCTATTAATTCAGGAATTAATCCAAAATTTTTTAAATCTGAAGAAATAATATTTTTTAAATAATTATTTTTTTTATATTTTTTTTTTTGAGTAAAAAAACCTATAGAAATTTTTTCTATTCTATCAGATATAATTTTTTCAATTCCGTCAAATGTTCCCCCAGCTATAAATAATATATTTTCAGTATTAATTTGTATCATTTTTTGATCTGGATGTTTTCTTCCTCCTTGTGGAGGAACATTAATTATTGCACCTTCTAATATTTTTAATAAAGCTTGTTGGACCCCTTCTCCAGAAACATCTCTTGTTATAGAAGGATTATTACTTTTTCTAGATATTTTATCTATTTCATCTAAAAAAATAATTCCTTTTTCAGCAGAATTTATATCATAATTAACAGATTGTAAAAGTTTTGTTAATATAGATTCTACATCTTCTCCTACATATCCAGCTTCAGTTAAAGTAGTAGCATCTGCTATAGCAAAAGGAACTTTTAAAAGTTTTGATATACTTTTAGCTAATAAAGTTTTTCCTGTTCCTGTGTTTCCAATTAATAATATATTAGATTTTTCTATTTCTATATTTTCATTTTCTTTTTTTTGATTTTCATTATATTGACTATTAAGTATTCTTTTATAATGATTATATACAGCAACAGAAATAATTTTTTTTGCTTCATTTTGTCCTACAACATATTTATCTAAATAAAATTTTATTTCTTTAGGTTTTTTTATTTCTATTTTAATAGAATTATTTTCTTTTTTAGTTTTTTTTTCTAAAAATTTTTTATTAATTATAGAATAAGTTTTTTCTATACAAAAATTACAAATATGTCCATTTATTCCAGATATAAGAAAAGTTATTTCATTTTTTTTCCTTCCACAAAAATTACATTTTAATAAATCTTCCATCTTCCATATTTCATATTATTTATAATTATAATGGAGCAAGCTTTACTACATCACATCGCTACGACCTTATTACCTTTGCTGTGTTCCCACCCTGGAGGATTCATAGGGAGCTGATTGTGTAGAACTTGCTCCAAATTTGGTAAATATAAAAAAAAAATCATAAATTCTCATTTTTTCTAAATAAAATTGATATTTTATGAAATAAAAATTTTTTATAATTTATAATTATTAATTTATATTTTTGATTTATTTGTATTATTTCATTATTTATTTATTTTATGATGAAAACAAAATATATTTTTGTTACAGGAGGAGTAACTTCTTCTTTAGGAAAAGGAATAGTTTCAGCTTCATTAGGAATGTTATTAAAAGCTAGAGGATATAAAATTACGATTCTAAAATTAGATCCTTATTTTAATATAGATCCAGGTACTTTAAATCCTTATGAACATGGAGAATGTTTTGTAACTAAAGATGGAGCAGAAACAGATTTAGATTTAGGTCATTATGAGAGATTTTTAAATCAATCTACTACTAAAGAAAATAATGTAACATCTGGATTGATTTATAAAACAGTCATAGATAATGAAAGAAAAGGAAATTATTTAGGAAAAACAGTACAAGTTATTCCTCATATTACTAATGAAATTAAAAGACGTATTAAGATATTAGGAGAATCAAAAAATTATGATATTATTATTACTGAAATAGGAGGAACAGTAGGAGATATAGAAAGTTTACCATATATTGAATCAGTACGTCAATTAAAGTGGGAATTAGGAAAATTTAATGGATTGGTAATTCATTTAACATTACTTCCATATATTACAGTTACTGGAGAAATAAAAACAAAACCAACACAACATTCTGTTCGTAGTTTAATGGAAAATGGAATACAAGCAGATATTATTATTTGTAGAACAGAAAAACATATTTCTAAAGAAATTAGAGAAAAATTAGCATTATTTTGTAATGTAAAACCAAAACATGTTATAGAATCAATTGATACTAAAATTATATATGAAATTCCTTTTTTATTACATTTTCAAAATTTTGATAAAGTAGTATTAAATCATTTAAATTTATCAACTATTATTTCTCCTAATTTAAAAAAATGGAAAATTTTTATTAAAAAATATAAAAATCCTAAATATGAAACAAAAATAGCATTAGTTGGAAAATATGTTTCTTTACATGATTCTTATAAATCAATTATTGAAGCATTAATTCATGCAGGTACTGAAAATGATACTTACGTTAATATAAAATGGATTTATTCAGAAATGATAAAAGAAAAAAATATTAAAAAAAATTTTGAAGGAATTTCAGGAATTTTAGTTGCTCCAGGATTTGGAAATAGAGGAATAGAAGGAAAAATTCTTGCAACAAAATATGCAAGAGAAAATAAAATTCCATTTCTTGGAATATGTTTAGGAATGCAAATTGCTATAATAGAATTTGCAAGAAATGTTTTAGGATTAAAAAAAGCAGAAAGTTATGAGACAAATCCATATACTTCTCATCCTGTTATATCTTTAATGGAAAAACAAAAAAAAATAATTCATAAAGGAGGAACTATGCGTTTAGGAAATTGGAAATGTTCTTTAATAGAAGGTTCTAAAATATTTTCTATTTATGGAGGAAAAAAAGATATTTTTGAAAGACATCGACACAGATATGAATTTAATAATAATTATTTAGAATGTTTTTCTAACGCTGGAATGAAGCCAGTTGGAATTAATCCAGAAACAGGATTAATAGAAGCAATAGAGTTAGAAAATCATGTTTTTTTCTTAGGAGTTCAATATCATCCAGAATATAAAAGTACAGTAAAGAATCCGCATCCTTTATTTATTAATTTTATACAAGTTTCTAAAAATTATAAAGATATTGATCATCAGAATTCTTCTTATATATGAAGGATAAAAATTTAGATTATAATTCTATAATAGGACTATTCCTTATATTATTTATTTTAACGATTTTCACATATTTTAACATTAATAATAATAATAAAGAATCAAAAAAAGAATATAAAAAAATAATTTTTTTTAAAAAAAAAGAAAAAAATAATCTTTTTATATTAGAAAATAATGTTTTAAGATTAAAAATATCTAATATAGGAGGAATAATAAATGAAGTTCTTTTAAAAAAATATAAAGCATATGATCCTTTATTATCATATCATACAAAAAATCTGTATTTAATAAAAAATTCTAGTTTTTTATATAAAATGTCTTTTTTAAATAATAAAGGTTTAAATATTAATACAGAAAATTTATTATTTAAACCTTTATTATTTAATAATACAAAAAAATATAATAAAATTCTTATAATGAGAGCTAAAAATCCTTATGGAAAAGGTTTTTTAGATTATATATATACAATTGGTAAAAATAATCAATATGATATTGGTTTTTCTATAAAAACAACAAATTTTTTTCCTTTTAAGGAATCAGTTTCTATCAATTTAGAACAAAAAATTTTATCTCTAGAAAAAGATAGAGATTGGGAAAATTCCTATACTCAAGCATATTATTCTAATAATAATAATAATTCTATAAAATATTTATCTGAAAAAAAAACAGAAGAAAAAAATTTATCCAATATAAATTGGATTGCTCATAAACAACAATTTTTTGCTTCTATATTTAAACCAGAAAAAATATTAAAACATATTTTTATTCGATCTTATAATTTTTCTTCAGGAAATTCTTTAAAAAAAATTCAGTTTAAAACTTTTATAAAAAAAAAAGAAAATGAAGAATTTAATTTTTCTTTTCGTTTTTATTTTGGACCTTTGGATTTTTATTTATTAAAAGATTATAAAAATGGATTTGAAAATATTATTCCATTTGGATGGGGTTTTTTAAAATGGATTAATAAATATTTTTTTCTAATAATTTTTCAATTATTGGAAAAAACAAATTTAAATTATGGAATAATTATTATTTTAATGACTATAGTAGTAAAACTTATATTAGCTCCAATTACTTATAAACAATATAAATTAAGTGCTATAATGAAATTAATTCGTCCAGAAATAGAAAAATTAAACAAGGATTATAAAAATAATGAAGATGCTTTTAAAAAACAAAAAGCTATGATGAATTTATATAAAAAAGTAGGAGTAAATCCCATGTCAGGGTGTGTTTCTACATTATTTCAAATTCCTATTTTTTATTCATTATTTAAATTTTTTCCTACTATAATTAATTTAAGAGGAAAATCTTTTCTATGGGTAGATGATCTTACTTCATATGATTCAATTCTTGAATTACCTTTTTTTATACCTTTTTATGGTAATCATATAAGTTTACTAACTTTATTATATTCATTAGCATTATTTTTTTATACAAAATTAAGTAATAATGATAAAAAAGATTTTTCTCAAAATGAGCATAATACTATTCCTGATATAAATTTTTTATTATATTTAATGCCTATTATAATGTTATTTTTTATAAATAGTTATGCTTCTGCTTTATCTTTATATTATTTTATTTCTAATATTATAAATATTTGTTTTTTATTTTTAATTAAAAAATTTATGTTAAATGAAGAAAAAATTTTAATGAATATTCAAGAAAAAAAAATATAATAAAAATTATTTTTATTTATTAATAATAAATTTTATTTCTTTTTGAGAAAAAAAATAAAATTTATTATTAAATTCAATTATTAAAAAACCTTGATTTGTTATAGATCGTATTATTCCTTTAATAAAATTTTTTGTTTTATAAATATAAAAGATAGAAATTTTATCTTTTAAATAAAGATGATTAATATAATATTTTTTGATAAAATTTTCTCCATATTTTATAAATAATAAATATTCTTTTTGTATAAAAAAAATAATTTTATAAAATAAATCATCTAATTCAATATTTATATTTAAAATTTCTTTTAAAGAAGAAGCATTCCATTTTTTATCAAATTTTGTTTGATATACATTTAAACCAATTCCAATAATAGAAGTATGAATTTTTTTTAAAAAAAGACTATTTTCTATTAAAATTCCTCCTATTTTTTTACCAAATAATATAATATCATTAGGCCATTTAATCCAAAAAATTTTTTTATTTTTTTTTGATAAAACTTTATGAATTGCATTACTTGTAATAATGTTAATTATATATTTATTATAAAAAGGATTTATAGGTTTGAATATAATACTAAAAGTTAAATTCTTTTCTTTTTCTGTATACCATAAATTATTTCCTATTCCTATTCCTTTATTTTGATTTAAAGACCATATTATTAACCAATTTATATTTTTTAAAATATATTTTCTAGCATATTGATTTGTAGAATTAACTTTTTGTAATAGAATTAAATATATAGGCCAAATAAATTTTATCAAAATGTTTTATATTAGAAAATTAAACTTCTTTAAAGTGAAAATCTTATTTTTGTCTTACATTGAAATTTAAAAAAAATACTAATATAATAACATTAAAAAAATTTTTGTTTTGTTACTAAAAAAAATCATAGAAGGAATTCAAATGGTTAAAGGAGAAGATATATCTATTATAAATTTAAAAAATAAAAAAAATTTTATTTGTGATTATTTTGTCCTTTGTAATGGAAATACTCATAATCAAGTTTATGCTATTTCCCAATCTATAGAAAAAATTACAATGAAACAATTACAGGAAAAACCTTGGCATATAGAAGGATTAAAAAGTAAAAAATGGATACTAGTAGATTATATTTCTATTGTAGTTCATATTTTTCAAAAAGAAGTAAGACTATATTACAATATAGAAAATCTTTGGAATCAAAATTTATAACAAAAAATTTTGTTTTTATTTTTAAATTAGATAATGAAGAAATATGATAGATAAAAAAGGAAAAAACAAAAATAATTTTTTTTGGGTATATGCAGTAATATTTGCTATATTTATTGGAATATTCTTTTTTAAATCTTCTTTTTCAAGTCCTATAAAAATAGATCAGGATACTTTTTTTGATATTTTATCAAAAGGAGAAGTTCAAAAAATTATAATAAAACATAGAGAAATAGTACATGTTTATTTAAAAAAAGAATTTATAAATTATAATGAAATTAATGGATTTAATTTAAAATATTCTATTTTACCTAAAAATAATGAACAAAAATCTACTACACAATCATTAAAATATGAATTTGAAATAGGAGATTTACAATTTTTTCAAAAAAAATTTGAAGAATATAAAAGAAAATATAATTTAAATACTATTATTGATTTTAAAAATCAACAAGAATATACAATAACTAAATTTTTTTTTGATTATGGTATATTTTTTATATTATTAATTATTTTTTGGATTTTTTTATTTAGAAGAATAGGTTCTACAAGTGGAGGTCCAGGTGGACAAATATTTAATATAGGAAAATCTAAAGCTAGATTATTTGATGAAAATGATAATGTTAAAATTACATTTAAAGATGTAGCTGGATTAGAAGGAGCAAAAGAAGAAGTTCAAGAAATAGTAGAATTTTTAAAAAGCCCTCAAAAATACACTAAACTTGGAGGAAAAATACCTAAAGGAGCTTTATTAATAGGCCCTCCAGGAACAGGAAAAACTTTATTAGCTAAAGCAGTAGCTGGAGAAGCAAAGGTTCCTTTTTTTTCTTTATCAGGTTCAGATTTTGTAGAAATGTTTGTAGGAGTAGGAGCTTCTAGAGTAAGAGATTTATTTGAAAAAGCTAAAGAAAAATCTCCATGTATAATATTTATTGATGAAATTGATGCTATAGGAAGAGCAAGAGGAAAAAGTAGTATAGCAGGATCTAATGATGAAAGAGAAAATACTTTAAATCAATTATTAACAGAAATGGATGGATTTGGTACTCATACAAATGTAATTGTATTAGCAGCTACAAATAGATCAGATATTTTAGATAAAGCGTTACTTCGTCCTGGTCGTTTTGATAGAACTATATTAGTAGATTCTCCTGAATTAAATGAAAGAAAAGAAATATTTAAAGTTCATCTTAAAAGATTAATTTTATCTGAAAATGTAGATATAGATTTTTTATCTAGACAAACACCAGGTTTTAGTGGTGCAGATATAGCAAATATTTGTAATGAATCGGCTCTTATTGCTGCAAGAAAAGATAGATCTAAAATAGAAAATCAAGATTTTTTAGAAGCAATAGACCGTATTATAGGAGGATTAGAAAAAAGAAATAAAATTATTAAACCAAATGAAAAAAAAAGAATAGCCTATCATGAAGCAGGTCACGCTATAATAAGTTGGTTATTAGAACATGCAGCTCCTTTAGTAAAGGTGACTATAGTTCCTAGAGGAAGATCATTAGGATCTGCTTGGTATCTTCCAGAAGAAAGACAATTAACTACTCCAGAACAAATGAAAGATGAAATTTGTGCTTTATTAGCAGGAAGATCAGCAGAAGAAATTATTTTTAGTAGTATTTCAACTGGTGCCTTAAATGATTTAGAAAGAGTAACTAAACAAGCACAATCTATGGTAGCTATTTTTGGATTAAATGAAAAAATTGGAAATATTTCTTATTATGATTCTACAGGACAAAATGAATTATCTTTTTCTAAACCTTATAGTGAAAAAACCGCTCAAATTATAGATGAAGAAATATCAAAAATTATCAAAGAACAATATCAAAGAGCTAAAAATATATTAAAAAATAATGAAAAAAAATTAGCTATTTTAGCGAATGAATTATTAGAAAAAGAAGTGATCTTTAGAGAAGATTTAAAAAAGATTTTTGGAGAAAGACCTTATTCTGATGAAATTGGAGATATGTTAGGTAATATTTCTTAATTATTTTTATTTAAAAAATTTTATGAATGAAAAAAAGAAAAATTTCAACTTTTTAATAAGATTTTTAACTGGTTTTATTTATGTTTTTTTAATTATTATTTCTATTGAAACAGGAGAAAAAATGTTTAGAATAGTAATGATGTTACTATCTTTTTTTTGTTTATTAGAATTTTTAATTCTATCAAAAACTGATATTTTTTTAATTAAAATAGTTTGTTTATTTTTTTTATTTTCTATATTAATAGATATTTTTTTTATAAAAAAAGGAATTATTCCTTATATAATATGTTTTATTCCTTATTCTATAATTTTTTTATTAATTCAATTATTTTCTAAAAAATATTCTCATAAAGAAAAACTAATACAAGTTAGTCATTTAACTTTTGGATTTTTTTATATTATAATGCCTTTTTATTTAGCATCTTATATATATACTAGTATATATCATGGAAAAGAATTAATTTTAGGCATATTTATTTTAATATGGACAAATGATTCTTTTTCTTATTTAATTGGAAAAAAATGGGGAAAAAGAAAAATAGCTATATCTATTTCTCCTAAAAAGTCTATAGAAGGTTTTATTGGAGGATTATTATTTTGTTTAATATTAGGTTTTTTATTATATAAAATATGGAAAGAAAAATATTGGTTTCTTTTATCTTTTATAATTCCTATTTTTTCAATTATTGGAGATCTTATTGAATCTACTATTAAAAGATCTTATAATGTAAAAAATTCAGGTATTTTATTTCCTGGTCATGGTGGATTTTTAGATAGATTAGATAGTTTTATTTTTATTATTCCAATTATAGCAACAATAGTAATTAGTATGGTTTATTTATTTTAAATAATATTCTATTTAATTATGATTCATAAAGAAGGATTTACATTTTTAATTTATTCTTTTATAATAATATTATTATTAATATTTATTTCTTTTCTTTTTTTTTATAAAAAAATTTCTTTTATTATATCTATTTTTTTAATAATATTATACTTTTTTTTTATTTTTTTTTTTAGAAATCCAAAAAAATATTTTTATATTAAAGATTATCCTAATAAAGAAATAGTTATTTCTCCTGCTGATGGAAAAATTATTAAAATTCAGAAAAAAATTTTTGAAAATGAATTTTTAAAAAAAAATTGTATATGTATTTCTATTTTTATGTCTCCTTTTAATGTTCATGTTAATAGATTTCCTGTATCTGGAAAAGTAATTTATACAAAATATCATCCAGGAAAATTTTTAATAGCTTGGTTGAAAAAATCATCATTAAATAATGAACGTACAACTACTGTTGTACAAATAAATAATGGAAAAAATATATTATTTAGACAAATAGCGGGATTTTTAGCTAGACGTATTACTCTTTATGCAAAAAAAAATTCTATAGTCAAAAAAGGAGAGGAATTTGGATTTATTAAATTTGGATCTAGAGTTGATCTTTTTTTACCTTTAAATTCTATTATTTTAGTGAAAAAGGGAGAAAAAGTTTCTGGAGGAGAAACTCTAATTTCTATTATTCCATTATAATGAATAACTCCCTTTATCAGTTGATTTTTTATTTTATTTTATTTCTTCGTAATCAACATCTTGTACATTTTCATTTTCTTTATTATTACTTTTGTCATTATTTTCTTTTTTATCTGATTTTGATTGATTATTATCATTATTCTTTTTTTCTTCTGTATAAAGTTCCTGAGAAGCGTTAGTCCAAGCTTCATTAAGTTTTTTCATATTATCATCAATAGATGAAAAATTTTTTTCAGAATGAGCTTTTTTTAATTTTTCTAAATATATTTCTATATTTTTTTTATTATTTTCTGATAATTTATTTCCATAATCTTTTAATTGTTTTTCAGATTGAAAAATTTGATTATCAGCCATATTTAATTTTTCTATTTCTTTTTTTATTTTTTCATCTTTTTGAGCATTCTCTTGTGCTTCTTTTTTCATTTTTTCGATTTCTTCTTGATTTAAACCTGAAGAAGTTTCAATACGTATTGATTGTTCTTTTCCAGTCCCTTTATTTTTTGCAGATACATTAAGTATTCCATTAGCATCTATATCAAAAGCAACCTCTATTTGAGGAATTCCTCTAGGAGCTGGTGGAATATCTATTAAATCAAATCTACCAATTTCTTTATTATCATTAAACATTGGTCTTTCACCTTGTCCTACACGTATAGTTACTGCAGATTGATTATCTGATGCTGTAGAAAAAACTTCCGATTTTTTTGTAGGAATAGTAGTATTAGATTCAATAAGTTTTGTAAAAACCCCTCCTAAAGTTTCAATTCCTAAAGATAAAGGAGTAACATCTAATAATAAAACGTTTTGTACATCTCCAGTTAAAACTCCACCTTGTATAGCAGCTCCAATAGCAACAACTTCATCTGGATTTACTCCTTTAGATGGTTTTTTTTTAAAAAATTTTTCTACCTCTTCTTGTACTTTTGGTATACGTGTTGATCCTCCTACTAAAATAACTTCATCTATATCTTTAGTATTTAAATTAGCATCTTTTAATGCTTTAGAACAAGGTTGAATAGAACGTTGTATTAATTTCTCTGATAATTGTTCAAATTTAGCACGAGTTAATGTAATAACTAAATGTTTAGGGCCAGATTCTGTAGCTGTAATATATGGAAGATTAATTTCTGTTTGATTAGAAGAAGATAATTCTATTTTAGCTTTTTCAGAAGCTTCTTTTAAACGTTGTAAAGCCATAGGATCTTTTCTAAGATCTAATTTTTCTCTATATTTAAATTCATTTGCTAAATAATCAATAATTATTTGATCAAAATCATCTCCACCTAAATGAGTATCTCCATTTGTAGAAAGAACCTCAAAAACTCCATCACCTAATTCTAAAATAGAAACATCAAATGTACCTCCACCTAAATCATATACAACTATTTTTTTATTTTGATTACTTTTATCTAAACCATAAGCTAAAGCTGCTGCTGTTGGTTCATTAATAATTCTTTCTACTTTTAGTCCTGCTATTTCTCCAGCTTCTTTAGTAGCTTGTCTTTGTGCATCATTAAAATAAGCCGGAACTGTAATAACAGCTCTATCAACTTCTTCTCCTAAATAATCTTCAGCAGTTTTTTTCATTTTTTGTAAAATCATTGCTGATATTTCTTGAGGAGCATATAATCTTTTTTCTATATCTACACGAGGTGTATTATTTCCACCTTTAATAACTTTATAAGGAATATGTTTTAATTCTTCTGTTACTTCAGAATACATTCTTCCCATAAATCGTTTAATCGAAAAAATAGTTTTTTGTGGATTAGTTACAGATTGTCTTTTTGCTGGATCTCCTATTTTTCTTTCTCCTCCTTTTACAAATGCAACTATAGATGGAGTAGTTCTTTTCCCTTCTGAATTAGGTATAACAATAGGGTCATTTATCTCCATTACAGCAACACAAGAATTTGTTGTTCCTAAATCTATTCCTATAATTTTACTCATTTTTATTACGTTTTTTCAATATTAATTAATTAATTAATAATTCTTCAATCATTATGCCATAATGAAAATAAAAGCTATTATAAATAAGTGAATAGAATGTATGACAATAAAAAGCTTTTGAAAAAAAAATTTTTTATGACAAAAAGTCATTTATATTTTAATATTTATTTTTATATTATATATTATAATATAAACAATAAAAGATATGAATCCATTAAGTTTAAAAACTTATTCAGTTAAAAAAAAATCAATAGTAAAATCTTGGATAATAATGGATGCTACTAATCAAATTTTAGGAAGATTATCTTCTCAAATTGTTTCTATTATACGAGGAAAATATAAATCTTTTTTTTCTCCACATATAAATTGTGGAGATCATGTCATTGTAATTAATTCTAATCATATTAAACTTACCGGAAAAAAATGGAATAATAAAAAATATATTCATTATACTGGATATCCAGGAGGAAAAAAAATTATTTTTTTGAAAAATTTATTTAATAAAGATTCTAGAATTTTAATATATAAAGCAGTAAAAGGTATGCTTCCTAAAAATCGTTTAGGTCGTTCAATTTTAAAAAATTTACATGTATATCATGAATCTAATCATAAACATGAATCTCAAAATCCTATTTTATTTAAGTTAAATTAATAATAAAAATTATGGTACATCATACTATAGGAAGAAGAAAAAGATCTCTTGCACGTATATATTTTAAACAAGGAAATGGAATAATAACTATTAATTCTAAAAAATTAGATCAATATTTTCCAAAATATATTTATCAAAAAATTTTATATCCTATAAAAATTATTGATAAATTAAATCAATTTGATATAACTATAAAAGTTATTGGTGGTGGTTTTAATGGACAAGCAGAAGCTATTCGTCTTGCAATTTCTCGTGCACTTTGTCAAAGTGATCCAAAATATAGAAAAAAATTAAAATCTGAAGGATTATTAACTCGTGATTCTAGAGAAGTTGAAAGAAAAAAATTTGGTCAAAAAAAGGCAAGAAAAAAATACCAATTTTCAAAACGATAAAAAAATTAAAAAATAAAAATGAAAATTAATACTCAAGATTTATTAAAAGCTGGTGTTCATTTTGGACATATTGCACGTAAATGGAATCCAAATATGCGTTCTTTTATTTTTATGAAAAAAAGTGGAATTCATATTATAGATTTATCAAAAACAATTATAAAATTGGAAGAAGCTTGTAATGAATTAAAAAAAATTGCCATAACTGGAAAAAAAATATTATTAGTTGGAACTAAACCTCAAGCTAAAAAAAAAGTTTCTTTATATGCAAAAAGTATAAATATGCCTTGTGTAACAGAAAGATGGTTAGGGGGGTTTTTAACAAATTTTACAACTATTCGAAAATCTGTTAAAAAAATGAATAGTATAGAAAGAATGAAAAAAAATGGAACTTTTAATACTTTATCAAAAAAAGAAAGATTATTAATTGATAGATTATATGAAAAACTACATAAAAATTTAGGAAGTATTTCAAATATGAATCATATACCAGGTGGTATTTTTTTAGTAGATCCAAATAAAGAAAAAATAGCTTTAACAGAAGCTAAAAAATTAAAAATACCCATATTTGCTATGGTAGATACAAATACGAATCCTAATGATATTCACTATCCTATTCCATCTAATGATGATTCATCTAAATCTATAGATATTATTTTAAAATTTATTACAGAATCTATAAAAAATGGAATTATTATAAACAGAAATGAACGTGAAGAAAAAAATTTTACCATAAAAAATAGAAAATCATGAAAATTTCTGTATTTCAAATTAATAAACTTAGAAAAATAACAGGTATTGGAATAATGGATTGTAAAAATGCTTTAATTAATTCAAATGGAAATATAGATGAAGCTATTCATATTTTAAGAAAAAAAGGAGAAAAAATTGCAATTAATCGTTCATTATTTCAAATGAAAGATGGAGTTATTATTTCTCAAATAAATTCTAATTTTACTTCAGGAACAATTATAGGTATTAGTTGTGAAACTGATTTTTTATCTAAAAATTTAGAATTTTTAAATTTTTCATTTATGCTTTCTAAAAAATCTTTAGAATTTTATACTAAAGAAGATTTTTTAAAAAGTTTTTTACATGATAAAAATTATCATGGAAGTGTTAAAGATATTATTATTAATAAAATGGGAGTTGTAGGAGAAAAAATTGAATTAAAAATTTTTGAAAGAATAGATTCTCCATTTGTAATGAATTATACTCATAATAACTATAAAATTGCAACATTAATAGGATTATCTTCTAAAATAAACGTATCTATAGCTAAAAATATAGCAATGCATATAGCGGCTATGAACCCTATAGCTATAAATAAGGAAGGAATACCAAATATTTTATTAGAAAAAGAAATAGATATTATAAAAAATCAAATAAAAAAGGAAATAAAATCAGATAAAATAAAACAAAAAATTATTAAAGGAAAAATTCAAAAATTTATTTTAGATAATACTTTATTAAATCAAAAATTTATAAAAAATAATAAAATAAGTATTCAAGAATATTTAAATAAAAATAATAATAATAATTTAAAAATAAATTTTTTTAAAAGAGTTAGTATTTAATATTAATAAATTTAATAAATGAAAAAATTAATGTTGATAATTTTAGATGGATGGGGTCTTTCTTCTCCTATAAATTTTTTTTCCTCTGCTATTAAAAAAGCAGATACTCCATTTATTGATTTTTGTTATAAAAATTATCCTTTTAGTAAATTAGAAGCTTCAGGAATTTATGTTGGATTACCAAATGGTCAAATGGGAAATTCTGAAGTTGGACATATAAATTTAGGATCTGGACGAAAGATAATTCAAAATTTAGAAAAAATTAATACATCTATTAAAAATGGATTATTGAAAAAAAAAATTAATTATATTTTTGAAAATATTTCTTTTTTAAAGAAAAAAATTCATTTTATTGGATTATTATCTGATGGTGGAGTTCACTCACATATGAATCATCTTTTTTATTTACTTAAAATAGCATATGAAAAAAATATAAAAGACGTTTTTATACATGTTTTTACAGATGGAAGAGATTCTTCTCCTAAGAGGAGTATTTTTTATATAAAAGAACTTTTAAAAGTAACTAAAAAATATGTTGGTAAATTATCTACTGTTATGGGAAGATATTATTCAATGGATAGAGATCATAAATGGGAAAGAACTAAAAAAGCATATAATGCTATGGTTAATTCACAAGGTTTTTATACTAAAAATATTTTTTCTTCTATAGAAGAATTTTATAAAAATGGAGTTACTGATGAATTTTTATTACCTTTAATAATTATTGATGATAAAGGTTCTCCTATTTCAAAGATAGAAAATGGAGATATTGTTTTTTGTTTTAATTTTAGATCAGATCGTTCTAGACAAATAACTGAACTTTTTATTGGATATAATTCTTTTTTAGATGTTAAAAAGTTAAGTTTATTTAATTACATAACTATGACTTGTTTTAATGATAAATATCAAAATGTTGATGTTCTTTTTAAAAAAGAATTTTTACCAGAAACGTTAGGTGAAGTTTTGGAAAAAGAGGGAAAAAGACAAATTCGTATATCTGAAACAGAAAAATATCCACATGTTACTTTTTTTTTCTCTGGAGGACGAGAAATTCCTTTTGATAAAGAAATTAGAATTATTTGTCCTTCTCCAAGAGTATCTACTTATGATTTAAAACCTGAAATGAGTGGAAAAGATATTATAAAAAGAATTATTCCTGAATTAAAAAATAAAAATTCAGATTTTATTTGTTTAAATTTTGCAAATCCAGATATGGTAGGTCATACTGGAAAAATGAAAGAAACAATAATGGCGTGTGAATATGTTGATCAATATACAAAAATTTGTTCAGAAGAAGCTATAAGAAATTCATATATAGTTATTATAGTAGGAGATCATGGAAATGCAGATTATATGATTAATATAGATGGGACTCCAAATACTTCTCATACTACATCTTTAGTTCCTTTTATTATTTTAGATCAAAAAATAAAAAAAAAAGATATTATTTTAAGGGAAATAGGTTCATTATCAGATGTAGCTCCTACTATACTTCAATTAATGGAATTACCAATTCCTCATATTATGAGTGGTATTTCTATGATTAAAAAATATAGAAAAGAATAATTATACTTTATTACTTTATTTTGATGCATATAAAAACTATTGAAGAAATAATATTAATTAAAAAAAGTGCTTTTTTAGCTTCTAAAACATTAGGTATGTTATCTAAAGAAATTATACCTGGTATAAATACTATTTATTTAGATAAACTTGCAGAAACATTTATTTATGATCATGGTGGAAAACCAGCTTTTTTGGGTTTATATGATTTTCCGAATACATTATGTGTTTCACCAAATAATCAAGTAGTACATGGTATACCTAATAAATATCCCTTACGTGAAGGAGATATATTATCTATAGATTGTGGTGTTTATATGAATGGTTTTTATGGAGAACATGCATATACTTTTGAAGTTGGGTCCGTTTCTAATGAAATAAAAAAATTTCTTAATTTTTCTAAAAAATCTTTATATATTGGAATTTCTAAATGTATCAGTGGAAATAATGTTGGAGATATAGGATATTCTATACAATCTTATATTGAACAAAATGGATATAATGTAGTTAAAGATCTTGTTGGTCATGGAATTGGAAAAAAAATGCATGAAGATCCTCAAATTCCTAATTTTGGAAAAAAAGGACAAGGATTAAAATTAGAAAATGGATTAGTAATTTCAATAGAACCTATGGTAAATTTAGGATCATCAGATATTTTTTTTCATAAAGATGGATGGACTATTACTACTTTAGATAAAAAAATATCTTCTCATTATGAACATAATATTGCGATTGTAGATGGATTACCTTGTTTGCTTTCTACTTTTCGTTATATTTATAAAGAACTGAATATTAAATCATATGAAGAAGATTTATTTCAAAATAAAAAAATTAATTTTTAATGTTAATTTGTTGATTAAGTTATAATTTTTTATATTAAATAACATAATGATTTATGTTCTAAATATAGATATAATATGCCTACTATACAACAATTAATTAGAAAAGGTCGTACTTCTGTACCTAAAAAAAGAAAATCTATTGCATTAGAATTTTGTCCTCAAAAAAGAGGAGTTTGTACTAGAGTTTATACTACAACACCTAAAAAACCAAATTCAGCTATGCGAAAAGTAGCTCGAGTACGTTTTACTAATGGAAGAGAAGTTATTAGTTATATAACAGGAGAAGGACATAATTTACAAGAACATTCGATAGTTTTGGTTAAAGGAGGAAGAGTAAAAGATTTACCAGGAGTAAAATATAAAATAGTAAGAGGAGCTCGTGATACAGCTGGAGTAAATGGACGAAAAAAAAGTAGAAGTAAATATGGTGCTAAAATAATTAAAAAAAGTTTAATTAATGAGAAAAGTAAGAAAAAAATATAAAATATATTTACCAGATCCAAAATTTAATGATCCACTTGTTACACGATTTATAAATCATTTAATGAAAAATGGGAAAAAAAATATAGCATATAAAATATTTTATAATGCTATTGAAAAAATAGATTTAATAAAAGAAAAAGAAGAAAAATCAGCATTAGAAATATGGAAAGATGGATTAAAAAATGTAATGCCTCATGTAGAAGTTAGAAGTCGTCGTATGGGAGGATCTAATATTCAGGTTCCTGTTCCTATTTCTTCTAATAGTAAAATAACTAAAGCAATGAAATTATTAATATCTTGCGCATTTATTAGAAGAAATGAAAAAAGTATGGCAAATAAATTAGCATACGAAATATGGGACGCTTTTCAAGAACAAGGAGAAGCAATTAAAAGGAAAGAAAATATTCATAAAATGGCTGAAGCTAATAAAGCATTTTCTCATTTTAGATTTTAGTTATTTTTTTTATGAGTAAAAATTTAAAATATACGAGGAATATAGGTATTGCTGCACATATTGATGCAGGAAAAACAACTACTACAGAAAGAATTTTATTTTATACAGGAATAAATCATAAAATAGGAGAAGTTCATGACGGAGCTGCTACTATGGATTGGATGCAACAAGAACAAGAAAGAGGTATAACTATAACTTCTGCAGCTACATTTTGTGAATGGATATATAATAAAAAAAAATATCAAATTAATATTATCGATACTCCAGGACATGTAGATTTCACTGTAGAAGTAGAAAGATCTATGAGAATTTTAGATGGAATGGTTGTTTTATTTAGTGCTGTTGATGGTGTAGAACCGCAGTCTGAAACAGTATGGAGACAAGCAGATAAATATGAAATACCTAGAATAGCTTTTGTGAATAAAATGGATAGACAAGGAGCTGATTTTTTTGATGTTTGTTCTCAAATAAAAAAAATTTTAGGAGCAAATTCTCTTCCTTTACAAATTCCTATTGGAAGTGGAGATAATTTTGTTGGTGTAGTAGATTTAATAAAGAATAAAGCCATAAAATGGGATGAAAATAATTATGGAATGACATATAAAGAATATCCTATTCCATATGAAATGAAAAATTTAGTGAATGATTATCATAATAAATTAATTGAAACTTTATCAGAATATGATGATGTAATAATGGAAAAATTTTTATATAGTAATTATACTATATCAGAAGATGATATTATTCATTCTTTACAAAAGAATACAATACAAATGAAAATTATTCCTATTTTATGCGGTTCTTCTTTTAAGAATAAAGGAGTTCAATCTATATTAGATGCAATATGCAGATATTTACCTTCTCCTTTAGAGGTTAAGGATATAGTAGGAATTCATCCTATTAGTCAAAAACAAGAAATAAGAAAACCTAATGAAAATGAACCTTTTTCTGCTTTAGCTTTTAAAATATCAAGTGATCCTTTTGTAGGTCGTTTAGCTTTTTTTAGAGTTTATTCTGGTAAAATAGAATCTGGTTCTTATAGTTTTAATGCAAGATCTGGTAATAAAGAAAGAATTTCTAGAATATATCAAATGCATGCAAATAAACAAAATCCAATAGAAAAAATTGGACCTGGAGATATAGCCGCTGTAGTTGGATTTAAAGATATTAAAACAGGAGATACTTTATGTGATGAAAAATATCCAATTTTATTAGAAAATATATTATTTCCAGATCCAGTTATTGGTTTAGCTATTGAACCTAAATTTCAATCAGATGCTGATAAAATGGGATTAGTTTTATCTAAATTAATGGAAGAAGACCCAACTTTTCAAGTTAGAACAGATCATTATACAGGTCAGACTATTATTTCTGGAATGGGAGAACTTCATTTAGAAATAATTGTAGATCGTATGAAAAGAGAATTTAAGATTGAAGTTAATCAAGGAAAACCTCAAGTAGAATATAAAGAAGCTTTGACTAATTCTGTTGAACATAGAGAAATATATAAAAAACAAACAGGAGGAAGGGGGAAATATGCAGATATATTATTTAGATTAGAACCTGGAAATATAGAACAATCTGGGTTAATATTTATTAATAAAATTAAAGGAGGAAATATTCCTAAAGAATATATTTCTTCTATAGAAAAAGGATGTAAAGAAATGATGAAAAATGGACCTTTATCTGGATATGAAATAGATAATGCGAAAGTTACTATTTTAGATGGATCTTATCATTCTGTTGATTCTGATCAACTTTCTTTTGAAATAGCAGGAAAATTAGGATTTAAAGAAGCTTCTAAAAAAGCAAATCCAGTTTTATTAGAACCAATTATGAAATTAGAAGTTATTGTACCAGAAGATAATATGGGAGAAGTAATAGGAGATTTAAATAGAAGAAGAGGAATAGTGAAAGATATGAATACTAAAAATAATGTAAAAATAATTCAGGCTTCAGTTCCTTTATCTGAAATGTTTGGTTATGTAACAATTTTACGAACACTTTCTTCCGGAAGAGGTACTTCTGTTATGGAGTTTTCTCATTATGATACAGTTCCTACTAATATAATAAATAATATTATTATAGATAATCGTAATAATAAAATAAAAAAATAAGCATTATGAGTCATAATATAAAAATAAAATTAAAATCTTATGATTATAATTTATTAGATAAATCGGCAGAAAGAATTGTTAATTCAGTTTTACCTACAGGAGTAGTATTAAATGGACCTGTTCCTTTACCTACTGAAAAAAAAATATTTACAGTATTACGTTCTCCACATGTAAATAAAAAATCAAGAGAACAATTTTTTCTTCCTACTCATAAAAGACTTTTACAAATTCATAATGCGTCATCAAAAACAGTAGATGCATTAATGAAATTAGAATTGCCTAGTGGAGTTGAAGCGGAAATAAAAGTATAAAAAATGTTGGGATTAATAGGAAAAAATATAGGAATGACAAGTATTTTTTTAAAAAATGGAATAAATGTTCCTTGTACTGTTATAAAAGTCAATCCTTGTTATATCATTCAAATAAAAACAATAAAAAATGATGGATATTTTTCTATTCAACTTGGAGTTGATGATAAAAAAATTCAAAAAACTAATAAACCTTTATTAGGTCATTTTAAAAAATCTAAATTGTCTCCAAAAAAAAAATTATTAGAATTTAAAGTAAGTTCAATTACTAATTTAGAATTAGGAACTAAATTTAGTGTAGATCTTTTTCAAGAAGGAGAATTAATTAATATTAAAGGAATTTCTAAAGGTAAAGGATTTCAAGGAGTTGTGAAAAGACATAATTTTTCAGGTGTTGGAGAAAAAAGTCATGGTCAACATAATAGATTAAGAGCTCCTGGATCAATAGGAGCAGGATCTAACCCGTCGCGTGTTTTTAAAGGTAAAAAAATGGCTGGAAGAATGGGGAACATAAGTGTTACTATTAAAAATTTAAAAATATTAAAAATAGATACTTATCAAAATTTGATTATTTTAAAAGGATCAGTTCCAGGAACTAAAAATTCATATTTGATGATTAATAAAAAAAAATGAAATTAATAATTTTAGATACTAAAGGGAATTTTACTAATAAAGAAGTAGAATTTGATGAAAAAATTTTTTTAAAAAAATCTTATAATCATTCTTTATATTTAGAAATTAAAAGGTATTTATTGGCTCAACGTCATGGAAAACATAAATCTAAGGAGAGAGGAGAATTATCTGGAAGTACTAGAAAATTACATAAACAAAAAGGTACTGGCGGATCTAGAAAAGGAAATATTAAAAATCCTATTTTTAGAGGAGGAGGAAGAGTTTTTGGACCAAAACCAAGAACTTATTTTTTAAAATTAAATAAATATACTAAAAATATAACAAAAAAATTTATTATTGAACAAAAATTAATACAAAATCAAATAAAAATTATTGAAGATTTTGAATTAAAAACTCCAAAAACTAAATTAATTTTAGAATTATTAGAATCACTACAATTAAAAAATAAAAAATTATTAATAGTAATTGGAAAAGAAAATAAAAATTTGTATTTATCATCTAGAAATTTAGAAAATTTAAAATTATTAAATGTGAATGAATTAGATTGTTTTTCATTATTAAATTTTCCATATATTATTTTTTTTGAAAATTCAATAAAAACAATTAATAAATATTTATCTATATAAAAAATAAAATATATAAATAAATATCTAAATTATAGATTATGATTTTTATTAAACCTATTTTTACAGAAAAATCAGAAAATTTTAAAAAAAAAAATTGTTATATTTTACATGTAAATGTGAATTGTAATAAAATTCAAATAAAAAAAGAAATTAAAAAAATATTTGGATTTTCAGTAAAAAATGTTAGAAGTATGATTTATCCTAAAAAAGATAAATCTAAATATACTAAAAAAGGATTTATTTATGGAAAAACAAATAAAATAAAAAAAGCTATTATTCAATTTAAAGAAAATCAAAAAATTGATTTTTTTAATAAAAAAGAAATTTAATGTCAACTAGAAAATTAAAGCCTATTACGCCTGGACAACGTTTTAGAATAGTAAATTGTTTTGATCATATTACAATAAATCATCCGGAAAAAACTTTAATTAAAGGTAAAAAAAAATCTGGAGGACGAAATAATACTGGAAAAATGACTATGCGTTATTTTGGAGGAGGTCATAAAAGAAAATATAGGAAAATAGATTTTAAAAGAAGAAAATTTGGAATTCCTGCTATTATAAAATCTATAGAATATGATCCTAATAGATCATCTTTTATATCTTTACTTCATTATAAAGATGGAGAAAAAAAATATATTATTACTATGGAGGGATTTAAAATAGGACAGGAAATTATTTCTGGAAATAATATACCTTTTCATATAGGAAATTCTACTTTTTTAAGTGAGATACCTTTAGGTACTAATATTTCTTGTATAGAAATTAATCCTGGTCAAGGTGCTAAAATAGCTAGAAGTGCAGGTTCTTTTGCACAATTATTTGCAAAAGATAAAAAATATGCTACTATTAAATTACCTTCTGGAGAAATAAGAATTATTATGATAACATGTATGGCAACAATTGGTGTTGTTTCTAATATAGATCATCAATTAGAAACATATGGAAAAGCAGGTAAAAAAAGACATTTTGGAAGAAGACCTAGAACTAGAGGTGTAGCTATGAATCCTGTAGATCATCCAATGGGAGGAGGTGAAGGTAAAGCATCTGGAGGAATACCAAGAAGTAGAAAAGGAATCCCTTCTAAAGGATTTAGAACTCGTTCTAAAAAACGATATTCTAATAAATATATTTTACAAAGAAGAAAAAAATAAATTTTAATTATGGCAAGATCTTTAAAAAAAGGTCCATATGTATCTCATAAATTGTATAAAAAAGTACTTAATAATTTAAAATTAAATAAAAAAATTATAATTAAAACTTGGTCTAGGCCATCTACAATTTTACCTGATTTTGTAGGACAAACATTTTCTGTTCATAATGGTAAACAATTTATAAATGTATATATTACTGAAAATATGATTGGACATAAATTGGGGGAATTTGCTCCTACTCGTACTTTTAAAGGGCATTCTGGATCTAAAAATAAATTAAAAATAAAGAACTGATGTAATATGAAAGAAATAAATGGAATAGCTTCAGCTTCTTTAAATGGAGTTAGAAGTTCTCCGAGAAAAATAAGATTAATAGTTGATTTAATTAGAAATAGAGAAATTCAAAAAGCTTTAGATATATTAACATATAGTAATAAGAAAAGAATATCTTTTTTTTTAAAAAAATTACTTCTTTCTTTATTATCTAATTGGAAAAAAAAATATAATGATTTTCATTTGGAAAATGAAAATGAATTATATATAAAAGAAATTAGAGTAAATCAAGGAAAAACCTTAAAAAGGTTACGACCTGTTCCTCAAGGAAGAGGTCATAGAATTAGAAAAAAATCAAGTAATGTTATAGTTCTTTTGGAAAAAAGAAAAAAAATATAATTTTTAATATGGGACAAAAAACAAATCCGATTATTAATCGTCTTGGAATTATTACAGGATGGCAATCTAGTTGGTGTAATAATTATAAAGATAGAATACAGGAAGATTTTAAGGTAAGAAGATATATAATAGCAAGATTACCAAAAGGTATAGTTTCTCGTATTTTTATTGAAAGAACTTTAAAATTTATAACTATTACTATTCGAACATCAAGACCCGCTCTTGTTATAGGTAAAGGAGGAGATGAAGTAGATACAGTTAGAAAAGAATTAAAAAAACTTACTAAAAAAGAAGTTCAAATTAATATTTCTGAAGTGAAACGACCAGAATTAGATGCTCCATTAGTTGCTAAAGGAATAGTAAGACAATTAGAAAATAGAATTTCATATAAAAAGGCAATTAAATTATCTATTATTTCTGCTATGAGAATGAATGCTCAAGGTATAAAAATTCAAATTTCTGGAAGACTGAATGGTTCAGAAATGGCTAGATGTGAAATTTATAAAGAAGGAAGAATTTCTCTTGGAACTTTTCGTGCTGATGTAGATTATCACATGGAAGTAGCTCATACAATTTATGGTAGTATAGGAGTTAAAATATGGATAATGAAAGGAGAAGTATATGGAAAAAGAGAATTATCTCCTTTATTAGGAATACAAAAAAAACAAAGAGGATACAAAAATATTTATAGAAAAAAGAAATAGTATATATTTTTATTTATGCTTCAACCTAAAAAAACAAAATATAAAAAACAACAAAAAGGTAGAATTCGTGGAAATTCTAATAAAGGAATTTTTCTTTCTAGAGGTTTATATGGTATAAAAGCTTTAGAAGGAGCTTGGATTAGTTCTAAACAATTGGAATCTGCACGAGTAGCCGCTACTAGATATATGAAAAGGGAGGGTCAATTATGGATTAATGTTTTTCCAGATAAACCGGCTACAAAAAAACCACAAGAAGTACGAATGGGAAAAGGGAAAGGCCCTGTTGAATTTTGGGTTTCTGTAGTTAAACCTGGAAGAATTTTATTTGAAATTGATGGAGTAGAAATGAATATAGCAAAAGAAGCTTTAAGATTAGCTTCTCAAAAACTTCCTATTAAAATGAAATTTATTTTTTCTAATAAAATTCTTTTATGAAAAATTTAGAAATAAAAAATTTATCAAGTAATGATTTAATTCGAAAAATTAAAATTTATGAAAATAATTATCAAAATATAAAATTTTCTCATTTTATTAAAAATCATAAAAATCCAATGTTAATTAAAGAATTAAGAAAAAAAATTGCTCAGTTAAAAACTGAGTTAAATAAAAAAAATAAATGATAGAAAAAAATAAAAAAATCATTAGAAATAATAGAAAACAAAAACAGGGAATAGTTATAAGTGATAAAATGAATAAAACTATTATAGTATCTGAGGTAAAAAAAATAAAACATAAATATTATGGAAAAAGTATTACAAAAAAAAAAAAGTATATGGTACATGATGAAAAAAATATTTCTAAAAATGGAGATAAAGTTAACATTATGGAAATACGCCCTATAAGTAAAAATAAATGTTGGAGGTTGGTTTCTATATTAGAAAAATCTAAATAATTATTATTATTTTTTATGTTGCAACAAGAATCTATTTGTAAGGTTTCAGATAATACGGGAGCAAAAGAAGTTTTAATTATTAGAGTATTAGGTGGAACTAAAAAAAGATATGCTTCTTTAGGAGATTCTATAGTTGTTACTGTTAAAGTAGCTATTCCTGGAGGAAATATAGTTAAAAAAGGACAAATTTATAAAGCTGTAATTATTAGAACAAAAACTAGAAAAAAAAGAAAAGATGGATCTTATATAAGTTTTGATGATAATGCTTGTGTATTAATTAATGATTCTAAAGAAATGATAGGAACTCGAGTTTTTGGTCCTGTAGCAAGAGAACTTAGAGAAAAAGAATATATGAAAATTATATCTTTAGCACAAGAAGTTTTATAACTATTTTTTATAAATACTATGAATAAAATCAAAAAAAATGATAAAGTATTAGTTTTATCAGGAAATTATAAAGGGAATAAAAGTATTATTTTAAAAATTTTTTCTAAAAAAAATAAAGCAATTGTACGTGGATTAAATATAGTAAAAAAACATTTAAAACCTAATATTAAAAATCCAAAAGGAGGAATTATAGAAAAAGAAGCCCCTATTCATATATCAAATTTAAAAAAAATAAATGAAGAAAAAGAAGCCCCTATTATAAATAATGATGATTTAAAAAATAAATAAAATACAATCATTAATGAATATTAAATAATGTATCAATCTAAATTACAAAATTTATATAAAAAAAAAATAGTTCCAAGTTTAATTAAAAAATTTGGATATAAATCTGTTATGGAAGTTCCTAAATTAGAAAAAATAGTAGTTCATCAAGGAATTGGATTATCTGTTTCTGATAAAAAAATAATAGATTTTTCTATGAAAGAAATAACAGATATAACAGGACAAAAAGCTATTTTTTGTTATTCTAAACATGATGAATCTGGTTTTAAACTTAGAAAAGGAATGATTATAGGAGTAAAGGTTACTTTACGTAGAATAAAAATGTTTGAATTTTTAGAAAGATTAATTTTTGTTTCATTACCTAGAGTAAGAGATTTTAATGGAGTAAAAAAAAGTAGTTTTGATGGATATGGAAATTATAATATGGGTATTATGGAACAAATAATTTATCCTGAAATAAATATTGATAAAATTAAAAAAAATATGGGAATGAATATTACATTTGTGACATCGTCTAAAAATGATATAGAAGCTCAAGACCTTTTGTCTTTTTTTGGAATACCTTTTAAAAAAAATTAAAATGGCTAAAGAATCAGTTAAGGCAAGACAAAAAAAAAGAGAAAGAATGGTAATAAAATATGCAAATAAAAGAAAAATGTTAAAAAAATCTAAAAATTATGAACTTTTACAAAAGTTACCTAGAGATGCATCTCCTGTTCGATTAAGGAATCGATGTTCTATTACTGGAAGGTGTAGAGGTTATATGCGTAAATTTGGTGTTTCTCGTATCGTTTTTAGAAATTTAGTTTCTCAAGGTCTTATTCCTGGAATAAGAAAAGCGAGTTGGTAGTAAATTAAAAAATATTATCATGGATACGATTGCTGATTTTTTAACCAGAATTAGAAATGCATGTTTAGCAAAACATAAGTTTTTAGAAAGTCCTTCTTCTAAAATAAGAAAAGAAATTTCTAATGTTTTGTTAGAAAATGGATATATTTTAGGTCATAAAATAATAAATAATAAAATTAAAATAGCTTTAAAATATTATCAAGGAAAAACATCTGTTATACAACAAATAATTAGAATAAGTAAACCAGGACTTAGAAAATATTGTAAATATAGAAATATTCCTCGTGTATTAAATGGGTTAGGTATTGCTATAATGTCTACTTCTTATGGAGTTATAACAGATAAACAAGCACGAAAAAAAAGAATAGGAGGAGAAATATTATGTTATGTATATTAATATTAATAAATTATTTTTAAAATGTCTAGAATTGGAAAAAAACCTATTTTGATTCCTGAAAATGTAAATATAAAAATAATTGATAAAAAAATATTAGTTGAAGGTAGTTTAGGGTCTTTAATTCAAAAAATATCTAAAAAAATTAAATTAAATTTGAATGAAAATCAATTAATAATTACTAGATATCAAGAAGATAAAACATCTAAATCTTTACATGGATTATATCGTGTTTTAATTAAAAATATGATTATAGGAGTTACAAAAGGATTTATAAAAGAATTAGAATTAGTAGGAATTGGATATAGAGCTTCTTATAATGAAGATATTTTAGATTTAAATCTAGGGTTTTCTCATAATATAATGATGCAAATTCCTAAAGAAATTGATATAAAAATAAAATCTGAAAAAGGAAAAAATACTATTTTAGTTTTAAAATCTTATGATAAACAATTATTAGGAATAATAGCAGCTAAAATTAGATCTTTCAGAGTTCCAGAACCTTATAAAGGAAAAGGAATAAAATATTTAAAAGAAAAAATTCGTAGAAAAGTAGGAAAATCTGCTTAATTTTTATAAAAAAAATGAAAAAAAAAAAATTTAAAAAAATTTTTGGAAAATTAGATAGACCTAGAATTTCTATTTTTAGAAGTAATAAAGAAATTTATGTTCAAATTATAGATGATAATACTGGAAATACTTTGATTTCATCATCTTCAAAAGATAAAATATTTAATAATTATAAAAAAACAAAAATAGAATTATCTAATGATGTTGGAAAATTAATAGGTAATAAAATAAAAAATTTAAAAATAAAAAAACTAGTTTTTGATAAAGGAAGATATTTATATCATGGAAGAATTAAATCTTTAGCTGATGGTATTAGAGAAGTTGGATTAGAATTTTAAATATAAAAATAATGTCTAGAATTAAATATTCAGGATTAGAATTAAAAGAAAAATTAGTTGGAGTTACAAGGGTTTGTAAAGTAACTAAAGGAAGACGATATTTTAGTTTTAGCGCTATTGTTATTAAAGGAAATGAAAATGGATTAGTAGGATATGGATTTGGTAAATCAAAAGAAGCTCCTGACGCTATTCATAAAGCAGGAGAACAAGCTAAAAGAAATCTTTGTAAAGTTTGTATTTGTAATGGAACTATTCCTCATGAACAAGAAGCTAAATATGGAGGAGCACATATTTTAATTAAACCTGCATCTGATGGTACAGGTATTATAGCTGGTGGACCGTTAAGAGCTGTTTTAGAAGCTGCAGGATTAAGAAATGTTTTATCAAAATCTAAAGGATCTTCTAATCATCATAATATTATAAAAGCTACTATAAAAGCATTGAGTAAAATAAGAGATGTTTATATTATTGCTAAACAAAGAGGGATAACTATTAAAAAAGTATATAATGGGTGAAAAAAAAATATTAATGAATATTAATCAATTATCTCCAAAAAATGGATCTAATAAAAAAAAATTAAGATTAGGAAGAGGTCAAGGTACTGGAAAAGGAGGAACTTGTGGTAGAGGTCATAAAGGAGCAAAATCTAGATCAGGATTTTCTAAAAAAATAGGATTTGAAGGAGGACAAATGCCACTTCAAAGAAGAATTCCTAAATTTGGATTTAGGAGACATTTTTTACGAAAAAAATTTTCTTTAATTAATTTAGATACAATTCAAAATTATGTTAATCAAGGAAAAATTAAAGATATTGTTAATAAAGATATTTTATTAAAAAATAATTTAATTAAAAAAAATAATTTAATAAAAATTTTAGGAAGAGGAAAACTCCATTCTCCATTAAAAATATTTGCATCTAAATTTAGTAAAAAAGCTTTATTATCTATTCAAAAAATAGGAGGTGAAGCTCTATTTTTAGAATAACAAATTATTATGATTAATTTTTTAATATTATTTCGTAATATATGGAATATTAAGGAATTGCGAAAAAAAATAGGAATAACTTTAAGTTTATTATTAATATATCGTTTTGGTTCTTATATACCTATTCCTGGAATTAATCCTTTAGGAATTAGTGATTTTATGGAGAAATTTAATTCAGGATCTAAAGGATTAATGCAAATTTTATCTTCTTTTACTGGAGGGGCTTTTAATCGAGCTTCAATTTTAGCTTTAGGAATTATGCCTTATATATCTTCTTCTATTATTATTCAATTAATGTGTATAATTATTCCTAATTTACAAAGATTACAGAGAGATGGAGAAAGTGGTCGAAAACAAATTAATCTTATTACAAGATGGTTAACAGTAGGTATATGTTTATTTCAAGCTCCTATATATCTTATTTCTTTAACTCAACAATTTATTCCTTTTTCATCAAATTTTGTTAATAAAACTTATTTAATTGATATAGATACTTTTTATGGAAAAAGTTTATTTTGGATTATAGGTATAATTATTTTGACTTCTGGAACTTTATTTACTATGTGGTTAGGAGATAAAATTACAGATAAAGGAATAGGTAATGGAATATCTTTAATAATTATGTCTGGAGTAATAGCACGTTTTCCAGATGCTATTATCAAAGAAATTTTTAGTAAATTAGAAATTAGAAATGGAGGATTGATAATTTTATTTTTTGAATTTTTATTATGGTTATTAGTAATTTTATTTTCTATTATAATTATTCAAGCTATTAGAAAAATTCCAGTACAATATGTTTCTTATTATAAATCTTTAGAATTAGGTAGTTCAAAATTAATTCATAAAAAACATCAATATATTCCATTAAAAATGGTTTCTGCTGGTGTTATGCCTATTATATTTTCTCAAGCTATTATGCTTTTTCCATTAACTTTTTTTGATTATATCAAAAATATAAAAATTAAAAATTTTTTACATCTTTTTCAGGATATTTATGGATTATGGTATAATTTAACAATTTCTATATTAGTAATAATTTTTACTTTTTTTTATACAGCTATTACAATTCCAGTAAATCAAATAGCTGATGATTTAAAAAGAAATGGAGGACATATTCCAAAAATAAGACCTGGAAAAGAAACTGTAAAATACATAGATAATATTTTATCTAAAATTACATTACCTGGATCTTTTTTATTGGCCATGATAGCTATTTTACCATCTATAGTATTTCGAATAGGTATTACTCAAAGTTTTTCATTATTTTATGGAGGAACTTCTTTATTAATTGTAGTGGGAGTAATTTTAGATATTTCACAACAAGTAAATATTTATTTATTAAATTATCATTATGATGGATTAATGATGATAAAAAATCGTACTAATAATAGTAAATATATTAGATTATAATTTTTTTTTGTATATTATTTATGTTAAAAAAAAATATTATTTATGGCTAAACAGAAACATATTGAAGTTGATGGAATTATTATAGAATCATCTCCAAATGCAATGTTTCGTGTTGAATTAGAAAATGGGTGTATTGTAAAAGCTCATATATCCGGAAAAATGAGAATGCATTATATAAAAATATTACCTGGAGATAAAGTAAGATTAGAAATGTCTTCTTATGATTTAGAAAGAGGTAGAATAACTTATAGATATTAAAAAATATAATAATTAACAATAAATTAAAAAATATTATGAAAGTAAAAGCTTCTTTAAAAAAAAGAACTGATAATTGTAAAATAGTTAGAAGAAAAGGTCGTTTACGAATTATTAATAAAAAAAATCCTAGATTTAAACAAAAACAAGGTTAATATATTATTTTATTTAATATGGCTGTTCGAATTTCAGGAATAGATATTCCTAGATCTAAAAGAGGAGTTATAGGTCTTACTTATTTATATGGTATAGGTAAAAGTTTATCAAAAATGATTTTATATTCTATTGGAATTAATGAAAATAAAAAAGTTGAAAATTGGTCTGATGATGATATTAGTAAAATTAGAAAATTTATATCTGATAATATAAAAATTGAAGGAGAATTAAGATCTGAAATACAATTTAATATAAAAAAATTAATGGATATAGGTTGTTATATAGGAACAAGACATAGAAAAGGATTGCCATTAAGAGGTCAAAAAACTAAAAATAATTGTAGAACTAGAAAAGGAAGAAAAAAAACTGTTGCAAATAAGAAAAAAGTTACAAAATGATAAATATTTATGGCTAAATTATCAAAAAGATCGGTAATTGTAGATCCTATAGGAGAAGCTCATATTAAATCTACTTTTAATAATATTATTATAACTATAACTAATAAAAAAGGTGATGTAATAGCATGGTCTTCTGCTGGAAAAATGAATTTTAAAGGATCGAAAAAAAATACACCATATGCTGCTCAAATGGCAGCAGAAAATGTAGCAAAAGAAGCTATAAATTCGGGAATAAAAAAAGTAGAAATAAAGGTAAAGGGTCCTGGAGCTGGAAGAGATGCAGCTATACGAGCTTTAAGTAATTCTGGTATTATAGTAACAATGATAAAAGATATAACTCCATTGCCACATAATGGATGTCGACCACCAAAAAGAAGAAGAGTATAATTTAATAATTATGGCAAAATATATAGGACCTAAAACTAAAATTTCTAGAAGATTTGGAGAATGTATTTATGGAGAAGATAAATATTTTGAAAGAAAAAAATATCCATCAGGACAACATGGTAATAATCGTCGTAGAGGAAAACGTTCAGAATATTTAATACAATTAATAGAAAAACAAAAAGCAAAATATACTTATGGTATATTAGAACGTCAATTTGAAAGATTATTTTTTGAAGCATCAAGAAAAAAAGGAATTACTGGAGAATTATTATTACAAGCATGTGAAAGTCGTCTTGATAATATAGTTTTTCGATTAAAATTTGCTCCATCTCGATCTTCTGCACGTCAAATAGTTTCTCATAGACATATTATTGTTAATGACAATATAGTAAATATTCCATCTTTTAGATTAAAACCAGGAGATAAAATAGGAATAAAAGATAAATCAAAAAAACATCCAGTTATATTATATTCTATGCAAAAAAAGGAAAGACCATTAGTAGAATGGTTAATTTTAGATGAAAAAAATATGTTTGGAATATTTAGGATTATGCCAAAAAGAACACAAATACCTGAAAATATTAAAGAACAATTTATTGTTGAATTATATTCAAAATAAATTATAAAAATATAAGTTAAATTATCCATATACGTATATTCATTATTTTATATGTCTATTTTAGATTTTGTAAAACCTGATAAAATTGCAATATCTGAATTATCAGATAATAAAGGTTTATTTCATTTAAAACCGTTAGAACCTGGATATGGAATTACTTTAGGTAATTCTTTACGAAGAGTTTTATTAGGATCCTTAAAAGGTTTTGCGGTAACTTCTATTAAAATTGAAGGAGTTAAATATGAATTTTCTACTATAAAAGGTGTTATTGAAGATGTAACTGAAATAGTATTAAATTTTAAAAAAATTCGTTTTAAACGTAAAATTCCAGGAATTAATAAAGAATTAGTAAATGCTTCTATTTCTTATGGAAAAAAAGTTACAGGGGATATTTTAAATCAATTTATTTCTGGATTTCAAATTTTGAATAATGATTTAGTTATTTGTAATAAAGATGAATCTATTCCATTAGAAATTAGTTTTACAATTGAAGAAGGAAGAGGTTATGTACCTGCAGAAGAAAATAAAAAAAATAATAGTAATCATGATTTAATTGGAATAATTCCTATAGATTCTATTTATACTCCTATTAAAAATGTTAAATATACAATAGAGAACTGTAGAGTTGGTCAAAAAACTGATTTTGAAAATCTTTCTTTAGAAATTAAAACTGATGGATCTGTATGTCCAAAATTAGCTTTAATGGAGGCATCTAAAATATTAATACAATATTTTTCTATTTTTTCTTATGAAAAAATAGAAAAAAAGAAACAAGAAAAAATTAACAAAGATAAAAAAAAATATGATGAAGAATTTTTACGAATGCGTACTTTATTAAAATCTAGTTTAAATGATATGGATTTATCTGTTCGTACAAAAAATTGTTTAAAATCTGCATCTATAGAAACTATAGTTAGTTTAGTTAATTGTAATAGAAATAATATGTTAAAAATGAGAAATTTTGGAAAAAAATCTTTAGATGAATTAGAAAGTAAAATGAAAGAAAAAGGATTATATTTTGGTATGGATATATCAGAATTTAAATAAATATTATAATATAAAGAATAAAAGAATAGATGAATCATAGAAATAAGAATAATCATTTAGGAAGAAAATATGGACATCGTAAATCTATTCTTTCTAATTTAGCTACTTCTTTGATTAAAAAGAAAAAAATATTTACTACTTTAGCTAAAGCTAAAGCTTTAAAAAAATATGTAGAACCTATTATTACAAAATCTAAAATTAATACAACTCATTCTAAGAGAAATATTTTTTTATATTTAAAAGATAAAACAGCAGTTACAGAATTATTTAAAAATATTTTTGATAAAGTTCGCATTCGTTGTGGTGGATATACTAGAATTATAAAAACTGGATTTCGTCTTGGAGATCATTCCTCTATGTCTTTTATTGAATTAGTAGATTTTAATAAAATTTATACATCTAAAAAAATTAGAAAAAAATCTGTCAGACGTAGTAAAAAAAAAAATATATTTAAAAATGAGTAAAATTAAAAAAATTTATGCTAGACAAATATTAGATTCAAGAGGAAATCCCACTATAGAAGTAGATGTAATAACAGAAAAAAATATTCTTGGACGTTTTTCTGTTCCATCTGGAGCATCAAAAGGAGAAAATGAAGCTTTTGAATTACGTGATAATAATAAAGATTTTTTTTATGGAAAGGGAGTTTTAAAAGCAGTTTATAATGTTAATAACATAATATCTCCTGAATTAATTGGTAAATCTATTTTTGATCAAATTTATATTGATAAATTGATGATAGAATTAGATGGAACAAAAAATAAAAAAAGATTAGGAGCAAATTCTATTTTATCTATTTCTGTATCAATAGCAAAAGCTGCTGCTAATGAACTCAATATACCACTATATAAATATATAGGAGGAATTTATACAAATAAATTACCAATTCCTTTAATTAATATTGTAAATGGAGGAAGACATTCTAATGCTCCTATAGCTTTTCAAGAATTTATGATAGTTCCTATTAAGGCTAATACTTTTTTAGAAGCACTTCAAATGGGACATAAAGTTTTTTATCAATTAAAAAATCTTTTACAAAAAGAAGGATTATCTACAAGTGTAGGTGACGAAGGTGGATTTTCTCCTAATTTTAATGGAATAGAAGATGTTTTAAATCATATATTAGAAGCTATACATATGGCTAATTATGAACCTTATGATCAAATAGGTATAGCTATAGATTGTGCTGCTTCTGAATTTTATTTAGATAATAAATATTATGATTATTCTAAATTTGAAAATAAAAAAGAAAATTATAAAAAATCTAAAAAAGAACATGTTAATTATTTATCTTATTTAATTAAAAGGTTTCCTATTATATCTATTGAAGATGGAATGGATCAAAATGATTGGGAAGGATGGAAATTATTAACAGATGAAATAGGAGATAAAGTTCAATTAGTAGGAGACGATCTTTTTGTAACTAATACTTATAAATTAAATGAAGGAATTCAAAAAAAAGTAGCAAATTCTATTCTTATAAAAGTAAATCAAGTAGGATCATTAACAGAAACAATTGAAACAATTAATTTAGCTAAAAAAAATAAATATAAAAATATTATATCTCATCGTTCTGGAGAAACAGAAGATTCTTTTATATCTGATTTAACTGTTGCATTTAATATTGAACAAATTAAAACTGGTTCTATTTGTCGTTCTGAACGAATTTCAAAATATAATCAATTATTACGAATTGAGGAAGTATTAGGAAAATATTCTTGTTATTCAGAATGGAATTATACATAATAAAATGATATGAATATTTTATCAAGGTAATGGTAATGATGAATTAATAATTAATGGTAATTTTAATTTTTATATTAGGATATTTATTTATTACTCTTGAAAATTTATTTTCTTTAAATAAAGTTATTCCATCTATTTTAATGTCCGTCATATGTTGGTCATTCATTATGTTTTTTAATCTTCCTGTTTATGAATTAGATCAACATTTATTAATTAAAAAAAATCCTCAATATTTATTATTATTTCATTTAGGAAAAGCTTCTGAAATTATTTTTTTTCTTATTGGAGCTATGACTATTATTTCTGTGATTGAAAAATATTCTGGATTTGAAGCTTTGAAAGAATTATTGCATGCAAATACAAAACGTAAATTTTTATGGATAATAAGTTTAGTTTCTTTTTTATTATCAGCTATAATAGATAATTTAACAGCAACTATAGTATTAATTTCTCTTTTAAGAAAAACAATCATTAATTATAAAGAACGTTTATATTATTTAGGCACAGTAGTAATATCTGCTAATGCAGGAGGTGTTTGGTCTCCAATTGGAGATATAACTACTACAATGTTATGGATTTCAAATAAAGTAACTACTTTCTATCTTTTTAAAAAAATATTTATTCCTTCTATATTATGTATGTTTTTTTCTACTTTAATAGCATCTTATGCATCTATTTTTAATGGATTATTTAAAATAAAAGAAAATAAATTATCAAAAGATAACCTTAAAAAAGGTTTTTTTATGTTAAAAATAGGTTTTTTTTTAATGTTACTTGTTCCTATTATTAAAACTATAACAGGTGTACCACCATATATGGGTATGATGTTTTCTTTAGCAATTCTTCTTTGTATAGTTAAAAATTATAAATATAAATCAAAATATTCTATAGAAGATATTTTTAAAAAATTGGATTTTTCTAGTATTTTATTTTTTTTAGGAATTTTACTTTCAGTATCTGCTTTAGAAGCATTGGGTATATTATATAGGTTATCTCATTTAATTAATGAAACTTTTTATACATGGAAAATAACAACTTTTATATTCGGATTAATTTCTTCTATTATAGATAATGTTCCTTTAGTTGCGGCTACTATTGCTATGTTTTCTTATCCAATTGATCATGATTTATGGCATTTTATTGCTTATGTTTCAGGAACAGGAGGAAGTATTTTTCTTATAGGGTCTGCTGCAGGAGTTGCTGCAATGAGTATGGAAAAAGTAGATTTTTTTTGGTATTTAAAAAAAATTAGTTGGATAGCTTTAATTGGTTATATATCTGGATTTATTTTCTTATTAATTTAATTTTATTTATTTTTTTTTGTATAATTTCTATAAAATATCCTCCTAAATATGAAAAAGGTAAAAAAAGTGGAAGTATTATTATTTTAAACCATAAAGGAAGTGGATAAAAAAATATATGAAATAATGCTATTAAAAATAAAATAAATCCAGTTAATATAGCATAAGCAATTTTTGCATTTTTTACAAAAAAAGCAGTAATTAAACCTCCTAATAAAGCACTAAAAGCATAAAAAAAAATTAAAATTAAAAAAAATTCAGTAGGAGCTTTAAAAAAAATATATTTTAATTTATTTAATGGAATAAATTTTATTTTTAAAAACCATCTTTTTATAATTTTTATAAAATAAAGTATTTCTATAATACTTATTATTACTCCTAAAAATACTGATAATATATTACGATACATTATAACATAATAAAAAAATTTTTTATTTTGTAAAAATGTAAAAATAAACATCAATTTTTAATTTATTTTTTTTTATGAATTATACATCTAAAATAGATTGGATCCCAATCAAAAAATACAAAGATATTTTATTTCTTTTTTGGGAAGGAATATCTAAAATAATAATAAATAGACCATGGTGTCATAATGCATTTCGTGTAGAAACAGTTGATGAAATGATAAATGCAATAAACATATGTTATAATCGAAAAGATATAGATATTCTAATTATAACAGGATATGGAGATAAATCTTTTTGTTCTGGAGGAGATCAAAAAACAAGAGGATTAGGAGGATATTTAGATAAAGATGGAGTTACAAAATTAAATATATTAGATTTTTACAAAAAAATAAGAGAAATTCCAAAACCTGTTATAGCTATGGTAAATGGTTATTCTATAGGAGGAGGACATGTATTACATGTTGTTTGTGATTTAACTATTGCATCTGATAATGCTATATTTAGTCAAGTTGGACCAAAAGTTGGTTCTTTTGATGGAGGATTTGGATGTTCTTATTTAGCTCGTCATATTGGTCAAAAAAAAACACGAGAAATGTGGTTTTTATGTAAAAAATATACAGCAAAAGAAGCATTAAAAATGGGATTAATAAATAAAGTTGTAAATAAAAATGAATTAGAAAAAGAAACCATAAAATGGTGTAAAATAATACAAAAAAGAAGTGCAATGTCTTTAAGAATGATAAAAAGATGTTTAAATGCGGAATTAGATGGACAACATGGATTAATGCAATTAGCAGGAGATGCTACTTTAATGTTTTATTTAATGGAAGAATCTCAAGAAGGTAAAAAAGCTTTTTTAGAAAAAAGGGATCCTAATTTTAAAAAATTTAAAAAATTTTTATGAAAATAAAATATTGGATTTATGCATCTCGTTTATATACTTTACCTTTATCTTTTTCTGGAATAACCTTAAGTTTTTTAATATCTAAATCTAGAGTAAAAAATAGTAATTTTACTATATATATTTTATGTATTATTACAGCTTTATTATTGCAAATATTATCTAATTTTTCTAATGATTATGGTGATAGTATAACAGGGGTCGATAATTCTAAAAGAATAGGACCTAAAAGAACAATTCAATCTGGATTAATTTCTTTATTAGAAATGAAAATAGCTATTTACTTATTTTCTATACTTTCTTTTTTATCAGGTATATTACTAATATATAAAAGTATTTCATATAAAAATTTTTTTCTTTTTTTATTTTATATTATAGGAATTATTATTTGTATTTATAGTTCTATTAAATATTCTATTGGACCATATCCTTATGGATATATAGTAGGAATGGGAGATTTATTTGTTTTTATTTTTTTTGGATTATGTTCGGTAATAGGAAGTTATTTTTTATATACACATACTTTACATATGGATATTTTTTTATTATCTTTATCTATAGGATTATTAAATGTATCTGTTTTAAATATTAATAATATGAGAGATATGGATAATGATTATGAAAATGGAAAATATACTATGGCAGGGTATTTAGGTATGAAAAAAGCAAAAATATATCATATAATTTCTATATTAATTTCCATTTTATTAGGAGTATTTTTTATTTTTTTAAATCAAAAAACTATTTATCAATGGATTTTTTTTATATTAATTGTTATTTTTTTAATTTTTCATATTAAAAGAATAATTTTTTTATCAAAAAAAAATTTATTTAATTTAGAAATAAAAAGACTAATTTTAATAGTTTTTTTATATGGATTAAGTATAGGAATTAGTAATTTTTTATAAAAAAATGAAAATAACTTTTTTTACTCATAATACATTTTTATTAAAAATAAATAATAAATATTTATTAATAGATCCTTTTTTTTCTGGTAATCCTTTTTTTGAAAAAAAAGATTATATAAAATATATTAATAATATAAAAAAATTAGATTATATACTTATTACTCATGCACATTATGATCATGTATGTGATGTTGAATTTTTTGCAAAAAAATTTCATAATGTTTTAGTAATTTCTAATTATGAAATTGCTAATTATTTTGAAAGAAAAGGAATAAAGACATATGGAATTAATTATGGTTCTTTTATTTTTTTTCCTTTTGGAAAATTAAAATATGTTTGGGCGGCTCATTCTAGTGTTTTTTCTGATGGAACTTATGGAGGAAATCCTGGTGGATTTTTATTACATACAAATGAAGGTAATTTATATATATCTGGAGATACATCATTAATGTATGAAATGAAAATTATTCCTAATTTTGGTCCATTAAATATTTCTATATTACCAATAGGAGGTAGATATACTATGGATATAGAAGAAGCTATTATTGCTTCAAATTTTTTAAAATGTAAAAAAATATTAGGAGTACATTATAATACTTTTCAAGAGATTCAAATAAATAAAAATGAAGCTAAAAAAAGTTTTTATAAAAAAGGAAAAGAATTAATTTTATTAGAACTTGGAGAGTTTATATATATATAATTTTATATTTTTTATGGAAAAAGAAAAATTAAATATTTTTTTAAAAAAAAAAATTTTTTTTTAAAAAAAAAATGTCTAACTCTTATAGAGTTTTTTCTAATAATATTGTTTGGTTTATTATTTTAAAAAAAAATAATAAAATAGGAATAGGAGAATGTAATCCATTATTAGATAAATTATGTTTAATAAATTTTAATCAATTTGAAAAAGAATTAAAAAATATTCTAAAAAAAGTTTTTTTTTTAAAAAAAATAGAAATGTATTACTATTATAAATATATTTCATATTCATCTATTTTTTTTGGATTAGAACAAGCATTTTTAAGTTTAAAAAATCAATTTCCTATATTATATAATTCTTCATTTACTAATGGTAAACAAGGTATTCCTATAAATGATTTAATATGGATTAATGATTTTAAAAATAAAAATAATGTTATAAAAAAAATAAAAAAAAAAATTTTTGAAGGATTTTTATTTTTAAAAATAAAAATTAGTTTTAATCTTTTTGATTATCAATATTCAATTTTAAAAAAAATAAAAAAAAAATATCCTTTTATAAAAATACGTGTAGATGCAAATGGTTGTTTTGATAAAACAACAAAATATTTATATTATATAAATAAACTTTATGATTTAAATATAATTCATTCAATAGAACAACCTATTATATCTGGAAATTGGAAAAAAATGTCAAAAATATGTAAAGAATCAAAATTACCTATAGCATTAGATGAAGAATTAGAAGGAATTTTTAAATTAAAAAATAAAAAAAAATTATTAGATATTATTAATCCTCAATATTTAGTTTTAAAACCTAGTGTAAATGGAGGATTTTATGGATGTAAAGAATGGATATTAGAAGCTAATAAAAGAAATATTAAATGGTGTATTAGTTCTTCTTTAGAAAGTAATATTGGTATTAATGCTATTTCTCAATGGACTTTTATTATAAATAAAAAATATGGATATAAAAATTGTAATCATGGATTAAATACAGGAATTTTATATATTAATAATTGGATTTCTTCTTTAGAAATTAAAAAAGGAAAAATTTGGTATAATCCATTTTTAAAATGGAATATTTTTTTTTAAAAAAAAAATAATGATAAAATATGGAATCTGGATAGATTTTTCTTCTAAAAATGTATTAAATAATATTTTTAATGATTTTAAATATTTTAAAGAAAATTTAGAATGGAAGAATTCTATTTTATCTTTTTTAAAGAATTGGTATAATAATGAATCTACATTAACTATTTTTAGTTCTGGAACAACAGGTATTCCTAAAAAATTTTTTTTTAAAAAAAAATTTTTTTTTAAAAGAGCTATAACAACTGTAAAATTTTTAAAATTAAAAAAAAAAGGAATTAAAGGATTGTTTTGTTTATCTCCAAATTTTATAGCATCTAAAATGTTTTTAATACGTGCTATTATTTTTAAGTGGAAAATTTATTGTATTCCTCCATCATCTAATCCTTTAAAAAATATTAAAGAATATTTTGATATTACATCAATGGTTCCTATGCAAGTTTTTTTTAGTCTTAAATATTTAAAATATATTAAAATGATTTTGATAGGAGGAGGAGAAATATCTAATTTTTTAGAGAAAAAATTACAAAATATTTCTACAATTTGTTATTCAACTTATGGAATGACAGAAACTTTAGGTAATATAGCTATAAGAAAAATTAATGGATTTAATAAATCTATTTATTATAAATCATTTAAAGATATTCATTTAAGTATAGATAAAAGAAATTGTTTAAAAATTTTTTTTTCATATTCTATGGATTCTTTTATAAAAACAAATGATATTGTTTCTATGAAATCCAATAATGAATTTTTATGGATAGGAAGATATGATAATATTATTAATAGTGGAGGAATTAAAATTATTCCTGAATTAATAGAAAAAAATATTAGTTTTTTTATTCCTATTCATAAAAGATTTTTTATTTCTTCAATAAAAGATAAAATTTTTGGAGAAAAAATAGTATTAATTATTGAAGGGCCTCCTTTTCAATTGAAAATTCCAGAAAATATTTTTAATGAAAAAAATAAATTTTATAAACCAAAAAATATTTTTTTTATTCCTAGTTTTATAGAAACAACATTAGGAAAATTTAATAGAAAAAAAATTATGAAAAAATTAATTAAAAAAATGAAAATATAATTATATTGTCATATTATTTTATCAAAAAATAATTTTAATTCTTTAAAAAATGTTTTTGTATCTAAATAATTTTGTTTTTTTTGATTTTTATTCATTATTTGAAATAAATCTTTAGTCATTTTTCCAGATTCTATGAAATTAATACATGCTTTTTCTATTTTTTCAGAAAAATGTTTTAAATCTTTATTTTTATCTAAAAAGGCACGATGTTTAAGTCCTCTAGTCCAAGAAAAAATGGAAGCAATAGGATTTGTATAAGTTTTTTGTCCTTTTTGATATAATCTATAATGTCTAGTTATAGTTCCATGAGCCGCTTCAGATTCTAAAGTTTTTCCATCTGGAGTCATTAAAATTGAAGTCATCATTCCTAATGAACCAAATCCTTGAGCAATGCAATCAGATTGAACATCTCCATCATAGTTTTTACAAGCCCATATAAATCCTCCATTAGATTTTATCGTTTGTGCGATCATATCATCTATTAAACGATGTTCATAAGTAATTTTTAAATTTTCAAATTTAGATTTATATTCATTTTCATATAAATTTTGAAATATTTTTTTATATCTACCATCATATTCTTTTAATATAGTATTTTTTGTAGATAGAAATAAAGGCCATTTTTTATATATAGAATAATTAAAACAAGAATGAGCAAATCCATAGATAGATTTATCTGTATTATACATTCCCATAGCAATTCCAGGACCTATAAAATGATGTATTTTAAATTTTTGAGATTGATTTTTATTATTATCTGGAATAAAATAAATATATAAATCACCTTTTTCTTTAATTAAAAAATCTATTGCTTTATATTGATCGGCATAAGCATGTCGAGCTATACATATAGGTTTTTTCCAATTTTTTATTATACGAGGTATATTATTAATTATAATAGGTTCTCTAAATATAGTTCCATTAATAATATTTCGTATAGTTCCATTCGGAGATTTCCACATTTTTTTTAAATGAAATTCTTTCATTCTATTTTCATCTGGAGTTATTGTTGCACATTTAATTCCAACATTATATTTTTTTATAGCATTAGCAGCATCTATAGTTATTTGATCATTAGTAATATTTCTATTTTTTATTCCTAAATCAAAATATATAATATTTATATCTAAATAAGGAAAAATAAAATATTTTTTAATATCTTTCCATATAATTCTAGCCATTTCATCTCCATCCATTTCTACTATAGGATTATGTACTTTTATTTTTTTCATAAAAAATTATTAAAATAATATTACATTTTAAGTATAATATAATAAAAGAAATTCTTATATTTTTGTACTATAGTGTATATAGTATATAAATGTATACTACATTTAGTATATAAAAATATGTTACCTTTGAATCATTTTGAATCATTCAAAGGTTTTTTTTTTTTTGAATAAAAAATATAAAATGGAAAAATTTATCAAAGAAATGTTTATATGATCTTTTCAAAAAAAAGAAAATCTACTCTCGTAGAGGAGATATTAAAAATTTTTTAAAAAAATTTTACCAAAAAATGTATCTAATATATTTTATGATAATATAAAAAATAGAATACAATTTTGTTTTTTACCAAAAAAAATTTCTTAAAAAGAATTCACAAAAAAATTTTGTATGGTATTTTAAATATGATTTAATAAAATATTATATTATTTATGTTGATTAGAAATTGAAAATTATAAAATAAATAATTTTTTTTTCTAAATTTTTTATTATTTATTATTCTTTATTCTTTATAGACTTTATAGAAGGATTTTTAAATATAGATATAAAATGTTATATATAATATACTTATTTTTTTAAATTTAATAAAAATTATAGAAATGAATACTGTTGGTGGAAAGATTATTCTATAATCAAAATTTTAAATTAAATGTTAGATTTTTTAAATACAATATTTAAAAATAATAAAAAAAGAAATCATTTTCCTAGTAAAAAAAAGTCTGAAGACTTTGTGGAATCTTTATTTAATTTTTTATTTATTCCAGATCAAATTATTATTAATAATACATTTTTATTAGAAAAATATTACAATAAATTAAAATATTTTTTATATGAAATTTTTATTGAATTAAATTTTGATAAAAAAAATTCTGAAGATCTTTCTAAAAAATTTTTTGAAAAAATTCCTAATATCTATAAAACATTAATAATAGATGCTTATGCTATATTAGAATCTGATCCAGCCGCAACAGTTATAGAAGAAATTTTTATTTCTTATCCTGGTTTTTTTGCTACTGCATTATATAGAATAGCTCATCAATTATGGATTCAAAATATTCCAATTATTCCTAGATTAATTACAGAATATGCACATAGTAAAACAGGAGTAGATATTCATGCATCTGCAAAAATAGGAAGTTCTTTCGCAATTGATCATGGAACAGGAATAGTTATAGGATCTAGTACAAAAATAGGAGATAAAGTAAAAATATATCAAGGAGTTACTCTAGGAGCTATTTCTGTAAATAAAAAATTATCAAATAAAAAACGTCATCCTACTATAGAAGATAAAGTTACTATTTATGCTGGAGCTACTATTTTAGGTGGAGAAACTATAATAGGTCATGATAGTGTTATTGGAGGTAATGTTTGGTTAACAAAAAGTATTCCACCTTTTTCTATAGTGTATCAAAAAAGTGAAATAAAAATGAGAAATAATAGTACTTTTCCTGATCCTATTAATTTTATGATATAAAAAAAAAAAAAATGAAAGTTGATAGTATTTTACAAACTATTGGAAATACCCCCCATGTTCGTCTTAAAAAATTGTATCCTAATCATAAAGTTTGGATAAAATTAGAAAAAAATAATCCAGGAGGAAGTATCAAAGATAGAATTGCTTTATCTATGATTGAAGATGCAGAACAAAAAAAAATAATTCAACAAGGAGATATTATTATAGAACCAACGTCTGGTAATACAGGAATTGGATTATCTATGGTTTGTTCTGTAAAAGGTTATCGTTTGATTTTAGTTATGCCAGAATCTATGAGTCTTGAAAGAAGAAAATTATTTTCTATTTTTGGAGCAAAATTTGTTTTAACTCCAAAAGAAAAAGGAATGAAAGGAGCTATTAAAAAAGCAGAAGAACTTATTGATATTATTCCTAATTCATGGATGCCAAAACAATTTGATAATATATCTAATATTAATATTCATAAAAATACAACTGCACAAGAAATTATAAAAGCATTTCCTGATGGAATAGATTATTTTATTACAGGAGTTGGAACTGGAGGTCATATAACTGGAATAGGAGAAATATTAAAAAATAAATTTTCAAATATAAAAATTTTTTCTGTAGAACCATTGGAATCTCCTGTTATATTTGGAGGTACACCACATCCACATTCTTTACAAGGATTAGGTGCAGGATTTATTCCTTCTATTTTAAATAAAAAAATATTAGATGGAACTTTTTTAGTTTCTAAAGAAGAAGCTTTTTCTTTTGTTCGAAAAATAGCAAAAAAAGAAGGGATTCTTGTTGGAATATCTACAGGAGCAGTTTTATCTGCTATAAATAAACAATTACCTCAATTTTCTGAAAAATCTATAATATTAACGTTTAATTATGATACTGGAGAAAGATATCTTTCAGTTGAAAATCTTTTTTTTTAATGGTAAAAAAAGTAATTGATTATAATGTTTTGATTAAATTTTTTTTATTTATTAATAATTTAATAAATTAATAAAAATTAATATATACAATTATATAATAAAATTAGTTATTAACCTAATAAAAAAATGTTATCTGAATCAAATAAAAAAATATTTATTAAATTAATAAAAGAATCTTCTCGAGAAGAAATTATTTGGATGTATGGATATATGTCAGGATTATTTCCTAAGGATAAATGTTTTTTTGATATTTTAAAAAATAAAAAAGAAAAAATTACATTAGTTTATGGAACAGAAACAGGAAATGCTAAAAGTTTAGCTTTTGATATTTATAAAAAATTTCAAAAAAAAGAATTAAAGATAAATTTAATAAATTTAGATCAATATAATTTAAAAAATTTAGAAAAAGAAAATTATTTATTAATAATAATTAGTACACATGGAGAAGGAGAGCCTCCTTTTTCTGCAAAAAATTTTTTTAATTTTATTAAAAATAATACAAAAATTTATTTAAAAAAATTGAAATATAGTGTATTAGCATTAGGAGATAAATCTTATTCTCATTTTTGTCAAGCTGGAATAGATGTAGATAAATATTTATATAATATAGGAGCAATTAGAATTATTCCATTATATAAATGTGATATTGATTATAAAGAAAAAGCATATAAATGGTTTTATGAAATTTTAAATTTTTTTCAAAATAAAAAAGATATAGAAAATAAAAAACGTATAATATGTGGAAAAATTTTTAATAAAATACTTTTAAGTGATCAAAAAAGAGAATATAATAAAAATAAAGAAGTTTATCATATTGAAATTTCTTGTCAAAATGAAATTAAATATAACCCAGGTGATGCTATAGGAATATTTCCTGAAAATTCTTCAAATCAAACATATGATATTATAAATTTTTTTTTAAAAAATAAAAAAATTGAATTAAAACAAAAAGAATATAAAAAAATATATAATCTTTTTAAAAAAAAATTTAATATTTTTTGTTTATCAAATAATTTTTTAAATAAATATTCTTTATTATCTGATCAAGAAAATATACCTTATGATCGTAAATGGAATCTTATTGATCTTTTAAAAGAATTTCCGATAAAAAGGAAATATTCATTAAAAAATTTAATAAAAATAATGGAATGTATAAAACCCAGATTATATTCTATTTCTTCTTCTCATAAAGTTCATTATAATAAAATACATATTACTGTATCCCGTCATAGTTTTCAATTAAATGGAGAAACTGTATTTGGATATTGTTCTGATTTTTTGTCAAAATTAAAAAAAGGTGATGAATTATTCTTTTTTATTTATAATAATAAATTATTTAAATTACCAAAAAATTTAGATAAAGATATAATTCTTATTGGTCCTGGAACTGGAATAGCTCCTTTTCGTTCTTTTTTATATGAAAGAGAATATATGGGAGCTACAGGAAGAAATTGGTTATTTTTTGGAGATCAACATTTTTCTACAGATTTTTTATATAAAAAAGAAATTCAAACTTGGAAAAAAAAAGGAATTCTTAATAATGTAAGTCTTTCTTTTTCAAGAGATCAAAAAAATAAAATATATGTACAAGATAAAATATGGGAAAATCGTATAGAATTTTTTTCATGGATCCAAAATGGAGCATATATTTATGTTTGTGGTAAAAAAGATCCTATGAGTATAGATATTGAAAAAATGATTTATCATATAATAGAAGAAGTAGGAAAATGTAATCCAGAATTTTTTATAAAAGAAATGAAAAAAAATGGAAGATATTTAAAAGATGTATATTAAAAATATTTATAATTATTTTTATTTAAAATTTTTAAATATATTCATTAATATTTTTTATAATTATTTTTTAAATTAAGTTTTTTATTTAATAAAATAATTTTTTCTACAATTTTTTTATCCATTTTATATTTCGATTCTTTAGTCCATCCAGCAATATGTGGAGTTAATATAACTTGATCAGAATGAATAAGATAAAAAAAACTTTTTGGAAGTGTATTTTTATTAAAAATATTTTCAAAAGATGAATTTTCATATTCTAATACATCTAAACATGCTCCATAGATTTTTCCATTTTTTAATGCTTTAACTAAATGATTTGTAATAATACATCCACCACGAGAAGTATTTATTAAATAAAAAGGTTTAGAAAACCTTTTTATAAAATTATAATTAATCATTCCTTTTGTTTTTTTTGTATAAGGTACATGTAAACTAATTACATCTGATTTTTGAAATATTTTATTCATATGAACTTGTTTAGCATAAGTATCTCCAATATTAGGTAATATATCATAACATAATATTTTAGCATTAAATCCAGAAAGTTTTTTAGCAAAAGATTTTCCAGTATTTCCATATCCAATAATTCCTATTGTTTTTTTCATAATTTCTTTTCCTCTATTTTTTTCTCTATACCATTTTCCTTTTTGTATTTGATGATTAGAACGAATAATATGATTCATTAAACATAAAAGCATTCCTATTGCATGTTCTGCTACGGCATCTTTATTTCCTTCTGGAGAAGAAATTAAAGTAATACCTTTTTTAAAAGCATAATCTTTATCTATATTTTCTGTACCAGATCCAATTCTTGCTATAAATTTTAAATTTTTAGCTTTTTTAATAAATTTATTATCTATTTTTAATCTACTTCTTAAAACAATTCCATCATATATAGAAAGATTCATTTTATCGTATGAATCATGATAATTTTCGTCACAAATAAATCCTTTTTTTTTTAATGTATATATAATAAAAGGATGATTTTTTTCTAAAATTAATATTCTTTTAATCATATTCATATTATGATATTATTTTATTTATCAAAATTTTTATTATTATTTAAATTTTCATTATTTTTATTATTATTTAAATTTTCATTTATATCTATAATTTTTTTGAATTCTTTTATAAAATTTTTATTTTCTTTTTTTTCATTTTCCTCATTAATAAAAATATTATTATGATCCTCTTTTATAGATAAAGAAGAATTATCTATACATTTTTCCCAATTATATTGATAATTTTTAGGTTTACGAAAAAATAATTGATCATGATAGATCAAATTTATATCTTTATATAAACTTTTCATATAATAAGCCCATATAGGTAATGCCATATTAGCTCCTTGTCCTAATTTAATATTCTCAAAATGAGAAAATCTATCTTCCCAACCAACCCATACTCCAGTCGTTAAATTTGGAATCATTCCTATAAACCATCCATCTGAATTTTCATTAGTTGTTCCAGTTTTTCCTGCTATTTCTCCTATAAAATTATATTTTTTTAATCTTTTTGCTGTTCCATATTTAATCACTCCTTGCATTAATTTTAACATAATATATGCTACTTCTTCACTAAAAACTTGTCTTTTACTAATATCTATATTATCTTGAATCAAATTTCCATTTTCATCTTCTATTTTAACTAAAATACTTGGTTTGATATAAAAACCATAATTAGTAAATGTATTAAATGCTCCTGTCATTTCATATAATGTTAAATCTGCAGAACCTAATGCAATAGATGGATGTTCAGGAATTATAGACTTTATTCCCATTTTTTTTGCTAAATTTATGACAGGTTGGGGTGTTATTTGTGATATTAAACGTGCAGATATAGTATTAATAGATAAAGCTAACCCATCTTTTAATGTAAAAAATCCTCCATATTTTCCATTGGAATTTCTAGGACTCCATTTTCCTAAATGAAATTTTTCATTTGATATTTTTGTACAAGGATTATAATGTAATTTATTGATAGCAGCTGCGTATAAAATAGGTTTAAAAACAGAACCAACTTGACGTTGTGTTTGCGATACATGATCATATTGAAAATAATTAAAATCAATTCCTCCTACCCATGCTTTTATAAATCCAGTAGATGGTTCTATAGATAATAATCCAGATTGGATTATACTTTTTTGATAACGGATAAAATCCCATGGAGACATTAATATTTTTTTAGATCCATTCCAAGTAAATAATTTTATTAATTGTGGTTTTTTAAATTTTTCTATAATTTTATTTTCTTCTAATCCTTTTTGTTTTAAATCTTGATAAAGAGAAGTTCTATGCATAGCAGATATTAATATTCTTTTTGTTTTTTCTTGAGAAATATTTAAAAATGGATAATTTTTATTTTTTTTTTGCATATTATTAAATAATATTTGTAATTTACTAAGATGTTTTTTTACTGCTTTTTCTGCATAATCTTGCATTTTTGCATCAATAGATGTATATATTTTCAATCCACTAGAATAAAGATTTAATTTTTTTCCAGTTTTATTTTCATATTCATCTAAAGATTCTTGAATCTCTTTTTTTAAAAATTCACCATAATAAGTGAGTAATTCAAAATCTTTTTTTTGTATTTTAAAATTAATTTTTATGGGTTTTTTTAACTCTTTCTTATATCTATACCTATTTAAAAAATTATATTTTTTCATTTGAAAAAGAACTAAATTTCTTTGTTTTTTTGCTCTTTTAGGATAATTTTTAGGATTATATAATGAAGGATTTTCTAACATACCAACTAGTATTGCACTTTCTCCTAAATTAAGTTCAGAAACTTTTTTATTAAAATAAGTATGGGCGGCTGTTTCTATTCCTTTTGCATTATATAAAAAATCAAATTTATTATAATACATTGTAATAATTTCTTCTTTTGTATAACGTTTTTCTAATTCTATAGCCATTACCCATTCTAAAAGTTTTTGATGAATTCTTTGTAATTTATTTTTTGCAGATGGTCCAGTAAAAAGAAGTTTTGCTAATTGTTGAGATATAGTACTTCCCCCTCCTTTTTTTCCTAATGAAAGAATTGCTCTAAGAAAAGATTTAACATCAATTCCAGAATGATATTTAAAACGAATATCTTCTTTTGCTATTAAAGCATTAATAAGATTTTTTGGAAGTTGTTTATAAGTAATTAAAGTCCTATTTTCTGAAAAAAATCTACCTAACAATATACCATTAGCATCATATACTTCCGATCCTACTTCCATAGTAGGGTTTTCTATATCCCTAGTACTAGGTAAAGCTCCTAAATAACCTTTAGAAGCAGCATAAAAAATTGTGAATATTATACTTATTCCTATAATAAATAAAAACCAAAAATAAAAAATAAGTATACGAAAATAATAATTTACTTTTATATTTTTTTTATACACGCAAAAAATTATTTTTTTTTATCATACTATGATGATTATAATTTTATATTAATTAATTATATAGATAAATCTTTAAATGTTAATTCTGTTTTTTGAATAGTATTAATTGTAGATAATTCCTCTAAAGGAGGTGTTATTTGATTTTTTTTTAAAATTTCTTTAATTTTATTTACTTTTATTTTAAACCAAGTATTTGGATTCTTAACATAAGAAAACCACATTATTTTTTTAAAAACATCAATTTTCATACATTGAGCTATTCCTTTTTTTGTATAAATTTTTTTATTAAAATCTGGAAAATTTTTTAAAGAAGTTAAATAAGCATCTAATTCATAATTAAGACAACATTTTAATTTTTGACATTGTCCAGTTAATTTTTGAATATTAATGGAAAGCTGTTGATATCTTGCAGAATTAGTAGTAACACTTTTAAAATTTTTTAACCAAGTAGAACAACAAAGTTCTCTTCCACAAGATCCTATTCCTCCAATTTTTGCTGCTTCTTGTCTATATCCTATTTGACGCATTTCTATACGTGTATGAAAATGTGTAGATAATTTTTTAATTAAAATTCTAAAATCAACTCTATTTTCTGCTGTATAATAAAAAATAGCTTTTTTCCCATCAGCCTGATATTCAACATCACAAATTTTCATAAAAAGATTTAAATTTTTTGAAATTTTTTTAGCTTTTAAAAGAGTGGTAAATTCTTTTTTTTTAAAAAATTTCCAAATATTTATTTCTTTATATGTAGATTTTCTATATATATTTTTTAATATATCTATATTTTTATTTCTGATTTGTAATTTTACTAATTCACCAGTTAGAATTACTACACCTATATCATATCCTTTTCCAGATTTAGATTCTACAGTAACAATATCTCCTTTACAAAGGGATATTTTTTCTTTATTAAGAAGGAATTCTTTTCTATTATTTTTAAATTTTACTTCTACAATATCATGTTTTTGATATTCAAAAGGAGATTGAATATTAGATAACCAATCTAATCCATTGAAATTATAGCATTTTTTTTCTTTAAAAATATTTTTTTCAAAAGAATTTTCTTTTTTTTTACATTTATTTTTTAAACAATTAGAACATGATTTGTTCATTATCCTAATAAATATTATACTATAAAGATATAAAAAATATGATATAAAAATTATTATGAATTATAATGAAAAAATAGCTATATTTCCTGGTTCTTTTGATCCTATTACTTTAGGACATTATGATATTATTATTAGAGCTTTAAATTTATTTGATAAAATTATCATAGCTATTGGAAAAAATATGAAAAAAAAAAATATGTTTTCTATTCAAAAAAGAAAAGAATGGATTCAAAAAACTTTTTGTAATTTTCCTTATAAACATAAAATAGAAATAGATTCATTTAATGGATTAACTATTTCTTTTTGTAAAAAAAAAAAAGTTAAATTTTTATTAAGAGGAATTAGAAATAAATTTGATTTTGAATTTGAGAAAAATATATTTTTTACTAATAAAAAATTAAATAAAATAAATTTTATTGAAATTGAAACAGTTTATTTTATTTCTTCTTATGAAAAATCTCATATTTGTTCTTTTCTTGTAAGAAATATTATAAAAAATGGAGGAGATTATACTATATTTGTTCCTTCTTCTGTTCGAATAGATAATAAATAATTAATTAAAAAAATAATATTAATTATATTGTATTTACTTTAGATAAATGTAATTTTATTATTTATTTTCTATCCAACTAAGAATAATTTTTTTTTTTTCCATATTTATATCTATAATTTTTACTTTTACTTTATCTCCTAAATGATAAATTTTTCTTTTTTCTTTTCCAATTATACTATATTCATTTGAATTTAAAATATAATAATCTTCTTTAATATCACGTAATCGAACCATACCTTCTGTTTGAAATAATAATAAATCAATATAAATACTCCAATCAGTAAATCCAGTAATAATTCCATAAAATTCTTTTCCTAAAAATTTTTGTATATATTTAATTTGTATATATTTAATAAATTCTCTTTCCGCATCTATAGCTAATCGTTCTTTATAACTACAATATTGAGATTGTTTTTCATAAAATTCAATTTTTTTTAATTTATATGTTTTGTCATTATTATTATTATGATAATTATTGTTATTGATTAAATAATAATGTAATAAACGATGAGCGATAATATCTGAATATCTCCTTATAGGAGAAGTAAAATGAGTATAATAAAAAAAAGATAATCCATAATGTCCTATATTTTTTGTAGAATATTTAGCTTTACTCATAGAACGAAGAATTAAATTTTCAATCATATTTTGTTCTGATTTTCCTTTAATTTTTTTTAATAAAAAATTAATAGAATTTTTTAAGTTATTAAAATCTAAAAAATAACCTAAAGGTTCTATAATTTTTTTTAATAAAAAAATTTTTTGAAAATCAGGTTTATCATGAATTCTATAAATAAAAATTTTATTAGAAGGAGATCCATTACAATTTAAACTAACAAATTCTGAAATTTTTCTATTAGCTAATAACATAAATTCTTCTATTAATCTATGAGCATCATTATTTTTTTCTAAACGTAAGGATATTGGATTATTTTTTTCATCTAAATGAAATTTTATTTCATCTTTATCAAGATAAATTGATCCATTTTTTAATCTTTTATTTGTTAAAATTTTAGAAAATAAAAATAAAGTATAAATTTCTTCATAAAAATCTCCTTTTTTATTTTCTATTATTTTTTGAACTTCTTCGTATGTAAATTTTCTATTAGATTGTATAATGGTTTTTCCGAACCAATTATTTAATATTTTTCCTTTATTATTTATGTTAAAAATATAAGAAAAACTTAATCTATCTTTTTTAGGAGTTAATGAACAAAGATCATTGGATAATATTTTTGGAAGCATAGGAATAACTTTTCCTATAAAATAAATAGATGTAGAACGTAAATATGCTTCTTTATCCAATAAACTTCCTTCTTTTACATAAAAAGAAACATCAGAAATATGAATACCGATTTCCCATATATCGTTATTTAATTTTCTAATTGATAATGCATCATCAAAATCTTTTGCATTTAATGGATCAATAGTAAAAGTATTAATACTTCGCATATCTTTTCTTATATTATTTTTATTTAAATTTTTTTTTAAATAAATTTTTTTCGCTTCATTTTCTATTTTTTTAGAAAATTTATAAGAAATTCCATATTGTTCTAATAATGAATCAATTTCTGTTTGATATTCTCCAGATTTTCCAAATATTTTTATAATTTTTCCTAAAGGATTTTTTAGTTCTTTAGGCCATGATATAATTTTAACTAAAACTTTATCGTTGTTATGATATTTTTTAATATTATTTATTGGTATTGGAATAAAAATATCGACATGAATACTATTATTATATACTATTACTGATCCATATTTAGAATTTAAATGAAGATTTATTTTTAATATTCCAATAAATTTTTTATTTTTTCTTTTTATAATTTTAAGGACTTCTCCTTCTATTTTTATTCCTTTTCTATGTCTATTTTTTTTATTTAATTTAATTTTTACTAAATCTCCTTCTAAAGCTCTATTTGTTTTATTTTTTGGAATAAAAATATCTTTTTGAAATCCTTCAATATTAACAAAAGCATATCCATGATTAGTCATATTAATATATCCAGTAGTAATAGAAGTAAAATTATTATTAAAATATTTTTTTTTTATTTTTTTTTTTGATTTCATGATAATAAAACATGTCTATTTATTATATAAATAAATATAAAAGGTGAAAAAGTCTACAATCTACACTAAAAAATCATTTTTTTTTAAAAAAAAATTAATGTATTGGATATTATTTATTATATTTGCAATGATCCGTTTTTTTACTATATATTTATCAAAATAAAAATAACTCTAAGATGACAGGTAAACGTATATTATATGTTTCTTCAGACTTATTTCCTTTTTCATCAGAGAATTCAATATCTTTATCGGTTTTAAAAGCCACTAAATTTATGCAATCAATAGGAAATGATGTACGTATATTTATGCCTCGTTTTGGAGTAATAAATGAAAGAAGACATCAATTACATGAAGTAATTCGTTTATCAGGAAAAAATTTGGTTATTAATGATATAGATCAACCATTATTAATAAAAGTAGCATCAATTCCTGATGCTAGATTACAAGTTTATTTTATAGATAATGAAGAATATTTTAAAAGAAAAGCTATATATGAAGATGAAAATGGAATCTTTTTTCAAGATAATGATGAAAGAGCTTTATTTTTTACAAAAGGAGTTTTAGAAACCGTAAAAAAATTAAATTGGAAACCTGATATTATTCATCTTTATGGGTGGATTAGTTCTTTTATTCCTTTGTATATTAAAAGTTTGTATAAAAATGATCCTGTATATAATAATACAAAATTAATTGTATCTATTTATAATAAACCTTTTCAAGGTTATCTTAATAAAGATATTATTAAAAAAATAAAATTTGATGGAATTAAATTAAAAAAATTAAAATTATTAGAAAATCCAAATTATTTTAATTTAATAAAATTTTGTATGTATTTTTCGGATGCTATAATAAAAGGAGATCTTTCTTTTCCTCAAGAAATAGAAGATTTTATAAAAATAAAAAAATTGTTAGTATTAAAATATTATCCTGTAGAAAAAATAGAAACCGTTTATCAACAATTTTATAAAGAAACTTTTTTAGAACAAATAAATTAATATTTATCATAAATAAAAACTTCTAATTTTATTAGTTAGAATGTGTGGTATAATTGGTTATTTGGGTTATAGAGATGCTTATCCTATTATTATTAATGGATTAAAAAAATTGGAATATAGAGGATATGATAGTTCTGGAATTGCACTTTTTTATAAAGATGGATATAGTTTATGTAAAACAAAAGGAAGGGTTAATGAATTGGAAAAAAAAATATATTCTAATAATATAAAAATAAGTGGAACTATTGGAATAGGTCATACTAGATGGGCAACACATGGAGTTCCAAATGATTTAAATGCTCATCCCCATGTTTCAAATTCTAATAAACTTATTATGATTCATAATGGGATTATAGAAAATTATCATGCAATTAAAATTGTTTTATTAAAAAATGGTTTTACTTTTAAAAGTAAAACTGATACAGAAGTTTTTATAAATTTTATTGAATATATTAAAAAAGAAAATAAATCTTCTTTAGAAGAAGCTGTAAGAATTTCATTAAATGAAATAATAGGAGCTTATTCTATTGTTGTAATAGATAAATCACATCCAGAAACAATTATTATTGCAAAATTAGGTAGTCCTCTTGCATTAGGAATTAATGATAAGGAATTTTTTATTGCATCTGATACTATTCCTTTTGTAAATTATACAAAAAATGTTATTTATTTAAAAGATGGAGAAATGGCTATTCTTAGAAAAGGAAAAGAATTAGATTTAAGAAAAATTATAAATAACCATAAATTAAATCCAATCATTAAAAAACTGAAAATAAATTTAAAACAAATAGAAAAAGGTGAATATAAATATTTTATGTTAAAAGAAATACATGAACAACCAAAAACAATTTTGGATACCTTACGTGGAAGATTATTAATACCAAAAGGTATTATTTGTATTGATGGAATTGAATCTAATAAAAATATTTTTATTAACGCTAAATCTATAACTATAGTAGCATGTGGAACTTCATGGCATGCTAGTTTAATTGGAGAATATTTATTAGAAGAACTTGCTTCTATTCCTGTAGAAGTAGAATATGCTTCAGAATTTCGATATAGAAATCCTATTATAAATAAAAAAAATATAATTATTGTTATTTCTCAATCAGGAGAAACAGCCGATACTTTAGCTGCTTTAAAATTAGCAAAAAAAAAAGGAGCATTTGTTTTTGGTATTTGTAATGTAGTAGGATCATCTATTGCACGAAATGTAGATGCAGGTGCTTATACTCATGCCGGTCCTGAAATTGGAGTAGCATCAACAAAATCTTTTACTGCACAAATTACAATTCTTATTTTATTAGCTTTAAAAATAGGAAAATATAGATCATCTATAAATGATAATCGTTATAAATGTTTATGTCAAGAATTAGGATTAATTTCAGAAAAAGTTTATCATACTTTAAAAAAAGATGATTCTATAAAAAAAATTTCTAAAGTATATCATAATGTTAATAATTTTCTTTATTTAGGTAGAGGAATTAATTTTCCAGTAGCTTTAGAAGGAGCTTTGAAATTAAAAGAAATATCTTATATTCATGCAGAAGGTTATCCTGCAGCAGAAATAAAACATGGACCTATTGCTTTAATAGACGAAAATATGCCAGTAGTAATTATCGCAACAAAAAAAGGATGTTATAATAAAATAATAGGAAATATTCAAGAAATAAAAGCTAGAAAAGGTAAAATAATAGCTATAGTTAATGAAGGAGATATTCAAGTTAGTACATTAGCAGATCACGTTATAAAAATTCCTAATAGTTCAGAAGAATTAAGTCCTTTAATTACTGTTATTCCTCTTCAATTATTAGCTTATCAAATAGCTTATATACGAGGAGAAAATGTTGATCAACCGAGAAATTTAGCAAAATCAGTAACAGTAGAATAATATATATTATATTTTATTTTTTTTAAATTATTTAATATTATATTTATAATTTTTTGATATAATATATTTTTCTAAAGCCATGAACATGGAAGGGAATTCTGGAGTTGGAACTTTTATATCTATTTTTAATCCTGCTTTATAAGCAGTATCTAAAGTATTTTGACCAAAAGTTGCAATTTTTATTCCATTTTGATCAAAATCAGGAAAATTTTTAAATAAAGATTTAATTTCTGATGGATTAAAAAAAACTAAAATATCATAATATATATGTTTTAAATCAGATAAATCACTATAAGTAATTTTATATAATATTGCTCTTCTCCAAAAAATATTTAATTTATTTAACATATTTGGAATTTCTGGTTTTAAAATATCTGAAGAAGGTAAAATAAATTTTTCTTTTGGATATTTTTTAATATATGGTAATATATCTTTAAATGATTTGTTTCCAATATAAATTTTTCTTTTTCTATATATAATATATTTTTGTAAATAATAAGCAATTTTTTCCGTTTGGCAAATATATTTCATAGAAATAGGAACTTTAAAACGCATAGATTCAGCTAATCTAAAATAATGATCTACAGATTTTTTACTTATAAAAAGTATTACAGTAAAATCAGAAAAATTTATTTTTTGTTTTCTTATATCACTAGACGATGCTCCTTTAATTTCTATAAAAGATCTAAAATCAATATTGATATTTTTATTTTTACAAAGTTCTAAATATGGTGAATCAGAGCCACCTGTAAGAGGTTGTGAAATTAAAATATTATTTATCCTCATTTATATCTATTATTTTATTCTTTTATAATTATTAAAATATTAAAATATAAAAAAAAAATTAAATAAAAAAAAGGCACAGAGCGGAATCGAACCGCTATAAAAGGTTTTGCAGACCTCCGCCTTTCCTATCGGCCACAGTGCCAAAAATAATACAAAAAATTATATTCAATGATATAAAATAACACATACTCTATCTATATTTCCTTTTATAGGTGGATTTTCTTTACAAATTTTAATTTTTATATGTTTAATTATTTTATATTTTTTTTTAATTTTTTGAATTATTCTGTTTGCTACATGTTCAATTAATTTAGAATTAATTTTCATTTCATTTTCAACGATATAATATAAACTAACATAATCAATAGTTTCTGATAAATTATCAGAAATAGAAGATTTCTGAAGATTTAATTCAATTTCTATATTGATAGTATAATCAGAACCAATATTTTTTTCTTCTGAAAAACATCCATGATATCCAAATAATCTGATATTTTCTAGAATTATTTTACCCATGTAAATTATTTACAATTTTATTGTAATTTTTTTCTACTTTTTTCCAATTGATAATCTTCCAAAAAGAAGATATATAATCTAAACGACGATTTTGATATTGTAAATAATAAGCATGTTCCCAAACGTCTAATCCTAATATAGGAATTCCTTCACAACCTATTCCTAACATAATAGGATTATCTTGATTAGATGTAGAACAAATAGTTAATTTTTTTTCTTTAACACATAACCAAGCCCATCCTGATCCAAAACGATTTAATGCAATAGTAGAAAATTTCTTTTTAAAAAAATCAAAAGATTCAAAATTTTTTTGAATGATATCATTAAAATAAGAACTTGGATCTATATATTCAAAATTAGGAATTAATATCTCCCAAAAAAGATTATGATTATAAAATCCTCCACTATTATTACGTAATAATGTAGATCCTAAAGGAGATTTTTTTAAAATTTCTTCTATAGTAAGATTCATCATATCTGTACCATAGATAGCTTTATTTAAATTATTCGTATAAGTTGCATGATGTTTTGTATAATGGATTTCCATTGTTTTTTGATCTATATAAGGTTCAAAATCCTTATATGAATAAGATAATTTTGGAAGTTTAAATGACATATTTGTTTTTTTAACAAAAGAACAAATATAATTAAAAATTTATTTTTTTATAGCTTTTATTCCAGGAAGTATTTTATTTTTTAAACTTTCTAAGAATGCTCCTCCACCAGTAGATAAATAACTAATTTTTTTATCATATCCTTCCATTTTTAATGAAGCAATAGAATCTCCTCCTCCTACTAAAGAAAAAGCTCCTTTTTCAGTTGTTTGTGCAATTATTTTTGCTATGGATCTGGTTCCTAAAGAAAAATTAGAAAATTCAAAAACTCCTACTGGACCATTCCATAAAATGGTTTTTGATTTTTTTATAATATCACAAAAATATTTTATAGAAGCAGGTCCTATATCTAATCCCATCCATCCATTTGGAATAGAATGAATAGGTACTATTTTAGTATTTTTTGTATTTTTAAAAGAATTAGCAATAATAACATCTTTTGGAAGATGTAAAATATTTTTTTTTTGACATTTATTAAAAATTATTTTTAATATTTTTTCAATTTTATTATTATTTTCAATAATAGAATTTCCTATTTTTCCTCCATTTATTTTAATAAAAGGATAAGACATCCCTCCCCCTATTAATATATAATCTGCAAAATCAATAAGATTTTCAATAATATCAATTTTAGAAGAAATTTTTGCTCCTCCTAATAAAATTGTAATAGGATTATTATTTTTTTTTGATAAAAATTTATTTAAAAATTTAATTTCTTTTTGCATAAGAAATCCTATACATTTTTTTTCTCCAAAAAATTTAGGTAAAATAGTTATAGAAGCATGTGAACGATGAGAAGCTCCAAAAGCATCATTTACATAAATATTTCCTAATTTTGATAATTCAAAAGCAAAATTTTTATTTTCTTCTTCTTCTTCTTTATAAAAACGTAAATTTTCTAATAATAAAATTTCACCATTTTTTAATTCATTAATTTGTTTTTTGACATTTTCTCCTATACAATTTTCACAAAAATTTATAGTTTTTTTTAATTTTTTAGATAAAAAAGGAATTAAAAATTTTAAAGAATCCCTTTCAGAGGGAATCCCTTTTGGTCGTCCAAAATGGGAAATAAGAATGACTTTTCCATTTTCAGAAATAATTTTTTGAATAGTTGGAATAGTATATTGAATTCGTGTATCATCTATTATTTTATAATATTTATTTACAGGAACATTAAAATCTACTCTTAGTAATGCTATTTGATTGTTAAAATTAAAATCATTAATAGTTTTTATATTTTTTATCATAATATAGTAAAATAATTTTATTTATCAAGTTAATATTTTAAGAGATTAATATTTTTAATTTTTATAATGTATATTTATTTGTTGTAATAAATATTATGCTAATAGCAATAGGATCTGATCATACAGGAGTATATTATAAATCTTTAATAAAAAATTTTTTGATTAAAAAAGGATATAAAATAAAAGATTTTGGTTTTTCTAAATATGGAGAAACAGTAGATTATCCTGATTTTATTCATCCTACAGCTAAATTTGTAGAAAAAGGAAAGGCAAATTTTGGAATTATTATATGTGGAAGTGGAAATGGAGCTGCTATTACTGCAAATAAATATAAAAAAATTCGTGCTGCTTTAGGATGGAAAAAAGAAATTGCTTTTTTAGCAAGAAAACATAATGATGCTAATATTATTAGTTTACCAGCACGTTTTTTAAATAAAAATGAAGCTTTAGAAATTATAGAAATATTTTTAAAAACAGATTTTGAAGGTGGAAGACACAAAATTAGAATAAATAAAATTCCAATTAAAAATGATCCTCAGTAGCTCAGTTGGTTAGAGCACCTGACTGTTAATCAGGGTGTCGCTGGTTCGAATCCAGCCTGAGGAGTTATAAAAAAAATAATATCGGTGTGTAAATTATATTAATATTATATACGTCTGGGGGGTGTATAAATACTAATTTAGTAGAAATACACCGATATTATTTATCATAAATGAAATTAGAAACAATCTGAATTATTTTTTTTTTTGTTTGAAATAAATCAATATTAAATAAAATAAAATCAAATAATTTTGCATAATTATTTTCTTTTTTTGCTTTATTTAAACGTGCATTTATTTGATTTTTTAATGTTTCAGAATTTCTTTTTATTAATCTTTTTTTTAAAAGATTCATTGAATTAACCATAATAAATATAGATAAAGAATTATTTGGGTATTTTTTTTTTAAATTTAATCCTCCTTTAACATCTATATCAAATAAAACATGTTTGTTAGATTTCCAAATTTTTAAAATTTCATTTTTTAAAGTTCCATAAAATAGTTTAGGGTAAACTTCTTCCCATTCTAAAAATTGGTATTTTTTTATTTTAGAAATAAAAGTATTCATTGATATAAAATAATAATCTTTTCCATGTTTTTCATTATTTCTAATTGAACGTGTAGTACACGATACAGAAAATTTTAAATTTGAAAATTTTGAAAGTAAATAATGTGAAATAGTAGTTTTACCACATCCAGAAGGACCTGATAAAATAATCATTTTTCCTTTTTTCATTATTATATATATTATATTATTTATTAATTTTGTTATTTATTTTATTAATTTATATTTATTTATATGAAACTGGGAATAGTAGGAGCGACAGGATTAGTAGGACGTGTAATGATTGATATTTTAGAAAAAAAAAAATTTCCAAAAAATGAATTATATCTTTGTGCTTCTAATAAATCTGTAGGAAAAAAATTTTCTTTTAAAGGAAAAATATATAATATTATTAGTTTACATGATTTATTTTTAAAAAAACCAAATATTGTTTTATTTTCAGCAGGTTCAAATATATCAAAAGAATGGGCTCCAAAATTTTCAAAAATAGGATCCACTGTTATAGATAATTCTTCTGCATGGAGAATGGATCCTACAAAAAAATTAATTGTTCCCGAAATTAATGCTTCGTTTTTAGAAAAAAAAGATAAAATTATTGCTAATCCAAATTGTTCTACAATACAATTAGTAATGGTATTATTTCCTTTACATAAAGAATATAAAATAGATAGAGTAGTTATTTCTACATATCAGTCCGTAACTGGAACTGGAAAAAAAGCTTTAGATCAATTAAATCAAGAAAAAGAAGGAAAAATTAAAATTCATAAAGTTTATCCATATTTTATTCATCAAAATGTTTTACCTCATTGTGATTCTTTTTTAGAAAATGGTTATACAATAGAAGAAATGAAATTAATAAAAGAAACAAAAAAAATAATGAATGATTATAATATAGCTATTACATCAACAGCAGTACGTGTTCCTGTTATAGGAGGTCATTCAGAAAGTGTTAATATTACATTTAAAGAAAAACCTAATATAGATAATATATATAAAATTTTATCTCAAACAAAAGGAATAATTGTTCAAGATAATCCACAAAAAAATATTTATCCTATGCCATTATATGCTCATAAAAAAAATGAAGTTTTCGTTGGTAGAATACGAAAAGATTTTTCATTAAAAAATTCTATAAATTTATGGATAGTATCTGATAATCTTAGAAAAGGAGCAGCAACAAATACTATTCAAATTGCAGAATATTTAATTAGTAAAAAATATATTTGTTAATATTTTTCAATAATAATAGTATATTCTCCTAGTATTTTTTTAATATTTTCATAATGTAAAATTATTTTTTCTATATTTCCTCTTAATATATCTTGAAATAATTTTGATATTTCTTTACATATTACAATATTTCTTTTTAATCCAAAAAAATATTTTATTTCATTTAATGTTTTTAATAATCTATGAGGTGATTCATAAAATACAATGGTTCTATTTTCTTTAGAAAGATTTTTTAATTTATTTATTCTTTTTTTTTTGGGTAAAAAACCAATAAAAGTAAATTCATTAATAGATAAACCAGAGCTAACTAATGCTGGAATTAAAGCAGTAGGTCCTGGTAAACATTCTACGATAATAGAATATTTTATACAATATTTAATTAATAAAAAACCTGGATCAGATATACTTGGAGTTCCTGCATTTGATATTAATGCTAATTTTTTTCCTTTTTTTATTATTTTAATAATATTAGAAATTATTTTATGTTCATTATGAATATGATATATATTTATTGGAGTTTTAATATTATAAAAATTTAATAATTTTTTAGAAACTTTATAATTTTCTACTAAAATTAAATCAACTTCTTTTAAAATTCGTAATCCTCTAAAAGTAAAATCTTCTAAATTTCCTATAGGAGTAGGAACTATATATAACATATTTAAATTTATTAAAAAAAACTTTAAAAAAAAGATATTGTCAATACATTTTTTATAAAATAAAAATTTTTAACTTCTATTATATGATAATAAATTTTTCAAATTTATTGTATTTATATTAAGAAATTAAAAAATATTTTTTATTAAATCATTTATTATAAATAAAATAAAGAAAATTATATAAAATAATTTTTAAAATTTCATCATAAACTAAAATAGTTAACAATTTGTATTCGTAATAATAATTGATACATTAAAAATTAATTAATTCTGATGAAATAAATAATAATGAGAGGTAAACAATATATATTTAGAAGCCGTTTAGTATCTGGAGATATTATATTTAAATATGATTTAAATGGTTTTTTAAGAGAAGTAATTTTTCCTAAAAAACTTTCTTTATCACATTATATATGGATAGGGAAATATTTACCTTATAATGAATCTATAATAAATAAAATGAAAAATTCAAAAGCTTCTTTTTCTATAGAAGAAATTCCTACAGATTTATCTTTTAATCGTTTTTGGACAGATTATAAATATAAAGTAGGAAAAAAAAAAATGGCTGAAAATATATGGAATAGAATGTCTTTATCTGATAGAGTAAAAGCTTTATCTTATATTCCAAAATATTTAGATCATGTTAGAAGAACGGGACATGATCAAGCTTACCCAACTACTTACTTAAATCAAAGATATTTTGATATTTAAATTTTTTCATTTTTATTTATTTTTTTATTTTGATTTTCAATTATAAGTTTAATAACTTGTTGTAAGTTGAAATTTAATGAATTAAAAAATATTTTTTCTTCAATTGGAATATATTTTTTTTTATATTTTATATATATATTATATTTATTAATTTTTAATAAAACTTCTTCTTTTTCAAAAAAACCTAAAGATTTAGGTAATTCAAGAATTTTTAAAGCTTCTGTAAGTGAAATTGTATTGATTTTTTGACTATTTAAAATAGGAGAAAATTTTGGTTTTTCTTTTTTTTTAAATTCTCCCATTTGAACAATAGCTCCAAATTTAGCAAATTTTGCAAAAATTTTTTTATTAGATTTAGGATCAACTCCAAGAAAATATTCTTTTTTAATTTTATTTACATGTTTATTAACATATTGTATTTTTTGATAAAATTTACTATAAAAATTTTGAAGTATTTTAATCCAAGATTTTTTTCCTTTAGCTATATCATCAAAACTTTTTTCTAAATTTGCTGTAAAATTATAATCTATTATTTCTTCAAAATTTTTAACTAAAAAATTAGTAGTTATAATTCCTATTTCTGTAGGAATTATTTTATTTTTTTCAATTTCAATAAATTCTTCATTTTTTTCAAAAATAGAATTTTCTTTTATAAAAAAATTTTTTCGTATTTCTGTTTTTTTTAAAATTTTATGTATGTTTACATAATTTCTTTTTTGAATAGTAGATATTATAGGAACATAAGTAGATGGTCTACCTATTCCCAATTTTTCTAAATCTTTTACTAAAGATGCTTCATTATATCTACGTATATGAGTTGAAATAATTTGTTTTGCTACAATATCTTTTATTTTTAAAAAAGAACCTTTCTTTATATCTAAAATATTAGAAATACTAGATTTTTTATTTTCATTTTCAATTTTTAAAAATCCATCAACTAAAATAGTTTTATTTGTATAAATAAAAAAATTATTAATACATGAAGATTGAATATAAAAAATTTTTTTTTCTATAATAGAATCAATCATTTGTCCCATAATAGTACGTTTCCATATAAGTTGATAAAGTTTTTTTTGAAATATATCTAAAGAATCTAAATAATTTTTTTTATCAAAATAATTAATAACAGTAGGATGAATAGATTCATGTGCTTCTTGAGAAAGAAATTTTTTTTGAGAAAATGTTTTTAAAGATAAATATTTCTTCCCATATGAAAGTAATATATAATTTTTTATTTTTAATAATATATCTTTTGATAAATTTGTACTATCTGTCCGCATATATGTAATAAATCCTTTTTCATATAATTTTTGTGCCAAAAACATAGTTTTTGATATAGAATAATTTAAACTTTTATAAGCTTCTTGTTGTAAAGAAGAAGTCGTAAATGGAGGAGGAGAATTTTTTTTTTCATGTTTTATAGTAATTTTTTTTATTACAAAAACACTATTAATACATGATGATAAAATATTTTTTATTTTATTTTCATCCTTAATTTTTTTTTCTAATTTTGCATGAAAAATTATTTTTTTTTCATTTTCAAAAACTCCATTTATTTGATAAATTAATGAAGGAACAAAATTTTGTATTTTTTTTTCTTTTTCTACAATAAGTTTTACTGCAGCAGATTGAACTCGACCTGCAGATAAACCTCTATTTATTTTTTTCCATAAAATAGGAGATAATTGAAATCCTACTAATCTATCTAAAATTCTTCTTGCTTGTTGAGCATAAACTAGATTATAATCAATAAATCTTGGATTTTTTATAGCATTAATAATTGCTTTTTTTGTAATTTCATGAAAAACTATTCTTCTATATTTTTGTTTAGGAATATTAAATATTTTACAAATTTGATAAGCAATAGCTTCACCTTCACGATCTTCATCAGAAGCTAACCAAATAATTTTATAATTTTTTATTAATTTTTTTAAATTTTCAACTATTTGTTTTTTCTTAGATAGAATAACATAATCAGGTTTAAAATTATCTTTTATTTTAATTCCTATTTCTTTTTCTGGAAGATCTATAATATGACCATAACTAGATACAACATAATAATTTTTTCCTAAAAATGTTTGAATAGTGGAAGCTTTAGTTGGAGATTCTACAATAACTAAATTTTCTTTCATTAAAAAATTTTATTGATTTCTTTCAACAATAAAATTAACCATTATTTTTAATGTATCTTTAATAATTCCTTTTGGATAAAATTCTAAAATTTTTAGTGCATTATTACGAAATTTTATCATTTTTTTAGTTGCGTATTCTAATCCTTTATATTTTTTTACATAACTAATTATTTGAAATCTGTTTTTTTCATTATAATTTTTTATATAATTTAATATGTATTTTTGATCATTTTTAGATGCATTTTGAATAGTATAAATAAGAGGAAGTGTTATTTTCTTTTCTTTTAAATCAATACCTATAGGTTTTCCTGTAAAATTTTTATCATTTTCTTCATAATCAAATAAATCATCTTTTATTTGAAAAGCTATACCGATAAAAATTCCAAATTTTTTCATTTTTAATATTGTTTTTTCATCTGCATTTACTGAACGTGCTCCACATTCACAAGATGCTGCAATTAAACTTGCAGTTTTTTGATAAATAATTTTATTATAAATCTTTTCAGTAATATTTAAATTTTTAGATTTTTCCATTTGTAATAATTCTCCTTCACTCATATTTTTAACAGTTTTACAAATTATTTTAAGAATATCATAATAATTATTATTTGTAGCTAATAAAAGACTTTTAGAAAGTAAGTAATCTCCTATTAAAACAGCTATTTTATTTTTCCATATAGCATTAATAGAAAAAGAATTACGACGAAGAGAGCTATTATCTATTACATCATCATGAATAAGTGTTGCTGTATGTATTAATTCAATTAAACAAGCGGTATGATATGTTTTTTTTTGTATTGTTCCTAACATTTTTGCTATTAAAAAAACAAATATAGGACGAATTAATTTTCCTTTTCTATGAGAAATATAATGAGTAATTTGATTTATAAGTGTAATATTGTTTTTAATTATATTAAAAAATTGTTTTTCAAATTCTTCAATTTCTTTTTTAATAGGAATTTTAATTTTTTCTAGAATTATTTTCATAATTTTATCATGAAATTTTTTTATAAAATTAGCATAGCATCTCCATAAGAATATAATCGATATTTTTCTTGAATTGCTATTTTATATGCTTTCATAATTAAATCAAATCCTGCAAATGCTGTTATCATCATAAGCAATGTTGATTTTGGCATATGAAAATTTGTAATCATAGAATTAGCTATATTAAAATTATAAGGAGGAAAAATAAATTTATTAGTCCATCCAGAAAATGGGTTTAAATTTTTATTAGAAGAAACAGAGCTTTCTATTGCTCGCATAGAAGATGTACCAACAGCACAAATTCGTTTTTTTTTTTGTATAGCATGATTAATCATATAACATGTTTCTTTATTTATAGAACATTTTTCAGAATCCATTTTATGTTTTGATATGTCTTCTACTTCTACAGGTAAAAAACTTCCTAATCCTAAATGTAAAGTTACTTCTACTAAATTTATTCCTTTTATTTCTAATTTTTTTAATAGATGTTTTGAAAAATGTAATCCTGCAGTTGGAGCTGCTACGGATCCTTCTTTTTTTGCATATACAGTTTGATAACGTTCTTCATCATTTTTTTCTGGTTGTCTATTAATATATTTTGGAAGTGGCGTTTTTCCTAATTCTTTTATTTTTTTTATAAGTTCTTTATGTGTTCCTTCAAAATGAAGTTGTAAAATTCTTCCTCTAGAAGTTGTATTATCTATAACTTCTCCTGTTAATCCATATCCAAAATTTAATTTATTTCCTACTCTAACTTTTCTTGCAGGATCAACTAAAACATCCCAAGTTCTATCTTTAGAATCTAATTCTCTAAGTAAAAAAACTTCTATTTTAGCTTCTGTTTTTTCTTTATTTCCAAATAATCTTGCGGGAAAAACTTTTGTATTATTTAAAATAAAAGTATCTCCTTCTTCAAAATATTGATATAAATCTTTAAATAGTTTGTGTTCTATTTTCTTATTATTCCTGTGAATAACCATTAATTTAGATTCATCTCTTTCTTGAGATGGAAATTTAGCTAAAAGATTTACAGGGTATTCAAAATTAAAGTCCGAAGTTCTCATATATAACTAATAAAGATTTTATATTATTTATATATAAAATTATATTATTTTTTTCTCAATAAAATTTTTTTAAAAAAAAAAACGTATACTTGTATTTCTTGTATTTTTGGATACAAAATAATATTTATTGTTCTTTACATATAAAAAATAAAAGCTTCTAGATCTGATATTTAGAATTTTTTAATTTTAATAAAAGGTTTTTGCATCTTTGATATTAATTTTTTACAACGGAGAGTTTGATCCTGGCTCAGGATGAACGCTAGCGGCGGGCTTAACACATGCAAGTCGAGGGGCAGCATAAAATTTATAATTATAAATTTTGATGGCGACCGGCGTACGGGTGCGTAACACGTACGTAACCTACCTTTTGCTAGAAAATAGCCTGAGGAAACTCGGATTAATGTTCTATAGTATAATAAAATCGCATGATTTTATTATTAAAGCAGAAATGCGGCAAAAGATGGACGTGCGCCCGATTAGTTAGTTGGTAAGATAAAAGCTTACCAAGGCGATGATCGGTAGGGGGCCTGAGAGGGTGATCCCCCACACTGGTACTGAGATACGGACCAGACTCCTACGGGAGGCAGCAGTGAGGAATATTGGTCAATGGAGGAAACTCTGAACCAGCCACGTCGCGTGCAGGAAGAATGCCTTACGGGTTGTAAACTGCTTTTGTTTAGGAATAAAGATTCTTACGTGATAAGAATTATGAATGTACTATACGAATAAGTGTCGGCAAACTCCGTGCCAGCAGCCGCGGTAATACGGAGGACACAAGCGTTATCCGGATTTATTGGGTTTAAAGGGTGCGTAGGCGGTTTATTAAGTCAGTAGTGAAATATTGCAGCTTAACTGTTAAAAGTGCTATTGATACTGGTAATCTTGAGTGAGATTGAAGTAGCTGGAATGTGTGGTGTAGCGGTGAAATGCATAGATATCACACAGAACACCGATCGCGAAAGCAGGTTACTAAGTCTATACTGACGCTGAGGCACGAAAGCGTGGGGAGCAAACAGGATTAGATACCCTGGTAGTCCACGCCGTAAACGATGATCACTAGTTGTTGGATTTTTTTCAGTGACTAAGCGAAAGTGATAAGTGATCCACCTGGGGAGTACGGTCGCAAGGCTGAAACTCAAAGGAATTGACGGGGGCCCGCACAAGCGGTGGAGCATGTGGTTTAATTCGATGATACGCGAGGAACCTTACCAAGGTTTAAATGTACTACGAGTAAATTAGAAATAGTTTAGTCTTCGGACGGAGTACAAGATGCTGCATGGTTGTCGTCAGCTCGTGCCGTGAGGTGTTGGGTTAAGTCCCTCAACGAGCGCAACCCTTATTGTTAGTTGCCAGCGAGTAATGTCGGGGACTCTAACAAGACTGCCGACGTAAGTCGAGAGGAAGGTGGGGATGACGTCAAATCATCACGGCTCTTATACCTTGGGCTACACACGTGCTACAATGGTCGGTACAAAGGGTTGCTACTGGGTAACCAAAAGCTAATCTCTAAAAGCCGATCTCAGTTCGGATTGGAGTCTGCAACTCGACTCTATGAAGTTGGAATCGCTAGTAATCGCATATCAGCCATGATGCGGTGAATACGTTCCCGGGCCTTGTACACACCGCCCGTCAAGCCATGGAAGTCGGTGGTACCTGAAATTGGTGACCATAAAAGGAGCTACTTAAGGTAAAATCGATAACTGGGGCTAAGTCGTAACAAGGTAGCCGTACCGGAAGGTGCGGCTGGAACATCTCTTTTTTAGAGTTTTTTTTAAAAAATTCTTTTATTAGACTAGGAGCTTTTTTTATAAAAATTTATTGTGGAGTAGAGATTGATTAATTTCAGTCTCGTAGCTCAGACGGTTAGAGCGCTACACTGATAATGTAGAGGTCCGCGGTTCAATTCCGCGCGAGACTATTTGGGGGGGAATTAGCTCAGATGGCTAGAGCGCCTGCTTTGCACGCAGGAGGTCATCGGTTCGACTCCGATATTCTCCATTTTGTAAAGTTCTTTGACATACATAATATATAATAATAATAAAAATGAGGAAAACTAATAAAGAGCGTATGGTGGATGCCTTGGCTCTGAGAGGCGATGAAGGACGTGATAAGCTGCGATAAGCTGCGGGGATTGGCATATACAAATAGATCCGCAGATTTCCGAATAGGGTAACCTATTATATTGATGATATAATATTACTTAATAAGTAAAGCAAACCTAGAGAACTGAAACATCTAAGTATCTAGAGGAAAAGAAAACAATAGTGATTCCGTAAGTAGTGGCGAGCGAAAGCGGAATAGCCCAAACCATTATAGTTTAGGCTATAGTGGGGTTGTAGGTCTATATTAAGGACTATTTTTTTATAGTAGAAAGATTTGGAAAAATCTATCATAGAAGGTGATAATCCTGTATATAAAATAAAAAAATTACCTAATAGTAACCTGATTAGGACGGGACACGGGAAATCTTGTCTGAATTTGCCGGGACCATCCGGTAAGGCTAAATACTACTCAGAGACCGATAGTGGACTAGTACCGTGAGGGAAAGGTGAAAAGTACTTCGAATAGAAGAGTGAAATAGATCCTGAAACCATACGCTTACAAACTGTCGGAGCTTTTTCGTAAAGTAACGACGTGCCTTTTGCATAATGAACCTACGAGTTAATTTTTCTGGCAAGGTTAAGTAGTTTAGCTATGGAGCCGTAGCGAAAGCGAGTCTGAATAGGGCATATATAGTCAGAGGAATTAGACGCGAAACCGAGTGATCTACCCATGAGCAGGTTGAAGCTGTGGTAACACATAGTGGAGGACCGAACCGGTTGACGTTGAAAAGTCTTCGGATGACTTGTGGGTAGGGGTGAAAGGCCAATCAAACTCGGAGATAGCTCGTACTCCCCGAAATGCATTTAGGTGCAGCATCGTGTAAAGTAATACAGAGGTAGAGATACTGATTGGATGAAGGGGTTTCATCACCTACTAATTCCTGACAAACTCCGAATGCTGTTATTATGTTTCACGGTAGTGAGGGCATGGGTGCTAAGGTCCATGTCCGAGAGGGAAACAACCCAGACCATCAGTTAAGGCCCCTAAGTATATATTAAGTTGAACTAACGAGGTTTAGTTACTTAGACAGCTAGGATGTTAGCTTGGAAGCAGCTATTCATTTAAAGAGTGCGTAACAGCTCACTAGTCTAGTGATTAAGCATGGATAATAATCGGGCATAAATATATCGCCGAAACTATGGGATTAGTTAATTTTATTAATTAATCGGTAGGGGAGCATTGTAATAGCGTAGAAGCTATATTGTAAAATATAGTGGAGTTCTTACAAAAGAAAATGTAGGTATAAGTAACGATAATGCGGGATAGAAAACCGCACACCGAAAAACTAAGGGTTCCTCAGCTATGTTAATCAACTGAGGGTTAGTCGGATCCTAAGATGAAATCGAAAGGTGTAATTGATGGAAAACCGGTTAATATTCCGATACTTTCTTTTATTGCGATAGGGGGGACGGAGTAATGAAACTGTCGCGTACGGACGGAAGTGTACGTTAAAATAGTTAGGTATAAAATATATTGGAAAATCCGTATATTTTTCTGATCTATGATAGTACCACAAACTTTCGGGGGAGTGGATAGTGCAGGTAAGAGCTTCCAAGAAAAGCCTCTAAGCTTCAGATAAAAGAAAACCGTACCAAAACCGACACAGGTAGTTGAGGAGAGAATCCTAAGGTGCTCGAGTGATTCACGGCTAAGGAACTAGGCAAAATGAACCTGTAACTTCGGGAGAAAGGTAGCCTTTTTTATAAAAAGGCCGCAGAGAAGAGATCCAGGCGACTGTTTATCAAAAACATAGGACTCTGCTAAATTGAAAAATGATGTATAGGGTCTGACACCTGCCCAGTACTGGAAGGTTAAAGAAAAAGGTTAGCTTCGGCAAAGCTTTTAACTGAAGCCCCAGTAAACGGCGGCCGTAACTATAACGGTCCATATTCTCCATTTTGTAAAGTTCTTTGACATACATAATATATAATAATAATAAAAATGAGGAAAACTAATAAAGAGCGTATGGTGGATGCCTTGGCTCTGAGAGGCGATGAAGGACGTGATAAGCTGCGATAAGCTGCGGGGATTGGCATATACAAATAGATCCGCAGATTTCCGAATAGGGTAACCTATTATATTGATGATATAATATTACTTAATAAGTAAAGCAAACCTAGAGAACTGAAACATCTAAGTATCTAGAGGAAAAGAAAACAATAGTGATTCCGTAAGTAGTGGCGAGCGAAAGCGGAATAGCCCAAACCATTATAGTTTAGGCTATAGTGGGGTTGTAGGTCTATATTAAGGACTATTTTTTTATAGTAGAAAGATTTGGAAAAATCTATCATAGAAGGTGATAATCCTGTATATAAAATAAAAAAATTACCTAATAGTAACCTGATTAGGACGGGACACGGGAAATCTTGTCTGAATTTGCCGGGACCATCCGGTAAGGCTAAATACTACTCAGAGACCGATAGTGGACTAGTACCGTGAGGGAAAGGTGAAAAGTACTTCGAATAGAAGAGTGAAATAGATCCTGAAACCATACGCTTACAAACTGTCGGAGCTTTTTCGTAAAGTAACGACGTGCCTTTTGCATAATGAACCTACGAGTTAATTTTTCTGGCAAGGTTAAGTAGTTTAGCTATGGAGCCGTAGCGAAAGCGAGTCTGAATAGGGCATATATAGTCAGAGGAATTAGACGCGAAACCGAGTGATCTACCCATGAGCAGGTTGAAGCTGTGGTAACACATAGTGGAGGACCGAACCGGTTGACGTTGAAAAGTCTTCGGATGACTTGTGGGTAGGGGTGAAAGGCCAATCAAACTCGGAGATAGCTCGTACTCCCCGAAATGCATTTAGGTGCAGCATCGTGTAAAGTAATACAGAGGTAGAGATACTGATTGGATGAAGGGGTTTCATCACCTACTAATTCCTGACAAACTCCGAATGCTGTTATTATGTTTCACGGTAGTGAGGGCATGGGTGCTAAGGTCCATGTCCGAGAGGGAAACAACCCAGACCATCAGTTAAGGCCCCTAAGTATATATTAAGTTGAACTAACGAGGTTTAGTTACTTAGACAGCTAGGATGTTAGCTTGGAAGCAGCTATTCATTTAAAGAGTGCGTAACAGCTCACTAGTCTAGTGATTAAGCATGGATAATAATCGGGCATAAATATATCGCCGAAACTATGGGATTAGTTAATTTTATTAATTAATCGGTAGGGGAGCATTGTAATAGCGTAGAAGCTATATTGTAAAATATAGTGGAGTTCTTACAAAAGAAAATGTAGGTATAAGTAACGATAATGCGGGATAGAAAACCGCACACCGAAAAACTAAGGGTTCCTCAGCTATGTTAATCAACTGAGGGTTAGTCGGATCCTAAGATGAAATCGAAAGGTGTAATTGATGGAAAACCGGTTAATATTCCGATACTTTCTTTTATTGCGATAGGGGGGACGGAGTAATGAAACTGTCGCGTACGGACGGAAGTGTACGTTAAAATAGTTAGGTATAAAATATATTGGAAAATCCGTATATTTTTCTGATCTATGATAGTACCACAAACTTTCGGGGGAGTGGATAGTGCAGGTAAGAGCTTCCAAGAAAAGCCTCTAAGCTTCAGATAAAAGAAAACCGTACCAAAACCGACACAGGTAGTTGAGGAGAGAATCCTAAGGTGCTCGAGTGATTCACGGCTAAGGAACTAGGCAAAATGAACCTGTAACTTCGGGAGAAAGGTAGCCTTTTTTATAAAAAGGCCGCAGAGAAGAGATCCAGGCGACTGTTTATCAAAAACATAGGACTCTGCTAAATTGAAAAATGATGTATAGGGTCTGACACCTGCCCAGTACTGGAAGGTTAAAGAAAAAGGTTAGCTTCGGCAAAGCTTTTAACTGAAGCCCCAGTAAACGGCGGCCGTAACTATAACGGTCCTAAGGTAGCGAAATTCCTTGTCGGGTAAGTTCCGACCTGCACGAATGGTGTAACGATCTGGAAACTGTCTCAGCCGTGAGCTCGGTGAAATTGTAATATCGGTGAAGATGCCGATTACTCGCAATGGGACGAAAAGACCCCGTGAACCTTTACTATAGCTTCGTATTGATTTTGATTGAAAAATGTGTAGGATAGGTGGGAAACTTTGAATCATTATCGCCAGGTAATGTGGAGTTAACCTTGAAATACCACCCTTTTTTTAATTGAAATCTAACTTAATTATAAAAAATTGAGGACATTGCGTGGTGGGTAGTTTGACTGGGGTGGTCGCCTCCAAAAAAGTAACGGAGGCTCCCAAAGGTACCCTCAACACGTTTGGTAATCGTGTGTAGAGTGTAATGGCATAAGGGTGCTTGACTGTGAGACTTACAAGTCGATCAGGTACGAAAGTAGGGCATAGTGATCCGGTGGTTCCGAATGGAAGGGCCATCGCTCAAAGGATAAAAGGTACTCCGGGGATAACAGGCTAGTCTCCCCCAAGAGCTCACATCGACGGGGAGGTTCGGCACCTCGATGTCGGCTCGTCACATCCTGGGGCTGAAGAAGGTCCCAAGGGTTGGGCTGTTCGCCCATTAAAGTGGCACGCGAGCTGGGTTCAGAACGTCGTGAGACAGTTCGGTCTCTATCTATTGCGAGCGTTAGAAGCTTGAGTGGACCTGATTCTAGTACGAGAGGACCGAATTGGACGAACCTCTGGTGTATCAGTTGTATCGCCAGGTGCATCGCTGAGTAGCTATGTTCGGAAGAGATAAGCACTGAAAGCATATAAGTGCGAAACTCACCACAAGATTAGGCTTCTTTTAAGGGTCGTTGGAGATGACAACGTTGATAGGCTATAAGTGTAAAGACAGTAATGTCATAGCTGAGTAGTACTAATTACCCGTAGGTTTTCAAAATTTTTATACTATTATGTATATTATGTTATGTCATTTAGTATTTTTTTTGGGTGGTTATAGCAATATGGACCCACCTCTTCCCATTCCGAACAGAGAAGTGAAACATATTAGCGCTGATGGTACTGGTTATTCCGGGAGAGTAAGTCGCTGCCCTTTTTTTTATAAAAAAAATATAACTTATTAAAAAAGTTAAAGTAAACTTTCTGAATATAAATCTCTATTTTTTGTATCTGCACGAAGAATACTTTCACTTCTATAATAATAAAGACTTTTTAATCCTATTTTCCAAGCTTCAAGATGAACTTTATTAATATATTTTGCTGGAGTATTTTGATGAAAAGAAAGATTTATACTTTGTCCTTGATCAATATATTTTTGTCGTATGCTAGCTTGTTTAATTAATTCTAATTGATTAATTTCTTTAAAACATCTAAAAACATTTTTTTGTTCTTCATTAAGTGCTGTTAAGCCAAGACAAGATCCTTTTTCATTAGCTATTTGTTCCCATACTTCTGGTATATTATATCCAATTTTTATAAGTATATTTTCCAAATAAGGATTTTTTCGAATATGCATTCCTTTTGAATCATCATCTACATATATATTTGCAGCTAAAGGTTCTACTCCTTGAGAAAGACCTCCAGCTAATTTAGCAGAACTCCTATTAGGAGCCATCGCCATTAAAGTTAAATTTCTTCTTCCTGTTCCTATATTCCATTCAGATTCTCCATATTCTTTTGCTAAATATTGAGTTGCTTTTTGAGATTCTAATTGTATATTTTTAAATATATTATGTATTAATATATCAGATTGAATAGATATAAAAGGAATCATATTAGATTGTAAATAAGAATGCCAACCTAAAGCTCCTAAACCTAAAGCTCTACTTTTTTCCGCAAAACGAACAGCATCTTCTATACCTCGTATATTTTTACCTTTATTAATAAATTCTTGTAAAACAGCATCAAGAAATAAAATAGCATAAAAAACAGTATTTGTATTTTTCCATTCTACATATTTATATAAATTTAAAGAAGAAAGACAACATACAAGAGTATGATTTTCATCTGTTGGTAACATAATTTCTGAACAAAGATTACTATGATGTATTTTTAATCCATGTTTTTTCCAATTTTCTGGAATATTATTATTAGCATTATCTTGAAAAAAAAGATATGGTTCTCCAGTTTTAACACGTTCTTTAAGAGTATTTATCCATAATATTCGTTCCTTTCCATTTTTTTTTAAAACTTTTTCCATAAAAGAATTAGAAATTATTACCCCTTGATGGACATTATGACATTGACGATTAATATCTCCTTTAGGTTCTCTTATTTTTAAGAATTCTGGATATTCTTTATGTTCTATATTTAAATAAATAGCGACAGCTCCTCTTCGTGTTCTACCTTGTTTACTAGCTATAATTGCACTATCATATGATTTAATAAAAGGAATAATTCCATCAGAAGCACCTAATGTACCATTTTTTATAGGACAACCTACAGATCTAACTAAACTAAAATCATATGAAGTTCCTCCACCATGTTTACTTAAAATAGCCATTTCTAAATTTTTTCTATATATTTCATACATACTATCTCCAATTCTTCCTGAAAAACAACTAATAGGTAAACCTTTTTCTGTTCCTAAGTTAACCATAACTGGAGTAGAAGGAATAAGCCATCCTTTCCAAAATATATTAAAAAATTTTTTTTCTATTTTTGGTTTTTTAAGTATTTTTGCTGCATTTTTTGCTAATCTTTTATATGCTCCAAAAGGAGTTTCTCCATCTAATAAATATCCACCTTTAATTGTAGTCAAATATAATTCATTATTAGCCCAAACAGGAAAATCTTTTTCAACTTTCCATCCTTCTTTTTCTGCAATAGGGTGTGTTTCCATTTTTTTTTAGAACTATTTTTAGTTATTTTTTTCTTTTTCTATTTGTTCTTTCAATTGAGCTAATCCTTTTATATCCCCAAGAGTTGATTTTTCAAATTTTCTATTTTTTCCACGTTGTTCTTTCTTTTTATTTTTATCGCGATAAATAGATGTATGAGAAACCACAATTTTTTTAATTTCTTTATTAAATTCGATTATTTTAAAATTAGTTTTTTCTCCTTTTTTAAGAATTTTTCCATCTTTTTTTTCTAAAAAACGTAATGGAGCAAAAGCTTCTATTTCTTGATCTTCTATAAATTTTACAGAAGCACCTTTATCAAATACATTTGATATTATTCCATGATGAATACTTCCTAAATAATAATTTTTTTCATATTTATACCATGGATTTTCCATTAATTGTTTATGTCCTAAATTAATTCTTCTAGATTGAGGATCTAAAGTAAGTATAATAATTTCTAATTTATCATTGATATTACAAAACTCAGAAGAATGTTTTATTTTTTTAGTCCATGAAAGATCATTGGTATAAATAATTCCAGATATTCCTTTTTCTAATTCTAGAAAAACACCAAAATTGGTAAATTTTTTAACAATTCCAACATGTTTTGATCCAATAGGATATTTATTTTGTATATTAATCCAAGGATCTTGAGTAAGTTGTTTCACGCTTAAAGATATTTTTCTTTCTTGACGATCTATTGTTAAAATTACCGCATCCAATTCATCTCCTATTTGTACAAAATCTTGAGTAGAAGATAAATCAGTAGACCAAGACATCTCACTAATATGCAATAAAGCTTCTACTCCTGGAATAATTTCTATAAATGCTCCGTAATCAGCTAAAACAGTTACTTTTCCTTTAACTTTACTACCTACCTTTAAATTTTTATCTAAAAAATTCCAAGGATGAGGTTGTAATTGTTTTAAACCTAATTGTACACGATTTTTATCTTTATCTACACCTAAAACCACAAATTTTAATTCTTGTTCTAATTGAACTACTTCTGTAGGATGATTTATATGAGGCCAACTCATATCGGTAATATGAAGCAATGCATCTACTCCTCCTAAATCTACAAAAGCTCCATAAGGAAGAATATTTTTTATTTTTCCTTCTAATACTTGACCTTTATCTAATTTTGATATCATTTCTTTTCTCTGTTCTTCAATATCTCGTTCTATTAATACTTTATGAGATACAACAACATTTTTTGTTTTTTTATTAATTTTAACAACTTTAACTTCCATAGTTTTTCCTACGTAAATATCATAATCCCGAACAGGTTTTACATTAATATGTGATCCAGGTAAAAAACATTCAATATCAAATATTTCAACAATTAATCCTCCTTTTGTTCTAGCTACAACATAACCTAATATTACTTCTGATTTTTCATATGCATCATTAATACGTTGCCAATTTCTTAACATTTTTGCCTTTTGATACGAAAGAATACATTCTCCTTTATAATCTATTTTAACAACCATAACTTCTACTTTACTTCCAGATTGAATATTTAAAAAATCTTCTCTAAATTCATTTATAGGAATAGCTCCTTCTGCTTTAAATCCAATATCTACAATAACATTTTTATCCGAAATGTATGTTACTATTCCTTGATATATTTCTAATTCTTGAACTTTAGGTAAAGTTTTTGTGTATAATTCTTCTAATTGTTTTCTTTTTTCCTGTTTCTCATTATTTAAATGAGTTTCGTATTTCGTCCAATCGAAACTTTTTATTACTTGTTTTTGATCATTCAATTTTTCATTTTCAGATAAATCAGATAAAGTGGATACTTTTCTCTTTATTTCTTCGGTTTGATTAGACATAATTTTTATTATTTTTTCACTATTTTTTTTATCCATCCATATACCATATATATATCCAATCATTCATAAATATCCAAAAATATGGACATATAAACTAAAATTGAATATTTTCGTTTATTTTATTTTTATAAATTTTTTACAAAAAACAGACAATACAAAACTAATAATTTTTCAGTAACTTTTTTCTACTAATTCAAATAAAATGTACCTCATTGTTGATACCGAAACGACAGGATTACCTGTATCTTACAATATACCAATTACTAATACAGAAAATTGGCCAAGAATCGTACAATTTTCATGGCAAATTCATGATATTTTAGGTGATTTAATAGAATTTAAAAATTTTATTATCAAACCAGATAATTATGATATTCCTTTCAATGCATTTAAAATTCATGGAATTACTAATGATAAAGCAGAAAAATATGGAGTTGATTTAAATTTTGTACTTTTTGAGTTTATAAAAGATTTTGAAAAATCTCAATGTTTAATTGGACATAATTTAGAATTTGATCAAAAAATAATAGAATGTGAATTTTTTAGAAAAAAAATTTCTTTTTCTTTCAAAAAAAAGAAAATGTTAGATACTAAAGTAGTTTCTGTTTCTTATTGTAAATTATTAGGAACTAGAAAAAAGTTTAAATGGCCTACATTATCTGAATTATATCAAAAACTTTTTGAAGAAAAAATTCCTAATTTACATAATTCTGCTAATGATGTAAAAGCTACAGCTCGTTGTTTTTTAGAATTATTACGTATTGGAATTATATCATATAAAGATATAGGAGTAGAAAAAAATATAATATTAAAATTTCAAAATAAATATTCATGTAAAATTTCTTCCTTTATAGTATCTTTTGATCCTTATTTTTTTTCTTTAAAAAAGAATAAAAAAGAAAAAAAAAACTTTAAAAATGAAGATCAAAAATTAAAAGAAGAACTAAAAAAAAAAAAATATTCCCATATTCATAACCATACTTTTTTTTCTATTCTTTATTCTACTATAAATATACAATCTTTAGTTAATAGAGCTATTCATCTTAATATGCCAGCTATAGGAATAACAGATTATGGAAATATGATGGGATCTTTTTATTTTTTAAATGCTATTCATTCTATAAATAAAAAATATTATCCACATAAATCAATTAAAGGTATTATTGGTTGTGAAGTTTTTATTTCAGATAATTATTTACAAAAAAAATTTACAAAAGAAGAACCGGATAAACGATATCAACAAGTTTTTTTATCTAAAAATAAAAAAGGTTATCATAATTTAACAAAACTTTGTTCACTTGGATTTACAGAAGGTTTTTATGCAGGAATTCCTAGAATTGGAAAAAACTTAATAGAAAAATATAAGGAAAATTTAATTGCTCTTACTGGAGATCTTAATGCAGAAATACCATATACTATTCTCAATCATGGAGAAAGAAAAGCAGAAAAAATTTTTTTATGGTGGAAAGAACTTTTTGAAGATGATTTTTATATAGAATTATTACGTCATGGGTTAGAAGAAGAAGATTATGTGAATAATATATTATTAAAATTTTCTAAAAAATATCATGTAAAATATATTATACAAAATAATACTTTTTATTTAGATCAAAAAGAGGCAAATGCACACGATATTTTACTTTGTGTAAAAAATGTAGAAAAACAATTAACACCTATAGGAAAAGGAAAAGGTTATAGATTTGGTTTTCCAAATCATGAATTTTATTTTAAAGATTCAGAAGAAATGAAAAAAATATTTTTTGATCTTCCAGAAGCTTTTGATTTTTTAGATGAGTTAGTTAATAAAATTGAATCTTATCATTTATCACATAAAATATTACTTCCTAAATTTAAAATTCCGGAATCTTTTAAAGATTGTCGTGATAAAATAGATGGAGGAAATAGAGGAGAAAATCGTTTATTAAAAAAAATTACTTATGAAGGAGCTAAAAAACGTTATAAAAATATTACTACAGAAATTAAAAAAAGAATTTTTTTTGAATTAAAAACAATAGAAAAAATTGGATACCCTGGTTATTTTCTTATTGTTCATAATTTTATTCATCAAGCTAAAAAAATGAATATTTCAATTGGTCCTGGAAGAGGATCTGTAGCAGGATCTGTTGTTGCTTATTGTATGGGTATCACAAATATAGATCCAATAAAATACCATCTTCTTTTTGAAAGATTTTTAAATCCTGATAGGATTTCTTTACCAGATATTGATATTGATTTTGATGATAAAGGACGTGAAAAAATTATTAAATGGGTAGTTCAAAAATATGGTAAAAATCAAGTCGCACAAATTATAACATATGCTACAATGGGCGCTAAATCATCTATTAGAGATACTGGTAGAGTTTTAAATTTATCTTTAAAAGAAACAGATATTTTAGCAAAAATGGTTCCTAATATGTTATCATTAAAAACTATTTTATCAGAAAATTATCCTATAGAAAAAATAAATATTAATAAAGAAGAAAAAAATAATGTACAAAAATTAAGATATATAGCAAAAAATAAATATGATTTAAAGGGAAAAGTTTTGCAACAAGCAAAAATTTTAGAAGGAACTATAAGAAGTACAGGTATTCACGCTTGTGGTATTATAATAAGTCCATACGATATTAAAGAATATGTTCCTGTTTCTGTATCCAAAGAATCGGATTTATTACTTACGCAATTTGATAATCATGTTGTAGAACATGTTGGATTATTAAAAATGGATTTTTTAGGATTAAAAACTCTTACTATCATTAAGGATGCAGTTCATCTTATTAAAGAAAGACGTAATATAAAATTTTCGTTTTCTTTAAAAGATGAAAAAACTTATTGTCTTTTTCAAAAGGGAGAAACTATAGGAGTTTTTCAATATGAATCTCCAGGTATGCAAAAATATTTACGTCAATTAAAACCTGATAAGTTTGATGATTTAATAGCGATGAATGCATTATATAGACCTGGACCTTTACAATATATTCCTAATTTTATATCTAGAAAACATGGTAAAGAATCTATAACTTATGATCTTCCAGAAATGAAAGAATTTTTACAAGAAACTTATGGTATAACCATATACCAAGAACAAGTTATGTTAATCGCTCAAAAAATAGCTGATTTTAGTAAAGGAGATGCTGATATTCTGAGAATAGCTATGGGTAAGAAACAAAAAGAAATTCTCAATAAAATGAGAAATCAATTTATTGAAAAAGCTATGAAAAAAGGGTATTCTAAAAATATTTTAGAAAAAATATGGAAAGATTGGGAATATTTTTCTTGTTATGCTTTTAATAAATCTCATGCTACATGTTATGCCTATATTGCTTTTCAAACTGCTTATTTAAAGGCTCATTTTCCACATGAATATATGGCTTCTGTATTAAGTAATAATATGCATAATATTAAACAGCTTACTTTTTTTATAGAAGAATGTAAAAAAATTAAAATATATATTCTTAATCCGGATATCAATAAAAGTGATTCTTTTTTTACAGTAACTGATTGTAATAAAATTTTATTTGGTCTTAAAGGAATAAAAGGAGTAGGAGAAAATGCTGTAAAAATTATTCTAATAGAAAGAAATAAAAATGGACCATATAAATCTATTTTTGATCTTATCAAAAGAATTGATTTACGTATAGTGAATAAAAAAACTTTAGAAAGTTTAATTTTATCTGGAGCTTTAGATTGTTTTCATATACATAGAGAACAATATTTTTATATAGAAAATAATGAGAAATTAAATACTTTGGAAAAAATTATTCGTTTTGGATCAAAATTTCAAAAAGTAAAAAATAAAAATATTGAAATAGATAAACCTATTATTATGGAATGTAATTTATGGAGTAATATAGATAAATTATCTAAAGAAAAAGAAGTATTAGGTGTTTATGCATCTGCACATCCTTTAGATGATTATTATTATGAAATGAAATATTTGACAAATATATCTTTAGAAAAATTAAATAAAAAAGAATCTATATTAGTTGGTAAAAAAATTCATATATGTGGAATTTTATCAAAAATAGAAAAAAAAACATATATAAAAAGTGGAATAAAATATGGTATTTTTTTATTAGAAGATTATAATTCTTCTAAAGAATTTAGAATTTATGGACAACAATATATAAAATATGAACCACTTCTATTAAGTAATAATTTATTATATATATGTCTTTTTATTGAAAAATCAAAATATAAAGAATATAAAATAAATATTTTATATATAGAAAATTTACAAAATGTTCTCACTAAATTAGTACGTCAACTTATAGTAAAAATTAATATTAATAATTTAAATAATACAATTATTAATGACATAGAAAAATTATTTTCTCAAGAAATAGGAAATAAAAAATTAAATATTATTCTTTATGATAAAGAAAATAGAATTTTTTTAAATTTTGAATCTATAAAATATGGAATTAATATTAATTCAAATTTTTTAAAAAAATTAGAAAAAATCAATGGATTAGATTTTTTTTTAAATTGAAACTTAATAAATATTAAGTAAAAATTGATATGAATTTAATTAAAAAGACTTTATTAAATTTGTATTTAGTTTAGAAAAAGTAAAATATATGAAGCATAATTTATCCTTCACCATATCGGTAGAACATATTTATTTTTTTTTTTAGTGGTTTCTTATAAAAATGAAAATCCAAGTTAGAGTATCTCATGAAAAAGATACAAAATATGCATCTTTAATTTGTCAAAAAATTAAAGAATCAGCAAAGATAAGAGGAACTGGAATTGCAAAAAAAGATCCAGAATATATTAAATTAAAAATGATTCATGGAAATGCAATAGTTGCTTTTTACAATGGAGAATTAGCGGGTTTTAGCTATCTTGAAATTTATCAAAATAAAGAATTTGTTGTTAATTCTGGTTTAATTGTTTTTCCTGAATTTAGAAAAAAAGGGTTAGCAAAAATTATTAAAATTGAAATATTTAAACTTTCTAGAAAAAAATTTCCCAATTCTAAAATTTTTAGTATAACAACAAGTAATCCAGTAATTAAAATTAATACAGAATTAGGTTTTAAACCTGTTTCTTTTAATGAATTAACTCAATCAGAAGAATTTTGGAAAGGATGTAAAAGTTGTGCAAACTTTGATATTTTAACCAAAAATAAAAAAAAAATGTGTTTATGTACAGGTCTTTTATATAATCCTCATCAAGATAAAAATTTAAAAAATAAAAATACAAAAAATAATTATTTATCTTCAGGAGATAAGATTCTTTTAGCTTATAGTGGAGGATTAGATACCTCTTATTGTTTAAAATATCTTATTCAAGAAAAAAAATATGAAGTTCACACAGTTATTATTAATACAGGAGGATTTAATAAAAATGAATTAGAAAAAATTGAAAATAGAGCTATAAGTATTGGATCTAAATCTCATAAAGAAATTGACGCTATAGAAGAATACTATCAAAATTGTATAAAATATCTTATATTCGGAAATATTCTGAAAAATAATACTTATCCACTTTCAGTCAGTTCAGAAAGAATTTTTCAGGCCATCAAAATAGCAAAATATGCAAATTTTATTAAAGCAAAAGCAATTGCTCATGGAAGTACAGGAGCTGGAAATGATCAAATAAGATTTGATATTGCTTTTCAAATTGTTTGTCCAGAAAAAATAACTTTATCTCCTATAAGAGATATGAAAATTTCTAGAGAAAAAGAAATAGAATATTTAAAAAATCAAGGAATATCTATTTGCTGGAATCAAGCAAAATATTCTATTAATAAAGGAATTTGGGGTACTAGTATAGGAGGAAAAGAGACTCTTACTTCTTATCATGATTTTCCAGAAGATGCTTATCCTACAAAATTTAGTAGTATAAAAAAAAGTGAAAAATTAGAATTGGAATTTGAAAAAGGAGAATTAATAAGTGTTAATAAAGAAAAAAATAAAGCTGTAAAAAATATAATAAAAATTAAAGAAATAGCTTCAGAATTTGCTATAGGAAGAGGAATTCATATAGGAGATACTATTTTAGGAATTAAAGGAAGAGTTGCATTTGAAGCTTCAGCTGCAATTATTATTATTAAAGCTCATCATTTATTAGAAAAACATATTTTAACAAAATGGCAACTTTATTGGAAAGAACAACTTTCTAATTGGTATGGGATGTTACTTCATGAAGCTCAATATTTAGACCCTGTTATGCGTGATATAGAAAAATTTTTAAAAAGTACACAAGAAAGATTGACCGGTACTGTAGATATAGTTCTATATCCTTATAGATTTCATTTAGTAGGAATTAAATCTAAATTTGATTTAATGGCATCTTCAAATATAGCTCAATATGGAGAAATGAATTATGCTTGGAGTGCAGAAGATGTTAAGGGTTTTACAAAAATTTTGAGTAATCAGATGAAAATGTATCATAATTTAAAGAATAAAGAATAATGATTAAAATAGGTATTATTGGAGGAGCGGGATATACTGCCGGAGAATTACTTCGATTGATGATTCATCATCCTAAAATTATAATCAAAAGTGTAGTTAGTAAAAGTAATCAAGAAAAATTTATTCATTTGATTCATCAAGATTTATTAGGAGAAATAGATAATATGAAATTTACTCGTTCTTTAAAAAAAGAACTTGATGTTGTATTTCTTTGTTCTGGACATGGAGAATCTAGAAAAGAATTGAATAATATTAATATTTTGGAAAAAACAAAGGTTATTGATTTAAGTCAAGATTTTAGAATATTCCATCAATCTTCTTTTAAGAAAAGAAATTTTATTTATGGATTACCTGAATTACAAAAAAAAATAATTAAAAAATCGAATAATATAGCAAATCCTGGTTGTTTTGCTACAGCTATTCTTTTAGCTATTTTACCATTAGCTAAAAATCAATTATTAAAAAATAATATTCATATTAGTGCTATAACTGGTTCTACAGGATCTGGAAGAAAAAATAGTGATACTAATCATTTTAGTTGGAGAAATAATAATATTTCTGTTTATAAAATTTTTCAACATCAACATTTACAAGAAATTCAACAAACTATACATCAAGTACAAAATAATTTTTGTAATAAAATTTATTTTGTACCTTATAGAGGTAATTTCTCAAGAGGAATTATAATTACTTTATATACTCATACTATTTTTTCTTTAGAAAAAAATAAGGAAATATATAAAGAATTTTATAAAAATCATCCATTTGTAAATATTTCTGATGTTAATATTGATCTTAAACAAGTGATTAATACTAATAAATGTATTTTATATCTTATAAAAGAAAATGATCAATTGATTGTTATAAGTATTATAGATAATCTTATAAAAGGAGCTTCTGGTCAAGCTATACAAAATATGAATATTATATTTAATTTGGATGAAACTTGTGGTTTAAAATTAAAATCCATTCGTTTCTAATCAAAAAAAATAATATGAAATTATTTGACGTTTATCCTATTCTAGATATAGAATTAAATAAAAGTGAAGGATCTTATTTATATGATGTACAAGGTAATATGTATTTAGATTTTTATGGAGGACATGCTGTTATATCTATTGGTCATTCACATCCATATTATATAAAATCTTTAACAGAACAAATTCATAAAATATCCTATTATTCTAATAGTGTTTATATTTATCAAAAACAAAAATTAGCTAATCTTATTGGAAAAATTTCAGGATATGAAGATTATTCGTTATTTCTCTGTAATTCAGGAACAGAATCTAATGAAAATGCATTAAAAATAGCTTCTTTTCATACAGGAAAAAAAAAGGTCATAGCCTTTAAGGGGGCTTTTCATGGGAGGACAAGTGGTAGTGTTTCTGTAACAGATAATTATAAATTAGTATCTCCTTTTAATACTCAACATGAAACTATATTTTTAGATTATCATGATTTTGATTCTTTAGAAAAAGAATTAAAGAAAAAAAACATTTGTGCTTTAATTACTGAAGGAATACAAGGAATATCTGGAATTATAGATCCAGGATCTAATTTTTTTTGTAAAATTAGATATTTGTGTAAAAAATATGATACAGTATTGATTATTGACGAAGTACAAAGTGGATATGGAAGAACAGGATCTTTTTTTTCTCATCAATTATATCCTATACAACCAGATTTAATTACTATAGCTAAGGGTATGGGAAATGGATTTCCTATAGGAGGAGTATTAATTCATCCTAAATTTAAACCATATTATGGTATGTTAGGAACTACTTTTGGCGGTAATCATTTAGCTTGTGCAGCAGGAATTGCTGTATTGGAAATTATTAAAAAAGAAAATTTAATTGAAAATGCGAAAAATATGGGAAAAATATTGTTACAAAAATTGCATTTTATTCCTGAAATAAAAAAAATAAGGGGAAGAGGTTTAATGTTAGGTTTAGAATTTAATTTTCCAATTCATGATTTAAAAAATATTTTAATTTACAAAGAAAAAGTATTTGTTGGAATATCTAATAATCCATATATTTTACGATTATTACCACCATTGAATATTAATATCAGTCATATAAAATTATTTCTTTTAAAATTAAAAAATGCCTTATCATATTTATATAAAAAAAATGGAATATAATAAAATAATAAATAGGGCAATACTTATATTAGAAGATGGTACAAAGTATGAAGCTTCTCATTTTGGAGCTCCAGTATCCTCTTCTGGAGAGGTAGTATTTAATACATCTATGACAGGTTATACAGAAAGTATGACCGATCCATCTTATAATGGTCAAATTCTTACTTATACTTATCCTATTATCGGAAACTATGGAGTTCCATCTTCTTCTTATAAAGAATATATTTCTGAATTTTATGAATCCGATAAAATTCAAGTATCCGGACTTATTATATCTTATTATTCTCATCGTCCATATCATTGGAATATGAGTTTATCTTTATCTGATTGGTTGTATAAAAATGGAGTTCCAGGATTACATGGAGTAGATACTAGATTTTTAGCAAAAAAACTTAGAGAAAAGGGAGGATCTATGTTAGGAAAAATTGTAATAGAAAATGAAGATATTCCTTTTTATGATCCTAATAAGGAAAATATTTCTAAAAAAGTTTCTATTCATGAAAAAATTACATATGGAAATGGTATATACAAAATATTACTTGTAGATTTTGGTTTAAAAAATAATATTTTACGTTGTCTTTTGCGAAGAAATTGTACTATTATAAGAGTTCCATGGGATTATGATTTTACCAATGAAGAATATGATGGGTTGGTTCTTTCTAATGGACCTGGAAATCCTAAAATTTATGAAAAATCTATATATTATATTCGTATAGCTATGAAAAAAGAACGACCTATATTTGGTATATGTTTAGGTAATCAACTTTTGGGAATTGCAGCTGGAGGAAATACTTTTAAATTAAAATATTCTCATAGAAGTCATAATCAACCAGTTATTTCTGTAAAAACAGGAAAAAGTTTTATTACATCACAAAATCATGGATATGTTTTAGATGCAATAAATCTACCAAAAGAATGGAAAATATTTTTTAAAAATTTAAATGATGATACTTGTGAAGGCATCATTCATGATAATAAACCTTTTTTTTCGGTACAATTTCATCCAGAAGCTTCAAGTGGACCAACAGATACCGAATTTTTATTCGATTTTTTTATCAAAAAAATTATTGTTCATAAAAATAAACAATAAATAATTAAAAGAATTTTCCAAAATTAGTATGAAAATAGATAAAGTACTTATCCTGGGATCAGGTGCATTAAAAATAGGAGAAGCTGGTGAATTTGATTATTCTGGAACACAAGCATTAAAAGCTCTTAAAGAGGAAGGAATTTATACTATATTGATTAATCCAAATATTGCAACAGTTCAAACTTCAAAAGAAATTGCTGATAAAATTTATTTTCTTCCTTTAACTTTATATTTTATTAAAAATGTTATAGATAAAGAAAAACCAAAAGGAATTTTATTGTCTTTTGGTGGACAAACTGCATTAAATTGTGGTATTCAGCTTTTTAAAGAAGGAATTATAGAAAAATATAAAATTCAAGTTTTAGGAACTCCTATTAAATCTATTATTCACAGTGAAGATAGAAATTTATTCAGGAATAGATTGACTCATATTAACATAAAAACAGCAAAAAGTTTTGTAGTTCATTCTATAGATGATGCTATATACTATTCTTTAGAAATAGGGTTTCCTATTATCATTAGATCTGCTTATACCCTTGGAGGGTTAGGAAGTGGTTTTGCAAAAAATATTAATGATTTAAAAAAAATAGTAAATAAGGCTTTTTCTTATTCTTCTCAAATTGTAGTAGAAGAATCTTTAGAAGGTTGGAAAGAGGTTGAGTATGAAATAGTTAGAGATAAATATGATAATTGTATTTCTGTTTGTAATATGGAAAATTTTGATCCTATAGGAATTCATACAGGAGAAAGTATTGTAGTTGCCCCATCACAAACTCTAACAAATTCGGAATATTATACTTTAAGAAAAGTAGCAATATATATTGCTAGAAATTTTAATATAATTGGGGAATGTAATGTTCAATTTGCATTAAATCCTAATTCAGAAGATTATCGTGTTATTGAAATTAATGCACGTCTTTCTCGTTCAAGTGCTCTTGCGTCGAAAGCAACTGGTTATCCTTTAGCTTTTGTAGCCGCAAAATTATCTTTAGGATATGGATTGCATGAATTAAAAAATTGTGTAACTAAAAATACTTCTGCTTTTTTTGAACCAGCATTAGATTATGTAGTATGTAAAATTCCTAGATGGGATCTTAATAAATTTTATGGTGTTTCTAATAGAATTGGAAGTAGTATGAAAAGTGTCGGTGAAGTAATGTCTATTGGAGGTTCTTTTGAGGAAGCATTACAAAAAGGAATTCGAATGTTAGATATAGGTAAACAAGGTTTTATCAATATGAATAAAAAAAAAATAATATCTCATCATCTTCTCAAAGAATTTCTTAAAAAACCTACCGATAAAAGAATATTCTTTTTAGAAAAAGCTTTAGAAGAAGGTTTTTCAGTAAAAAAAATACATGATTTAACGAAAATTGATCCATGGTTTATATATCAACTTGATAATATTTTTCAAACGAAAAAAAAGATAGAAAGTTTTAAAAATTGGAGTGATATTCCGTATGAATTGTTAAAAAAAGCGAAAAAAGAAGGTTTTTCTGATATGCAGATTGCTATTATTTTTTTAAATAAGAAAAATAATCAATGTAAATATAAAAATATTTATCATTTAGAAAAAAAAATAAGAAAATATAGAAAAAAAAATAATATAGTTCCATATGTACGACAAATTGATACTTTAGCTTCTGAATATCCAGCATATACAAATTATTTATATTTGACTTATCATGCTATTCAACATGATATTATTTATGAAAAAGATGAAAAATCTGTTATTACATTAGGATCTGGTGTTTATAGAATAGGAAGTAGTGTAGAATTTGATTGGTGTTGTGTTAATGCATTGAATACTATTAAAAAAGAATCTTATAGATCAATAATGATTAATTGTAATCCTGAAACTGTAAGTACTGATTTTGATATATGTGATCGATTATATTTTGAAGAACTTACTTTAGAACGTGTATTAGATATTATTGAATTGGAAAAACCAAAAGGAACAATTGTTTCCATGGGTGGTCAAATTCCTAATAATTTGGTTATAAAACTTTATGAAAGAAAAGTAAAAATTTTGGGAACATCTCCTATTTCTATAGACAAGGTAGAAAATAGATATAAGTTTTCTCATGCTATGGATTATTTAAAAATTGAACAACCTAGATGGAAAGAATTATCTGATTTGGATACTATTTATCAATTTGTAAAAGAAGTAGATTTTCCCATCTTAGTAAGACCTTCGTATGTTCTTTCAGGTGCTGATATGAATGTTCTTTCTAATAAAGAAGAATTACATCATTATCTTAATGAAAAAATATCTATATCTACAGAATATCCATTAATTATTACAGAATTTATTAAAGATGCAAAAGAAATTGAATTAGATGCTGTTTCTCAAAATGGAGAAATTTTATATTATGCTATATCGGAACATGTAGAGTTTGCTGGAGTCCATTCAGGAGATGCCACTTTGGTATATCCTCCACATAATATATATTTGTCAACATTGAGAGAAATTATTGATATATCTAAAAAAATATCCAAATATTTTAATATATCTGGTCCTTTTAATATTCAATTTCTATCTAAAAATAATAAAATAAAAGTAATTGAATGCAATTTGAGAGCTTCTCGAAGTTTTCCTTTTGTATCAAAAGTATCTCATTTTAATATGATTGAATTAGCTACTCAAGTTATTCTTGGAAAGACAAAAAATAAAATAACACCTAATTTTCTTATGACTAATTTTTTAGGAGTAAAAGCTTCTCAATTCTCTTTTTCTCGTTTACAAGATGCAGATCCTATTTTAGGGGTAGATATGGCTTCTACAGGAGAAGTAGGTTGTTTAGGAAATACGTTTGATGAAGCACTGTTAAAATCAATGCTTTCTGTTGGGTACACAATTCCAAAAAAAAATATATTGATATCTGGAGGCCCTATTAGATCAAAATTGGATCTTTTAGAAGTAATAAAACTATTACAGAAAAAAGGATATATATTATTTGCAACAGAAGGAACCAATAATTTTTTATCACAAAATAGTATTCACTCTATAAGAGTTCATTGGCCAAATGTAAAAAAATCTTTAAATGTTATTGAATTAATAAAAAATAAAAAATTTGATTTGATTATTAATATACCAAAAAATCTCAGTAAATCAGAATTGGATAATGATTATGCTATAAGACGTTCTGCTATTGATTTTAATATACCTATTTTAACTAATGCACGTTTAGCAAAAGCTTTTATACAAGCATTCTGTAATTTATCTATGGAAAAATTATTTATAAAAGATTGGAATGAATATAAATGAAAAATTTGATGAAAAAATTTTTTAGTGTAGAAGATGTTACAAATGTATATGATCTTATTAAAGAAGCTATTTTTTTAAAAAAGAATCCATATAAATATAAACATATTGGAAAAAATAAAACAATTGGATTAGTTTTTTTTAATCCTAGTTTACGAACAAGAATTAGTTGTCAGAAAGCCGCTTTTCATTTAGGATGTAATACTTGGATATTAAATATTCATAAAGATTCTTGGAAAATTGAAATAAATGATGGAAGTGTTATGAAAATGACACAAGAACATCTTAAAGAGGCTATTTCTGTTATGAGTATATATTGTGATATTCTTGCAGTTAGAACTTTTCCTAATTTATCAGATAGAGATTATGATTACAAAGAAGTAATTTTTAATAAAATATTGAATTATTCTAGAGTTCCAGTCGTAAATATGGAAAGTGCTACTTTGCATCCTTTGCAATCTTTAGCAGATGTAATGACTATTGCTGAGTTTACATCTTTTTTTAAAAAAAGATGTAAAGTTGTATTAAGTTGGGCTCCTCATATTAAACCATTACCTCATTCTGTAGCAAATTCTTTTACTCAATGGATATCCAAAATAGATAAAATTGATTTTATTATTGCGTGTCCTGAAAAATACAATCTTGACGAAAAATTTTCTAATAGAGTTTTTACTACACATAATCAAGATGTGGCATTTATGAATGCTGATTTTATTTATGCCAAAAATTGGAGTAGTTATTTAGATTATGGAAAAATTGTTTGTAAAAATTATGAATGGATGATTACTGTAAATAAAATGAAACTAACAAATCATGCTAAATTTATGCATTGTTTACCTGTTAGGAGAAATATTGTGGTGGAAGATGCTGTTTTAGATAGCAAAAATTCTATTGTATTGCAACAAGCAGAAAATAGAATTTTTGCTTCACAAATAATTTTTTTAAAAATTCTACAGTCTTTATAATGAAAATACATATAGTAAAAATTGGAGGTCATTTAATTAATGACCAAAATATTCTTAATTTTTCTTTGAAATCTTTTTGTCAATTAAAAGGAAATAAAATATTGATTCATGGAGGAGGTAAAAAAGCAGATATTATTTCAAATAAAATGGGAATTTCTCAAAAAATTATAGAAGGAAGAAGAATTACAGATAAAGATACTTTGGATATAGTTATTATGACTTATGCAGGAATGATTAATAAAAATATTGTAGCTATATTACAATCTTATAATTGTAATGCTTTTGGTTTATCTGGTGCAGATGGAAATTGTATTCAATCGAATTTACGAAAAAATAAAAAAATTGATTATGGATATGTAGGGGATTTAAATGGTAAAAGTATTAATATACGTTTAATAAAATTTTTATTAACAAATAATATAATTCCTGTATTTTGTTCTATTACTCATGATGGAACAGGAAATTTATTAAATACAAATGCAGATACTATAGCAACTTATATGGCAATATCCTTATCTAGGGAAAAAAATTCTGAAATAGAATTACATTTTTGTTTTGAAAAAAAAGGAGTTTTACGAGATATACAAGATTCTAAATCTTATTATAAAAAAATAAATTTTAATTTATTTCAAAAAATGAAAAAAAATCATTCCATAAAAAATGGAATGATTCCTAAATTAGAAAATGCTTTTTTTGCATTAAAAAATGGAGTCACTAAGGTAAGCATAGGATTACCTAATTATTTAAATGATATGAACAATAAGACTATTATATGTCCATAGTTAATTTTTTGAAAATTTTGAAAAAAGAAGCTATAAAACTTCTGATACAACTAATTAATACTCCTTCTATATCCAAACAAGAAAATAAAGTATCTTTTATTATAGAAAATTATCTTCATAAATATGGATTTCATGTTAAAAGAAAATTTAATAATATATGGACTGAAAATAATAATTTTTTGAAAAAAAAAAATATACGAACTATATTATTAAATTCTCATCATGATACGGTAAAACCAGGAAAAAATTGGATAACAAATCCTTTTTATGCTAAAAAAAAAGAAAATAAACTTATAGGATTAGGAAGTAATGATGCTGGAGCTTCCGTTGTTTCATTAATATCTACTTTTATATATTTAAGTAATTTAGATAAATTACCTTACAGATTAATTCTTTCAATTACTGCAGAAGAAGAAATATCCGGATCTTTAGGAATTAGATCCATTTTATCTGAATTAGGAGATATTGATTTAGGAATTGTAGGTGAACCAACAAAAATGCAAGTAGCTATTGCTGAAAAAGGGTTAATGATATTAGATTGCATAGCTGAAGGAAAAACAGGACATTCTGCAAGAGATATAGGTATTAATGCTATTTATAAAGCAATAAAAGATATAGAAATTTTAAAAAAGTTATCTTTTGATAAAAAATCAGAATTATTAGGTCCTATTACTTTAAATATTACTCAAATTCAAGGAGGAATCCAACATAATGTTATTCCTGATTTTTGTTCCTTTGTAGTAGATATAAGAACAAATGAGTTATATAAAAATGATGAATTAATTGATATTATACAAAATAAAATTTTTTCTAAAATAAAACTTCGTTCTTATTATTTAAATTCTTCTTTCATCAATCCTATGCATCCTATTGTTTTAAAAGCTAAATTAATGGGAAGAAAAACATATGGATCTCCTACCCTTTCTGACCAAAGCATTATGCCTTTTCCAACAATTAAAATGGGAGTTGGAGATAGTGTTCGTTCTCATACTCCTAATGAGTATATTTTTATTTCAGAAGTAATGGAAGGAATAGATATTTATATATGTTTGTTAAAAGATTTTTACTTTTAAATTTAAAACAAAAAAGGTAAATTTGTTATGTCCTTAAAAAAAAAAAATATGTTACAAGAAATAAACGATGATAACTTTGAAAAGTTCGTTAATAAATTGTATAAAGATAAACCTATTTTAGTAGATTTTTGGGCTCCATGGTGTGCTCCATGTCAATCATTATCTATTTTATTAGAAGACATATTTTCTGAATATAATGATAAAGCATTAATTTTTAAATTCAACGTGGATAATAATCCAAAAAATTCTTCTAAATATGGAATACGTAGTATTCCTACTATGATTTTTTTTAAAAATGGAGAAAAAAAAGATATTCATATTGGAATTGCATCTAAAGATGAAATTAGAAAAAAATTAGATGCTTTAATTGTTCAATAATTCATTTAATTGGTCTGGTAGTTCAGTTGGTTAGAATACATGCCTGTCACGCATGGGGTCGCGGGTTCAAATCCCGTCCAGACCGCATTATGTAAAATGTATATAGTTTAATTTTTATTTTGGATTTTATATTTTATAAGATCTTCTATAGATATAATTTTCATATTAAATTTTTTAGCAATATGAATTAACTGGGGTAAACGTGCCATAGATCCATTTTTATTCAAAATTTCTACCATAACCCCTCCAGGTTTACATCCAGCCATTTTAGTTATATCAATAGCTGCTTCTGTATGACCAGGTCTTTCTAAGATACCTCCTTTTTTTGCGCAAAGAGGAAATATATGACCTGGTTTATTAAATTCTTCTGGTTTTACTTTATTAACTAATGCAAAAATAGTTTTTGCTCTATCTGAAACGGAAATACCAGTACTAACTCCATATCCTCGTAAATCAACGGATACAGTAAAAGCGGTTTTTCTAGGGTCTGTGTTATTTTTTACCATCATTTGAAGTTCTAATTGATTACATTTTTCTTCTGTTAGAGATACACAAACGAGTCCTCTTCCATGAGTAATTAGAAAATTTACAATTTTAGGAGTTATTTTTTCAGCTGCTACTATAAAATCTCCTTCATTTTCACGATTTTTATCATCTACTACAATAATAATTTTTCCACTTTTTATATCTTGAATGGATTCTTCAATATTATTCAAATTTTTATTTGAATCAAAAACCATATTTATATATATTTGATATTTGATTTTTTTTTTTATATTTAAAAAATATAAAAATCATCCATTACAGTTTTATAAGTCATCCATATACTTATTGGAAAAAAAATACAATTAGGAATCCATGCTCCTATCCATGGATCTATTTCATTTTTTTCTACTTTATTTTGAGTTATAGTTAGCAAAGTATAGTAAATAATAAATATAATTAATGCTACAATAGTAGGCACCCCTATTCCTCCTTTTCTAATAAAAGCACCTAATGGAGCTCCAATTAAAAACATAATAATACATGTTACTGGAAATGTAAATTTTTTTTGCAATTCTAATTGTAATTTTATTAAATGATAGATATTTTTTTCTTTTTTTAAAAATTTAATTTTTTTCATCAGAGTTTTTGTATCATAGGAGTCATAATCATCTAAATTTTTTATTTTTTCATAATCTTCATAAGAAGGAATTTTAAAATTTTGAATTAAAGTATCAAATTGTACAATTTGATAAGAATATTGTCCTTTTTTTTCATTTTTATTTTCACTATATAAAATACCATTCATTAATTTAAATTGAATGGATTCATATTTATCTTTATTTATAATAAAGAATCCTTTCTTAGAAAGAATAGTATTTACTAATAAATTTTTATCATAAAAAAAAATAAATACATTATGTAGTTCTTGATTATTTTTCGATTTATTGTCTATTTTTATGAAAAAATTTGGTAATAAATTTACAAAAATTCCTTCTTTTAATTTAAAATATGGATGAGTTAATGAAATTTTATATCCTAATTTTTTAGCTTTTATTTTTGCTTTTGGAATGACTAAATCTGAAAATAAATATAATAAAATTGATAAAATACAGGTAAAACCTAAAATAGGTTTCATTATACGAAAAAGAGATATTCCAGAAGATTTTATAGCAGTTAACTCTTGAGTTTCTGAAAAATTACCGTATGTTATGAGAGAAGTTAATAATAATGATATAGGAGTAACTAATGGAATAATAGATATACCAAAATAAAATATAAATTTTATAATTATTAAAATATTAATATTTTTACCAGATAATTCATCGATTTGACTCCAAAAAAATTGAATCATAAAAACAATAAATATTGTAAAAAAAATAATAAAAAAAGGAGCTATAAATAAACGAAGAATATATAAATCAAGTTTTTTGATTGGAATCATAATATTTTTAATAATAAAAATAACATTTTACTTAATCTGGTTTTGGTAATAAAAAATATTCGTTTTTTTTATCATTATATTTATAATAATTAACTATTTTTTTAATATCTTGCAAATCGATGAAGGGAGATTGTAACCGTATTAATTCATTTTTATTAGAAAATAGTAGATCTCCTTTTCCTATTAATTTTTCTGCTCCCGTACAATCTAATATTGTTCTAGAATCTATTTTAGAACTTACTCTAAATGCAATTCTTGCAGTAAAATTTGATTTAATTAATCCGGTAATTACATCAACTGATGGACGTTGTGTTGCTATAATTAAATGAATTCCTACAGCACGAGCAATTTGTGCTAACCGAGTTATATATGTTTCTATTTGTTTATTTTGACGAAAAGAAAAAATTAAATCAGCAAATTCATCAATAATTAAAATTATATAAGGTAAATGATATTTTTTATTATGTTTTATATTATTGTATTCTTGAATATTTCTAACTTTATTTTTTTCTAAAATAGCATATCTATTATCCATTTCTTTACATAAAGAGTTTAATATATTTTTTATTTTATGTAAATCTGTTATTATAGGTTCTATAGAATTAGGAATAGTAGCAAAATAAGATTTTGAAATTTTTCTATATATAGATAATTCTACTTTTTTTGGATCAATTAAAACAAATTTTATATTTTCTGGATTTTTTTTATATAATAAAAAAATAATAATAATATTTAATATAACAGATTTTCCTTGTCCAGTTGATCCTGCTATTAGTAAATGAGGCATTTTTACCAAATCTATAATAAAAATTTTATTAAATACATTTTTTCCTAAAATAATAGGTAATTCCATTTGATAACTTTTTTTTTTGCTTTCTTCTGAAAAAATAATGTCTTTCATATAAACAGTATGACGATTATAGTTTGGAATTTCTATTCCAATAGATCCTTTTCCAGGAATGGGAGCTATAATTCTTATGGATATAGCAGATAAATTTAAGGCTATTTCATTTTTTAAATTTTTTATTTTTGAAATTCTTGTTCCTACCTTAGGATATATTTCATATAAACTAAAAGTAGGTCCTATTATGGATTTAATTTGATATATTTCTATTTTATAATAATTAAGAACTTGTATTATTTTTTTTTTATTAGAATCTATATCTAGATTATTGTTATTATTTGATATAGAATAGGAAGAACAATTCTTTTTAGAATTCTTAGAAGAAAAAATAGAATATAGAATATTTTTATTTTTTTTATTATTCAAATGACATTGATTATTTTTAATTTTATTTAATTTGAATAGTTTATTAATAATGTTTTTTATATTAATAAATAAATGAAAAAATTTTAAAATGTCTATTTCTTCGTAATATTGTATTTTTTTTTGCATTTCATTTGTATTTGTAATACGAAAAATAATGATAAAGTAAAAAATAATATTTGTAAAAAGAAGTATATATGATCCTATTTTTCCAAATAAATGTATCAATAATTTTCCTATTTCAAATCCAATAACTCCACTAAATATTCCTTGATAAGGAACAATAATATAAAAAGTTATTGGTAACCATATACTAAAAAATATAAATTTATATATTGTTGATTTATAAAAATTGTTGAATAATTTTTTTTGAAAAAAAATTTTAAAACCAGTGATAAATAATATTATAGGAATAAATAAAGCACTAATTCCTATTCCACAGAAAATAAAAACATGAGAGATAAAAGCTCCTATTTTTCCAAGTAAGTTTTCTGCTATAATTTCTTTATCAAAAAATTTTGATAACTGGCTTTGATCATTTTCCCAATGAAAAAGAAAAGAAAAAAAACTTAATAATAAAAAAAGGCTACTCATCAATAAAAAAAATCCTAAAAATATTTTAGGAGTTTTTTTTTGATTTTTTCTTTTTTTTTTAGTATTTAAAAAATTTTTATACATTTTATTTTATTAAATATTTTTTAATTATTTAAAAGTTTTTTATACTGGAAAATTTATTATATTATATAATAATTATATAATAATAATAAATTAAAAAAATGAAAAAAATAAAAATGATTTTTTTTGTTCTTTTTTTAGGATTTTTTTATCCTTTTCATAATATCAATTATAGTTACGCTGATGAAGGAATAATTAATCAAAAAAAAGATAAAAATTCTCAATTTAACATATTTCTAGATTTTAGAAATAGTATTCATTCTATTGTAAAAAAAGAATCTTTTGAAGGATCTCGTTTCTATGAAGACTATTTAAATTTAGAAATTATAGGAAAGGCAAATGATAAAATTAGTTATCATTTTGCAAAAAAATTGAATGATTTGAATGATATAAAAAATAAAACAATAGTTGATTTAGCTTATTTAAAATATAAGTGGAATGATAAACTATATTTTTTAATAGGAAAACAACCTTATTCTTTTGGAAGCATGGAATATTATAATAAGATATATGAATCACCATATCAATATATAAATGTATATAAAAATCAGGAGAATCCTATTGGATTAAATTTTATTTATATTCCAATAAAAAATCATGAATTACAATTACAAGTTGTAAATAGTATAAAAAATTTATATTATAAAGAAGAAAATAAGAAAGAAGAAAAGAATCCTATAGGTTATTCTTTGAATTGGAATTGGAGTTTGTTTAATCATAAAATAATACAAAATAGATGGTCATATTCTATTTTTCAAGAAAATGAACATAAAAAATTTTGGAAATTACTTGCTTTAGGTAGTAAAGTAGATTTAAAATATTTTTCTATAGAAGCAGATTATATATTAAGTGATGAAGATATAGACAGAAATGGTGATATAACAAACATATTACGTTCATGTCATTCTGATTATAAAGAGATAGTTCCTTTAAAAAATGGAATTTATTTAATAAAATTAAAATACAATTTTATTCCAAAATGGAATTTAATTGCAAAAGGAGTATATGAAATGAATACTTCTAAAAAAGGAGTTAATAATATTTTGGAAGGAAATAAATTATTCAAAAAAGCATATACTTATTATGGAGGTATAGAATTTATTCCTATAAGAAAAAATGAAGATCTTAGTTTTTATTTTTTGTATAAAAATCAAATAATTAATTACAATTTAGATCATCCAATTAAAGCAGAAAATAAAAATAATCATTTTATAACTTTAGGATTTAGTTATCGTATTAAAATGATTTAAATTAAAAAAATATTAAAAAAATAAAATATATATAGTAAAATAGTGTAAAAATATCGAGATATTTTCTCGATATTTTTATTTCATTTATATTAATATGAAAATAGGACTTTATTTTGGATCATTTAATCCCATACATTTAGGACATATAATTATTGTAAATTATATAATAGAATTTTTAGATATAGATCATGTTTGGTTCGTTGTTTCTCCACAAAATCCATTAAAAAAAAAAATCTTTTAGATTATGAACAAAGAATTAAAATGGTTCAAATAGCTATTTATGGTTATGAAAAAATGAATGTTCTAGATATAGAATATGGATATTATCCTTCTTATACGATTCATACATTGAACAATATAGAAAAAAAATATCCTAAAAATAAATTTTCTCTTATCTTAGGACAAGATTCTTTTTCTTCTTTCAAAAAATGGAAAAATTATAAATTTATTTTGAATAAATATAATATTTTAGTTTATCCTAGAATTGGTCATTTTTCCAATACTTTTTTTAAAAAAAAAAATATAATTTTTTTAAAAAAAGCTCCAATTATTGAAATATCTTCTTCTTTTATTCGAAGATCTATTCAAAAAGGAAAAAATATAAAACCTATGCTTCATACAGAAGTTTGGAATTATATAATAAAATATCAATTTTATAGAAAAAAAATAAAATAATTTTTTTTATTTAAAATTATAATAATATTGATGAGCTTTTTTTAATAATTTGATAAATTCAAGTTCTACGAATATTTTTTGAATAGAATTCCAATTTGGTTTTTTAACATAAAATTCTTCATCATAAAAAGAAAAAAAAGGAATATTAGTTACTATTGTAACTAATTTTTTGGATAAAAAACCTAAATTTTTATTTTTTTCAATATTTATTTTCATTTTTCCATGAAGATCATGAGTTGAATTGAGTAATTTTTCAATATTACCATATTTTTTAATAAATTTTTTTGCATTTTTTTCTCCTATTCCTGGTAATCCTGGTATGTTATCAGAAGGATCTCCCATCATACTCCATAAATCTATAATTTGTTTTGGATATTTTACTCCATATTTTTTTTGAATTTCCTTTATTCCGAATATTTTTTTTGGATTTCCTTTAAAAGGAGGTCTATAAACTTGAATATTTTTTGTAACTAATTGAAAAAAATCTTTATCCAAAGTAATGATATAAATCATATATCCTTTATTTTCTGCTTTTTTTGCTATTGTTCCAATCATATCATCTGCTTCATATCCATTTTTTGCATAAAAAAAAGAAATTTGAAAAGTTTTTAAAATTTTTATAATATAAGGAATTGCTATGTAAATAGCTTCTGGTGTTTTTTTCCTATGTTCCTTATATTTATAATATTCTTTTTTTCTAAAAGAAATTTTTTGACTATCATCAAAAATAATAGCCATATAAGATGGTTTCTCCTCATTTAATATTTTTATTAAGAATTTTGTAAAATTAATAATAGGAGAAGTATTAAGACCTTTATAAGTAAAAAGTGGATTATTTATATAAGCATAATAACTTTGATATATCAATGGATATGCATCTATTAAAAATAATTTTTTATTATTATTCATATTTTATTAAAAATTTCATAATTATATCATGAACAAATCAAATAAATATACAGTTACTGCAGCTTTACCATATGCAAATGGACCAATTCATATTGGTCATTTATCAGGTGTTTATTTTCCTGCAGATATTTTTGTTCGTTATCTGAGACGAAAAAATATAGATGTTATTTTTATATGTGGATCGGATGAACATGGAGTTCCTATTGCTATGCAAGCTAAAAAAGAAAAAAAAACTCCTCAAGAAATAGTCAATAAGTATCATAAAATGATTAAAAATTGTTTTAATAATTTTGGTATAAAATTTGATAATTATTCTAGAACTTCTACAAAAATTCATTACAAAATGTCTACTTCTTTTTTCAAAAAACTTCATGAAAAAAAAAAAATTTTTGAAAAAATATCTGAACAATATTATGATAAAAAATATGAACAATTTTTAGCAGATAGATATATATCCGGTATATGTCCACATTGTAAAAAAGAGGAAGCTTATGGAGATCAATGCGAACATTGTGGAAGTTCATTAATTCCTGAAGAATTAATACATCCAAAATCTACCATAAGTGGTAGTTTACCTATTTTAAAAAAAACCAAACATTGGTATTTTCCTTTAAATAAATATCAAAAATTCTTAGAAAAATGGATTTTAATTAATCATCAAAAAGATTGGAAAGTTAATGTATATGGACAAGCAAAATCTTGGTTAGACAAAGGATTAAAACCTCGTGCTATTACTAGAGATTTAACTTGGGGAGTTCCTGTTCCTATTTTGCAAGAAAAAGGAAAAGTACTATATGTATGGTTTGAAGCTCCTATCGGATATATTTCGTCTACTATAGAATGGGCAAAGAAAAAAAAAATAGATTGGAAACCTTATTGGAAAGATAAAAAAACTAAATTAATTCAATTTATAGGAAAAGATAATATTGTTTTTCACTGCATTATTTTTCCAGTCATACTTAAAGCATATGATAGTGGATATATTTTACCGGATAAAATATTAGCTAATGAATTTCTTCATTTAGAAAATAAAAAAATATCTACTTCTAAAAAATGGGCAGTATGGGGTCATGAATATTTAGAAGATTTTCCCAATCAACAAGATACCCTACGTTATATTCTCATTGCTAATATGCCAGAAAAAAAAGATAATAATTTTAATTGGAAAGATTTCCAAAGAAGAAATAATACAGAGTTGGTTGCTATATTAGGAAATTTTGTTAATAGGAGTTTAACTTTAGTTAAAAAGTATAATAATGGAATTGTTCCTCATCCAAGTATTTTATCTATAAAAGATCAAAATATTTTAAATAAAATAAAAAATTATCCAGAATATATAGGTAATTTGATTGAATCATTTAAATTTAAAGAATCATTAGCATGTTTTATGAACTTAGCTAAAGTAGGAAATAAATATTTAACAGAAGAAGAACCTTGGAAAAAAAAAGAAATAAAACGTATAAAAACCATTCTTTATGTTTCTTTACAAATTGTTGGAATGTTAGCTCAATTATCAGAACCTTTTCTTCCATATACTGCAAAAAAATTATTAAATATACTTCGTATAAAACCTTTTTTTTGGAATAAAATAAAAGAAAAAATTTTATGTCCAGGACATTTATTGGGTGATAATACATTTTTATTTAAAAAAATAACTAATAAAAGCATTGAAAAACAAATAAAAAAATTAGAAAAAAATAATATAAATACAAAAAAAAATTCTAAATAAAATTTAATTAAATATTATCATAAAAGTATATTTTACTATTGCGGAGAGAGAGGGATTCGAACCCCCGGAGGTATAACCCTCAACGGTTTTCAAGACCGCCGCAATTAACCGCTCTGCCATCTCTCCACTATATATTATTTATTATATGTGTATTTCTACTATATTATTCATAAGATCTTGCATTGTTTCTCTTTTTCTTATAAGAAAATCTTTTCCATGAAAAATTAAAACTTCAGAAGGTCTATAACGAGAATTATAATTAGAAGACATAGAAAAACAATAAGCTCCCGCATTTTTTATGCATAAAATATCACCTTCACGGATTTCTTGAATTTTTCTATTAAAACCAAAAGTATCCGATTCACAAATATATCCCACTACCGTGTAAAAACGAAAACGACCATTTGGATTAGAAATATTTTCAATACAGTGATAAGCATCATAAAACATAGGACGAATAAAATGATTAAAACCTGAGTCTACTCCTGCAAAAACAGTTGAAATCGTATGTTTTATGACATTTACATGAACTAAAAAATATCCAGATTCACTAACTAAAAATTTACCTGGTTCAAAAATCAAAGAAATTTTATTTCCGTAATTTTTACAAAAATCTTCAAATTTTTCCGTTAAAGAATTACTTAAAGCAGTAAGATCCGTTTTTATATCGTTTTTTTTATATGGAACTTTAAATCCACTTCCAAAATCAATATAGTCAATATTGGAAAAATCAATAGCTATTTGAAACAATATTTTTGCTCCTTCTAAAAAAGATTTAATATCTGATATATCAGATCCTGTATGCATATGAAATCCTTCTATTTTGAGTCCTGTATTTTTTACAATTCTTTTCATATGAGGAATTTGATAATAAGAAATTCCAAATTTAGAATCAATATGTCCTACTGAAATTTTTGAATTTCCTCCTGCCATAATATGCGGATTTATTCTTATTCCTATAGAATAATTTGGATAATATTCTCCAAATTGTTCTAAAATGGATAGATTATCTAAATTAATTCTAACTCCAAACCCAACGGCTTTTTTTATTTCTTGAATAGAAACACAATTAGGTGTAAATATAATTTTTTTAGGATGAAAACCAGCTTTTAATCCTAATTCTACTTCCTGAATAGATACGGTATCTAATCCACTTCCTAATTTTTGAAAAAATTTTAATATATTCAGATTAGTATTTGCTTTACAAGCATAATTAATTATTAAATTTTTAATTCTACTAAAAGCATTTTTCATCTTTATATATTGTTTTTTTATTTTGCAAGAATCGTATATATAAAGTGGAGTTCCGTATTTTTTTGCTAATTGAATTAATTGTTCTCTATGAATTGGAGAACTAATATTTTTTAATTCATTCATTTTTAATAAATAAAAAATCAAAAAAACATGTTAAGTAAAATTTTTTTTACAATAAAGCTAAATGAATTACATCATTCATATTTCTAACATAATCAAAGGTTAATCCTTTTAAATGTTCTGATTTAATTTCTTCTACATCTTTTTTATTATCCTGTGAAAGAATAATTTCTTTAATATTAGCACGTTTAGCTGCTAGAATTTTTTCTTTAATTCCTCCTACAGAAAGAACTTTTCCTCTTAGGGTAATTTCTCCTGTCATAGCTAAATGAGGTTTTAATTTTCTTTTTGTAAAACTGGAAACTAAAGAGGTCAACATTGTTATTCCTGCAGATGGACCATCTTTTGGTACCGCCCCCTCAGGAACATGAACATGTACATTTTTTTCTTCAAACATTATAGGATTTATGTTAAATTCTTTATAATTTGCTTTAATATATTGTAAAGCGATCGTAGCAGATTCTTTCATAACTTCTCCTAAGTTACCAGTAATACTTAAATTACCTTTTCCTTTTGATAAAATAGATTCAATATATAAAATATCTCCACCAAAATTAGTCCAAGCTAATCCTGTGACCACACCTGGAACATTATTTTCTTCATAACGATCAGGGTCATTTGGAATTCCAAGAATATTTTCTATTTTTTCAATACTTAAATGTTTGACATATTTTTTATTCATAGCAATATGTTTGGCAACATAACGTGCTAATTTAGCAATATGCTTTTCCAGAGTTCTCAATCCAGATTCTCTTGTATAACTTTCAATAATTTTTTCTATTTGTTTTGTTCCAAGTATTAAATCTGATTTTTTTAATCCATTTTCTTTGAGTTGCTTAGTAAGTATATGTTTTTTTACAATTTGTGTTTTTTCTTCTACTGTATATCCATTCATTTCTATAACCTCCATTCTATCTATAAGAGCTGGTTGTATATGAGATAGTGAATTTGCTGTAGCAATAAACAATACTTTTGATAAATCATAACCCATTTCTAAAAAATTATCGTAAAATGAAGTATTTTGTTCAGGATCTAAAACTTCTAACATAGCAGAAGAAGGATCTCCATTTGTTCCTAAACCCATTTTATCTATTTCATCTATGACAAAAACAGGATTGGAGGTTCCTATTTTTCGTATAGATTGCAAAAGACGCCCAGGCATAGCCCCTATATAAGTTCTTCTATGTCCTCGTATTTCAGATTCATCGTGTAATCCACCTAAAGAAATACGTACGTATTTTCTTTTTAGTGCAGTAGCTATAGATCTTCCTAATGAAGTTTTACCTACTCCAGGTGGTCCATAAAAGCATAAAATAGGAGAACGCATATCTCCTCTTAATTTTAAGACAGCTAAATATTCTATAATACGTTCTTTGACTTTTTCTAGACTATAATGATCTCTATCTAATATTTTTTGTGCATATTCTAAATCAAAACTATCTTTTGAATACCTTCCCCAAGGAAGGTCAATCATTAATTCTAGATAATTTCTCTGTACTGTATATTCAGGCATTTGAGGATTAATTCTTTGCATTTTGAGTAATTCTCTATCAAATTGTTTTTTTGCTTCTTTTGTCCATTTTTTTCTAGACGCTTTAATACGCATTTCATCAATTTCTTTTTCATAAGAAATATCTCCTAATTCTTCTTGTATTGCTTTAATTTGTTGATGCAAAAAATATTCTCTCTGTTGTTGATCCATGTCACTACGAACACGAGATTGAATATCATTTTTTAATTTAATTTGTTGATGTTCTACATTAAGAAAACGCAATGTTTCCATTGCCCTTTTTTTTAAATCATCGTATTCTAACAATTTTTGTTTATCTCTAGTAGCCAAATTCATATTTGCTGCTACGAAATTTATTAAAAAAGAAGGACTTTCTATATTCCTAATAGCAATACTGGCTTCTGATGGAATATTAGGATTATCTTGAATAATTTTTATAGCAATTTCCTTTATAGATTCTACCAAAGCAAGGTATTCTTTATCCTTACAGGAAGGTTTATTTTCTTCTAAAGCTATAATTTCTGCTTTAAAATAGGGATCATTTTGAATAAAACGATTCACTTTAAATCTTCTTTTTCCCTGCAAAATAACAGTTGTATTTCCATCAGGCATTTTTAATAATTTTAATATTTTAGCAACTGTTCCAATGGAATACAAATCTTTTTCACTGAGATTTTCAATACCAGAATTTTTTTGTGTTAATACTCCAACTGTTTTATCTAATCCATAAGCATCTTGTAACAATTGAATGGATCCACTTTTTCCTGCTATAATTGGAAAAACAATTCCGGAATACAAAACCATATTTCTGACTGTTAAGATACATAATTGTTTAGGAATTTCGTCTTTTAATAGCTGATCTTCTTCATCTTGACTCATTAATGGTATGAACTCAGCTTCAGATTCAAATCCAGATTCTGTAAATATATTTTTTAGTAACATAAAAAAAATAGATTTCTTACTTAAATGATGCATGAATTCTGTGATGCATAAATTCATATGATAATCATCATCACTATAAGAATTAAATATACTGTTTTCTATATGAAAAACAAAACCATCTATACTGACTATTTTTTTTTAAAAAATCGTTTAAAATTTTTAAATATCTTTTTCTGATTTTTTAATAATTTCTAGAAAAAGATTTTCTGTTAAAATTTTTATATGATTTTTTTCCATACTTTTTTTTAATTTAGATCCAAAGTTTTTTCCAACTACTAGAAAATTAATTTTATTATTGATAGTATTATATACGATACCACCTAAATTTTCTACTATATTTTTTGCTTCATGACGAGTCATACAAGATATTTTTCCTGTAAATACAAAAGATTTTCCTTCAAAAAAAGAAAATTTTTTATTTATAAAATGTTTAGAAAAATGTAATCCATATTGAATTAACATTTTAATTAAATGTTTATTTTCATAAATTGAAAAATAATGAATTATGCTTTTTGCAATTTTTTTTCCTATTCCTGAAATAGAAATTAAATGATCATAATTTGCATGTATTAAAGAATATATATCCAAAAAATTTTCTGTTAATTTTTTGGATATATATTCTCCTACATGAGGAATACCTAAGGCATATAATACTTTAGAAAAGTGATTATATTTAGATTTTTCTATATTATTTATAATACTATCTGCTAATTTTTCTTTTATTCCATCTATTTGAATAATTTTTTCTTTTTTTAATTCATATAAATTATAAATTTTGCATAAAAAACCTTTTTTGTATAGTTTTTTTATCATTTTACTTCCAATTTTTTGAATATTCATAGTTTTTTCGCTTACAAAATGTTTTATTTTTTCTATTTCTTGAGAAGAACAATTTTTATTTGTACAATAAAATAATTCGTTCTTTTTTGTTAAAAAATTATTGCATGATGGACATTTTTTTAAAAAAAGTATAGGAAATGTTTTATTAGATCTTTTTTTTATATTTATATTTATTACTTTTGGAATTATATTACCACCTTTTTCTAATAAAAGGTAATCTCCATAATGAATTCCAATTTTTTGGATAAAATTTTCATTATAAAGAGATACTCTTTTTATTTTTGTTCCAGAAATATATATAGGAACTACATTTGCTACAGGAGTAATTATTCCAGTTCTTCCTACTTGGAAGGAAAGGTTTAATAGTTTTGTTTCATATGATTTTTCCCTAAATTTATAAGCGATAGCCCATCGTGGGTATTTATTTGTGAATCCTAAAATGGATTGTTTTTTATATTCATTTACTTTAATAACTATTCCATCAATTTGGAATGGTAGTTTTTCTTTATTTAAACTATAAATATCTATAAAATGAAATACTTCTTCCATATTTTTACAAAAACGTGCTGTTTCTGGAATTTTAAACCCCCAATTTTTTATGTATTGTAGAGATTCATATTGTGTATGGAAAGGTAAATTTTCTCCTAAAACATGAAATGCAATAAAAAATAAATTTCTTTTACGAACTTCTTTAGAATTATGAAGATTTAGTGTTCCACTAGCTGTATTTCTTGGATTTGCATAAGGAGGAAGACCATTTTTTATACGTTTTTTATTTATTTCTATAAAATTTTTTAAGAAAAAAAAAATTTCTCCACGTATTTCAATATATGCAGGATAATTTTTTCCTATTAATTTTAATGGAATGTATTTTATAGTTTTTATATTTTCGGTAACATCTTCTCCTTTTTCTCCATTACCACGAGTAATTGCATTTATTAAAAAACCGTTTTTATAAATTAAATTAATAGATACTCCATCATATTTTAGTTCACACACAAAGGATAAAGTATGAATTAATTTTTTTATTTTTTTTTCCCAAATTATTAATTCTTTTTTTGAATAAGTATTTTGAAGAGAATACATTTTGTATTTATGATAAAAAACTGGATAAGATTGTTTATGAATTTCTGATCCTATTTTTAATGTTGGAGAATTTGGATCATAGAATTTAGGATATTTTTTTTCTAAAAAATATAATTCTTTTAATTTTTTATCAAAATGATAGTCAGATATATTTGAAATATTTAAATTATAATATTTATAATTAAGTTTTGATAATTCTTTTCTTAGTTTGTATATTTTTTTTTCTATTTTTTTTTGATCCATGTAATTGTTATTTTATTTATTTTCTTTTATTTTTTTCTTATTTTTTCTTATAATATACTGCACGAATCATTCTAAAAAAACCATGAAAATCTTTTTTTATTTTTATATTAAAAAATCCTATTTTTTTTAAAAATTTAATAATATCTAAATAAATAAATTGGTTTATTTCAAAATAAACATAAACAATTCCAGTCAATTTTTTTTTAATCCAAAAAGAAATTTTTTTATAAAAAATTAAAGGATCCTTATCAGGAACAAATAAAGATTGAAAAGGTTCGTATTGAATAATATTTGGATGTAATAATTTTTTTTCAGATATTCTAATATAAGGAGGATTACTAATAATTATTATAATAGAATTATTATTTATTTTTTTTTGTATAGGAATATCACTATTTAAAATATTTACTTTTTTAAATGAAATTTTTACATTATGTAATTTTGCATTTTTACGAGCTATATCAATAATTTTTTGAGAAAAATCTATTGCATAAATATGTCCAATTTTTGGTTTTTTCTTTTTTAATGTAATACTAATACATCCACTTCCTGTTCCAATATCAAATATTTGACTATTTTTCGTATTTTTATTATCTTGTAAAATCCAATATACAAGTTCTTCCGTTTCTTGTCTTGGAATAAAGACATTTTTATTAACTATAAATTCCATATCAAAAAAATATGCTTTTCCAATTACATATTGAATGGGTTTATTTTTTTTTAATTCCCATAATTTTTTGATTAATTTTTTATAAATTATAAAATGAATTTTTCCTTTTTTACTTAATTTTAATAAAATAGTTGTTTTATCACATTTAAAAATGTGGGTCATAAGTAAAAAAAAGATACTTTCTATTTCTTTAGAATTTTTATATAAATTTTGAAGATTTTTTTGAAATAAACTATAAAATTTGTCAAAAGATATCATAAATTAAAGTTTATTGAAATTATGTAAATTAAAAAAATACTTTTTTTTACAAAAAATATTTAATTTATATCATTAATTTATTATGTTAGATGATGATACAATTGTTGCTTTAGCAACTCCTCCTATTGGTTCTAGTGCTATTTCTGTTATTCGTATTTCTGGAAAAAATTCTATATCTATTGTTGAAAATATTTTTTTTTCTATTAAACCTAGAAAAAAATTACAAAATCAATTGACACATACTATTCATTTAGGGTATATTATAGAAGAAAATAATGATTTATTAGATCAAGTATTAATTTCTATTTTTAAATCTCCTTTTTCTTATACTGGAGAAAATATGATAGAAATTTCTTGTCATGGATCTTATTATATACAACAAAAAATTTTACAATTGTTAATTAGAAAAGGAATACGTTTAGCCCGTCCTGGAGAATTTACATTTCGTGCTTTTTTAAATAAAAAAATAGATTTATCACAAGCTGAAGCTATATCTGATCTTATTTTATCTGAAAATAAAGTTTATCATGATATTTCTTTACAACATATTAAAGGAAAATTATCTAATTTAATTAAGGGATTAAGAATTAAATTGTTAAATTTTGCATCTTTATTAGAACTTGAATTAGATTTTTCTGAAGAAAATATGATATTTGTGAATCGAAAAAAATTTTTTTCATTTTTACAAAAATTAGAATATACTTTAAAAGATTTAATTGAATCTTTTTCGTTAGGAAATGCTATTAAAAAAGGAATTAATGTGATTATTATTGGAGAACCTAATGTTGGAAAATCTACTTTTTTTAATCAAGTTATTCAAGAAGACCGTTCTATTATATCTCATATAGAAGGAACTACTAGAGATTGTATAGAAGGAGAAATTATTTTAAATGGAATTATTTTTCATTTTTTTGATACAGCAGGAATTAGAAAAACTATAGATCCTATAGAAATGATGGGAGTTGAAAAAACAATGAATAAAATAAAAGAATCTCAAGTTATATTATATATTTTTGATTTTTTAGAAATAAAAAAATATAAAAAAATTATTAATGATGTTCAAAAAATTCAAAAAAAATATCCATTGAAAGATATTTTTGTAATAGCAAATAAATCAGATATATCCCATTTACATAATCATAATTTTATTGAAAATATTAAATTAAAAGTTTCTTATTTTTTTGCAATTTCTGCAAAAAATCATAATGATGTTCAAAAAATATTAGATTTTTTAAGTTATTTATTTATTGAAAGATTAAAAAAACAAAAAATAGTTGTTACACAAAGTAGACATTATGAAGCTTTAAAGCTTTCATTAAAAGAGGTTTTATTAGCTTATGATGCTTTAAAAAAAGGATCTTCAGAAGATTTAGTTTCTATTTATATTAAAGAAGCATTACGTTATTTAGGAGAGATTACGGGAGAAGTAACAAGTGAAGATATATTGAATAATATTTTTTCAAAATTTTGCATTGGAAAATAATATTATAATATTTAGTAATTATGTCAAAAAATTTTGTAAGAGTTCGTTTTGCTCCTAGTCCTACAGGACCACTTCATTTAGGTGGCGTTAGAACTGCATTATATAATTATCTTTTTGCTAAAAAATATGGAGGAAAATTTATTCTTAGAATCGAAGATACTGATAAAAAAAGATTAATATCTAATTCTGAATCTTATATTATAGAAACATTAAAATGGTGTGAGATAGAACCTGATGAAGGTGTCGGATATGGAGGCCCTTATTCTCCTTATTATCAATCTAAAAGACAAAAAATTTATCATTTTTATATAAATAAATTATTAAAAAAAGGGTTCGCTTATTATGCGTTTGACACAAATATAGATCTTGATAGAAAAAGAAAAAAATATAATGATTGTGGATTAACTTTTTCTTATAATTATAAAAATAGAATGGAATTGAATAATTCTTTAACTATGAATGAAAAACAATTAGATACTAAGTTAAAATCTTGTTCTTCTTATGTTATTCGATTTAAAATACAACCTGGAGAAAAATTTAATATGTATGATATCATACGTGGAAATATCATAGCATACACCAATAATTTAGATGATAAAATATTATTAAAATCAGATGGATCAGCTACTTATCATTTAGCTAACACTATAGATGATCATTTAATGAGAATAACCCATGTTTTAAGAGGAGAAGAATGGTTACCATCTATGGCATTTCATATATTATTATATAGGTCTTTGGGGTGGATCCCTCCTCATTTTGCACATTTACCTTTAATTTTAAGAAAAGATGGAAAAGGTAAAATCAGTAAAAGGAATTTAGAAACCTTAAATTTTCCTATATTTCCTATTCAATGGAAAGTTCCAGATACTAAAATTATCATTCCAGGATATAGAGAACTAGGTTATTTTCCAGAGGCATTTGTTAATATGTTAGCTTTATTAGGATGGAATCCTGGAGGAAAAAAAGAAATTTTTTCTTTACAAGAATTAATAAATTTGTTTTCTTTAGAAAAAATAAATAAATCTGGTGTTTATTTTGATATAAAAAAAGCGAATTGGTTTAATAAAAAATATTTGAATAAAAAAAAAGAAGAAATATTTTTCTTTCTTTGTAAAGAACTTCAAAAACGTTCTATTCAATATAAAAAAAATTATTTATGGGAAATTATTCATCTAACAATTGATAGAATACATTTTATTCATGAAATATGGGAACATACTTTTTATTTTTTTATTTCTCCTATTTCTTATGAAAAGAGTTTTTTTCAAAAAATATGTAATATAAAATCTATTTCTCAATTAGAGAATGTAAAAAAATTGTTATATCATATCAATAAATTTACAGATGTAAATTATAAATACTTTTTAAATAAGGATAAAGATAAAAAAAGACATGAAATCATTCAATTATTACGTTTTTCATTAGTTGGAGTTCTCAAAGGAATTGATATTTTTATGATTTTGAAAATGCTAGGTAAAGAAAAAAGCATACAACGCATAAATAAATTAATAAATAAAATTAAAGATACAATAATTTAGAATATTTTTTTTTTGAAAAAAGAACATAAAAATATAGATTTACATTTTAGTTTAGTAAAAAGAATTTAATGCTTAAACAATATGAAAATATCATGATAATTACTCCTATATTATCTGATGATCAAGCAAAAGAAACAATTCAAGAATATGAAAATTATATTATTCAAAAAAAAGGAAAAATTGTTTATCAGGAGCATTGGGGATTAAAAAAATTAGCTTATCCTATTCATAAGAAACAAAGTGGTTGTTATCATTTATTTGAATTTTTATTTCCATCTAATTTAATAGATGATTTAGAATTAAAATTAAAACAAGATGAACGTATTTTACGTTTTTTAACTATAAAATTAAATAAATATGGAATAGAATATGCAAAAATAAGGAGAAAAAAATTATTAAAAAAAGATGAATAATTAATTATGTTATTATATGTTATTAGAGGAAACCCAGAAAAATACAAAACAAAAACAGGTAGGAGATAGTGATTTAAGATATTTATCTCCTATTAAAATAGAAACAAAAGTAGAAAAAAAATATTGTTATTTTGAAAAAAGAAATATTAAATATATAGATTATAAAGATCCTACATTTTTAATTAAATTTTTAAATGCACAAGGAAAAATTTTACCACGTCGTATTACAGGTACTTTACAAAAAAATCAAAATAAATTAAATGCATCTATTAAGAGATGTAGGCATATTGGATTATTACCTTTTGTTACAGATGATTTAAGATAAGATAAAAATGAAAATACTTTTAAAAAAAGATGTAGAAAACTTAGGTTTTCAATATGATGAGTTGGATGTAAAACCTGGTTATGCTAGAAATTATTTAATCCCTAAGGGATATGCTATTTTAGCATTACCTGGAATTATAAAAAATATTCGTGAAATTTTGACGCAAAGATCTAAAAAGGAAAGTTTTTTAATTGAAAAATCAAAAGAGATAGAAAATAAATTAAGAAAATTAACTATTAAAATACCAGTTAAAGTGGGAAAAGGAGGAAAACTTTTTGGTTCTATTAATAATCAAAAAATTATGAAAATATTAAATGAAGAAGGAATTTCTATAGATAAAAAATTTATTAGAATTCCTGGAAATAAAGTTATTAAAACAATAGGAAAACATAAAGTAAGTATCCGATTGCATCACAAACGCGAATTTTCATTAACTTTCGAAGTATTATCTTCTTCTTAAAAAATTCAATTTTAATTAAAGTAAAATGTCATATATTAAAAATAAATTTAGTACTATAATTATGATAGTAATAAACCAAGCTGATATTTTTATAATAGGTCCATTTACAAATGGTCCCATTTTTTTATAATCTCCGGTGAAACAAACTAATGGTATAATAGCAAAACTTAATTGTATTGATAAAATTATTTGACTAATTATTAATAATTCAGATGTTCCTTTTTCTCCATAAACAATAGCAGCAATCATCGCTGGAACAATAGCTATAAGTCTTGTTATTAATCTTCTTATCCAAGGTTTAAATTTTAAACTAATAAATCCTTCCATTACTATTTGTCCAGCTAAAGTTCCAGTTAATGTAGAATTTTGTCCAGATGCAAGTAGAGCTAATGCAAAAAAAACTCCAGATAATTTACCAAGTATAGGAGTTAAAAGTTTGTGTGCATCCATTATATCTTTTACATCTGTATGCCCTGTTTTGTGAAAAGTAGATGCAGATATAATTAATATAGCTGCATTAATAAAAAATGCTAAGGATAAAGATAAGGTACTATCTATGGTTGCATATTTTATCGCCATTTTTTTCCCTTCAAAAGTACGTGGATAATCTCTAGTTTGTATAATGCTTGAATGAAGGTATAAATTATGAGGCATTACTGTAGCACCTAATATTCCTATGGATATATAAAAAGAATGCGAGTTTTTAATTATTTCTATATTGGGAATAATACCTTTTAATATAGAAAAAATTTCTGGTTTAGAACTAATTATTTCAAAACTAAAACAAATTAAAATAGTAAATATTAAAGCGGCAACCACACTTTCAATATATCTAAAACCTTTATATTGAAAAAATAAAATGATAAAAACATCAATAACTGTAATTAATACACCCCATGTAATAGGAATTCCAAAAAGTAGTTTTAAGGCTAATACAGAACCAATAATTTCTGCTAAATCACAAGCAGAAATGGCTATTTCACATAAAATCCATAATATAAAATTAATAAATTTTGGATAATGATCTCTGCAAGCTTGTGCTAAATCTCTTTCACAAACAATTCCTAATTTTAAAGCTAAATGTTGTAAAATAATGGCAAAAAAATTTGATATAAAAATAACAGATAAAAGCATATAACCAAATTTAGAACCTCCAGCTATATCTGTTGCCCAATTTCCTGGATCCATATATCCTACAGCAATTAATAATCCTGGACCAGTAAAAGCAAAAAATTTTCTCCATATTCCTTTTTTTTTAGGAACATAAACGGAAGAAAAAACTTCCGAAAGGGAAGGGGTATTATTTTCATTTCTCCATCCTGTAGAATATTTTTTTTTTTGCATAATAAATAATAAGTAATAGTAGATAGTAGAACATGAAAATATAAAGTTAACTGTTTTAATCTTTTTTTGTGATTAATTCATTTTTGATTAAAATTAATGTTTATGTAATATTTTTATTTTTTTAATTCAAAGAATAAATTGCATAAAATATAATAATTCATTATATTTGTTTCAAATTTTTCCGCTTGATTGATAATGAAACTTTCGTCTTTTACAAGTAATTCAATCTTTCTTTAGTTTCATGAAAAAAATAGCTATACAAGGGGTTAAAGGATGTTTTCATCATGCAGCCGTTTCCATATATTTTGAAGGATGTAATTATAACTTAATGGAGTGTTCTTCTTTTAGAGAATTAGCTTTTTCTGTTGCAAAATCTAATGTAGATATTGGTGTAATGGCTATAGAAAATACCATAGCGGGTACAATATTAACTAATTACAGTCTTTTATCTGAATATAATTTGAAAATAGTAGGAGAAATATATGTTCCTATACAACATCATTTGATGGCTTATCCAGGACAAAATATAGGAGATATTAAAGAGATTTATTCTCATCCTATGGCTATTTTACAATGTGAATTATTTATATATGCACATCCTTCTATAAAAATATCTGAATATTCAGATACAGCTGCTGCTGCTAAATATATTTCTATATATAAAAAAAAAGGAATAGCTGCTATAGCATCTGAAAATGCTGCTAAAGAATATGGATTAGAAATCATTTCCAATAATATACAGACTATTACAAGGAATTTTACTAGATTTTTTATTATTAAAAATTGTAAAAAACAAGAAAATGATTCTTTTAATAAAGCTTCATTAAGGTTTAAAATATTACATACTACTGGTAGTTTGTCTCAAGTATTGAATATTATATCGAATCTTGGAATAAATATGACTAAAATACAATCTATTCCTATAATTCAAAGACCTTGGGAGTATTCCTTTTATGTAGATATTATATTCAATAATATAAAATCTTATGAAAAGATGAAAAAACAAATTCAAAAAATACCTTGTATTCATAAATTATCTATTATGGGAGAATATAAAAATGGTAGAATTCAATCTTAAAGACTAATGATTTTAGTAGCAAAAAAAATGCATACAGTATCGGAATACTTTTTTTCCGAAAAAATGAAGAAAATTAATAATCTGAAAAAAAAAGGCGAAAAAATCATTAATTTAGGAATTGGTAATCCAGATTTACTTCCGCCAAAAAGCGTTATTCATAAAATGAAAAAGGCGTCAGAACTTAAATATGCGAATACTTATCAAAGTTATATTGGAATAGAAAAATTACGTGATGCAATTTCTAATTGGTATAGAAAAGTATATAAAGTAAATGTAGATTCTACAAATGAGATTTTGCCATTAATGGGGTCTAAAGAAGGAATTATGCATATAAGTATGTCTTATTTAGATAAAGGTGATAAAGTATTAATACCAAATCCTGGATATCCTACTTATTCATCTGTATCTAATCTTTTAGAAGCAAAAATTATTTATTATAATCTTTGTGAAGATGAAAATTGGATTCCCAATATTCATTTTTTAGAAAAAATGAAAAATATTACGAAAGTAAAGATTATGTGGATTAATTATCCCCATATGCCTACTGGTGCAAAAATTACTTTGAATAAGTTGGAAGAAATTGTTTTTTTTGCGAAAAAAAACCGTATTTTACTCGTTCATGATAATCCTTATAGTTTTATATTGAATAATGAACGTCCTTTAAGTATTTTTAATATAAAAGAAGCTAAAGATATAGCTTTAGAATTGAATTCTTTAAGTAAAAGTTATAATATGCCAGGATGGCGTGTTGGAATGATAATAGGAAAAAAAGAATTTATTAATAATATACTAAAAGTAAAAAGTCAAATGGATTCTGGAATGTATTATCCGATACAAATTGGAGCTATAGAAGCGATGAAATATGATTTAAAATGGTTTGATAACCTTAATATAGAATATATTAAACGTAGAAAAATAATATGGAAAATATGTGATTATCTTAATTTAAGATATACAAAAGAAAGTTCTGGAATATTTGTTTGGGCAAAAATAATCGATGGGGAAAAAAATGATCATATATGGTCTGATGAATTTCTCAAAAAATATCACATATTTATTACACCTGGTAGTATTTTCGGAAAAAATGGAAAAGGATATGTCAGATTTTCTATGTGTTGTCCAGTAGAAATTTTAAAACAAGCAAAAAATAGAATTTTTTCATGAATATTGGAATTATAGGATTAGGTTTAATAGGTGGATCTATTGGTTTAGGATTGAGAAAATCAAATTTTGGAGATAAATTTATAGGAACAGACTTGAATCAAGAAAATGCTTTTTATGCTGTTAAACTTGGAATTGTAGATGAAATAATTCCTTTACAAGATCTCATTATGCAATCTTCCGTCATTATTTTATCTATACCTGTAGATGGAATAGAAAAAATACTTCCAATTTTACTTAATAAAATAAGTAATGATACAGTAATTTTAGATACTGGATCTACCAAATATGATATTTGTAATAGGGTTTTTTCTCATCCAAAAAGAAGTCGATTTGTAGCAACACATCCTATTGCAGGAATAGAAAATTCTGGACCTATTTCGGCTAATTCTGATCTTTTTTATAAAAAAAAATGTATTATTTGTGATTCTGAATTGAGTGATCCAGGAGCAATATATATTGCCAAAAAAATCTTTTCTATTATGAAAATGCGAATGATTTATATGACCTCTAAAGAACATGATTTATATATTGCTTATATATCTCATTTACCTCATGTAGTTTCCTTCGCTTTAGCTAGTACAGTTTTAAAAAAATTTAAAAATGAAAAACAAATTTTTAATAATATGATGGGAAGTGGATTAGATTCAACCACACGTTTAGCGAAAAGTAAACCTGAAACGTGGTTACCTATTTTTATTTCTAATAGAAATAATATGATTGAAGCTATAGATTTTTATATTGATCATTTAGAAATATTTCGTAATTATTTAATTAATAAAAAATTTCATAAAATAGATCAATTTATGAAAAATGCGAACAATATAAAAGATAAAAAATATGTGTAAATTAAATGTATTGTGATGGAAAAATTGAATAATAATATAGATAGATCATGGATTGATAAATTAAAAAAACCTTTAATTATATCTGGTCCTTGCAGTGCAGAAAGTGAACAACAAATATTAGAAACAGCTAATAGATTAAATTCTTCCTATGTTCAAATATTTCGGGCAGGAATATGGAAACCTAGAACAAAACCAAATAATTTTGAAGGAATTGGAAAAAAAGGACTTGAATGGCTTCATAAAGTAAAAAAAAATACGGAATTTATGATAGCTACAGAAGTAGCTAATGAAGAACACGTAAAACTTGCTATTTCTTTCGAAATAGATGTTCTTTGGATAGGTGCTAGAAGTACAGCTAGTCCTTTTACTATTCAAAAAATAGCGGATGCTTTAGAAGGAGAAAATAATAAAATTATTTTGGTGAAAAATCCAATTCATCCTGATATAGAATTATGGATAGGAGCTTTAGAACGTTTATTTAATAAAGGAATTAGAAAATTAGGAGTGATTCATCGTGGATTTTATACTTATAAAAATCCTAAATATCGTAATCAACCTAATTGGAATATTTTATTAAATTTTAGGAAAATTCTTCCTAGAATACCTATCATATGTGATCCTTCACATATTTGTGGTAATAAAGAAGGAATCTTTGATATAGCACAAAAAGCTTATCATTTTCAATATGAAGGATTGATGATAGAAACTCATTGTAATCCTGATCATGCTTGGAGTGATTCTCAACAACAAATTACTCCGGAAAAGCTTTTAAAAATGTTGAAAAAATTAACATATGTTAAAAAATGTGATCAAAAAAATAAAATAGATTTAGATTCTTTAAGAATTATAATTGATGAACTAGATGAAAATATTATTACGATTTTAGCAGAAAGAATGAATATTTCTAAAAAATTAGGATCTTTAAAAAAATCATCAGATATAGCTATTATTCAACCAAATAGATGGAAAAATATTATGGAAAAATCCATTTTTTTAGGAAAAAGTTTAGGCCTTTCTGAAGAATTTCTTGAAGGTATTTTTCAACTTTTACATCAAGAATCTATTAAAATTCAAAATAAAATTAGGTAATTTATTAAAATTTTAATAATTTTAATAGCTTAGTCACTAAAAAAATGGCTTATTTATTTACCAGCGAATCTGTTTCAGAAGGTCATCCTGATAAAATTTCAGACCAAATATCGGACTCTATATTAGATCATTTTTTAGCGTATGATCCAAATGCAAAAGTAGCTATAGAAACTTTAGTGACCACGGGACAAATTATATTATCTGGAGAAGTAAATTCTAAAATTTGGGTTAATGTTCAAAAAATATCACGTGATATACTTAGAAAAATAGGATATACTAAAAATGAATATAGATTTAATGCAGATTCTTGTGGAATTATTTCTTCTATTCAAGAACAATCTTTAGATTTATTTGATGGTATTATACAATCCAAAAAAGAATATCAAGGAGCTGGAGATCAAGGAATTGTTTTTGGTTATGCTGTGAAAGAAACGGAAAATTATATGCCTTTAACATTGGAGATATCACATTATATATTAAGGGAACTTTCTTTGATTCGAAAAGAAGGAGAAAAAATGACTTATTTACGTCCAGATGCAAAATCCCAAGTAACTTTAGAATATTCAGAAAAAAATGTTCCAATGCATGTTCACGCTATTGTTATTTCAACTCAGCATGATGAATTTGATACAAAAGAAAAAATGCAAAAGCGTATCGTTAAGGATGTTATTAATATTTTAATTCCAAGAGTAAAAAATAATACAAAATTAAAAAATATAAAAAAATTATTTACAAATAAAACAAAATATTATATTAATTCTACAGGAAAGTTTGTCATTGGAGGTCCTCATGGAGATACAGGATTAACAGGAAGAAAGATTATAGTAGATACTTATGGAGGAAGAGGATCTCATGGAGGAGGAGCTTTTTCTGGAAAAGACCCATCAAAAATGGATAGATCTGGAGCATATGCTGCTAGACATATAGCTAAAAATATTGTTGCTGCAGGAATTTCAGATGAATTATTGATACAAATTTCTTATGCTGCAGGAATTTCAGAACCAATTGGTATTTTTGTAAATACATATGGAAAATCAAAGATTGATAATGAAAAAATTGCATTTAATATAAATAAAATTTTTGATTTATGTCCTTATGCTATAGAACAAAGATTAAAATTACGTCAACCAATGTATGAAGAAACATCTGTATATGGACATATGGGAAAAACTCCAAAGAAAGTCTCTAAATCTTTTTTAGATATAGAAGGAAATAAAAAAAAACAAGAAGTAGAACTTTTTACGTGGGAAAAGTTAGATTATTTAACTATTATACAGGACATTTTTAATATAAAATTAAAAAAATAGATATTTTTATTTAATTGATTATATATGTCTTACAATTTATTGAAAGGGAAAAAAGGAATTATATTTGGAGCATTAGATGAAAATTCTATTGCTTGGAAGGTTGCAGAACGTGCTTATGAAGAAAAAGCATCTTTTGTATTAACTAATACTCCAACTTCTTTAAGAATTGGTAAAATTCATGAGTTATCTAATAAAACTAAATCTATGGTGATTCCGGCAGATGCTACTTCTATAGAAGATCTTAATATTTTATTTGAAAAAACATTAGATTTTTTTGGAGGAAAAATAGATTTTTTATTACATTCTATCGCTATGTCTATGAATATACGAAAAAAATTAACTTATACATCTATAAATTATGAATTTTTAAGAAAAGGATGGGAAATATCAGCTGTATCTTATCATAAGATAATGCAAACTGCTTGGAAAAAAAAAGCGATGAATAAGTGGGGTTCTATTGTTGCTCTAACATATATTGCTTCTCAACGAAGTTTTCCATTTTATGGAGATATGTCTGATTATAAATCTTATTTAGAAAGTATTACACGTAATTTTGGTTATTATTGGGGTATAAAGGAAAAGGTAAGAGTTAATACTGTATCACAGTCTCCTAGTATTACTAGATCCGCAAAATCCATAGAAGGGTTTCATAAATTTTTTATTTTTTCCGAAAAAATGTCTCCATTAGGAAATGCTTCTGCACAAGATTGTGCTAATTATATAATTACACTTTTTTCAGATTTAACAAGAAAAGTAACAATGCAAAATTTGTATCATGATGGAGGGTTTTCTACTACTGGAATTAGTGAATCTATACTATAATTTTATAAAATTTCTAATATGAAAAAAATTATAGCTCCATCCTTGCTTGCATCAAATTTAGCTTTTTTATATCGTGAAATAGAAATGTTAAATGAAAGTGAAGCAGATTGGTTCCATATTGATATTATGGATTCCTCTTTTGTATCTAATATTTCTTTTGGATCATTATTTACGAAATATGTAAAAAAATATGCAAATAAACCTATTGATGTTCATTTAATGATATTACAACCAGAACGATATATTGAACAATATAAAGATTGTGGAGCTGATCATTTACATATACATTATGAAGCTTGCATTCACTTAAATAAAACTATTTTTTCTATTAAAAAATATGGTATGAAGGTAGGTATAGCTGTTAATCCACATACTCCAATTTTTCTTTTAAAAGATCTTATTAAAGATATAGATTTTGTTTTATTAATGAGTGTTAATCCAGGTTCTAGTGGGCAAAAGTTTATTAGACAAACATTTCAAAAATTAGAAGATACTAAAGATTTGATCTTAAAAAAAAATTCTTCTGCTCTCATAGAAGTAGATGGAGGAATTAATTTAGAAAATGCTTCTTTATTATTTAAAAATGGAGCAGATATATTGGTATCAGGAAGTACTATTTTTTCTAATTCTAATCCTAAAAAAATTATTCGTAGAATGAAATTTTGTAATAATGATTTCTAAAGAAACTATTAAAAAAATCCTTTCTATTTCTTGCATAGAAGATATTATTGGAGATTTTGTAGAGTTAAAAAAAAGTGGATTAAATTATAGAGGACTTAGTCCATTCTCTCATGAGAGAACTCCTTCTTTTATAGTTTCACCTATAAAAAAAATATGGAAAGATTTTAGTTCTGGAAAAGGTGGTAATATTATTACTTTTCTTATGGAACATGAACATTTTACTTATGTAGAATCATTAAATTATCTTGCTAAAAAATATAATATTAAAATTGATTATATAGAAAAATTCTATAAAATTAATCATGAAAAACATGAAAAATTGTACCTGATACAGGATTATGCAAAAAAATTTTTCATAAATCAATTGTTTTTTACTAAAGAGGGACAGAAAAATGGATTCAATTATTTAATTCAAAAAAGAGGTTTTAATATGAAAATCATTCATAAATTTGAGTTAGGTTATGCCCCTCTTTCTTGGAGTTTTTTTACGAAAAAAGCCTTAGAAAAAGGATTTCAAATACGGGATTTAAAAAAATCTGGTTTTACTATTTCTAAAAAAAAATATTGTAATAATTTCTTTGATTGTTTTCGTCAACGTGTGATGTTTCCAATACATAATTTATCAGGAAGAGTGATAGGTTTTGGTGGAAGAAATATTGATTCTAGTTATTCTTCTTCATGTTATTCTACCAAATATATCAATTCATCAGAAAGTGATATTTTTCAAAAAAGTAAAATTTTATATGGATTATTCCAAGCTAAAAAAAATATCCTAAAAGAGAATCTTTGTTATTTAGTGGAAGGATATACAGATGTTCTTTCCTTACATCAATCTGGTATAAAAAATGTGGTATCTTCTTCTGGAATTTCACTTACTGTTGATCAAATACTTTTGATCAAAAAATTTACAAAAAATATAATTCTTTTTTATGATGGAGATCGTTCTGGAATTAAAGCTTCTTTAAGGGTAATTAATATGATATTGGAACAAGGAATGAATTTACGTATATTATTTATTTCTAAAGGAGAAGATCCAGATTCTATCTCTAAAAAGTATTCTATATCTCAATTAAAAGACTTTTTATCAAAAAATATTTATAATTTTGTTTCTTTTAAAAAAAAAATATATGGTAAATTTCATCAAGAGGATCCCATTAAAAAATCATTTTTTATTTTAAACATTTTGAATAGTATTTCAAAAATATCTAATATTCTTCAAAAAGAATTATACTTACAAGAAGCATCAAAAATTCTACAAATTCGACAAGAAATTCTAATTCATGAATTGGAAAAAATAAGTAAAAAAAATGGAAAAAAAATTCATAAATATCAAAATTATCAAAAATATCAAGTTTTTCAGGATAAAAAAAGTACTATTCTTATTATTGAAGAAAAATTAATTCAATTGATTTTAAATTATGGAAATAAAATAATAAAAAAAGAAAAATACAGTACAACAATTTTAGAAGAGATATTGCATGCTTTCAAATGTTGGAATTTACGTTTTTCTTTAAATAAGAATCAAGAAATTTTTCATAAAATTTGTTTACAACATAACAAAAAAGACACTTTAAAGTGGAATAAAATAGAATTTGATGATAAAGAAAATAAAAAATTTTATTCATTATCTAAATGGGATAAAAAAGGAATAAAAGTTTTTTATAACGAAGATCATATTTATCAATATGTAATAGATATATTATTAATATATAGATCTTTATATATTTCAAAATTAATAAAAAAAGAAATGATTCATTATCATATAAAAAAAAATCATGATAGAAAATTTTTTCTACAAAAAATTATATCTTTAACAAAAATAAAAAATGAACTATATAAAAAGTTACATAGATATGTGTAATTTTTTATTTTTTTCCATACAAATTTTTTTGGTAAATTCGTTCATATAAACTTTTGAAAAATGAAGACATTAATTTCAAAAAAAGCCCCTAATTTTACATCTAGTGCGGTATTAAATGGAAAAGATATTGTACAAAATTTTACTTTAGAACAATTTTTTGGTAGAAAATATATTTTACTTTTTTTCTATCCTAAAGATTTTACTTTTGTATGCCCAACAGAAATTTATGCATTTCAAGAAAAAATAAAGGATTTTGACATTAGAAATGTACAAATTATTGCTGTATCTACAGATACAGAACAATCTCATTGGGCTTGGTTACAGATTCCAAAAGAAAAAGGTGGAATATATGGTGTAACTTACCCTATTGTTTCTGATAGTAATAAAACTATATCTTATAATTATGGAGTTTTATCTGGAGATTGGATTTGTAATCAAAATGAAGGATTAAAGGCTACGGGAGAACTTATTGCTTACAGAGGATTATTTTTAATAGATAAAGAAGGTATTATACGACATATTTTAATTAATGATTTTCCTTTAGGTAGAAATGTACATGAAGCTATTCGTATGATAGATTCTATTCAACATTATGAAATAAGTGGAGAAGTTTGTCCTGCAAATTGGAATAAAGGAAAAAAATCTATGAAAGCTAGTAATAGTGGAATTATAGATTATTTTTCATCTTAACAAATTATCAAAAAGTGGATCAGATTGAATATTCATATTAAATATTATCTATCTGATCCTAAAATAATAGGATATAATTAGGATATAATATAAATGGTAAAAAAAAAAGTAGCATTTTATACAATTGGTTGTAAATTAAATTATGCAGAGACCTCTACTATAGCAAGAAAATTTTCTAATTTATATTATCAACATGTTTCTTTCAAAAATTATGCAGATATTTATATAATTAATAGTTGTTCTGTTACAAAAAATGCAGAATTAGAGTTTAATCGCATTGTACGTTCTGCTATAAATCAAAATTCACAAGCTTTTATTATAGCAATAGGATGTTATGCTCAATTGAATTATAAAAAAGTTTCTTCTATCGTCGGAGTAGATTTAGTTTTAAGTTATAATGAAAAATTTAAAATAATAGATTATATTAATATAAAATATTTAAAAAAATCTTATCCAAAAATTCTTTCCAAGATAAAGACAAATAATACTTATTTTCCATCGTTCTCTATCGGAAATAGAACTCGTTCTTTTTTAAAAATACAGGATGGATGTGATTATAAATGTAGTTATTGCATTATTCCTATGGCAAGAGGAGCCTCTCGTTCTGATAGTATAGAAAATATATTAAAAAATATTAAGTTTATTTTTAGTAACGGTGTGAAAGAAATAGTTTTAACAGGTATTAATATTGGGGATTATGGTAAAATACATGGAACAAATCGTCGTTTGTATACATTTTTTGATTTAATACAAGCTATAGATAAAATACCAGAAAAAGGTAGAATACGTTTATCTTCTATAGAACCTAATTTATTAAAAAATGAATATATTGAATTTTTTTCTAATAGTAAACATTTCGTTCCTCATTTTCATATTCCTTTACAATCTGGTAGCAACGATATTTTGGGAAAAATGCATAGACGTTATAAACGAGAAATTTATCAAGAAAAAGTAAAAAAAATACGAAGTTTCATACCAGATGCTTATATAGGTTCAGATGTTATTGTTGGTTTTCCTGGAGAAACACATAAACATTTTTTGGAAACTTATCATTTTTTGAAAAAATTAGAAATTTCATCTTTACACATATTTACCTATTCTCCTAGAGAGAATACAAAATCTATTTTGATACAGGAACATGTATCTAAAAAAATACAATGTCAACGTAATAAAATTTTGAGAAATCTTTCGAATAAAAAATATCGTTTTTTTTGCAACAGGCAAATTAACACAAAAAAAACTGTTTTATTTGAAAAAAATTCTAAAAATAAAAAATATATATATGGATATACAGAAAATTATATTAGAATTAAGATTCCATTGAATTCATATAATTTATTTTATATTAATACATTACAAGATGTAATTATAAAAAAAATAGATAAAGATGGAATTATGATAGCAGAACCTATAAAATAAATTATTCATATACTATGAGCTTATGAGCTATTTTTTCATAGAAATGAATTTTACTTCAAAAATTTCTTGAAAAGATTTTTTTACCATATTTTTTACTTCTTGAAAAGATATATCATTTTTTTTTAATTCTTTTTTTAAAGAAGTTACTTCTTGATTATAAATTCCACAAGGAATAATATAATCAAAATACCGTAAATCTGTATTTATATTTAAAGAAAATCCGTGCATAGTAACCCAACGACTCATTCTAATTCCTATCGCACATATTTTTCTCGATTTTCCATTTTTATTATGAAACCATACTCCTGTATTTCCTTTTTTTCGTTCTCCTTTCATTTTATAATTTTTCCACAAAAAATGGATAATAACTTCTTCTAAAAGACGAAGATATTTATGTATATCCGTAAAAAAATAATCCATATTTAAAATAGGATATCCTATCAATTGTCCAGGTCCATGGTAAGTTATATCTCCTCCTCGGTCTGTTTGATAAAAAGTTGCATTTATTTTTTTTAAAAAATCTGATGTAACCAACAAATGATTATCTTTTTTTCCATTTTTACCTATAGTATATACATGATGGTGTTCTACAAATAGAAAATATCCGGCTTTTTTAGAAAAAATATTATTTACTTTTTTTTGAATAATATCATTAAATAATTTTTTCTGATATTTCCAAGTTTCTTTATATTCTTTTTTTCCTAAATCTTCGAAAAAAAGTATTTTTTTTGTCATAGTTTATTCTTTTTAAGAAAAGGAATATAATGTAAAAAAAAACAAATATACCTTCATTTTATTCATTTTTGGTATTTTTGATACATACATAAATGAATATATGCCATCAGAACAACAAATAATACGTATACAAAAACTAGATAAACTTAAATTATTAGGAATAAATCCTTATCCATCAGATGAATATAATGTTACTAGTCCTATTTATAATATAAAAAAAAATTTTATTGAAAAAAAAGTTATTAGTATTGCCGGACGTTTAATGCGTTTTCGATTTTTAGGAAAAGCTTCATTTGGAGAAATAAAAGATCATACGGATTGTATACAAGTATATTTTTCTAAAAATCATTTATCATCAGATAAAATGGGAAAAGAGGATACTTATAATATTTTTTTAAAGAAACTTATAGATATAGGAGATATTATTGGAATAAAAGGTTTTTTATTTAAAACAAAAATGAATGAAATTACTATATATGCTCATAAATTAACTTTATTAGCAAAATCTATACGACCACTACCACAAGTAAAAGTGGATAAAAAAAATAAAAAAATATATGATTCTTTTTCTAATACAGAGCAACGTTATCGTATGCGTTATGTAGATCTTATAGTAAATGATCATGTGAAAGAAATTTTTTTAAAAAGAACTCGTATCATACAAAAAATAAGGAATTACCTTGATAAAAAAGGTTATATAGAAGTAGATACTCCTATTTTACAATCTATTCCTGGAGGAGCTATAGCTCGACCTTTTGAAACTTATCACAATACATTAGGTATTCCATTATATTTACGTATAGCTAATGAACTTTATTTAAAAAGACTTATAATTGGTGGATTTCACGGTGTTTATGAATTTTCTAGAAATTTTAGAAATGAGGGAATGGATCGTATTCATAATCCAGAATTTACTGTATTAGAGCTTTATATTGCTTATAAAGACTATTATTGGATGATGAATTTTACAGAAAAATTAATGAAGTCTATATGGTATATATTTCAAAAAAAAGAAAATAATCATATTAATTTTCATACTCCTTTTCCTCGTATTCCTATATTAGATTCTATTAAAAAATATACAGGATTTAATTTAGAAAATATGGAAGAAAATGAATTAAGAAAAGTATGTAAAAAATTGTATATAGAAGAAAATGTAAAAATGAGTAAAGCTAAACTTATTGAGAATATTTTTGAAGAAAAATGCGAAAAAAATTACATTAATCCTACTTTTATTATTGATTATCCAATAGAAATGAGTCCTTTAACGAAAAAACATCGTCATAAAAAAAATTTATCAGAACGTTTTGAACTTATTATTAATGGACAAGAAATAGCTAATGCTTATTCAGAACTGAATGATCCTATAGATCAACTTAATCGTTTACGGAAACAAATGGAGTTATCTGAAAAAAATCAAAAAGATGAATCAATGTTAATTGATAAAGATTTTATACGTGCTTTAGAGTTTGGAATGCCTCCTACTGCAGGAATTGGAATTGGAATAGATCGTTTAATAATGTTACTAACTCAAAAATATTCTATTCAAGAAGTTTTATTATTTCCACAAATGCGTCCCGAAAAAAGAGGAAAAAAATAAATTATTTATTGATTGATTATATTAATCCTAATACTTTTAATCCATTTATTGTAGCAATTTCTACTAAATGATCTATATCATAATAATGACATGCTTCTAACATAACACGTAATTCTATCCATAGATTTCCATCGGAAAAAGGTTTGTATATATCACAAATATTATCTGTTCCAAAAGCTACGATAATTCCTTCAGGAACCATTTCATCCACTGGAGTAATAGAATTATGGCTAGGAGTCAATTTTTCACTTCTTGTATGATCAATCCAAGCAATAGGACAAGAAATAACCATTAAATCTGCTTTTTTCATCAATTTATATGTTTCATAACGATATTCTCTATAATGAGCAGCTAAAGAAATACTATGTATGGCTACGACCTTTCCTTGCATTCCATGTTCAATCGTTTTTTTTGCTAATTTTTCGGTTTCTTTTTCTTTACTAGTATTAAATTGATCAACATGTACATGTACGATTTTTCCTTTTTTTTTAGCTGTTTTTAATAAAATATCTATATGTTCATCTTCTCTTCCATAATCTTTAGCAGGTAATCCTCCAATAATATCCACAAATTCTATTGATTTATCGAACCAATATTTTGATTCATTATTCAACACTCCTTTTAAAACTTGATTTGCAAAACGAATATGAATGTAATTTTCATAATTATTTTTCAATTTTTTAGCTGCTTTTAAAGAACGATCTTCAATAATTTCATCCACATCAATAAATGTGCACAAAGCTTGTGTTCCTTGTATTAAAAAATATTCTAATGCTTTTTCCATACGTACATAAATATCATCTACTGTCGCTAAACGTTTCATTTCATCTACCAGATACCATTTTTTTTTAATAGAAAAATAAGAATATTTGAAATTTTTTTTTGTTAAAGTATAAGCTCTATCTAAGTGAGCATGAGCATTAACCCATCCTCCTTTTTTTTTTATTTTTTCTATAAAAATTTTTTTAGGATTCATTATTAATTATTTTTTCTAAATATTAGAAATCCAAATTACTTTTTTAGTCATAAAAAATGGTTCATGAAAATAATGATTTAAAGGATATTCTATTGCATGAGGAAATTTTTTTAATTCTTCATCAAGATTTCCTCCTTTTAGATATAAAGCTCCATTTTTAATTTTTGAATTAGATTTGTATTTAAATTTATTTTTTATCCAATTATGTATAATATCAATTTTATTGACACCTCTAGTAACCACAAAATCAAATTTATTTTCTAATTTTTCTGCACGTATACAAATAGTATATGTATTTTTTAGATGTAGATTATATATAATTTTTTCTATAATTTTAATTTTTTTTTGAATAGAATCCACTAATATAAATTCTGTATTAGGAAAAATTATGGATAAAGGAATTCCAGGAAATCCTCCACCTGTACCTAAATCCATAACATATGATCCCGGAAAAAAAGAAAATACTTTAGCTATTCCTAAAGAAAAAAGAACATGTTGTTGATAAAAATTGTAAAATGTATTTCTAGAAATTAGATTAACATGTGTATTCCAATATGCATATAAATTTTTTAAAATAGACAATTTATATATTTGTTGATTCAATAAATTTGGAAAATATTTTTTAATTAATTCCATATTATCATTATTATCATTATTTAAATTCAAATTTATTTAGATTTGTAATCATTTCAAATTTTAATATTAATAAAATAATATCTATGGAAAATAGATTGTCTGATCGTTTGCAGAATATATCTTATTCGCAAACAATAGCTATGTCATCTAAAGCAAGAGAATTAAAAAATAAAGGATATGACGTTATAAATCTAAGTTTAGGAGAACCAGATTTTTTACCTCCTAATTTTATTTTAGATGCTGCTAAAAAAGCAATAGATGAAGGTTATCATTATTATACACCTGTATCCGGATATTTAGAACTTAGAAAAGTTATATGCAAAAAATTATATCGTGATAATCATTTAAAATATGAACCTTATCAAATTGTAGTTTCTACTGGAGCAAAACAAGCTATAATGAATGTTCTTTTATCTTTATTGAATCCAAATGATGAAGTTATTATTCCCGCTCCTTATTGGGTTAGTTATTTACAGATGGTAAAATTTTGTGAATCTTCTCCTATCGTAATACCAACAACTATGAAAAATGATTTTAAGATTCATCCATATCAATTAGAAAAAGCAATAACGTCTAAAACTAAATTATTTATTTTCAGTACTCCTTGTAATCCTACAGGAAGTGTTTATTCTTATCAAGAATTAAGAAATTTAGCAGATATTTTTAAAAAATATCCAAAAATTATGATTCTTTCTGATGAAATTTATGAACATATTTGTTATTCTAAAAAACATACTAGTATTGCTATATTTCCTGATATTCATAATCAAGTTATCACAGTAAATGGATTATCTAAATCTTTTTCCATGACTGGATGGAGAATTGGATATATTGGAGCTCCAGAATGGATCGCTAAATCTTGTGATAAGATACAGGGACAAATGACTTCTTGTGCAAATTCTATTGCACAAAGAGCCGCTATAATAGCATTAAAAGAAGATCCTAATCAAATAGAATATATGATAAAAGAGTTTAAAAAAAGGAGAAATCTAGTTTTAGATATGATCAAAGAAATTGATGGTGTACAATTTAATAAACCAAATGGAGCTTTTTATATTTTTCCAAAAGTATCCTATTTTTTTGGAAAAGAATTATATGGTAAAATTATTAAAAATGCAGATGATTTTTCTGAATTTTTACTTGATAAAGCTCAAGTAGCTACTGTAAGTGGAAGTGCTTTTGGTGATAATGAATGTTTACGTATTTCTTACGCTTCTTCAGAAGAAAAAATTATAGAAGCCTTCACAAGAATTAAAAAAGTATTAATTTAATAAATTATATTATATATATATAGAATAAAGGTATAAATATAAAATAAATAGGTAGGTAAGGGTAAGGGTAGGGTGGACGACCGGATTCGAACCGGCGACCCTCAGAACCACAATCTGATGCTCTAACCAACTGAGCTACGTCCACCATATATCATAATAATATCATAATATATATAAATATTATAATTAATAACAAAAACTTTCTATAATTTTTTTACAAAAAGAAAAAAGATCACTGTATATCCATTTTAGGATGATTTTTTTTTCTTCAATAGGGTATAACAGATGAACATTTGCACCTGCATCTAATGTAAAATAAATATTTTTTTTACTTTCTTTTCTAAAATCCCATACAGATTGAATAACATTTATAGTATTTGGTTTCATCCATAAAAAATAGGGACGAGATGTCATAATCATGGCATGAAGTGTTAAAGCTTCATGTTCTATTAATTCTCCAAATTCTTGAAAATCTCCTATTTTTAATATGGATATAAGACTATCCATATTTTTATTAGCAGATTTAAATCTTTCTTTAGCATAAAGATGGCTATTCATTAATAGATGTCCTTTTGAACTTAAAATCTTTTTGGGTTTTTCATCTATAATTAAAATAGTATTTACCAATTTTGTAAAAATTGTATGTATTTTATATGGATATGGAATAGCATAAAAATCGTTACTTCCTTTTATAGATTTATGATTGCCCCATACAACCAGTCCAGGATAAATAGATCTACAAGCACTACCTGAACCTAATCTTGCTAAAAAAGAAGCTTTTTTTAAAAAAAAATCTTCTTCTAAAGAAGAAACTAATTTTTTTTCTATTTCCATAACACATAATGCTAAAGCGCTCATGGAAGAAGCAGAAGAAGCTATTCCGCTACTATGTGGAAAAGTATTATAGGTTTCTATAATAAAATTAAAATCCAATAAATAAGAACAATAAAATGAAATTCTATGAAAAAAATCAAATATCTTTGGAAGAAAACTAGTTTTTTCTTTTCCTGAAAAAAAAATTTTTATAGAAAAATTTTTTTTTTCTTTTTTATGTTTATGATAAATTAATCGTGTTACCGTATAGATATTTTTTAGTGAATAACTAATAGAAGAATTTAACGGAATTTGAATTTTTTTATTATGTTTTCCCCAATATTTTATTAAAGCGATATTAGAATGACTTTTTCTTGTTACTTCTCCATTTTTATCTATAGAATATTTTTTATTTTTATAAACAAAACAATTTATTTTCAATTATAAATCATTTTTATTTTTATGAATATAATCAAACATTTTTTGGTCGTCGAATTCTCCTTCAGAACGAGCTATAACACAACTAGCTAATCCATTTCCTATTACATTTACAGTGGTTCTAGCCATATCCATTAATTCATCTATTCCTATAATAGCTAATATAGGCCAAGCTGGTAATCCAAAAGAAGCGACAGTTGCTAAAAGAATAACTAAAGAAGCTCTTGGAACTCCTGCTACTCCTTTACTAGTTAAAATTAATGTCAATCCTATGAATATTTGTTGACTAAAACTCAAAGGAATACCAGATGCTTGTGCTACGAAAACAGTAGCTAAAGATAAATAAAGAGTCGTCCCATCCAAATTAAAACTATAACCTGTAGGAATTACAAAAGCAATAATTTTTCTTGGAACACCTAATTTCTCTAAATTTTCCATAAGTAGAGGTAAAGCAGATTCTGAACTTGTAGTAGCAAATGCCAATGATACAGGTTCAGTTAATGCTTTAATAAAACCTTTTAAAGGAACTTTAATCCATAAAAGAATAGGAAATAAAACAACTATCAAAAAAATCATTAAAGCAATATAAAGAGTCAATAATAACTGAAATAGATTATATAAAATATCTAAACCCATATGTCCTACTGTATAAGCTATAGCAGATCCTACTCCTATAGGAGCAAAATACATGATAATTTTAGTGAATTTAAACATTATTTCCGAAAGACTTTCTGCAAATAATAATATAGGATCTCTTTTTTTTGCTTCTAAAAAAACCATTGATATACCGAAAATAACAGAAAATACCACTATAGGTAATACATCTCCATGATATATAGATTTTATAAAATTTTCTGGAAATACATGAAGAATAGTATCTTGCCAAGATCTACTTACTACTTTTGGCAATTGTTGTTCTGTTATTCCAGAAGGCATTACAATACCAACTCCAGCTTGAGATATATTAATAGCAATAAGACCAATAAATAAAGCTAAAGTTGTAACCACTTCAAAATATAGTAATGATTTCCATCCCATACTTCCTAGTTGTTTAATATTAGAATGACTTGCTATTCCAACTACTAAAGTGGAAAATAATATTGGAGCAATAATAGTTTTTATCAATCTTAAAAAGATTTGAGATAAAAATCTTAATTCTATAGCTATTTTTGGTATATCTAATCCAATTTCTATTCCTATGATAATGGATAATAAAATCCAAGTAGTTAAATCTTTTTTTAGAAAAGCATACAATATAAAAATAGATATGACAAAACATCTTAACATACAAAGAGTAAATTTATCAAATCCTAAAAAAGATTTGAATAAATGGATCAATACATATATTAAAACACTTAAAAAAGCTATTAATAAAACTTTTTCTTTTTTTATTTTCATTCCAATACTCATTTTGTAAAATTCAACATATCTAATATATATCTCAAAAATACAATCAAAAACCATCTGTTTGGTAACAGACCCGTAGGGACTCGAACCCCAACTAACAGAACCAAAATCTGCTGTGCTACCGTTACACAACGGGTCTATGTGTAAATATATATCATTTTTTTTTCAAAAACATTATAATTATGCCTAAATTAAGGTTTTTTGTAAATTCATAAATATATGTCTGTGAAAATACGTTTAAAAAGAATAGGAAAAAAACATAAACCTATTTATCATATAGTTGTAGCTGATTCTCGTTCTCCAAGAGATGGTAAATTTATTGAAAAACTAGGAACTTATAATCCTCATATGGATCCTCCTTTAACTATTTTAAAAATGGAAAATGCTGTATCATGGTTGATGAAAGGGGCTCAACCAACAAATACAGTAAAATCTATTTTTTCTAAAAATGGTGTATTATTAAAAAAACATTTATTAGAAGGAGTAAAAAAAGGAGTTTTAACTGATGAAGAATGCAATAAAAAATTTCATATATGGTATAAAAAATATAAAATATAAAATATAAAATATTATTATTATTTTGAAATAAAATATGGAAATTATAATTTTTTTAAAAAATCTAATTCTTTATTCAAACTATTTTTTATAGAAAAATTTCCTATACGTTCTCTTCTTAAAGAAAGAAGATAAGCCCCGCTTTTAAGTGCTTTTCCGAAATCTTGAGCAAAAGATCTAATATAAGTTCCTTTTCCACATTCTATAATAAATTTTATGTATGGTATTCCTATTTTTATAATATGAAATTGATAAATTTTTACACGTCTTGATTTCATAGAAATTATTTTTTCTCCTTTTCTAGCATATTCATAGAATTTTTTACCTTTTATTTTTAATGCAGAAAAAGAAGGAGGAAATTGATCAATTTCTCCAATAAATTTTTTAGATATTTTTCTAATAAATTGAGGAGTGATATGTAAAGTAGAAGAAAAATTATATTCCTTTGTTTCTGAATCAAAAGATAAGGTTTCACAACCTAATTTTATAATACCTGTATAAGTTTTTTTACAATTTTGAATATCATTTACTTTTTTAGTATATTTTCCTGTTAGAATAATTAATAAACCTGTAGCAAGAGGATCTAAAGTTCCTGCGTGTCCTATTTTTAAATTTACTTTTTTGGTAGTATTTTTTTTAGTAGTATTAGTGATAATATAACTTTTAATTTTTTTTACTACTTCAAAAGAAGTCCATCCCCAAGGTTTATCTATTAATAAAATTTTTCCATTTTGGAATTCTAATAAATTTTTTATCAAAATATTCTTATCGGTTTCATTTTCATTAAATAATGTACAATAATAAAAAAAATACCTATTATTATTCTATAGTATCCAAATAATTTAAAATTATTTTTTTTTAAATATTTTATAAAATATTTAACAGCTATTATTCCAGTAATAAAAGATACTATATTTCCTAAAAATAATAATTCTATATCTTGATATGTAAAAGAATTTAATTGAAAATAATATTCATGTAATTTTTTACATGTAGCAATTCCAATAATAGGAACAGATAAAAAAAAAGAAAATTCAATAGCTTTTTTTCTATTAATATTTTGTAATATACAAGCTATAATGGTAGTAGCACTCCTAGATACTCCTGGTATTAAAGATACACATTGAAATAATCCAATTATCAAAGCTTTTAAATAAGTAATATTGTTATTTTTTTTACCATGATAATTTTTTTCATAAAAATTTTCTGCTTTTAAAATGATTAATCCTCCTATAAAAAGAGATAAAGCAACAATAACTGGATTTTTTAATAAAGAATTTGTTTTTTGAGAATATAAAAAACCTAAAATTCCTATAGGAAAATTAGATACAAAAATTTTTATATAAAAATCCCATTTTTGAAAAAAAAATTTTTTTCTATATAAAAAAACAACTGATAATACTGCTCCAAGTTGAACAGATATAAGGAATAAACTTGTTATTTTATCTTCTAATATTCCCATAATAGAAGCTACAATAATCATATGTCCTGTAGAAGAAATAGGTAAAAATTCTGTAATTCCTTCAATAATCCCTAATAGGATTGATTGAATATAATTCATGATAAAAAAATACTAAAAATTATACATTTATTTTTGCATATATTGCATTTTTTTCTATAAAATTTCTACGTGGTGGTACTTCATCTCCCATAAGTATGGAAAATATTTTATCTGCTTCGGAATGATTTTCTATATTTACTTTTCTTAAAGTTCTTTTTTTTGGATTCATAGTTGTTTCCCAAAGTTGTTCTGCATTCATTTCTCCTAATCCTTTATAACGTTGTATATTAATATTTTTTTTTACTCCTAATTGATTGATAATATTTTCTCTTTCTTTATCGCTCCAAGCATATTGATAATGGTTCCCTTTTTGTATTAAATAAAGTGGAGGTGTTGCAATATAAATGTGTCCTTTTTCTATTAATGGCTTCATATAACGAAAGAACAATGTTAAAATTAAAGTAGAAATATGACTTCCATCTATATCAGCATCTGTCATAATAATAATTTTATTGTATCTCAGTTTTTTTATATTTAAAATTTCTTTATTTTCTTCGATTTCAATAGAAACTCCTAAAGATGTAAATATATTTTTTATTTCTTCATTTTCAAATATTTTATGCTGCATAGCTTTTTCAACATTTAATATTTTTCCTCGTAAAGGTAAAATAGCTTGAAAATTTCTATCTCTACCTTGTTTCGCAGTACCCCCCGCAGAATCTCCTTCAACCAAATAAATTTCACAATCTTTTGGATTATTAAAAGAACAATCCGCTAATTTTCCAGGTAAAATACTATTAATAGGATTCTTTTTTTGTATTAATTCACGAGCTTTTCTAGCAGCTTGACGTGCTTTAGCTGCTAATATTACTTTATCAATAATTTTTTTCCGATCAATAGGATGCTCTTCTAAATAACTATTCAACATTTCCCCTACAATCTTATCTACAATTCCTCCAACTTCGTGATTACTTAATTTTGTTTTAGTTTGTCCCTCAAATTGAGGATCCATTACTCTAACAGATATAATAGCTGTAATTCCTTCCCTAAAATCATCTCCAGTAAACTCAACTTTATCTTTATTGGATAAAATTCTATCACCATCTACATATTTTTTTAACGTTCTTGTTAATGCTCTTCGAAATCCAGAAAGATGAGTCCCTCCTTCAGTAGTATTGATATTATTAACATAAGAATGAATTTTTTCTTTAAAAGAAGTATTGTATTGCATTGCCACCTCTACAATTGTATTATCTTTTTCTCCTTCAATAAAAATGATATTTTTAGTTAAAGATTCCTTATTTTTATCTAAAATAGGAAGATATTCTTTTAATCCATTTTTAGAAAAAAAACATTCTTTAATATTCTCTCTTTCATCTTTTAAAAATAAAGAAAGTCCTTTATTTAAAAAAGATAATTCTTTCAATCTTTCGGATAAAATTTTATAATTATATGTAATAGAATGAAAAATAGAATGATCAGCAATATAATAAATTTTTGTTCCTTGCATATCTGTTTTTCCTAAACATTTTACAGGATAAAGGGCTGTTCCTTTAAAATATTCTTGTTGATAAATTTTTTTATTACGATAAATTGTAACTATAAGTTTTTGAGATAAAGCATTAACACAGGAAATTCCCACTCCGTGTAATCCTCCCGAAACTTTATAAGAATTTTTATCAAATTTACCACCTGCCCCAATTTTAGTCATTACAACTTCAAGAGCCGATTTTCCTTCTTTTTTATGAATATCTATTGGAATTCCACGACCATTATCAAGTACAGTAATAAATCCATTTTTGTGAATTTTTACCCATATTTTATTACAGAAACCTGCTAAAGCTTCATCAACAGAATTATCTATTACTTCATATACTAAATGATGTAATCCTCTAATTCCTACATCTCCAATGTACATAGAAGGTCTCATTCTGATATGTTCGATACCTTCAAGAGATTGAATACTATCTGCTGTATAATTATTTTTAGTATTTTTTTTACTCATAAATAACCCATTAATAATTTTATTGGAAATTTTTCTTATTTTATTTACATAAATAAAAAAAATTTTTAGTTTGATATTCGATCAAAGATAGAATAAAAAAAATGTTTTTTCGTGAAAATTTGGGATAAAAAAAATAATTTAAGTTTTAATAAAAAAATAGAAAATTTTACTTCAGGAAAGGATTCTAAAATAGATTTACTTTTAGCTCCGCATGATGTTATAGGAACTATCGCTCATATCATTATGTTAAAAAGTATTGGATTATTAAATAAAAAAGATTTTAAAATTTTAATTCATGAATTACGTCATATTTATGTAAATGAAATATTACAAAATAATTTTATAATGGATGAAGGAATAGAAGATATTCATTCTCAAATAGAATTTTTATTAATAAATCGTTTAGGAGAAGTAGGTAAAAAAATACATAGTGGAAGATCAAGAAATGATCAAATATTGGTTGATTTAAAACTTTTTGTTCGTACAGAAATCAAAGAAATCGTTTTAATAACTTATTCATTTTTTGATTTTTTATTAAAATTAAGTGAACAACATAAAAATACATTTATGCCTGGTTATACTCATTATCAAATAGCGATGCCTTCTTCTTTTGGACTTTGGTTTGCAGCATATGCTGAAAGTTTAATAGATGATTTATTATTAATACACACAGCATATCGTATTGTTAATAAAAATCCTTTAGGATCGGCGGCAGGTTATGGTTCTACTTTACCTTTAAATAGAAAAATGACAACGGATTTATTAGGATTTGAAAATTTAAATTATAATGTAATATATGCTCAAATGGGACGTGGTAAAATGGAAATAATAGTTTCAGAATCTATTGCTTCTTTAGCAAGAACTTTAAGTAAAATGGCACAAGATATTTGCTTATACTTAAGTCAAAATTTCAATTTTATTAGTTTTCCTGATCATCTAACTACTGGATCTAGTATTATGCCTCATAAAAAAAATCCAGATGTATTTGAAATAATACGAGCTAAATGTAATAGAATGATTTCATTACCAAATGAAATTTATTTAATTTCTTCTAATTTATGCTCTGGATATCATAGAGATTTTCAAATTATTAAAGAAAGATTTATTCCTCTTTTTGAAGAAATAAAAAAATGTTTTTCTATGTTTAAGTATATGTTGAATCATATTATAGTGAAAAATAATATTCTTCAGGAAGAAAAAGATAAATATAAATATTTATTCAGTGTAGAAATAGTTAATAAACTTGTTATTGAAAAAGGATATTCTTTTAGAGAAGCCTATCAAAAAGTCGGTTTAGATATACAAAAAGGATGTTTTCAACCTTTATACTTTACCAAAAATTCTTATTCTCATGAAGGAAGTATAGGAAATTTATGTAATAAAAAAATTAGAAATTTGATGAAAAATGTTATCAAAGAATTTAATTTTTATAAAATCGAAAAAATTATAAAACGTTTAATTTATAGTAAAAATATTTTATAAGTTTAACTTTTTTTTAAGTTGCATAGATTTTTTATAAAACCAATCTTTTATTTTTTTATGATGTCCAGATAAAAGGATTTTTGGTACAGACCATCCTTTATAAATAGCGGGACGAGTATAAATAGGAGGAGCAATTAAAAATTCTTTTTGAAAAGAATCCGTAATAATAGAATCTTTATTTTTTATGACACCAGGTAATAATCGAACTACAGATTCTACTACTACAGCCGCAGCTAGTTCTCCTCCAGATAAAATATATTTTCCAATAGATATTTCTTGAGAAATCAAATGATCTCTAATTCTTTGATCAATCCCTTTGTAACGTCCACAAAGAATGATAATATTTTTTTTATCAGTTAAAATTTTTGCATATTTTTGTGAAAAAATGGTTCCATCAGGAGTCATAAAAATTTTTTCATCATAATATCGTTCTGATAATAATTTTGAAAAACATTGATATACAGGTTCTATTTTAAGAACCATTCCAGATCCTCCTCCATAAGGATAATCATCTACTTTTTTTCGTTCCCCTACTCCATATTTACGTAAATCATGTACATAAATATCAATCAATCCTTGATTGATTGCTTTTTTAATAATAGAATTGGAAAAAGGACTATGTAAAATTTCAGGAAAAAGGCTAACAATATCTATACGCATTATTTTTTTTTAGTAATTAATATACACTTTGACTAATAATCTAGTAATGAATCTAATGAAAAAATTCTACCTTTGTGAATAATTTATTAAAATGAATTATACCGTATCTATCGTAGGACGTCCAAATGTAGGAAAATCTACTTTATTTAATCGTCTTGTAGGAAGAAAAAAAGCTATTGTTCATATTCAAAGTGGAGTTACAAGAGATAGAATTTTTGGAAATTCAGAATGGAATGGATTAAAATTCTCTGTGGTAGATACAGGTGGTTTTAATTTTTCAGTTTCAAATAATGATATTCTGGAAAAAGAAATAAAAAATCAAATTTTGATATCTATCAAAGAAACTGATGTTATTTTATTTTTAGTAGATATAAAAATTGGAATATTAGAAACAGATATAAAAATAGCTAAAATACTCAATAAATTTAAAAAAAATACTTTATTAGTAGTGAATAAAGTAGATAATGTAAAATCAATATCTTACAATGAAGATACAGATTTTTTTCATTTAGGATTAGGAAAATATTACTGTATATCAGCTATAAATGGTAGTGGAACGGGAGAATTATTAGATAAATTAATAGAAATTTTTAAAAAAAATTTCTTTTTTAAAAAAGAAAAAATCGTCAAAAGAGAATTACTTCCTCGTTTTTCGGTGATAGGACGTCCAAATGTAGGAAAATCTACTTTGATTAACTCTTTTCTAAATAAAAATCATCATATTGTAACTAATATTTCTGGTACAACTAGAGATAGTCTTGATGTTTTTTATAAAAAATTTGGATATGAATGTATTTTAGTTGATACTCCAGGAATAAGAAAAAAATCAAAAATTATAGAAAATATTGAGTATTATTCTTCTATGAAAACGGTACAAACAATCAAATACACTGATATTTGTCTTTTAATGGTAGATGCGTCTATTGGATGGGAAAAACAAGATATTAATATTTTTAGATTAATTAAAAAAAATAATAAAGGTATTATAATTCTTATTAACAAATGGGATTTATTTTATCATAAAAATTATTTGATAAAAAAGAATTACGAATTTTTGATTCGAAAAAAAATATCTCCATTTGATAATGTTCCTATTATTTTTATATCTGCAAAAAATAAATATGGAATACATCATATTATACCCATAGCTTATAAAATTTTAAAATCACGTAAAAATAGATTAAAAACGAATATTTTAAATAAAATTATGTTACCAATTTTTAAAAAAAACCCTCCTCCTTCTAAGAAAAAAAATAAATTGATAAAAATAAAATATTGTACTCAGCTGCCATTATGCACGCCCGTATTTATTTTTTTCTCTAATTTTCCTCAATATATAAAAGAATCTTATAAAAGATTTGTTGAAAATAAAATTCGTGATCACTTTGATTTTATAGGAGTCCCTATACAAATTTTCTTTAGAAAAAAATAATTTATTAGTATTTATTATCTATTTGTTAGACTTTTTTTTTATGATACTGTGATAACACATTTAAGAGGAAAATTAATAGAAAAAAATCAATCTTATTTAATAATAGATTGTCATGGAGTAGGATATTATATTCATATTTCATCATATACTTATTCTTCTTTATTAAAAATAATAAAAAAAGAAAAAGATATATGTATCTATACTTATCTTTTTATAAAAGAAAATCAACATGTTTTGTATGGTTTTTTTGAAAAAAAAGAAAGAAAAATATTTTCTTATTTGATATCTGTTAATGGAATAGGACCAAATTCTGCTATCATGTTATTATCTTCTCTAACTCCATATGAAATAGAAAAATCTATATATAAAGAGGATATAAAAAGTTTTAATCAAGTAAAAGGAATTGGGACCAAAACTGCTCAAAGAATTATTATTGAACTAAAAGATAAATTTACTAAAGACATTTTTCCTAAAAAAGGAAAAAATGTAAAATTTTTGGAAAAAACACCTTTTTTAATAAAAGAAGAAGCTTTAAACGCTTTGATTATACTTGGATTTTCTATCAAAAAATCTAAAAAGGTTTTGGATGATGTTTTAAATGAAAATCCCGAATTTTCTGTAGAAAATCTTATTAAAGAATCTTTAAAAAAATTGTAAAATCAGAAAAATAATTTTTTATGTATAAAAAAAATAAACCTGAAAAATAATATACTTTTTCTTTTTTTTGTGTATTCAATAATACCTCTTATTATTATGAAATTTTTTTATTCCTCAATTATAGTGGTTCTTTTTTTATTATCTATATTTGATCTTATTGTTGGATTAATTAATGATGCTGTTAATTTTTTAAATTCTGCCATTGGATCTAAAGTTGCATCTCGAAAAATAATTATGTCTTTTGCTAGTTTAGGTATTTTATTAGGAGCGGTTTTATCTAGCGGAATGATGGAAGTAGCAAGAAAAGGGGTTTTTGATCCTTCTTATTTTTATTTTTCAGATATTATTTTTATTTTTTTAGCTGTTATGATATCTGATATTATATTATTGGATATTTTTAATACTTTAGGATTACCCACTTCTACTACAGTATCTATGGTTTTTTGTTTATTAGGTGGAGCATTTAGTATAGCAATCATTAAAATGAGTTCTCCATTAAATAATGAGCCATTTCATCATTTAACTTTATACATTAAAACAGAAAAAACATTAACTATTAGTATAGGTATTTTTTTATCTATTATAATTTCTTTTATTTCTGGTTCTTTTATTCACTATTTTATTCGTTATTTATTTGGTTTTGAATATGAAAATAAATTAAAACATGTAGGAGTAATATGGACGGCTATTTCATTAAGTTGTATGACTTATTTTCTTATTATAAGAGGATTACATAGTACATTTCAAGGTTTTATTAATAATAATTTAACAGGATTTTCCTTATTCATTCAACATTTTATAAAATGTATTCATCATAATTTTTTTATTTTTTTGATTATATTATTTTTAACATGGACAATTATAGCGAAAATATTTGTTTCTTTAGGATATAATATATTAAAATTTGTTGTATTATATGGAACTTTTTCTTTAGCTATGGCTTTTGCAGGAAATGATTTAGTAAACTTTATAGGAATCCCTATAGCTGGAATACAATCTTATAAGATATGGATAAAAGCAGGTAGCCCCCCTCCTGAAAAATTCAATATGAAAGGTTTGTCGGGAAATGTGAAAGTTCCATCTATTATTTTAATTATTGCAGGAATGATTATGATAATAACTCTTTGGTTTTCTAAAAAAACAAAAAACATAACTAGTACAGAAATTAATTTAAGTAGACAAAATGAAGGATCAGAAAAATTTTTATCCAATTCTTTTTCTAGAGGAATTGTTCGATTTTTTTTATACTTTGGAAAAAGTTTTTTTAAATTATTTCCAAAAAGATTTTTGGTTAAAATAGAAAAAAATTTTAAGCAAAAAAAAATACAAAAAAAAGAAAATATTGCTTTTGATTTAGTTAGAGCTTCTGCTAATTTAACTATATCTAGCATATTAATATCTATAGCAACGGTTAAAAAATTACCATTATCTACTACTTTTGTCACTTTTATGGTGTCTATGGGGACTTCTCTTTCAGATAGAGCTTGGGATAGAGAAAGTGCTGTTTATAGAATTTCAGGAGTGTTAAAAGTTATAAGAGGATGGTTTTTAACAGGTTTCATGGCTTTTATTATATCAGGAATAATTGCTTCTTTTTTATACTTTTTTAAAGAATGGGCTTTATATTCTCTTATTTTTTTAATTTTATTTGTTTTTTATAAAAGTTATAAAAAATATCATCAAAAAAAAAGACAAAAGGAAAAACCATTTTTTGATATTATAGTAAATATTCCTATAGAAACAACTTTAAATAAAACATTTTATATTTTTAAAACAATACTTGAATATATAGAGGAAATGTATAAAAGTAGTATAGAAGGAATTACTCAAGAAAATTTTAAAACTCTTCAATATAGTAGAAATATTTTTTTAAAATTAAAAGAAAATTTTAAAAATATACAAAACACTTTAATTCAAGTGATTAGAAATACAAAAACCAGTAAAACTACTTATGGTATTATTTATTTACATATATATAACAAAACTAAAGATATTATTGAATCATCAGATATTATTACTAATCATACATTATTTCATGTAATAAATAGTCATACACCTTTAAAATATAAACAGAAAAAAAATTTATTAATTCTTGAAAATTTAATGATTGAACATTTTCACATTATTAAAAAAATAACAATAAATAAAAATTTACAAAAAATTCAATTTCCTTGTACAATACAAAATAAAATTCTAAATAAAATAGAGGAACAAATGAATCAACAAGTAATGGGAATTATTTCTCAAAAATATGGAAAAAAAAATACATTATTAATGTTAGATATTCTTTTACAATCAAAAAAAATAACAAAAAGTATAAAAGATATTATTTTATTATATAAAAAAAATATATCATCAAAAAAAGATGCATCATTTATAATTTTTTAGATTTTAATGTTCATTATATTACATCCTCGTATATCTGAAAAATCCATTCTTCCTAAGACTTCGAATTCTTCTTCATTTATTTTTCTTCCTAAATCTTCTGTTGAAATAAAAGGACAAGACAAATAATTAGATAAATCTATAATATCAATACCTCCTATTTTATTATTATTTATATGAATAAAAGGATCTTCCGGATCTCTTATATATATTTTCATCCAAGGAGGACATCGAAATATACCGTTTTTTTTTGCATATGCTTGAGAAAGCAATTCCGTCATTCCATATTCCGAATGAATTTCATCGACAAAAAAAAATTTTTTTAATATATTATGTAATTCTTCTCTAATTATTTCTTTTCGTTTACCTTTCATTCCTCCTGTCTCCATAATAATAACGTTTTTTTTATATTCATTTTTTCTTTTACTGTTACCAACATTTTTTTTTATAAAATCTAATAAAGAAAAACTAAGTCCAAAAATTAAAATATTTTTTTTTTCAGGAAAAATAATATTTTTTCTTTTATAAGAATAAGAAGAAGAAATAAAATGACTTCCATTTTTAATGGTCTTTTGTATAAAATATTTTACCATATAAATTAAAGAAGAATCATTTCTATCAGTAGGAATAAGTCCTAAAAATTTAAATTTTTCTATTGGACCATAAAAAAATTCAAATCCTTTTTTAATACTATTTAGATAAATACTTAAATCTTCTACATAATGTTTACTTTTTTTTATACCTGTTGTTCCGCTACTAGTAAAAATTATATCTGGAATACTTTTGGTATTATGACAAATACAATGTGTTTTAAAAAAAGAAATAGGTAAAAAAGGAATTTGAGAAATATTTTTTATTTCTATTGGATCAATTTTTAATGATTGAAGATAATTTTTATAAATTTTATTATATTTTATTTGGTAATGAAATATATCCAATGTTAAATTTTCAAATTCATTTTTTGATAAAAACGAAAAAATTTTATTTTTAAAACTCATTTTAAAAATAAAATTTGAAAATAAAAATATAATTCTTTCAATTTATAAAATAAGTATCCTTTTTTAGAAAAAAAAAATTGAAACTCTTTTTCAAAAGAATTTTGAAAAAAACTATAAGGAATTATATTTATTTTTTTATTTACTTCTTTTAGAAAAAAAAGACATATTGAAATCCAAAAAAAATATTTAATCATGCCTAATATTCCACCCAAGAATTTATCAATAGGTTTCATCCATGTAATTATCATAATTAATTCTATAATTTTTTTTGATAAAAAAGATAAAAAAATTATAGAAAGAAAAAAAATAATGATAGAAGAAATTATAAAAAAATAAGATTCTTTATTTACTACTACTACATTTATTTTTTTAATAAAATCAAATATAATAATTCCTTTATAAATAAAAATTAAAAATATCATGAATACAAAAAATTGATAAATTAAACCTTTTTTATAACCATGATATCCTCCATTTAAAACTAAAATAATAATGATTATATCTAATATTAACATAATTTATAAATATGAAAAAAAAATTTATACAAAAATTTCATATTAATTGGAATAAAGTAATATCATATATAAAAAATCATTTTTCCATAGAAGGACAAATTGATATTATTGGAATTATTTATTTAATAGGAATTCAAGAACTTGGTAAAGGTAAAAATAGATCTTTAAATAAAGAAGATAAAATTAATATTCTACATATTGCAATATGTAGAATATTAGAACCTTTTGGTTATTATTCTTTTCTTGGAAAAGATAAGGAAGGATGGCCTCATTATATATTAAAATCCAAAATTCCTTTTAATCAAAAAAAACAATTATTTTTAATTCAAAAAGCTATCATTCGTTATATGAACGAAGAAAATATTATTGAATAAATATGGATAAAAAAATAGATAAAATAAAAAAATATATTAAATATTTTCATATAAAAACATCTGATGATTTAAATTCATTTAGAGGAAAATTATTAGGGAAAAAAAAAGGAATTATAACAATATTATTTAAAGAATTAAAAGATATATCCATTTATAAAAGAAAAAATTATGGAATAATTATCAATGAATTAAAAAAAGAAGTTCAAAAAAAAATCTTTCATTATAAATCAAAAAATAATATTCAAAATGAAAAAATACTCAAATATGATCCTACTATACCTGGAAAATCTATAGAATTGGGATCAATACACCCGTTATCTATTATGAAAAATAGAATAATAGATATTTTTCTAAAAATTGGATTTACTTATGTAGACGGACCAGAAATAGAGGATGATTGGCATAACTTTACTGCTTTAAATATTCCAATTTATCATCCATCTAGAGATATGCAGGATACATTTTTTTTATATAAAAATCCAGATATTTTATTACGTACACATACTTCATCTATACAAATACGATATATGAAAAAATATAGTCCACCTTTTCGTGTTCTATCTATAGGAAAAGTATATAGAAATGAAACGATTTCATCACATTCCAATTTTATGTTTCATCAAGCAGAAGGATTTTATATAGATAAAAAAGTTTCCTTTTCCGATCTAAAACAAACGGTTCATTATTTAATAACTTCTCTTTTTGGAAAAGCAAAAATAAGATTTCGTCCATCTTATTTCCCATTTACAGAACCTAGCGCTGAAGTAGATATATCCTATAATAATAAATGGTTAGAAATTATGGGTTGTGGAATGATAGACCCAGAAGTTTTAAAAAATGTAAATATTGACCCAGAAATTTATTATGGATTTGCTTTTGGATTGGGAATAGAGCGTTTAACTTTAATGATTTATCATATGAAAGATATTAGAATTTATTTTGATAATGATATTCGTTTTTTAAAACAATTTAAATATGAATTTTAGACTTATATTTTCTTTGTCGTAAAACTTCATATAAAATAATTCCACATGCTACAGATACATTTAAAGACGAAATTCCTTTTATTACTGGAATTTTTATTTTTTCACAGGAAATTTTTAAATTTTTTGGAGAAATACCTTTTTCTTCATTTCCTAATATTAAAGCTAATGGTCCTGAAAGATCAATATTATACCAATATATATTGGATTTTTCCGTAGCAGATACAATTTTTAATCCATAATTTATTAAAAACGTTATAGTATTTTGAATATTTTTTTCTTGACATATTGGAACTTTAAATAAAGCACCTGAAGAAGTTTTAATAGAATCAGATCCAATCATTGCTGTCGATTTTTTTGGAATAATAATAGCATTTGCTCCAACACATGCAGAAGTACGTATTATGGATCCAAAATTTCTTACATCTGTAATTCGATCTAAAATTACCAAAAGTGGATTTATTTTTCTTTCATAAAATATAGGAAGTAAATCTTCTATTTGATAAGTTTTTATAGGAGAAAGTAAAGCAAAAACTCCTTGATGATTTTTATTTTTTAATTGAAAAAATTTTTGTTTTGAAACTATTTGAATGGGAATATTTTCTTTTTTAGAAATATTTATTAATTTTTTATAAGCATTAGATCCTTGTTTTAATCCTTTTTGAAAAAAAAGTTTATTAATAATTTTTTTAGATTTAATAGCTTCTATTAAAGGATGTATTCCATAAACAATTTCTACTTTTTTCATAGTAAATAATAATAATTTTAATTTTTTTTATTTTTATCAAAAATTCTAAAAATAGATTTTTTTAATAAATTTTTTATAAAAAACCGTGAAATATTTCTACAAAAAAAAAATAAAAAAAAGATCAAAAAATATAAAATAGTTATAAGTCCAAATCCAATTACATAATTTCCCAAATAAAATGAAATAAAAAAACATAAAGAAATACTACCTAAAAAAAATATAATAATACAAAATATTAATAAAAAAAAATTCAAAAAAATTTCTCCTATGATGGAAATCAATACTTGAAAAATTTCATCTTTTAAAATACACCATTTTTTATGTATAAAATTTTTAATAAAAATGAACATAAAAAAATAAAAAACTACTTAAGTACCTAATTCATCTTCTATTTGATCTATTTTTTCCTTATCTATTTTATTTTTTTTCCACATTTTTTCAAAATTAGATTTTATTTGATCTACTTTTTTACCAATTTTTTTACTAATTTCTTGAAAATTATCTTTTAATTCTTCTTTTTTTTCCCCTAGTATATTTTTTATTTTTTCCTCTTTTCTTGGAATGAACATAATTCCCATTACTAAACCAGCCATGGTACCTATCAAAAAACCCCAAAAAAAATTTCCTCCTCTTTTCATAAAAAATAACAATTTTATATTTTTACGGATAAATTTAATCAATTTACGCACAAAATTGTATTTATGTATTTATACAATATTATTCGTATGTTAATTAAACAAAATTTTTCTCTCAAAAAATTGAATACATTTGGAATAAATATTTATGCTCGTTATTTTGTAGAAGTGAAAAGTATCAAAGATATTAAAAAAATTTTTGATATATATCCATCTATTACAAAACTTTTCTTAGGAAATGGAAGTAATATTCTTTTTTTAAAAAATTATTATCCAGGATTAGTTATGAAAATAGGAATAAAAGGTAAAAAAATAATACATGAAAATAATTATACAGTTATTATTCAAGCTTACGCTGGGGAAAATTGGAATGAATTTGTTAAATGGACCATACAAAAAGGATTTAGTGGATTAGAAAATTTATTATTTATTCCTGGAACAGTTGGAGCTGCGCCTATTCAAAATATTGGAGCTTATGGAGTAGAAATAAAAGATACTTTATTAAAAGTACAAGCATATGAAATAAATAATAAAAAAATAATAGAATTTACACGTGAAGAATGTAAATTTCAATATCGTTATTCCTTTTTCAAGGATACTCATAATAAAAATAAATTTATAATTTTATCTGTTTATTTTTTTTTAAAAAAATATAAAAAATTGAATACATCCTATGTAGAAATTAAAAATGAATTAAAAAATATGAATATTAAAAAACCGACTATTCATGATTTCAGTAAAGCTCTTTTTAAAATAAGAAATCGTAAAATTCCAAATACAAAAAAAATTGGAAATGCTGGTAGTTTTTTTATTAATCCTACAGTAAATATTTTTGATTTTCAAAAAATCAAAAATAAATATCCCGATATTATTGGATATAATATTTCTAATAATAAAATCAAACTATCTGCTAGCTCATTAATTGAAAATGCAGGATGGAAAGGGAAAAAAATTGGAAATGTAGGAGTATATGATAAACATCCTATTATTTTAGTAAACTATGGAAAAGCTAATGGAATAGATATATATTATTTATCAAAAAAAATAACAAAAGACATAAAAAAAAAATTTAATATTCCTTTATCAATAGAAGTAAATATCATACGATAAAAAATAAACCCTATGAAAAAAAATAAATCAAAATATTTTTCAGGAAAAAATTACATTCTGTATAAATTGAAAAATTGAATTTATGTCAATGAATATGATTTTAGAAAAATCAAAAAAATACATACAAAATAAAATTAAAGAAAAACCTGATTTTGGAATTTTATTATTAGAAAATCAATTTGATAAATTGATAGAAGAAATTCAAAATCCTATATGTATTTTTTATGAAGAAATACCCATTTTTTCGAAAAAAAAATTATATGGAAAATTTTTATTTGGTAAAATAGAAGGTAAAAATGTAGTATTTTTAATAGAACATTTTTCTGAAAAAAAAGATAATAGAATCAACTATTTTACTATTATTTTATGTAAAAATATAGGTATTGATAAATTAATATTGATTAATATTTCTGGAGGAGTTAACCCAAATTATAAAATGGGAGATGTTATGTTGATTAAAGATCATATAAATTTATTTCCAGAAATTCCTAATGATTTTCTAAAAAATAGATTTTTTGAAATAACAAAGCCATATGATCAAAATATGTTAGAAATTGCAGAAAATATAGCTATGAATCATAACATAATTATACAAAAAGGAGTTTATGTAGCTTTTCCCTACTTTTATTATAAAACTTATGCAGAATATGCTATGATACAATCTATAGGTGGAGATAGTGTTGGAAGGAATATAGTAAAAGACGTAATAACTGCTAGATGTATGAATCTACGAGTTTTTGCCATTTCTATTATTGTTATGGGATTATCTAAATATAATATTCAAAATCATGAAGATTATAAAAATACATTTTTTCATGAAAATAAAAAATCTATATCTCTTTTAATATTAATAATAAAAGACTTTATCAAACTTTGTTTATAATTAATTTTTTATGTACAATTGATTGATTTGATTGATGATATTTTTTGTAATATTTATAAACATATTTTTAATTATATCATTTTTTAAAACAATAGGAATTCCTAAATCTGAATATTTTCGTATTTCTTGTAACATAGGTATTTCTCCAAGAAAGAATATATTACTTTTTTTGGAAAAATTTTTTACTCCATTTTTCCCAAAAAAATAGTATTTTTCTTTTTCTTTTTTTGTAAAAAAAAATGACATATTTTCTATAATTCCAATAATTGGAACATAAATAGATTTCATACGAAACATTCCAACTGATCTATTTACATCAGATAATGCTATTTTTTGAGATGTACTAACTATAACAATTCCTTGTAATGTAATTTCTTGCAAAATAGATAAATGAATATCACCTGTTCCTGGTGGTAAATCTACAATTAAAAAATCTAACTCTCCCCAATAAGTTTCATGAATAAATTGTCTCAAAACTTTAGTAACCATTGGACCTCTCCAAACAATAGCTTCTCCATATTTTAAAAAAAAACCTATAGATAAAATTTTTACTCCATAACTAATAATAGGATTTATGATACCATTTTTATGTGTTATGGTATTAATATTTTTTTTTTCAATATTAAACATTAATGGTATAGAAGGACCATATATATCAGCATCTAATAATCCAACATGAAATCCCATTTCTTTTAAAGAAACAGCAATATTAGTTGCTATTGTAGATTTTCCTACTCCACCCTTTCCAGAAGCTATAGCTATTATATTTTTTATAACAGGTTTTATATTGATAGATGATTCTGATTTCATTTCTATTTTGAAACATATTGTATATAATATATTTATACTTTTTATAGAATTTTTTATATTTTTTATTAGTTCATTTTTGAAATGCATAGCTGGATTATCTAATATCAAATAGATTACTATTTTATTATTTAATAAATCTATTTTTTTTACAAAACCAGATTCAATAATATTTTTCTTATTCATAAGAATAACATTTTTTAATGCTTTTTCAATTTCTTTTTTCATACATAAAGAATATTCTATTTTTTTTAGTAGTATAAATCACAATAGTACAAAAAAAATGACTAGATTGAAAAAAATACTACGTAATATGGATTCATATCCCTATAAATTTTATAAATTTCATACAAAAATTATAGTTTTTAAATGGGATAAATGGCAATTTTTTTTTAAAAAAACGTTTTTAGAAAAACTAATTTTTTCCGATAAAGATAAAATGTTTTTTTTTTCTTTATCGGAAAAACGCAAAAAAGAATTTTTAGGAATACGTTATGCATTGAGATATATAATAGGAATAAAAATGAATATTTTTTATAATGAAAAAAGAAAACCATTTATTTTTTCTAAAGGAAAACATATTTCATTAAGTCATTCTTTTGAAAGGATCGCTATAGCTATAAGTTCTTATAAAATAGGTATCGATATAGAAAAATTACGAAAAGATAACAAAATAATTAAAATAAAGAAAAAATTTCTTAGAGAAGATGAATCTATTTTTATTAAAAAAAATTATGAAAAAGATTATTTGCATATTATATGGGGAATTAAAGAAAGTTTATATAAACTAGAAGGAGGTATATATAATAGTTTTTTAGATCGTTATAAAGTTTCTCCTTTTTTCCTTAAAAAAGATTATTGTATATCATGTTGGATAATAAAAAAAACTTATTGTAAGATATTTTATGCTTTTTATAGAAAAATAGAAGAACATTACTTAGTTTATATTATAGATAAATGAATCTAATAAATGATTGTATCAATATTATTTTATCACCTTATTATAATAATAATATTTTTTCTATTATTTTAGAATTTACTGCTGTATCATTGACAGTATTTAGTGTTATTTTTATTCAAAAAAATAATATATGGGGATATCCTATAGGAATAGTAAGTACTATAATATATAGTTATTTAACTTTTGTTACTTCTCTTTATGGTGATTTTATTATTAATATGTATTATACAATGATGAGTTTTTATGGATTATATGTATGGATCCAAAAAAAAAATAAAAAAAATAAAGTAAAGTATATTACCTTTTGTAATCAAAAAGATTATTTTTACACATCTATTTTATTTTTAATGACATGCATTTTTAGTATAATGGTTTATTATTTTTATGGAAAACTTCAATCTCATTTTGATTGGATGGATGTATTAACAACAGGTATTTATTTTTCTGGAATGTATCAAATGTCTATGAAAAAAGTAGAAAATTGGATATTTTGGATGATTGGAAACGTCATTTCTGTTCCTATTTATTTTTTGAAAGGTTTTATATTAACAAGTATTTTATTTATCATTCTTTTTTTATTAGCTATAGGAGGTTTTTTCATTTGGAAAAAAAAAGCAATTAATTTATTATAAATCAATATTTAATTGATTAACAACATCATTTATATTATCATATTCTTTTTCTGTTCTTTCTTTAATATTTTTTACTTTTATTTTCCTTCTTTTAATTTCATTTTTTCCTATACTAATAGTAAATGGAATATTATTATCATTAGCGTATTTAAATTGTTTTCCTATTTTAACCGCATGAGGATATAATTGAGTAGAAATTCCTTTTTGTCTCAAAAAATTTATCATTGTATATGCATACAAAACTTCTTCATCTCCAAAATTAATAAATAAAACTTTTGAAGGATAACTATAAATAGTTTGTAATAAATTTTTTTTTTCCATAGCTAAATAAATTCTATCTAAACCTAAAGAAATTCCTACTCCATAAAGATTTTTCATTCCAAATAAATGAGATAATTTATCATATCGTCCTCCTCCACCAATAGAAATATAATTTGAATAATTAGTATTATTATTATGAAATGGGACAATTTCTAATATTGTTCCTGTATAATAATTCATTCCTCTAGCTAAAGAAATATTCCATTCTAATTTTGTATTTTTTAAAGAAATACTATTTATATTTTTATAAATAAAACTAAGATCTTTTATTCCATTTTTTCCTATTTTAGAATATTTAAAAGCGATAGTTAAATATTTTTCTTTTTTTATAAAATTTTCTTTCATATCGAAAAAAAATGCAATTTTATCAAATGATTGAGATGAAATACCTTTACACAACATTTCTTTTTTTACTAAATTTTTTCCAATTTTATTCCATTTATCTAATGATGTAATAAAATCTTTCCATAAATTATTTTTTATACCAGAAATTTCCACTAATCCTCCTAATATATCTCTATGATTCATATATATAATAATAGGAAAATTAAGTTTTGTAAAAATTTCGTCACAAAGTTGAATTAATTCTATTTCTTCCCATAAAGACCTATAATATGATGATATTATATCTACATCACATTGATAAAATTCTCTAAATCTTCCTTTTTGAGGGTTATCCGCACGCCATACAGGTTGTATTTGATATCTTTTAAAAGGAAAAACTATTTCATTTTTATGCATTCCTACATAACGTACAAAAGGAACCGTTAAATCATATCGAAGAGCTTTATTAGCTATATGTTCAATTAAAAATTTTTTGATATCAATCGTTTTTTCCTTATTATTTATTTTTCTAAAAATATCTGAAATTATTTTTTTTAAAACATTACCTGAATGAAGTAATTTAAACATTAAATAATCTCCTTCTTCTCCATATTTACCAATAAGAGTAGAAATTTTTTCAAAAGAAGGGGTTTCTATTGGATGGTAACCAAAAAGTTCAAATTTTTCTCGAATAATTTTAATTAAATAATTTCGTTTACTCATCTCAATAAATGAAAAATCCCTAGTTCCTTTAGGAATATTAAGTGACTTCATAATCTAATAAATATTAAAATATTAAAAATCATTAAATTTTTCATTTTTATTATTTTTTTTCTTTACGAATACTATTTTTTAAAATTTTTTCATTTTCATTATATGAAATAGGAAGATCAAAACTATCTTCTAGCATCATATATTTTTTATTTTGTTTTTTTTCTATAAAATTTGAATTAATAGATTTATCAAAAACACTTTTTTTTTGATTTAATGAAAAATTTTCTTTTTTCTTATTAGAAGAATATTTTTCTAAATGATTGGAATAGTCTTTTTTTCTTGTATAAAAATTTATTTTTTGAGAATAAGAATCTACTTCTTCTATTTTTTTTAATCTTTGCTCATATGGTTCTTCTAACCTATGAAAAATTTTTTTCTCTTCATGATTAATAGCTCTCTGAATTTCAGTAGGAAAGCCTGTAGCTACTATAGTTACGGATATACTTTCTTCTAAACTATCGTCCTCTCCTATCCCCATAATAATATTAGCATTATTACCTGCTTCTTTTTGTATATAATCACTAATTATTCCAATTTCATCTATAGTAATTTCTATTTTTCCTGAAACAATAAGTAAAAGAACATTTTTTGCTCCCGTAATTTTATTATCATTTAATAATGGAGAATCCAAAGCTTGTACTACCGCTTCTTTTGCTCTATTCTCACCAACAGAAATAGAAGACCCCATAACAGCTGTTCCACTTTCTTTAAGAACAGTTCTAGTATCTCTTAAATCTATATTTTGTTTATAATGATGAGTGATTACTTCTGCAATACCTTTAGCTGCTGTAGTTAAAACTTCATCTGCTTTTGCAAATCCAGCTTTAAATCCTAGATTACCGTATAACTCTCTCAGTTTATCATTGTTAATAACAATTAAAGAATCTACATTTTTTCTTAATGATTCGATACCTTTTTGAGCTTGTTTCAATCTCATTTTTCCTTCAAAATGAAATGGAATTGTAACAATACCTACAGTTAAAATTCCTTTTTCTTTAGAAATTCCTGCAATAATTGGGGCAGCACCTGTTCCCGTTCCACCCCCCATTCCTGCTGTAATAAATGTCATCTTAGTATTAGAATCTAGAACACTTTTTATCTCTTCTAAACTTTCTAAAGCAGCTTTTTCTCCTACTTCTGGATCTGCTCCTGCACCTAAACCTTCCGTAATAGAAGCTCCTAATTGAATTTTTACAGGTACTGGGTTATTTTTTAAAGCTTGTGCATCCGTATTACATGCTATAAAATCTACATCAGTAATTCCTTGTTCAAACATATGACTTAAAGCATTGCTACCTCCACCTCCTACTCCAATTACTTTTATTGCAGCTGAACGATTTTTTGAAAATCCAAATTGAACGTTATTTTTTTTTTGTTGTATAAAATCTTCTTTTTTCATTTCATTATTGATTATTCTGTATCATTCAATATTTGACGGAATTTATCTGCCCAAATTTCAAGAAAAGATTTTGATTTTGTTTTATTTTTTTTCTTTGAATGATCCGAATTATCTTCATAATTTAATTTCTGTTTTTTATTATAAAATTTTGTAGAAATAACTTCGGAAGTATGATTATTATCATATTTATGTACCATATCTGGTGTACAAAGATATTTTTTTTTATCATCAAGGCCTTTAATAACTAAACCTATAGACGTTGCATATTCTGGATTACTTATAATACCATTTTTTTCTCCTGCAATATATTCATTAGAATAACCTATACGTACATCCATACCAGTAATATATTCTGATAGAGGACGAATATGTTTTAATTGAGAACCTCCTCCTGTCATAACTAATCCTGCTATTAGTCTTTTTTTTTGTTCTTCATTTCCATAATTTTGAATTTCTATATTGACTTGTTCTAAAATTTCACATACTCTTTTATGTATAATATGAGAAAGATCTTTTAAAGAAATTTCTTTAGGATCACGTCCTCTTAATCCAGGAATACAAACAATTTCTGTTTCTTTATTTTCTCCAGGCCATGCAGATCCAAATTTTATTTTTAGTAATTCAGCTTGTCTTTCTATAATCAAACAATCTGTTTTAATATTTTCAGTAATAACATTACCTCCAAAAGGAATAACAGCAGTATGTCGAATAATATTATCTTTAAATATAGCAATATCAGTAGTCCCTCCTCCTATATCTACTAAAGCAACACCAGCTTCTCTTTCTTCAGTGCTTAATACAGCTTCTGCAGAAGCTAAAGGTTCTAAAGTCATTCCAGATAAATTCAATCCTGCTGCTTTAACACATCTTCCAATATTACGAATAGAAGAAATTTGTCCTACTACTACATGAAAATTTGCTTCTAAACGACTTCCATACATTCCTATTGGTTCTCCGATTTCTGCTTGACTATCAACTTTATATTCTTGTGGAAGAACATGAATGATTTCTTCTCCTGGAAGCATTACCAATTTATGAACTTGATCTATTAATTTTTGTATATCTTTTTGATTGATTACATTTTCAAAATCTAATCTAGTAATATAATCATTATGTTGTAGACTTCGAATATGTTGACCTGCTATACCAACAATAACTTCTTTTATTTTTAAACCAGAACTATGTTCTGCTTCAGATACTGCTTCACGAATAGCTTCAATTGTTTGAGTTATATTGTTAACAACTCCTCTATGCACCCCTATACTTTTAGATCTACCTATACCTAAGATCTCAATTTTATTATATTCATTTCTCCTTCCTACCATAGCTACAATCTTTGTGGTGCCCACATCAAGACCTATAGCTATATCTTGATATTCCATAGATTTATCTTTTTTTTGCTACTACTTGGTCTTTATATTGCAAATCAATACTTTTATATCGATTAATATCTATTTTATTTAGGTACTGTTTATAAAATGCTTTTAATTTATTCAATTTATTTTTAAAATTCTTTATATTTCCTAATATAATATAATGATTACCTATTTTCGGTATCAAAATAAATAAGTTATGATCATTTTTTTTTATGCTAATAATTTGATTTTTTAGTAATTCATCATAATTTATAAAATTGACAAATTTAATTAAATCTTTTTTTTCTTTTTTTGAAAAAGGTCCTTTTGCTAAAATAACTTTTGACGAATAAAAAGGAGAAAGTTCTAAATTTTCTGCATCTTTTGTTAGATAATATTCTTTATTACCATCTTTTATTCTTAAAATAGGTTCTTTTTGCCAAATTTTAATATTTAGGGTTCCATCTACACTAAGAAACACTTCCGATTTTTTTATAAAAGGATAATTATTTAATTTTTTTTCCATTCTCAATATACATAATTGACCGATTTTTTTTTCAATATTTTCTATTCTAGAAAATAGAATATTTTTAATAATTTCTTCATTTATAAAATGATTTTTAGATAATGGATCAATGATGATATTAAATTTTTTCAAATTTCTGTTTTTATGTATTTTTTGAGAAAAATAAAAAATAGAGATCATAAAAATTATATATAATAACAAAATAAGGATAAAGGATTTATTTTTCATTTATCCATATCGTTTATATAACCATTTTTTTATAGGAATAATTAAGGAATCTATATCACCAGCTCCTATTGTAATAATAATATCAAAATGTTTTTTTTCAATTTTTTCTAAAACTTGAGATAAATTTGATATTTCTTTATTTTTAGAACTCATTTTTATTTTTTTTAATAAATTATTGGAATTAATTATTCCATCCATATAAAATTCTCTAGCTGGATAAATATCTAATAATATTAAAATATCAAGTTTTTCTAAACTTCTTGCAAAAGATTCTTCAAAAAATTTAGTCCTACTAAATAAATGAGGTTGAAAAACACCTAATATTTTTTTATTTGGAAAACACTTTCTAACTGTTTGAATTAAAGCATTTATTTCTGTAGGATGATGTGCATAATCATCTATATATATTTTATTTTTAGATTGATAATGAATAGAATATCTTCTTTTTATTCCTTTAAATAAAAATAAAGATTTTCTTATTTTTTCTTTATTAATTTTTAAATAATCAGATATAGCCAACGCTGCTGTAATATTTTTTAAATTATGTATACCTGGAATAGGTAAAGGTAAAAATTTCCATGTATCTGTAGGAGTATGAAAATCAAAATACCATTTATTTCTTTTGATGGAAATATGATTGGAATAATAATTGGCTTTTTGAATTACAGAATAATATATAGCGTTTTTTATTAATGGTAAAGATTCTTCCTTACAAAGGAATATTTTTTTATATGGTTTTTTTATTCTTTTTAAAAAAGCTATATAAGCCTTTTTTAAAATTTTTTTATTTGGATAAATGTCTACATGATCTTGTTCAAAAGACGTAATACATGCTATATTAGGTGATAAATATAAAAAAGAATGATCAAATTCATCTGCTTCTACTAAAAAAATTTTATTTCCATTCAATATAATATTAGATTGATAATTTTCAGATATTCCTCCTAATAAAGAAGTAAAGGAAATTCCTGCATTATATAAAATATGGCCTAATAAAGTACAAGTTGTCGTTTTTCCATGTGTTCCACCTATTGCTATACAAATTGCATTTTCTGTAATAAATGACAATACTTGAGAACGTTTTTTTATATTTTTTCCATATTTCTTTAAATAAATCCATTGTTTATGATTATTTGGAATAGCTGGAGTATACACAATTAAACATTTTTTAGAAAGGACCCATTTAGGTAAAATTTCTATACAATCATGATAATTTATGTAAATTCCCTCTTCTTCTAATTTATTTGTCAATAAAGTTCTATTTTTATCATGACCATAAACTGTTTTTCCTATAGAATGAAAATATCTAGCAAGAGAACTCATCCCCATACCTCCTATTCCTAAAAAATAAAAAAAATCAACTTTTTTTAAGTTCATAAAATAATTTGTAATATCTCATTAACAATATCATTGGTAGCTTTAGGTTTTCCTAATTGTAGGATATTTTTACTCATTTTTTGTTTCATTTTTTCATCATTTACTAATTGAATGGTTGAATCCACTAATTTTTTCTCTATTTCCTCATTTTTAATAATTAAAGCCGCTTCTTTTTCTTCTAATATTTTAGCATTTTTATTTTGATGATCATCGGAAGACCAAGGAAAAGGAATTAATATATATGGTTTTCCTATTAAACATATTTCTGATATAGTTAAAGCACCAGCTCTAGATACAATAATATCTGCTGCGGCATAACATGTTGGGATATTTTCAATAAAATCCATTAAAATAAAATTTGAGTTATGAGACATTTTATTTTTTTTGATTCTATGAATATCTAATTTACCAACTTGCCATATAAGTTGTATATCTAATTCTATTAATTTTTTTAAACCTTTTATCCAAGCATTATTTATACTATTAGACCCTTTACTCCCACCTATAGATAAAACAGTAGGTCTTTCTACTTTTAATCCTAAATGAATACAAGCTTTTTCTTTACTAGGTCTTTGGAATATTTCAGATCTAACTGGATTTCCAGTTATTATGGTTTTTTCTTTTGGAAAATATTTTTTTGCTTGTTCATAAGCAATACATATTTTATGAGCATAACGAGAAAATATTCTATTAGTTAATCCAGGAAAAGAATTTTGTTCTTGAAGAAGAATAGGTATTTTATTTTTTTTTGCAGCATATAAAGTAGGAAAACTTACAAATCCACCTGTTCCAATAACTATATCTGGAGAAAATTTTTTGATAATTTTATTTGCTAAAAATAAACTATATATCAATTGTATAGATAGGATAAAACATTTTATAGAACAAAATTTATCTTTACCTCCTGAAATATAAATTTTTTCAATAGAATATCCAAATTTAGGAATTTCTTTCATTTCCATATGATTATTAGATCCAATAAATAAAATATTGATTTCTGGAATTTGTTTTTTAAGCTCATCTGCAATGGATATTCCAGGATAAATATGTCCACCACTTCCTCCACTTCCAATAATTATTCTAGGTAAAATATTATTGTTCATTATGAATGAATTATAATTTTATTATTTATTAGTTGAATTATCATATATTATTCTGCTAACACTTAATATGATTCCAAAACTAAAAAAAGTAACCCACATAGAAGTCCCTCCAGCACTAATTAATGGTAAAGTTTGTCCTGTTACTGGAAATAATCCGACAGCTATTCCCATATTAATGAGTGCTTGATTTATAATAGGAAAACCAACAGCTAATACTAATAAAGAACAAAAATAATTTTTAACCTTTGTAGCTATTATCATAATTCTTAATAAAATTAGAATATAAATAAATAAAAGTATTATTCCTCCAAAAGAACCATACTCTTCTATTATAATAGCATAAATAAAATCAGAAGAAGATTGAGGAAGAAAAGCTTTTAAAACACTTTTTCCAGGTCCACGACCAAATTTATTTCCTAAAATAATTGCAGTTTTAGATTGTTTCATTTGATAATTTCCTTCAGATTCATGATCTAAAAATTTTTCTATACGACTCTTCCATGTATAAACTCTATTCATAGGATTTTTATCTCCCCATTTTATAACAGAATAAATATATATTCCTGCAAATAAAATTCCCATTGATAAAACTCCCATAATACCTATAAATGGATATCCTCCTATAAAAAGTAAAATTAAAACAGAAATAAAAACAATAATTGCAGTAGAACCATTAGCTGGAAAAATAAGACCAATAATAAAAAATATGGGAAATAATAAAGGAAATAAAGAATTAACAAAACTTATATGTTTTTTTTTTTAGCTAAATATCTAGCGCAATAAATAAAAAGAATTAATCCAGCAATGCTTGAAGTTTGAAAAGATATATTAATAATAGGAATATGTAACCACCGAGAAGCATTTACTCCATCAAATTCTTTTCCCTGACTAATAGTAAAAATTAATAAAATGAATACTATAGGTAAAGAAAATATAGACATACGGTAAAAATATTTATAATCTATAAATTGAGTAAAAAAAAGAATACAAAAACCAATTAATAAAAAAATAGCATGTTTTAATAAATAATTAAAAACTGTATTGGATCCTCCATATGTACTTACTAAATTAGTACTAGCGGAATATACTGGTAAAAAAGAAAATATAGATAATAAAGAAATAAAAGCCCATAAATATTTATCTCCTTTTATATATTTATTGAAAATAGATTTATTTTTTTCATATTTTTTCATAAAAAAGTTTTTTAGCTTCTTTTTTAAATTTATTACCTCTTTCTTTATAATCTTTAAAAAGATCAAAACTTGAACAAGCAGGAGATAGTAAAATATTATCTCCATAATCAGATAATATATAAGCCATATAAACAGCTTCTTGAATACTTTTTGTTTCTAAAATAATATCAATAATATTTTTAAAAAAATTGATAATTTTTTTATTATGTTTTCCTAAACAAATTATAAATTTTACTTTTTTTTGAACAAATGGAATTAATTCTATATAATCATTTCCTTTATCTTTTCCTCCTGCTATCCATATAATAGGTCCATTTATACTTTTTAATGCATAAAAAACAGCATTAACATTCGTTGCTTTAGAATCATTAATAAATTGAACTCCATTTATATTAATAATTTTTTCAAGACGATGTTCTATAGGTTTTAATTTTAATATGATAGAAATTATTGATTTTTTTTGAATATTTAATATTTCAGATATAATTAATGAAGCCATAATATTATACAAATTATGATCTCCTATTAAAGGAATATCTTTTACATTTAAAAAATATATTTCTTGATTATTTTTATTTCTAATAAATATTTTATTATTTTTTATATAAGCACCAATATGTAATTCTTCTTTTATAGAAAAAGGAATACAAAAAGAAAAAATAGGGTATTTTTTTAATCCTTTTTTTATCAGAGGATCATCGTAATTATAAATAAAAATATCCTTTTTTGTCTGTAAAGTTGCTATTCTAAATTTAGATTGTATGTAATTTTCAATATTATCGTCGTATCTATTTAAATGATCTTTTGTTATATTTAATAAAACGGCAATATTTGATCTAAAATTGTAACAATCATCTAATTGAAAACTACTTACTTCTAATACATAAACTTTTTTTTTTTGATAACTTCTTTAGAAAAACTATGTCCAATATTTCCTGCTATTCCTACATTAATACCCTCATTTTTAATAATTTTATAAAGGATGGTACTTGTTGTTGTTTTTCCATTACTTCCTGTAATACTTATAATATAAGAATTATATAAATAACTTTTTCCAAATTCTAATTCAGATTGAATAGGAATTCCTAAAAAATGAATTTTTTTTATAAAAACATTTTTTTTTGAAATTCCAGGACTTTTTATTATTTTAATAGTTTCTTTAGTAATTATATTTTCTGTATGACCTTTTTCCTCAAAAGGAATTTTATTTTTTATTAAAATTTTTTTGTATTTCTTTAAAATAATTCCTGAATCAGATAAAAATATTTTTAATCCATTTTTTTTAGCTAATAAAGCGGCTCCTATACCACTTTCTCCTCCTCCCAATATTACTAATTTTTTTTTCATTTTTTATTATATAATTAATAAAATAAATACTAATATAGAAAACATCATTTGTATAATAACACAACGATGAAAAATTTTGTTTTCATGATACCCTAATTTTTGAAAATGATGATGTAAAGGAGCCATTAAAAAAATTCTTTTTCCTATACCATATTTTTTTTTAGAATATTTAAAATACAATACTTGTATTATAACAGAAATATTTTCTATAAAAAAAATTCCACATAAAATAGGTAATATGAATTCTTTTCTATTTATTATAGATATAACTGCTATAACTCCTCCTATAGTTAAACTACCAGTATCTCCCATAAAAATTTGAGCAGGATAAGTATTGTACCAAAGAAAACTTATTAAAGAACCTAAAAAAGAAAAAGAAAATATGATTATTTCTTCTAAATGAGGAATATATATAAAATGAAAATAAGATGAATATATTTTATTACTAGATATGATAGATAATAAAGATAAAGTAGCAAAAATAATAGAAGAAATTCCGGCTGTTAATCCATCTATTCCATCAGTTAAATTAGTTCCGTTAGATAAAAATGTTATAATTAAAATCATTATAGGAATAAAAACAATCCATGTATATTTTTTCCATTTTTTATTATACCAACTTAAAATATAAGAATAATCAAATTCATTATTATGATTAGAATAAAAAATGGGTATAGTTGTTTTGTAACCATGTTTTTTTTTAAGAAAAAAATTAAAATCTCTTTTTTGAATAGGATCATTTGTATTAAAAAAATACATAATACTTCCAATAAAAAATCCTAATAAAATCTGACTTAATATTTTACCCATTATACTAAGTCCTTTTTTATTATATTTAATTTTAATATAATCATCTAAAAATCCAATACATCCTATATATACGGTTGTTATTATTAATATAATAACATATATATTATTTAAAGAAGAAAAAAATATTGTAGAAATTAATGTAGAAAATATCATTATAACTCCTCCCATTGTTGGTGTTCCTTCTTTTTTATTTTGTCCAATAAGACCAAGATCTCGTATATGTTCTCCTATATTTATATTATTTTTTTTTCTATAATTCCAACATATAATTTTTTTATAACAAATAAATGCTAAAAAAAATGATAAAAAAAAAGCAATTATAGATCTATAAAAAATAGAATTAATATAAATAAAAATTAAATATTTCAAATAATGATTCATCATACTTTTATTTTTTTCATTATTTTCTATATTTGATAAAATTAATTTTTTAATAAATTTTTAGCTATTTTCATATCATTAAAAGGAAAACGTATTCCTTTAATTTCTTGATAATTTTCATGTCCTTTCCCAGCAATTAAAATAATATCTTTTTTTTTTGCAATTTGAATTGCAGTTTCAATAGCTTTTTTTCTATTTATAAAAGTTATAATAGATTTTTTATTCAAATTTGATTTGAAATTCTTCATATCAATTAATATTTTTTCCATATCCTCTTCTCTAGGATTATCAGATGTAAAAATAGATATATCACATTTCTCATAAACAATTTTTCCCATTAAAGAACGTTTTTTTATATCTCTATTTCCTCCACATCCTATAATACAAATTAATTTACAATCATTATTTTTTATTTTATTAAGTGTATTTAAAACAGATTTCAATCCATTTGGATTATGAGCATAATCTACAATAACACGAATTCCTGATTTTGATACAAATTGTTCAAAACGACCTCTAATAGGTTTTATATTTTTTATTTCTTTTATAAGATCATCTTTTTTTTTCCCTAGTAAAATTCCTGTAGCGTAACTAGCTAATAGATTATAAACATTAAATGTTCCTATTAAATTAGTGAAAATTTTATGACCATCAATGAATAATAGACTTCCATGAATACTTTTTTTTAAAATTTTAATTTTAAAGTTTGTCTTTTTTTTTAAACCATAAAAATATATTTTAGATAAAATATTTTTTATAATTTTATGTGAATTTTTATCGTCTGAATTAATTAATGCAAAAGATTGTTTAGGTAAATTTTCAAAAAAAATTTTTTTAGTAGATAAATAATGATCAAAAGATTCATGATAATCTAAATGATCATGTGTAATATTAGTAAAAACTCCCCCTTGAAATAATAATCCTGAAATTCTTTTTTGATGAATTCCATGTGAACTAACTTCCATAAAAGCATATTTACATCCTTTACAAATTGATAGTTTTAAATATTTATTTATTTCAATAATATTTGGAGTAGTATGTGTTGTAGGATATTTTTTATATAATATTTTTATACCAATAGTAGAAATAAGAATATTTTTTTCTCCTATTCTAGAAAAAATTTGATGAAGTATAGTTGCAACAGACGTTTTTCCATTTGTTCCAGTTATTCCTATTAATTTTATTTTTTTTGTAGGATTATCATAAAAATTAGAAGATATAATTCCTAAAGCATTTATAGAATCTTCAACCAATACGTAAGTAATATATTTATAAATAGGATAAATAATTTTTTCACAAACTATAGTATTAGCTCCATTTTTTATAGCATCTATAATAAATTGATGACCATCTTGTATTTTTCCTTTTTGAGCCACAAAAATCATATTTTTTTGTATTTCTTTGGAAGAAATAGAAATTCCTTCTATCAATTTAGAAGGATTTTTATCTATTATTTTTAATATATTTACTTTTTTGAGAATATCTTTTAATTTTTTTTTCATTCTTCTAGTTTAAGAAATATAATTTGATTTTTTTTTAATTTTTTTCCTGGATTAATAGATTGATTAACAACTTTTCCTATTCCTTTATATTGAATATTAAAACCCATATTTTCTAGTAAAGGAATAATATCCATTCCTGGAATGGATGTTAGATTAGGCATAATACATTTATTAACAAATAAATTTTTTGGTTTTTTAATCTGTTTCAATAAATCTTCTTTATTTTTTTTCTTTTTATAGAATGTTTTTTTTATTATTTTTGGATAAATAGATTTAGCTATTGTATCAAATACAGGTACAGCAACTTCAATACCATAATATCCTTTTTCTGGTTTTGAAATAACTACAATACAAGAATATTTTGGATTTTTAGCAGGAAAATATCCTACAAAAGAACTATTGTAAGTTAAAGGTTTATTTTTAATCCAGTAGTTTAACTGTGTTGTTCCAGTTTTACCTGCATAAGGATATTTTGTATTATAATATTTTTTAGCTGTTCCATTTTTAACAACTCCTTCTAACATACTTTGAATTTTTATAAGAGAAGACTTTTGAGCTATAGAAGGATTTCTTATAATAGGTTTTATATATTTTTTGATACTTTTACCATGATATTTTATTTCTTTAATAAATAAAGGTTTAACCATTTTTCCTTTATTAGCTATAGCATTATAAAAAGTAAGTATTTGTAAAGGAGTTAATTTAAGATTATATCCAAAAGTCATCCATGGTAATGTAATACTACTCCAATTTTTTCCACCAGGTTTTGGAATAAAAGGCATACTTTCTCCTGGAATATCTATACCTATTTTTTTATCAAGATGCCATTTACATAAATGTTCTATAAATTTTTTTGGATTATTTTTATAATTATCATAAATAATTTTTGCTATTCCTACATTGGATGATAATTCTAAAATTTGTTTTGGATTTATTTTTGCATATCCATTATAATGACTATCACGTATTTTTTTACCTCTTAATTTCATTATTCCACCTTTTATATTTACTATCATATCAAGATTTATTTTTTTATCTTCTAAAGCTGCAAGAATAGCCATTGTTTTAAATGTGGAACCTGGTTCATTCCCTTCCCATACTGAAAAATTTCTTAAATCTTCATAAGTATTTTTTTTTGTTTTTTCCAAATTAATCATAGCAGGTATTTCTCCACTTTTTACATCCATGATAATAACACATCCATGATCTGCTTGAGATATATACAATTCTTGTAATAATGCATGATAAGCAATATCTTGTATATATATATCTATAGTAGAATAAACATCTTTTCCATCTTCTGGATCTATTTCATTTCCTAATTTTAATGGTTTCCATATTTTAGAACTAATACGTTGTTCTAATCTTTTTCCATCTTTTCCTTTTAAATATTTACTAAATGCTCCTTCTAATCCTACTTTACCTCTATGATCATCATATCCTAATGTTCTTTTTCCAATATTTTCTAATGTGTGAATTCTGCATACTTTTTTTTCTACAATAAACCCTCCCTTAATTTGTCCTTTATTAAAAATAGGAAGATGTCGTAATATTTTAAAATGTGGATAATCTAAATTTTTTGCTAATAAAAAATATCTATTTCCCTTTTTTTTTTCATATTGAAATTTTTTATAGAAAAAAAATTTTGGTTTTTTAAATAAATATTCTAATGAATTACATAAAGAATGAATATTTTTTTGAAATAACTTTTCAGATATTGATTTAAAATCAATATGAATATCATATTTTATGACAGACATAACTAAAATACTACTATCTGAAGCATAAATATTTCCACGTTTAGCTTTAATTAAATTAGTTCTAATTGTTTTTTTTAAAATATATTTTTTATATTTTTCTGAATAATTTTGAATATAAAATAAATTGACAATAATTAATATTGCAATAAAAATGAATACAAAACCAATTAAGTAAGATTTATATAATATAATATATCTTTTTTGTTTCATTCTTTATTCTTTATTTTCTTATTGAATCCATCTCTTTTTTTTGTTGATCTTTTTCTACAACTAATTCGTATGGAGGTCCTTCTAAATGTTTTAATCCATTAACTAATTTTTTTCTAAGAAAAGAAGCTAGTTGTTTTTTCATACATTTACTATGTAAATCTGCATATTCTGATTTTAATTCTTTAATTTCTTCACTAATTTGAGTTATTGTTCTAATTTTTTTATCCATTAAATGTGAACTAGTAATACTTATTAAAGATAGTATAGTCATAAAAACAATGAAATTCCAACTACGATAGGCATCTTCTTTGATTAAAAATTTTCCTTTTAGGAAATATTTTATATTATTTTTAATATTTTGAATGTTATTTTTCATTTTCATTGCATTTAAACAATTATTATTTTAATTTTTCTGCTATTCTTAACTTAGCACTTCTGGATCTTGAATTTTTTATAATTTCCTTATAGCTTGGTTTAATAACTTTTTTATGTATCATTCTGAATGGAATAGTTTTAAAATTCATTTTATTTATTAAAATTCCTTTTTTAAAAAAATTTTTTATGATTCTATCTTCTATAGAATGATATGAAATTACAGATATTCTACCTCCTGGTATAATAATTTTAGAAGATTCTAATAAAAAATTCTTTAAAATATTTATTTCATCATTGACTTCTATTCGTATAGATTGGAAAATTCTAGCAAGAAATCTTTTTCTTTCTTTAAAAGATCCATGAATAGAAAAAAGATGAATTAAATCAAAAGTGTTAATAATTTTTTTTTGAATACGTTTTTTAAGTATTTTTTCTACAATTTTTTTTGCATTTTTAAATTCTCCATATTCATAAAATATATTAAATAACTCTTTTTTTGAACATTCATTAAGAACATTTTTAGCAGAATAAGAAGATTCTTGATTCATTCTCATATCTAAAGTAGAATTTAATTTATTGGAAAATCCTCTTATAGGATTATCTATTTGTAAAGATGAAATACCTAAATCAACTAATATTCCTGATACTTTTTTAATATTTTTTTCATTTAAAATATTACGTATATAAATAAAATTCTTATGAAAAAGATGAAAACGTTTATCTTTAATAAAATTTTTTTTTATAGATTCTTTGTCTTGATCTAATGCTATTAAAGTTCCTTCTTTATTTAATTTTTTTAAAATAGCATAAGAATGTCCTCCCCCACCAAATGTTGCATCTACATAAATTCCATTTTTATCTGTAATTAAATTTTCTATACTTTCTTTTAGAAGAACTGGTTTATGATGAAAATAAAAATGTTGAAAGTTCATTTTTTTTTATAAAAATATATTATATAACGAAATTATGTTTTATCAGTATATGTTTTTCTGTGCATTTATCATTCATTATAATTAAAATTTTTTTAAATGAAATTTGATTTAATTAAAAAAGATCGTTTTTCTAAAGCAAGGGCTGGTATTTTACAGACAGATCATGGAAAAATAGAAACTCCCATTTTTATGCCAGTAGCTTCAAAAGGTTACGTAAAAAATGTTCCAGTACATGATGTATATCAAATATCGAAAATAATTTTAGGAAATACTTATCATTTATATTTACAACCAGGAATTGAAATATTTCATAAAGTAGGAGGAATTCATTCTTTTATGAATTGGAAAGAATCTATACTAACAGATAGTGGCGGTTTTCAAATTTTTTCTATGAGAAAATTAAATAAAATTACAGAATATGGAGTAGTATTTAAATCTATTATAAATGGATCTTATCATTTTTTTTCTCCAGAAAAATCTATGGAAATTCAACGTTTTATCGGTGGAGATATTATTATGGCTTTCGATCATTTTCCTCCTTTTCCTTGTAGTTATCAAGAAGCTAAAACATCTTTAGAAAAAACACATCTTTGGTTAAAGAAATGTTCTTCTTATTTACAAAAGAATCCAGAAATATATAATTATAAGCAAAGTTTTTTTCCTATTATTCAAGGAAGTATTTATCCAGATCTCAGAAAATATTCTGTAGAAAAAATATCTTTATTAGAATCGGAAGGTTATGCTATAGGAGGATTAAGTTTAGGAGAAGAAAAAGAAAAAACATATAATATAACTGATTTATTAACAGATTTATTACCTAAAGAAAAACCTAGATATTTAATGGGAGTTGGATATCCTGTAGATATTTTAGAAGGAATATCTCTTGGAATAGATATGTTTGATTGTGTTATACCTACAAGAAATGGACGTCACGGAATGTTATTTACATGGAATGGTATAATGAATATAAAAAATAAAAAATGGGAAAAAGATTTTTCTTGTTTAGATGAATTTGGAAATTCTTATGTAGATAAATTGTATAGTAAATCTTATCTTAGACATCTTTTTTTATCTAAAGAGAATTTAGGAAAAGAAATAGCTTCTATACATAATCTATCTTTTTATTCAAATTTAGTTAAACAAGCAAGAGTTCATATCATGCATAATAAATTTTCTTCTTGGAAAAAATCTATTATTCCTTTATTAAAAGAACGTTTATGAAAATTTTGGACCGTTATATTATTCGTAATGTTTTGTTCACTTTCATATTTATTACTATTTCTTTACAATTTATATCTATAGTGATAGATATTTCTCAACGTATGCATCGTTTAGAAAATAATCAAGGATCTATTAAAAATGCCTTAATTTTTTATTATCCTTTTTGGTCTATTTGGTTAGCTAATACTTTTTCTCCTATTTCCGTTTTTTTATCTGTTATTTTTTTTACATATAAATTAGAAAAACATTCAGAAATTACGGCGATTTTATCAAGCGGAATAAGTTTTAATAGATTAACTTTTCCTTATTTAATATCTGCTTTTATAATAGGAGTTGTAGCATTATTAATAAATTATTATTTTCTTCCTTTATCTAATAAAAAAAAAAATCAATTTCATTATCAATATTTATTAAGTCCAAGATATAAAAAAAAATATGAAAAAAATCAAACAGTTAGTATTCAAATTTCAAAAAATGAATATATTTTTATGAAAAATTTTTCAAAAAAAGAAAATATAGGAAAAGAATTTGTCTATCAAAAATTTAATGGTAAAAAATTAATATATATTTTAAAATCTAAAAATATTTTTTGGTCAAAAAAAAATAAAATATATATTTTATTTGATTATAAAGAAATTACATTAAAAAAAAATTATGATTCCTTTATTAAAGGAGATTATAAAATAAAAAAATTTTTTTTTACTCCTGAAGAACTTTTACCAGAAGAATATATAGCAGAAACTATGAATATTTATGAACTAAAAAAATTTATAGATATAGAAAAAAAAAACAGAAATGTAAATATATATTTAAATGAATATTATCAAAGAACAAGTTTACCTTTTTCAACTTTTATATTCACTATTTTAGGATTATCTCTTTCTTCAAAAAGAAAAAAAAGTGAAATTGGTATTATTATAGGAATTATATTAGTTATTTTTTATATTTTTTTCACAGAAATTACAAAAATATACTCTATAAAAGATTATATACCTTCTTTTTTATCTATTTGGCTACCAAATGTTATTTTAGGAATAATTACAATATTTTTTTATTATAAAAATCATTAAAAAAAATTTACTTCATCAAGTATATCATTATTTATTATTAGTTAGTTCGTTATGTTATGCAACGATTACCAATTAATTCATTTCAAATCCTACTATATATACTTGTCCATTTTGTTTAATTAATTTTATAGTAACATCTCCTGAGTATTTTTTTAAAATACGATCAACATCATTAGGTTTTTTCATTTTTTCTCCATTAATAGATAAAATAATATCTCCTTCTTCCATTCCTATAGAACTTAAACGACCTGTTCTAATTTCTTTTATTCTAATTCCATAATCAATTCCAAAATCTTTTTTATATTCTTTATTAAGTTTTTCAAATGTTGCTCCTAATAATTCGGAAGGATTAATTTCCTCTTTACTTCTTATTTTTTTTCTTCCTTGTAAGTCTCTTAAAATAACATTAAAATTTTTTTTATATCCATTACGGATAATATTTATTTTAATCTTATCACCTGGATGTTTTGTTCCTACAATAAATGATAAATCTGCTACATTTTGTATTATAGTACCGTCTATACTTTTTATAATATCTCCTTTTTTTAAACCTGCATCTGCAGCTCCGCTTTTATCAAATACTTCTCCTATTAAAAAACCTTGTTGTGTTTTTATATTTTGATGTGTTTCTTGATTATAATCCTTTATATATTCGATTTTAGATAAATCCATTCCTCTTACACCTAAATATGCACGTTGTACTGCCCCGTATTTTTTTATATCTTGTATAACTTTAGCTACTAAATTAGAAGGAGCAGCGAAACTATATCCTATAAAATTTCCTGAAGATGAAGAAATAGCAGTATTAATTCCAATTAATTCTCCATTTGTATTAACTAAAGCCCCTCCACTATTTCCAGGATTTACAGCTGCATCTGTTTGAAAAAAAGATTCAATAGCTGATTGTGTTTCTCCTCTTAATATTCCTAAACTTCTATTTTTTGCACTTATAATACCTGCTGTTACAGTTGAATTTAAATCAAAAGGGTTTCCAATTGCTAAAACCCATTCTCCTATCTGAACTTTATTAGAATCTGAAAAATAAATAAAAGGTAAATTTTTATCATTTATTTTTAATAATGCGATATCAGTACTTGAATCCGTTCCTATCAATTTGGCCCTATATGATCTTTGATCATAAAGAGTAATTTCAATTTTTTCTGCATCTTTTATAACATGATTATTCGTTACAATATATCCATCAGGTGATATGATAACTCCTGATCCATGAAGTCCAGGAAAGTCATTTTTTTGAGATTTTTTTCCTCTATTTCCAAAATCATCAGGAAATCCAAAAAAGAAATCAAATGGATCAAATTGATTATTGTATTTTTTTGAATAATTTTTTACATTTACTACTGCATTTATTGTTTTTGCTACGACTCTTGTAAAATCAGGTAATCCTGCAGAACTAACTAATGATGATGGATCTGATGAAGTGAACTTTGTTTTTGGAAAATAAGAATAAGAAGATGATGTATATGGAAAAATTAAAGGATCTTCTTTAGTATATTGTTTATATGCAGCAATAGTTATAATTGAACTTATCATACTGCTAAGTATAATACAAAAAACTATTTTTTTCATAGTTATTGTTATTAGTTATTAGTTATTAGTTAATTAAATTATAGTTATTTATATTTTATATTTATATTTTATTTTATTTACACAAATATATAAAAAGAAATTAATAAAATTCATTACTTATTTTTTTATTAAAAATAATGTTAACTTCGTTTTTATAAATGTATTATAAATGCATGAATGCAGTTAAATGTATAAATGGAATATGAAATTGAATTTTTTTAAATATCATGGAACAGGGAATGATTTTATACTTATAGATTCTAGAAAAAAAAAAATAATAAAGGAACATTCTTTTTTTAAAAAATTATGTGATAGACATTTTGGTATTGGTGCAGATGGAATTATTTTTATTCAAAATGATTCAACCAGTGATTTTTATATGCAGTATCATAATTCTGATGGAAAAGAAAGTACAATGTGTGGAAATGGAGGAAGATGTGCTATTTTTTTTGCTAAAAAATTAGGAATTATTCCAAATAATAATCAAGAAGAAAATAAAACTTATTTTAGAGCTATAGATGGATATCATTATGGATCTATAATAAAAAATAATAAGAATAATAATAATAATTTTGTTTCTTTGAGTTTACTTAATGTTAAAAAAAATGAAATTGAAATTCATCCAAAACATATTTTTTTAAATACTGGATCTCCTCATCATATAATTTTTGTAAAAAACGTAAATAAAATAGATGTATATAAAGAAGGAAGAAAAATTAGATTTCAAAATCCTTATTTAAAAAAAGGCGTTAATGTTAATTTTGTAGAGATACTTGAAAATAATATCTTACAAATAAGAACTTATGAAAGAGGAGTAGAAAATGAAACTTTATCTTGTGGTACTGGAATAACTGCTTCTGTTATTTCAGCATATAAAATGAATAAAATTTCCTATATGAAAAAAATTATTGTGAAAACTTTAGGAGGAAATTTATGGGTTTCATTACAAGAAACAAAAAATGAATATAAAAATATAAATTTAACTGGACCAGTTCAATTTATATTTGAAGGTTTTATTGAAATAAAATAATGGAAAAAAAAAATAATTATTCAATTAATAGTGATTCTTTAAAATTTCTTAAAAAATATTTAAATGGATCTTCTCCAACTGGATGTGAAAGTGAAGGTCAAAAAATATGGATAAATTATATTAATTCTTATGTAGAAAAAATTCATATAGATTTATATGGTACAGCTGTAGGAATTATTAATCCTAATTATAAATATAAATTAATTATTGAAGCACATGTTGATGAAATATCTTGGTATGTTAATTATATAACAGAAGATGGAATTATATATGTTTCTCGTAATGGAGGATCTGATCATCAAATAGCCCCCTCTAAAAAAATTATTATTCATACCGAAAAAGGATTGATTCATGGAATATTTGGATGGCCTGCTATTCATACAAGAAAAGATTCAGAAGAAAAATCACCTAATATAGATAATATCTTTATAGATATTGGTGTATCTAGTAGAACTGAGGCAATAAATTTAGGCGTTCATGTAGGTTGTATTATTACTTATCCTGATGAATTTTTTATTATGAATAATAATTATTTTGTGTCTAGAGCATTAGATAATAAAATAGGAGGTTTTATAATAGCAGAAATTGCCAAGATGATAATGGAGAATAATGTTCATTTAAAATTTGGATTATATATAGTAAATTCTGTTCAAGAAGAAATAGGATTAAGAGGAGCTAAAATGATAGCTCAAACAATACGGCCAAATATGGCTATTGTTACTGATGTAACACATGATACATCAAGTCCTATGATTGATAAAAAAATACAAGGAGATATTAAATGTGGATTAGGACCTGTAATTGGATATGCTCCATCAATACATAAAAATATTAGAGAATATATTATTAATACTGCTAATAGGAATAAAATTCCTTTCCAACGTTTAGTTTCATCTAGAAATACAGGAACAGATACAGATGCTTTTGCTTATTCCAATAAAGGGGTATTATCTGCTTTGATATCTATTCCTTTAAAATATATGCATACTACAGTAGAAATGGTTCATAAAAAAGATGTAGAAAAAACTATATCATTAATTTTTGAAACTTTACAAGAAATTAATAATTCTAAAAAGTTTTTTATTGATGAAATCTAAAATGAATTATATCTCCATCTTGAATTAAGTAATTTTTTCCTACTAAAAAAATTTTTCCAGCTTCTTTTACTTTTTTATTTGATTTATATTTTATAAAATCATTATAATGAATTACTTCTGCTTTTATAAATCCTTTTTGAAAATCTGTATGAATAACTGAAGAAGCTTCATAAGCTGTACATTTATTAGGAATAGACCAAGATCGAATTTCTTTATTTCCTACTGTAAAAAAACTTTGTAAGTTTAATAGCTTATAAGCTTCTTTTAAAATTTTTTCAATTTCATAATATATATAATTTTTTTTCAATGATAAAACAACTAAAGTAGAATTTTCTAATTCTATTATTTTTTGAAGATTTTTTATATAAAAATGAGTTTTATTATTTAATTTTTCATCAATATTACATATATAAAGAACAGGTTTAATAGTTAATAATTGTAAATCAGTTATATATTTTTTTTCATCTCCTTGAAATGGATACATTCTAATATTTTTTCCTTCTTTTAAAAAAGAAAAAACTTTTTTTAAAATATTGATAGATTTATGAATTTTATTTTTTCTTTTTATATTTTCTAATTTATTTTCTATTGTTTCTAAATCTTTTAATTGTAATTCCATATCAATAATTTCTTTATCTCTAATAGGATTTATAGATCCTTCTACATGTAGAACATTCATATCTTGAAAAAAACGTATCATATGGATGATAACATTTGTCTCACGAATATGAGATAAAAATTTATTTCCCAATCCATCTCCTTTATGAGATCCTTTTATTAAACCAGCTATATCTACTATTTTTATTTCAGATGGAATAATTTTTATTGGATTAATGATTTTTTTAAGTTCATATAACCTTTTATCTGGAACTTTTGTCATTCCATAATTAGGTTCTATAGTACAAAAAGGAAAGTTTTCGGATAAAGCTTTTGAGTTAGAAATAAAATTAAAAAATGTTGATTTTCCTGTATTTGGAAGACCAATAATTCCACATTTCATTGATTTTATTTAATTTTAAATTAGTTTTTAATTATAAAAATTACAATTTTTATCAATATTGTATTGTAATAAATTGAATTATCAATTTTTTAATGAATGAAAGGAAATAAAATGCCGTTTTGGAAACATATTGAAGAACTCAGAAAACATGTTATTCATTGTTTTTGTGCAATCATCATAATGATGATTATTTTAATGAATAATAAAAATATTATATTTGATTATATTATTTTTGCTCCATCTAAAACAGACTTTATTACTTATCGTATTTTTTATAAATTTACAAATACATTTTTAGGTTTTCATTTAAATACTATATCTTTTTTATCTAAAAATTTAGAAATACAAAATCGAAAAATATTTGGACAATTTAATATTTATATATGGACTTGTTTTATAGGAGGAATTATTTTATCATCTCCTTATGTTTTTTATGAATTTTGGATATTTATAAAACCAGCTTTATCGGAAAAAGAAAAAAAATATTCTCAAAAAATTCTTATAATAGTAATATTTTTATTTGTATTAGGAATTCTTTTTGGTTATTTTATATTATGTCCATTTTTAATACACTTTGGATATTCTTTTAGAATCAGTCAAGTTCCCAAAAATATATTTGATTTATCGGATTATATTTCTTTGATGATACATTCTGTTTTATCTATGGGAATTGTTTTTTTATTTCCATTTTTTATATTTATTCTTACTAAAATGGAATTAATTTCTCATACATTTTTAATAAAATATAGAAAACATGCATTGTTAATAATGTTAATTATAGCTTCTGCTATTACACCTGGAGATATTTTTAGTACAATAATTGTTCTAATTCCTCTATTAATTCTTTATCAAATTAGTATATATATATCATTTTATATAAATAAAAAAACCTCTTAATTTTTTACAAGAGGTTTTTTTATTTTATTATTTATGATTTTCGTATTGTTATTTCAACACGTCGTCCTTTATTTTTATATTTTGCTCCTACTAATACTCGAACATTTATTCGAGATGCATCTACTCCTTTGGAGACTAAAACTTTAAATACTGAATTTGCTCTTTTTAAAGATAAAATTTTATTATAAGAAAATTTTCCATGAGAATCTGTATATCCATCTATATAAAATTTAGAATGAGGAATTTTATTAATCATTATTTTAGCTATTTCATGAACAATAATTAAATAACGATGAGATAATTTAAATTTTTTAAAATCAAATAAAATAGGACTAAAAACGATATCAGGACATCCTTTATTTTCTTTTTTACCAAATTCTTTAGGGCATTTATCTTCATTATCTGGAATATTATCTGAATCTGTATCAGGACATCCTTTGAATTTTTTTAATCCAAATTTATTAGAACATAAATCTTCTTTATCTAAAACTCCATCATTGTCAGAATCTTTTTGATTTTTATTATTACAAAAAATTTTTTCTTCTTCTTTTTTTTCTTTTCCTTCAATAGGAAAATAAGAATGATCTTTATTTATTTCTACTATTTTTTTATTTTCATGTTCTTTATGATCATTCTGATTTTTATTATATTTATATTTATTAAATTTTAAATTTCCAAAACGGAAAATAACTCCTAAATTGTGTTTCCAAAAATTTAAATAATCTCCTGATTGATACGCAAATACTTTATTATAAGTACTTTGTGCATTAATTCCAAAATTAGATACAATCCAAAAATTTAATCCTAATCCTCCGTCTATAATAAAAAAATTATTCTTATTTGTTTTAAAATATTTTGTTTCTGAAATTCTTAATTCTCTTTCTATATATCCATTAAATTTATGATATCCTGCTCCTAATCGTAAATATGGATCCAATTTATAATGAGGAAAAATATATAAATTTACTCCATTACTTAATTTGAAAAAAAAACCATTTTCTATTCTCCATCTAGTATTATCTATCATACCTGATGATGCATTTAAATATAAACCAATGTGTTTTTTGATATTATACTCTAATTCTAGATTAGAAATAATAGGATTAAAACTATTATTTCTTTTCATAAAAAAATTTCGAAAAGGAGATGTAATAGGAAAATAATTAATATCATGTGTTCCTATTTTAAGAAACCATTTTTCTTTTTCTTTTTCTTTCGAATCTTTAGAAAAAACTTGAAAAAAAATAGAAGAAAATAAAGTAAATAAAACAATAATAAAAAAATTGACGTTTTTCATAAAACTATAATTTCTTTGATCTAAACAAATATAGATATTTGATTTTAAAAATAAATTAAATATTTTATTTAATTTTTAAAGATTTTTTTATTTTTCTCTATTTCTCTTAAATAATCTCTTTTTCGTAAGTATTCACGTTTATCATATATTTTTTTACCCTTTGCTAAAACTAATTTCATTTTTACATATCCTTTATCATTTATAAATAATTCAATAGGAATAATAGTTAACCCTGTATTTTTCAATTTTTTATTAATTTTTTTTAGTTCTTTTTTTTTCAATAATAATTTTCTTTCTCTTCTACTTGTATGATTTTTGTGAGTTCCGAATTTATATTCAGCTATGTACATATTAATAGAATACAATTCTCCATATCTCATTTGACAAAAACTTTCTACAATACTTACTTTATTTTGTCTAATTGATTTTACTTCTGTACCAAATAATTGTATTCCAGCTACATAATGATCTAAAAAATGATATTGAAATTTTGCCTTTCTATTTAAAATACTCATAACATAATTTAATTAATTGTTATTTTTGTAAGTAGTAAGTATGAATAAAAAATAATATATCAAAAAAATTTTATTTTCAAAAAAAAATAGAAATAAAAATGAATGTACCTTATTTAAAAAATTTATGTTCTCAAGTAAGAAGAGATATTTTACGAATGATAAATGATGCACAATCTGGACATCCAGGTGGATCTTTAGGATGTGTGGAATATTTTGTAGCTCTTTATAAAAATATTATGCATTTTGATCCAAAAAAATTTACCATGGATGGAAAAAATGAAGATCTTTTTTTTCTATCTAATGGACACATTTCTCCTGTTTATTATAGTATATTAGCACGTTTAGGGTTTTTTCCAATTCAAGAATTATCTACTTTTAGAAAATTAAATTCACGTTTACAAGGACATCCTTCTGTGCATAGAAAATTACCTGGAATACGTATTTCATCTGGTTCCTTAGGACAAGGAATGTCTGTTGCTATTGGTGCAGCTTTATCAAAAAAATTAAATAAAGAATTTCATCGTATTGTTTATAGTTTACATGGAGATGGAGAATTGAATGAAGGACAAATTTGGGAATCTGTATTATATGCAGGATCAAAAAATATTGATAATTATATAGCAACAGTTGATTATAATGGACAACAAATAGATGGAACTACAGATGAAGTATTACCACTTGGTAATTTAAAAAAAAAATTTGAATCCTTTGATTGGAAAGTTTTAGAAGAATTAGAAGGAAATAATATTGAAAAAGTTATTTCTATTTTAAAAAAAGCCAAAAATGAAACTGGAAAAGGAAAACCAATTTTAATTATTCTATACACACAAATGGGATATGGAGTGGATTTTATGATAGGAAATAATGCATGGCATGGAAAATATCCTAATCAAGAAGAATTAAAAAAAGCTTTATATCAAATTAAAGAAACTTCTTTAAAAGATTATCCAATAAATACTCAATAATATGTAGAATACAATAAAATAATATGAAACAATATAAAAATCAAGGTTTAAAAGAAACTAGAGCTGGTTTTGGTAAAGCTTTAACTCATTTAGGAAGAAAAAATAATAAAGTTGTAGCATTATGTTCCGATTTAACTAGTTCTTTATTTATGAATCAATTTTCTAAAGAATTTCCAGAAAGATTTTTTCAAATAGGAATAGCAGAAGCTAATATGATTGGAATAGCAGCTGGACTTACTATTGGTAAATACATACCATTTACAGGAACATTCGCTAATTTTTCGACATCTCGTGTTTATGATCAAATTCGTCAATCTATTGCTTATTCTTATAAAAATGTAAAAATATGTGCTTCTCATTCTGGACTAACTTTAGGAGAAGATGGTGCAACACATCAAAGTTTAGAAGATATTGGAATGATGAAAATGTTACCTGGAATGACTGTTATTAATACATGTGATTATAATCAAACTTATGCTGCTACCATAGCTATAGCTCATTATTTTGGACCAGTATATTTACGTTTTGGTCGTCCTGCCGTAGCTAATTTTACAGATTATAATCAAATATTTAAAATTGGAAAAGCTGTTTTTTTAACAGAAGGAAAAGATATTACTATTGTTTGTACTGGTCATTTAGTATGGGAAGCTTTAGAAGCATCTAAAATTTTATATGTAAAAGAAGGAATAGAATGTGAAATTATTAATATTCATACAATAAAACCATTGGATGAAGAATCTATTTTAAAATCTGTAAATAAAACAAAATGTATTGTAACTGCAGAAGAACATAATTATTGGGGAGGATTAGGAGAAAGTATTGCAAGAATATTAACTACTAAAAAATGTTATTTTCCTCAAAGTTTAGTAGCTGTTAATGATGTTTTTGGAGAAAGTGGTAAACCTATGGAACTTTTGAAAAAATATAATATTGACCGTAATGCTATTATTAATCATGTAAAATTTTTATTAAAAAAAAAGAAAAATTAATATTATAAAAATTGAAAATTAAAAATATACAGAAATTAGTTCATAATTGGATTTTAAATCATGGAGTGCGTTATTTTGATATATTAACTAATACTATTCTTTTGTCAGAAGAAGTAGGTGAAGTTTCTAGAATTATTGCTAGAAATTATGGAGAACAATCAAAAAAAAAAAATTGTAAAAAAGAAGAAAATCTTGGAGAAGAATTATCAGATGTTTTATTTATAATAATTTGTTTAGCTAATCAAACTGGAATCAATTTAGAAGAATCGTTTCATAAAAAATTAAAAAAAAAAGAAATAAGGGATCATACAAGACACCATGAAAATGAAAAATTAAAATAAAATATGTCTTCTTATATTAATATTTATAAAGAAAAAAATTGTTTATCAGGATCTATATCTATTACAGGATCTAAAAGTATATCTAATCGTCTTTTAATTTTAAAAGCAATTTATAAAGATGATATTTATATTGAAAATATTTCAAATTGTGAAGATACAAAAGTATTAAAAAAAAGTTTAAACAGTACTTCTAATATATTAGATATTCATCATGCTGGAACTGCTATGCGTTTTTTAACTTCTTATTTTTCTATACAAGAAGGAAAAGAAGTTGTATTAACGGGATCAGATAGAATGAAAGAAAGACCTATTTATGTACTTGTAGAAGCTCTTAAAAAATTAGGATCTAAAATTTTTTATTTGGAAAAAAGTGGATATCCACCAATAAAAATTTTAGGAAAAAAAATTTTAGGAGGTGAAATAGATATAGATGCAAAAATTAGTAGTCAATATATTAGTTCTTTAATGTTAATAGCTAGTCAATTTAAAATGGGTCTAAAAATTTTTTTAAAAGGAAATATTACATCTATTCCATATATAAAAATGACTTTTAATTTACTATCTTTAGCAGGAGTACAAATTTTTTGGGAAAAAAAAATGATTCATATTTATCCAAAAAAAAATAAAGGAAAAAAATATTTTTATATAGAATCAGATTGGAGTTCTGCTTCTTATTACTATTCTATGGCGGCTATTGCAAATAATAGTCATGTTACTTTATCCTCATATAATAATCAAAGTTTACAAGGAGATAGAGAAATTGCTTCTATATATGATAAAAATTTTGGTATTTCTACTTTTTTTGATAAAAATACAATTACGTTAAAGAAAAAATGTAATTTTTTTTTACCAAAATTTATTCATTTAAATTTAAATAAAACTCCAGATCTTGCACAGACTATTGTTGTTACTTGTGCTGCACTTGGAATAAAATGTAATTTAAAAGGATTAGAAACATTAAAAATTAAAGAAACAGATAGATTATTAGCATTAAAAGAAGAATTAATAAAATTTGGTATTATAATAAAAATTACAGATAATTATTTAGAAATAATAAATTTTTGTAGAAAAAAAATTAGTTCATTTATAAAAATAAAAACTTATCAAGATCATAGAATGGCAATGTCTTTTTCTCCACTTGGTTTATGTACTTCTTTTCTAAAAATAGAAAAACCAAATGTTGTAGAAAAATCATATCCTGATTTTTGGAAAGATTTAAAATCTTTAGGATTTTTTATTAATTCTTATGAAGAATAAAAAATTTTTTTTCATAAAATATAAAAAAGTTTATTTTATTTTAATATTTTAATGAAAAATAAATAAAATAATAATAAAAAATTAAAAATCACTTCAATAAGTTAATCAACTTGTATTAAATACAAAAAAAATTTAATTTGTATTCTTAATTTTTTATTAAAGGCCCATTCGTCTATTGGTTAGGACATCAGGTTTTCATCCTGGAAAGAGGGGTTCGATTCCCCTATGGGCTACTATAATTTAGTAATTTAGTTATGGCAAATCATTTATCTTCTTTAAAAAGAATTAGAAAAAATAATAATAGACGTTTACGTAATAAATACGTACATAAAAGTACAAAAACAGCTATAAAAAAATTGTTAAAAAGTGGAAAAAAAGAACAATATCCTATTGTAATTTCTATGATAGATAAATTATCTAAAAAAAATATTATACATGCAAATAAAGCATCTAGATTAAAAATACAATTAAATAAAAAATTAATTATAAAATAATTTTTTATATGTGAAAAATTTTTTAATATTTCATTATTATATAGCTTTTTTAATTATTTTTTTTTTCATTATGGAAATAATATGTATTCTATGTAATATATTTTATAAAAAAATAAATAAAAATTTAATTAAAATTATATTGAATGGAACAGTAATTTTTTTATTTTTTCAATTTTTTATTGGTTTATTTTTAATAATTATGAATTATTATTTTTTTTATAAAAATGAAATTGGTATTATAAAAATTTTAAAACAAAAAAAAATGCGTTTAAAATTTATAGAACATCCAATAATGATGATTATTGGATGTTCTATCTTCATTTTTTTTTATAAAGAATTTTATAAAAAAGAAAAAATTACTAATACAGTTTTATTTTTATTTTTTTTATCTATATTGACTATTATAAGTCGTTTACCTTTCAATATTATTTTCAATATTGATCATTGAATTTAAATATATGAAAATAAATTCATTATCTCCAATAGGAATATTAGATTCTGGAATTGGAGGACTTCTTATAGCTAAAGAAATAAAAATGCAAATGCCTAATGAAAATTTTATTTATTTTGGAGATACAATTAATATGCCTTATGGAGAAAAATCTCAAAAATTTATTATAGAAAATTCTATAAAAATCATTTCTTTTCTTTATAAAAAAAAATGTAAAGCAATAGTTATTGCATGTAATTCAATAACATCTAATGCATTAGATGTTATTGAAAAAAAATTTTATAAAAAAATATTAATATTTAACGTTATTGATCCTATAATAAAAAATAAAATTTTTTTTTCCTCTAAAAAAATAGGAATAATCGCTACACCTGCTACCATACGTTCCAATTTTTATATAAAAAAAATTAAAAAATATTATCATCATTTAAATATAATTCAATCATCTACATCTTCGTTAGCTCCAATGATTGAAAAAGGATTGAAAATAAAAAAAAATATTATTAAAAATTATTTCAATCATTTTCAATCAATAGACACTCTTTTATTAGCTTGTACTCATTATCTATTTCTTAAAAAAGAAATAGATAATTTTTATCATGGAAAAGTTCATTTAATTGATATACAAAAAATAGTAGTAAAAGAAATAAAAAAAAAATTATATAAAAAAAAGTTATTATGTGTTACAAACAAAAAAAATAAAAAATATCCTATTTTTTATACATCTAATTTTATTCCTACTTTTTTTGAAAAAAAAGTTAAAATTATTTTTGGAGAAAAAGTTTTTATTAAAACACATATTTTTAATTTTTTCTAATTTGTGCGTCAATAACAGATAAAGTCGTTAAATTCACTATTTCTTCTATACTAGATTGCATTTGCATAACATGAGCTGGTTTTCGCATTCCTAACATTATAGGCCCAATAGTTTGAACATTACCCAATCCTCTAATAAATTTATAAGTTAAATTTCCTGATTCTAAATTAGGAAAAATAAAAATATTTGCTCTTTTTTTAACAAGTTTAGAAAAAGGAAATTTACTAGCCAATAAAAATTCATTTAAAGCAAAATCAGGTTGTAATTCTCCATCTACTATTAGATCTGGATATTTTTTATGTAAAAAATCTACTGTACGAGAAACTTTAGAAGATGTTTTTGAATTAGATGAAAAATTTTGAAAAGATAACATTGCTATATGTGGTTCAATATCAAATCCTTTAACTACATGAGAAGACATTAAAGCTATTCTAGCTAATTCTTCACTGGTAGGATCTTGAATAACAGCTGTATCTGCTAAAAATAAAGGTCCACGTTTTGTTAATAAAATCATCATTCCTGCTGTTTTTTGTACTAAGTTAGCTCTACCAATTACTTCTAACATTGGACGTAAACTTAATGAAAAACTTCTTGAATAACCAGTAATAACTGCATCTGCTTCTCCTTGATCTACCATCATAGCTCCAAAATGATCATTAGTTCGCATACGAATTGTTGAATCGTATAAAGTCAAACCTTTTCGGTTTCTTCTTTTCCAAAGAATTTTGGCAAAATTTTCTACTTTTTTTCTATTTTTTTCTTTTTCTGGATCTATAATGTGTAATTCTATATCTATTTTATTTTCATTTATTAAATATTTAATACGATCTTCATTTCCTAAAAGAACAGGAAATGAAACTATTCCTTCTTCATGAAGTATTTGAACAGATTTTAATACATCATATTCCTCTCCGTTACAAAAAACAACTTTTTTAGGATTTGTACGAGCTCTATTTTGAATCATTCTAAGCATTTTACTTTCATATCCCATTCTATCAAGTAATTTTTCTTGATAAATTTCCCAATTTAAAATTGGATTTCTTGCTACTCCCGAATTCATTGCTGCTTTAGCTACAGCAGGAGCAACACGAGTAATTAAACGATTATCAAAAGGTTTTGGAATAATATATTCTTTTCCAAAAGAAATATTTTTTTTATTATAAACAATATTTACTTGTTCTGGAACAGGTTCTTTTGCTAAAGAAGCTATAGCATATATAGCTGCTAATTTCATTTCATCATTAATTACACTCGCATTAACATCTAATGCTCCTCTAAATATATAAGGAAATCCTAAAACATTATTAACTTGATTTGGATAATCACTTCTTCCAGTAGCCATAATAATATCTGGACGTACTTTAATTGCTAAATTATAATCTATTTCTGGATCAGGATTAGCCATTGCAAAAACAATAGGATTTTTTGCCATACTTTTTAACATATTAGGAGTTAATATTCCTCCTATAGATAAACCAATAAAAACATCTGCATTTTTAATAGCTTCATCCAATTTTTGTATTGGATAATAAGTATTGATAGCGAACTCTTTTTTTTCATTATTTAAATCAATTCTTGAAGAATGTAATAATCCCTTACTATCAAACATAAAAATATTTTTAGGATTTACACCTAATTGTTTATAAGTTCTTGTACATGAAATAGCAGCAGAACCCGCTCCATTAACAACCATTTTAATTTTATTAATTTTTTTTCCAACAAAAGTAATAGCATTTAATAATGCAGCTCCTGATATAATAGCTGTTCCATGTTGATCATCATGCATTACAGGAATATTTAATTCTTTTTTAAGTCTTCTTTCTATTTCAAAAGCTTCTGGAGCTTTTATGTCTTCTAAATTAATTCCTCCAAAAGTAGGAGCAATAGCTTTGACTGTTTCTATAAATTTTTCAGGATCAGACTCATCTATTTCTATATCAAAAACATCAATTCCAGAAAAAATTTTAAATAATAGAGCTTTTCCTTCCATTACAGGTTTAGAAGCTAATGCTCCAATATCTCCAAGACCTAATACTGCTGATCCATTTGTAATAACTGCTACGAGATTTCCTTTAGATGTATATTTATATACTTCTTGAGAAGAACGAGCTATTTCTTTACAAGGTTCTGCGACACCTGGTGAATAAGCAAGAGATAAATCTCTTTGACTACTATATTTTTTGGTAGGAGTAATTTGTATTTTTCCAGAAGGAAATTGACTATGATAATTTAAAGATTCTTCACGAAAATTACTTATTTTTTTTCTCATTTTTTCATATATATATGTTAAAATATTAATTAATAATTAATAATAATAATTCTGAAAAAGAAACAGTTTTCTTAAAAAAAGAATATTATTATTTCCAATAAATTTCCTTTTCTATAAAATATTTTTTTATTTTATCTGTTTTCCACCTTATTATAAGTTTATAATATCCTCTTTTTAAAAATTTTTTAGGAATAAATAATGTTTTTTCTGAATTTTCTAATATTTTAAAATATTTTGTAATATCTAAATCTTTAGAAGATGATCTAAATAAAGTAAAAAATCCATAAAAATTTTCATTAATAGATGGAAATTGAATTATAATTCCAGAAGATAAAATAGAAATTTTTATTTTTTTATTTTTTGGAAGTTTTAATACATTTTTTTTTTCATTTATAATATCTTGATATTTTATTTCTTCTTCATAATATCTATCCGATACAAGTTGACTTTTTGCATAAGGAAAAAAAAACGCAATATAAATAATAAAAATTATAAAAATAACTAAAGATAACACAATTCCAGTATCAAAATTGAATTTTATTTTCATAATTAAAATTTTTTATAAAAAAAATATAAATGAATATATATATATAATAGAATATCATATTTTACTCCATTCTATTATTTTTTTTCCTTGAGGAGCTTTATATATTGAAGGTTTTTTATATATTTTATTAATAAAATAAACATAACTAGATATTTTTTCAATATCATTTCCTTTAATTTCTCCTGATTTTCCAAAAGCACGCATAGTAGGATTATTATCACTTCCATTCCAAATGATAGAAAAAATATTTTTAAATAAATCTTTTTCATTTATATTAATCCAATAATTATCTGTTAAATTAGGACCTATATTTCCACTTCCATCTAACTTATGACAAGTAGCACAATTTTCATTAAAAAGAATTTTTCCATTATTAATTAAATTTTTTTTAAAAAAAGCATTTTCTATAGTTACTTGAGGTGTTTTTTTTTCAAAAATCTCTATTTCTTTCAATTGATTTTTATAAGTTATATCATATTCCTTATAAGGATTAGAAAAATCGATTAATAAATAAGAAAAAAAATAAATCGCGGAAAAAATAATTGTTAAATAAAAAAGATGGATCCACCACAATGGTAATTTATTATCTAATTCTATAATACCATCAAATCCATGATCTATTTTTTTTACTCCATTATTGATATCTTTATGATCATGAAATATAAATTTATAAAATCTGTAAAAATAATTTCCTTCATTTTCTTTTAAAATTTTTATTTTTTCTTCTTTTGAAAAAAATTTTATTTTTTCTATAAAAATTAAATTATTAATAGATTCTAAAATATATAATAATATTGTTACTATAATAAAAAAAGAAATAGTTATAGGATGAAAAAAATAAGATTTATAATTAAAACTTATAAAAAAAACATAAAATATAAATATTATAATAAATAAAAAAGAAGGAATCATAATAAAAGAAGGAATTTTAGATCTCATAACTTTTTCTTTTTTTTTCTTCTTCTAAAGGAATTAAACTTATTTTTTTATAATATTCTTTTGGTTTAAAAAAAACAAAAAATAAAATCAAAAAAAAAATTAATAAAAATAAAATTAACATAATAGATTGAAAAATTCCTATATTTTTTTCTTCTATAAAATATTTTTTAAAAAAACTTATCATTAAATTACGATTTAATATCTGTACCAAGACGTTGTAAATAAGCAATAATAGCTATTATTTCTCTTTTTTCTAAAGGAATAAATTTTTCTTTTTCTATTTTTTTTTGTTGATTAATTTTTTTTTCTAAACTTGGACATTCTTTATAAATATCATATACAATTTTATTTGCTTGACGATCCATATCTTTATTCCAATTTTTTATATATTCTGAAGTATATGGAACGCCTAATTTTATCATTGCTTTTATTTTTTTTTCTGTATTAGATCTATCTAATTTATTATAAATTAACCAAGGATATCTTGGCATAATTGAACCAGGAGAAGTCGATCTTGGATTATACATATGATTATAATGCCAAGAATTAGGATTTTTTCCTCCTTCTCTAGCTAAGTCAGGGCCAGTTCGTTTAGAACCCCAAAGAAATGGATGATCATATACAAATTCTCCTGCTTTAGAATATTCTCCATAACGAACAACCTCATCTCTGAATGGACGAACTTGTGCGCTATGACAAGAATTACATCCTTCTCTAACAAATAAATCTCGACCTTCTAATTCAAGAGCTTTATAAGGTTTAACATTATGAATAGTAGGAACATTAGATTTAATGATTAAAGTAGGTATTATTTCTATAAAACCTCCAATAGCTACTGCTATAAAAGAAAAAATTGTTAATTGTATTGGTTTTTTTTCTAACCAACTATGAAAATTATCATTTTGATTTTTTTTTATTTCATAAAATGGATTACATTTAAATTCTTCATTATTAATTGAATATCCTTTTTTAATTGTTTTAATAATATTAAAAATCATTAAAATAAAACCTAAAAAATAAATCATTCCACCTATAAATCTTATTTTATAAAATGGAATAATAGATAATACTGAATCTAAAAAATTTTTATAAGTTAAAGTTCCATCTGGATTAAATTTTTTCCACATCATAGATTGTAATATAGATCCAAAATACATAGGAAAAATATATAATATAATTCCTAAAAAACCTAACCAAAAATGAATATTAGCTAATGATATAGAATATAACTTAGTATTCCATATTTTTTGTGTTAACCAATATATAATTCCAAAAGCCATAAATCCATTCCATCCTAAAGTCCCTAAATGAACATGAGCTATAATCCAATCTGTAAAGTGTCCAATCGAATTTAAAGTTTTAGTAGCAAGCATTGGTCCTTCAAAAGTAGCCATTCCATAACAAGTAATTCCTACTACAAAAAATTTTAATATAGGATTTTTCTTTACTTGATTCCAATCCCCTCTTAATGTAAGTAATCCATTTAACATTCCTCCCCAAGAAGGAGCAATTAACATAATAGAAAAAATAGTTCCTAAAACTTGAGCCCAATTAGGAAGAGATGTATACATTAAATGATGTGGACCAGCCCAAATATATACAAATATTAATGACCAAAAATGGATAATAGAAAGTTTATAAGAAAAAATAGGTTGATTAGAAGCTTTAGGAACAAAATAATACATTAACCCTAATATAGGTGTAGTTAAAATAAATGCAACAGCATTATGTCCATACCACCATTGCATTAAAGCATCTTGAACTCCAGCATATATAGAATAACTTTTAAAAGACAAAAGAGATATAGGTAATTCAAGATTATTAAATAAATGCAACATAGCAACAGCAACCCATGTTCCTAATAAAAACCAAATACTAACATATAAATGATTTATTCTTCTTTTTAAAATAGTACCTATCATATTAATACCATAAATAATCCAAATAAAAAATATTCCTATATCTATGGGCCATTCATGTTCAGAATATTCTTTACTGGTATTGATTCCTAATAAAAAAGTAATCCAAGTAGATAAAATAAATATTTGCCATCCCCAAAAATGAATCCAACTAAGAATATCACTAAAAATTCTAGTTTTTAATAAACGTTGTAAAGAATAATAATAACCAGTAAAAATTATATTTCCAACAAAAGCAAAAATAGTAGTATTTGTATGTAACATTCTCCATCGTCCAAATCCCATAATTCCTTGAGAATCTTTTAATTTATTCCCAAAAATAAAATCAGGAATTTCTGGACAAAATAATAACAATGCTATAAATAATCCAGCTAAAAATCCAATAAAAGCCCAAAATATTGTAGCATATAAAAAAGCTTTTACAATACGATTGTTATAATAATATGATGTATTTAATTTCATTTTTATTAAATTAAAGAATCATTTTTTTTCAGTATCATCAATCAAAATTCTAATTCTAGGAGATTCATAATCATCAAATTGTCCAGAATAAAGACAAATTAAAAAAAATATTAAAAAAATACCACCAAGAATAATACTTGATAATATCATAATAATTAATATATCCATAATAAAATAAATAAAAATTTTATAACTTTTTTTAAAGTTAAAATATAAATTTTCGTGAAACTATCCAAGTAGATATAATAGAAAAAAAAATAACAGAAAAAGAACTTAAAGGCATTAAAACAGCGGCTATTAAAGGTTTTAAATTTCCAGTTATCGCAAAATAAATTCCTATAATATTATAAAAAAAACTAATCATAAAATTAAAAATCACTAATTTTTTAGCAATTTTAGATATTTTTAAAAATAAAAAAATTTGATTTAAACAATCAGATTGTAAAAAAGCATCACAACTTGGGAAGAAACCCGTTGTATTTTCAGATATCGCAACACCTACTTCACTTTGACTTAAAGCAGCACAATCATTAATTCCATCTCCAAACATCATTACATTATCTCCTTTTATTTGTAATTTTTTAACATAATTTAATTTATCTTCTGGACTTTGATTAAAAATAACTTTTCCAGATTTAGGTAAAATAGATTGTAAATATTTTTTTTCTAATTCATTTTGATCTCCAGAAAGAATAATTATTTTATATTTTTTTAAATTTTTAAAAATATTTTTTAAACCTTTTCTATAAAAATTTCTAAATAAAAAATAACCTATAAATTTATTATTTATAGAAACAGAAACTGTTGTTTGGTTTCTATTATTTTCTTTAATACCTAAATATTTTTTTGATCCAATTTTAACTGGTATGTTTTTTATTATACCTTCTAATCCTTCTCCCATTATCTCTTTAAAATTTTTTATAGAATAAAAATCTTTTATAGATAATTCTGACAATATTCTTTGACTTAAAGGATGACTAGAATTTTTTAATAAAGATGCTATAATTTTTTTTTCCTCATATTTAATATTTCCTACAAAATATATTTTTTCTTTATTAGTATCAGTTATAGTTCCTGTTTTATCAAAAATTATAGTTTTTATCGTAGATATTTTTTCCATTGTAAAAATATCTTTTATATAAAAACTTTTTTTAGAAAAAAATCGTATTATATTTCCAAATATTAATGGAGAAGAAAGTACTAAAGCACAAGGACAAGTAATAATTAAAATTGAAAAAGTAGTTTGAAATACTTTTGATATATCATTATTGAAATACCAATATATTCCTGTTACTATAGAAATAGTCAAAATAATAGGAGTAAAATATTTACTAAATTTAGTAGAAATTGAATTTAAATAAAATAATTTTTTACTATGATTAGATTTACTTTTATTCCATAATAAGCTCAAATAACTATGATCTACATTTTTAATCACTTTTACAATAATTCTTTCTCCTTTTTGTTTAGATCCAGCATATATTTTATCTCCTATTTTTTTATTTATTAAATAAGATTCTCCTGTAATAAAACTATTATCTAATACAGCACTTCCTTTCATTAAAATAGAATCAGCAGGAATAATTTCTTCATTTTTAATAAAAATTAAATCTCCTTTTCTTAAAGAAGAAAGCAAAATTTTTTCTTCTTTTTTATTTTTATTTATTTTGGTTATTAAAATTGGATAAAAAGATTTATAATTTTTATTAAAAGAAATAATTTTATTATGAGTATGAATTTGAAATATTCTACTTATAAGTAGAAATAAAGAAAAACTAGAAATACTATCAAAATATCCAGATCCTAAATCAAAAAAAATTTCATAACAACTCCATAAAAAAATCACTAATATTCCAATAGAAATAGGAACATCCATATTTAAAACATGTTTTTTTAATCCAAAAATAGCATATTTTATATGATCTTTAAAAGAAGATATTACAATTGGTAAAGATAAAATTAACATTAAATAACGAAAAAAATTTCTATTTTCAAAAAACCATACATCTTTATAAGCCCCAACATATTCTGGAATTGCTAAAAGCATAATATTTCCAAAACAAAAAAATGAAATAGCTAATTTTTCTATTAATTTCCTATCAAATGTGTTAATTTTTTTTTTTTCTATTAATTCAAAATTAATAGAAGGACGATACCCCATATTATCAAGTAGTTTAGCTAAACTACTTAATTTAAATTCAATATTATTAAATGTTATCCAAATTTGTTTACTAGAAAAATCTACAGTAGATTCTAAAATATTTTTATGAAATTTGGATAAACTTTCTAAAATAAAAATACAAGAACTACAATGAATAGAAGGTATTAAAAAACGAACAGTTGTAATGTTATTATGATTAAAATCAATTATTTTTTCTGCAATTTTATTATTATCAAGAAAATAAAAAGAATTATTTTTTTTCATAAAAAATTCTATTTTTCTATTTATTAAAATTAATTAGATTCTTTTATATATTTTTTATATTCTTCTAAAGACATTAATTGATTATATTCTTTTATATCTAAAATTTCTATTTGTATAATCCATCCTTCATTATAAGAATTTTTATTAATAAGTTCTGGTTGAGATAATAATTTTTTATTAATTCTAAGAATAGAACCTGAAACAGGCATAAATAAATCAGAAACAGTTTTTACTGCTTCTATTGTTCCAAATGAATTTCCTTGTTGTATTTGTTTTCCTATTATAGAATCTTCTACGTCTAAATAAACAATATCTCCTAACTCATTTTGGGCAAAATGAGTAATTCCTACATAAGCTTTTTTATTTTTTTGAATTTCTACTCCTATCCACTCATGATTTTTACTATACCTAAAATTATTGGTATTCATATTCATATTCATAAATAATATTATTTATTTTTATATAATGTCCATTTTTTTTTCAAAAAAAGAAAAATTTTATAAAAAAGATACATTTTTCTTTTAAAAAAGAAATTATTTCTTCCATTTTTAATAGATGTAAGATATAAATTTATTTTTTTTTCTATTCCATAAGAATTTTTTTCATCAAATTTCCATAAAATATATTTTTCAATCTGATCAATTAACAAATCATCATAATTTAATGATGTAGCATATCCAGCTTTCTTAAGCTCTATAGCCCAAGATTGATAGTCATTATTTTTTAATAAAAATAATTTAGAATAACGTGGTTTTTGTAAAATTTTTGAATGATCTTGGTAAGAATCTTTAATAGAATTATATTTACGAAAACATTCTTTTGGATGATCATCATCATGGTAATAAATATCTCCTATCCAATTTTTTCCACATTTAATTCCAAAATGATTATTTGTTTCTTTAGATAAAATACTATTTCCACTAGAAGATTCTAAAATTCCTTGTCCTAATTTTATACTAGCTGGTATTCCAAATTTTTCCATTTCTTCAATAGCAAAAACTGCATATTTTTTAATATATTGAATGACATTTTCTATTTCTATATTTTGTTCTTTTTTTTCTTTTGAGAAAGATAAAAATGAAAATATCAAAAAAAATAATAAAAAATAAAAGATTTTTTTCATTATAATTATCTTAATAAATAAAATTACATTTTTTCCTATTTTTCTAAAAAATTTTATCAATTAATATCAATTAAGTAAAAAGTGTCCATAATAAACCAGTTTCAATAAATAACTCTTTTTTTTTAAAAAAATTTTTATAATGAAATCCTATATTTTTAATACTAAAATAAAATATAGTTTTATGTAATTTAAAATTACAAAAATAATCTATAAAGAAATTTTTTCCAGTTTTATTTGGATAACATTCTTTTTCTGAAGAAAAAACATGAATATCAAAAGGATAATAAATTTTTTGATAATAAAAACTACTAAAATAATGAATAGAAAAACCAGTTTTCATTAATAAATTTTTTTTAAAAAAAGAATTTTCATAAAAAATTGTATTTCGTGATAAAAAATTGGGTAAAGAAAAAATTAATGGATTAGAATCATATTTTTGATATAAAAAAAGATTATTAACTTTATACCTCCATATATTATGTGTTGTTTTTATTACAAAACTATATAATTGTAAATATTTACGGTATAAAAATTTTTCCATTTCTTTTTTATCATCTATAAATGAATGATCTAATTTAGATATAGAAAAAGAAATATCGTAATTTTTATGATTAAATAAAGAAAAATTTATTATCTTTTCTTGATCAAAAACCAACATATTTTTTCGTTTATTATTATAACAATCTTCATTTTCTTTTAGTATATAAAGATGAATAAAATCAGGAGTATATCCTTTATTTTGAAAAAAATGAAATTGGGTTAAAAAATAAAATTTTGAAAATAAAAAAATATGAAATTTTATATTCATATGTAAATATGGTTTTTTAAAATTATTAGATATTATCATATATTTACCAAATGAATATAATTTTATTATATTATTAATTGGGTAATTTATTTTAGTTTCTAAAGAAAAATTATTTATATATTTATTTTTAGGAATTAATCTATTTTTATTATAATATTTATTAAAAAATAATTGATAATGTATTTTATCAAAAATAGATCCTAATTCTATATTGAAATCATTTTTTTGAAATATTAAAAATAAACCATTTTTTATAAAAAAATGATTAATTTTATTGTCTTGTTCAGAAAATAAATGACTTTTATGGTATTTTTCATATTCCATATAAGTTTTAACAAAGAATGATTGATTTTTTTTAGAAAAAATATTTTTAAAAAAACTTATATAAAATCTATCATTTATCAATTTTTTTTGATCAAAAAAAACATTTTTATAATTTTTTATATTATTCCATTTTATAATTTCTTCTTTTTCTTTAAAAAAAAATTTTTGTTTTATATAATGACCCCATAATTTATAATTAAAATCATATATATTTTTATTTTTTCTATCTTGATAATTAAAAGTCATTAATAATAATTCTTGATTTTTTTCTAAAAAAAATTCATTTTTTAAATGAAGGTTTTTATATTCTATAGAATAATTAATTTTTTCATTTGGATTTTGAGAAAAAAAACCACCTAATATTTTTTCTTGAAAAAGATTACTTTTATAAAAAATTTCTGAAATAGGAGTTTTAACATCAAAATATTGAATTTTTTCACGATAAAAAAAAGGATCTTTAAAAAAAAGAATTTTTTGAAAATTATATATATTTTTTTTTTCAAAATTACTATTAGGAATTAAAAAATTCTGACCATTTCCAATATTATAAAATAATCCAAAATTGTCATTTTTAAAAAAATCATGATAATAATATTTCTTAATTGAAAAAGATTCTATTTCTAATAAATTTTTTTTAAATTGATTTTTTTCTGTCCAAAATTTGTAATCTTGATAATTAGGATAATAAATATCTATATTATTTTTTTTAGTATTAAAATTTTTTTTAAAATTAATACTTAATATTTCTTTTTTATCTTGATCTATTTTATCTATTATATACTCCATAGAATAAATAGAAATAGAAAAAGAAAATATAAAAAAATAAAAAAGAAATATTTTCATATAATCCATATAATAATCCAATAAAATTAAACTATACTACTATACTACTACTAATTATATTATATAATTATAACTATATTATATCATTTAATATATATAAAAAAAATTTATATATCTTTGTGTAAGGTAAAATGTCATTTCTGTAAAGTAAATGGTATTCTTAAATTAAAATTAATTTAATTGAGGATAAATTGTATCCCAAAAATATTTACAAGGCTTGTCTTTATGACGGCCTTTTTTATCATATAAAAATACCATAAACCATGTTTAAATTTAATTTTATAACTATTCAGAAAAAAATTTTAGCTGATAGTACTACACCAATAGAATTATATTTAAAATTAAGAGATATATTTCCAAATACATTATTATTAGAATCTTTTGATTCTAAAGTTTATAAAAATAATTTTTCTATTCTTTGTATGAATCCAATTTCAGAACTTATTCTAGATAAAAATGTATTACAAATATCATATCCAAATTATGTTCATAAACATATATTCATTAATGATAGATTGGATATTCAAATTTTAATTGAGGATTTTTTTCAAAAATTTAAAAGTGAAAATGCTTCTATTTATTATTCTGGATTATATGGTTATATATCTTATGATAGCATTCAATATTTTGAAAATATTCAATTTCATGCTCCAATTAAAAAAATATATAATATCCCACAAATAAGATTTAGTTTTTATAAAAATATTATTATATTTCGTCATTTTTATAATGATATTCATTTAATTGAACATCAATTTATTAATATTAATAAAAAAACTTATATTGATAAATTAATAGAATTAATAAAAAAGAAAAATTTTTCTTCTTTTTCATTTAAACCTATAGGAAATTGTTCTTCAAATATTACGGATATAGGATATCAAAAAATGGTATCACAAGGAATTAAAGCTTGTTTACGGGGAGATGTTTTTCAAATAGTATTATCTAGACAATTTCAACAAAAATTTAAAGGAGATGAATTTAATGTATATCGTTCTTTACGATTTATAAATCCATCTCCATATCTTTTTTATTTTGATTATGGAAATTATAAATTATTTGGATCTTCTCCAGAATCACAGTTAATTATTAATAATAAAATAGCTTATATAAATCCAATAGCAGGAACTATACGTAGATCTGGAAATAAAGAAAAGGATAAAAAATTATCTGAAATTCTTTCTAAAAATCCAAAAGAAAATGCAGAACACGTTATGTTAGTAGATTTAGCAAGAAATGATTTAAGCAAAAATTCTTATAATGTAAAAGTAGAAAAATTTAAGGAAATTCAAATTTTTTCTCATGTTATACATATGATATCTAAAGTATCTGGAAAATTAGAAGATAATATATCAATTATAAAAATATTTGGAGATACTTTCCCAGCAGGAACTTTATCAGGAGCACCTAAATATAAAGCAATGGAATTAATAGATAAAATAGAAAACCAACATAGAGGAATATATGGAGGAGCTATTGGTTTTTTTGGATTAAATAATGATTATATTAATACAGCTATAGTTATTCGTTCTTTTATAAGTAAAAATAATACTCTTTTTTTTCAGGCTGGTGCAGGTATTGTTTCCGAATCTAAAGAAGAAAAAGAATTGGAAGAAGTTAATAATAAACTTATGGCTTTATTTAAATCTATCAAATTAGCTAAAAATATATGAATATGAAGTATTATGAATAAAATACTTATTTTAGATAATTATGATTCTTTTACTTATAATCTTGTTCATGCTGTAAAAAAATTAACAAAAAATTCTGTACAAGTATATAGAAATAATGAAATTAAGCTTTCTGATATAGAAAAATACAATAAAATTATTCTTTCTCCAGGACCTGGAATTCCTGATGAAGCACATATTTTAAAACCTTTAGTAAAAACTTTTGCTTCTACAAAAAGTATTTTTGGAGTTTGTTTAGGACAACAAGCAATAGGAGAAGTTTTTGGAGCAACTCTTCTTAATACTAAAGAAGTTTATCACGGAATAGCTAGTTCAATAAAAATTATAGATTCAAAAGAAGTTTTATTTAAAAAATTACCTAAAGAAATTAAAGTTGGTCGTTATCATTCTTGGATTATATCTCCACATAATTTTCCTAAAGAACTTCAAATTACAGCAATTGGAGATAAAGGAGAAATCATGGCTTTACGTCATAAATTTTACGATGTACGAGGAGTACAATTTCATCCAGAATCTATTTTAACTCCATATGGAGAAAAAATTATAAATAATTGGTTGAAAATGAAGTAATAATGAAAAAAATATTAGAAAATCTTTTTTTAGAAAAATCTTTAACAAAACAAGAGGCTAAAAATATTATTATAGAATTATCAAAAGGAAAAATTAATGAAACTCATATAGTAGCTATATCTACTATATATAATATGAGAACACCTACTTTAGAAGAAATAATAGGATTTAGACAAGCATTAATGGAATTATGTATAAAAATAAATTTAAAAGAATTTAATGCTATTGATATAGTAGGAACAGGTGGGGATAAAAAAAATACTTTTAATATTTCTACTTTAGCATGTTTTATAGTAGCAGGAGCAGGAGAAAAAGTTATTAAACATGGTAGTTTTAGTTCTTCATCAATATCTGGATCTTCCAATTTATTAAAAGGTTTAGGATATAATTTTACAAATAAAGAAGAAAATTTAAAAAATCAATTAGAAAAAGTTGGAATTTGTTATTTACATGCACCTATGTTTCATCCCGTTTTAAATATGATATCTAAAACGAGAAAAGAATTAGGTATTAGAACTATTTTTAATACACTTGGTCCGTTAATTAATCCAGTAGAACCAAAAAATCAATTATTAGGAGTTTCTAATTTAGAAATTGCTAGAATTTATTATTATATGTATCAAAAAAATATACAAAATAATTATGCTATTATTCATAGTTTAGATGGTTATGATGAAATAACATTAACGAATGATGTTAAATATTATTCTACAAAAGGTGAAAGATTATTTTCTGTGGAAAAATTATTAAAAATAGGAAAAAATAAAATAAAAATAAATCCATATGAATTAAAAGGAGGAAAAAATATAAAAGAAAATATTCGTATGTTTATTAGTGTTTTATCTGGAGAAGGTACTTTATTTCAAAATGAAGTTGTTTTAATAAATGCTACATTTGCGTTAAGCTTACTCAATAAAGATAGTTTTGAAAATAATTATAATAAAGCAAAACAATCCTTAAAAAGTGGAAAAGCAAAAAATATTCTCAAAAAATTATTGAGCTTATGAATTTTCTTGAAAAAATAGTTTTTTTCAAAAAAAAAGAAGTGCATAATAATAAAATAGTACATTCTATAAAAAAATTAGAAAAATGTTTTCTTTTTGAAAGAAAAACTTTTTCATTAGTTAAAAATTTAAAAAAAAAAAAAACTGGAATTATTGCAGAATTTAAATTAAAATCTCCATCTAAAGGAATTATAAATAATACAGTTTCAGTAGAAAAAGTAGTTAAAGATTATGAATTATCAGGAGTCAGTGGAATATCAATTCTTACAGATAAGAAATTTTTTTCTGGAAAAAATGAAGATTTAGAAAAATCACGTTCTTTAGTTTCTATTCCTATATTAAGGAAAGATTTTATTATAGATGAATATCAAATTATAGAATCTAAATCTATAGGATCTGATGTTATTTTATTAATTGCTAATATACTTTCTAAAAATCAAATTAAAAATTTTTCAAAACTTGCAAAAAGTATTAATTTAGAAGTTATTATTGAAATTCATAATGAATTCGATATTGATAAAATATCAGAATATATAGATATTGTAGGTATTAATAATAGAAATTTACAAACTTTTATTATCAATTATAATAATTGTTTTAAATTATTTTCCAAAATTCCTAATAATTATATAAAAATAGCAGAAAGTGGAATTAGTAATGTAAATCGTATTTTAGAGTTAAAAAAACAAGGATTTCAAGGTTTTTTAATTGGGGAATATTTTATGAAAAAAAAGGATCCTGGTGGAACTTGTAAAAAGTTAATAAAATCTTTATTACAAAATGTACTATGAATAGTAAATTATTAAAAATTAAAATATGTGGAATAAAATTTCATATACAAAAAATTTCTAATTTATTACCTGATTTTATGGGATTTATATTTTATCCTAATTCTCCTAGATTTGTAGGTTATGATTTTATTATTCCAGAATTAAAAAAAGGTATATTGAAAATTGGAGTTTTTGTAAATGAAGAAGAAAAAAAATTATTAGAAATAAATAAAAAAAATAAATTTGATTTTGTTCAATTACATGGGACAGAAAATCCTTTTTATTGTGAAAAATTATTTAAAAATAAATTAAAATTAATTAAAGCTTTTAGAATAGATAATTTTTTTTCTTTTAAAAAAACTATAGATTATGTTCCTTTTTGTACTTATTTTTTATTTGATAATAATACAATTTATTATGGAGGAAGCGGAAAAAAATTTTGTTGGGAAAAACTTTATGAATATAATTTTAAAATTCCATTTTTTTTAAGTGGAGGAATTGGTATAAAAGATTTTGATAAAATTAAAAATTTTTCACATTCAAAAATGTTTGGAATTGATCTTAATAGTAAATTTGAAATTTTACCAGGAAAAAAAGATAGTATCTTATTAAATCCATTTATAAAAAAAATAAGAAGATTATGAAGTATTTTGTTGATAACAATGGGTATTATGGAGAATTTGGTGGAGCTTTTATTCCTGAAATGTTATATTATAATATAACAGAATTACAAAATAAATATAAAAAATTTATTACAAGTTTTGAATTTCAAAAATTGTATAAAGAAATATTAAAAGATTATGTGGGAAGACCTACTCCTTTATTTTTTTGTAAAAAATATTCTGAAAAATATAAAGCTAAAATTTATTTTAAAAGAGAAGATTTAAATTATACAGGATCACATAAAATTAATAATGCTATAGGTCAATCATTATTAGCAAAAAAATTAGGTAAAAAAAAAATTATTGCTGAAACAGGAGCTGGTCAACATGGAGTAGCTACTGCTACTGCTTGTGCATTAATGGATTTAAAATGTATTATTTTTATGGGAGAAATGGATATACAACGTCAGTATTCTAATGTTCTTAGAATAAAATCTCTTGGAGCTGAAATTATTCCTGTTTGTAGTGGAGATAAAACTTTAAAAGATGCAGTAAATGAAGCTATTCGTTATTGGATAAATCATCCAGAATATTATTATTTAATTGGTTCTACAGTGGGCCCTCATCCTTATCCTCAAATGGTTGCAGATATTCAATCTATTATTAGTGAAGAAATTAAAATGCAATTAAAAGAAAAAGAAGAATCTTATTTTCCTAATTATGTAATTTCTTGTATAGGTGGAGGAAGTAATGCAGCTGGATCTTTTTATTATTTTTTAGATAATGATTCTGTGAATCTTATTGCCGTAGAAGCAGCAGGATTAGGTATCAATACAAAAAAAACAGCTGCAACTATTCATTGTGGATCTCAAGGAATATTACATGGAAGTATGACTATGCTTTTACAAAATACAGATGGTCAAGTTATTCCTGCTTATTCTATATCTCCAGGATTAGATTATCCTGGGATAGGACCTATGTTTGCTAATCTTTTTGTCAAAAAACGTGTTAATTTTTTATCATCAACAGATGAAGAAGCTTTACAAGCTGGATATGAACTAACACGGTTGGAAGGAATCATTCCTGCTTTAGAAAGTTCTCATGCATTAGCAGTATTAAAAAAAATATCTTTTAAAAAAGAGGATATTGTTGTGATAACTCTATCTGGAAGAGGGGATAAAGATATTAAGATTTATGAAAAATTTTTTAAAAAATTATATAATAATGAAAATGAATAAAATACATAATTTATTTATAAATAAAAATAAAAAAATATTATGCATTTATTTTACAGCTGGATTTCCAAATATAAATAGTACAATTAAAATAATAAAAATATTACAAAATTTACCTGTTGATTTAATAGAAATAGGAATACCTTATTCTGATCCTTTAGCGGATGGTGTAATTATTCAAAATAGTAATAAAATATCATTAAATAATGGAATGAATCTTTCTTTATTATTTTCACAACTTCAACAATATAAAAATAAAATAAAAATTCCTATTATTCTTATGGGATATTATAATCAATTTTATAAGTTTGGAGAAAAAAAATTTTTAAAAAAATGTGAACAATCAGGAATTTCTGGATTAATTATTCCAGATCTCCCTATAGATATTTTTATAAAAAAATATCAAAATTTATTAAAAAAATATTTATTATCAATGATATTTTTAATTACTCCACAAACAGATTCAGATAGAGTTACTTTATTAAGTAAATTAACTGATGGTTTCTTATATTTAGTTTCTTCTAATTCTATAACAGGAAAATTTGATGATTTTTTTGGAAAAAAACAAATATCTTTTTTTGAACGTATAAAAAAATTATCTATAAATATTCCTAAATTAATTGGTTTTGGTATAAATAATAAAAAAACTTTTGATTTTTCATGTCAATACGCAAATGGAGCAATTATTGGAAGTTCTTTTATTCAATCATTAAATAAAAATCAATTAGAAGAAAGTATTAAAAAATATATAAAATCGATTATAAATTAGATTTTTTTCCAAAAAGAAAAGTTCCTAATCTAATAATATTACTTCCATATTTTATTGCTATATGATAATCTCTACTCATACCCATAGAAAGTATATAATGCTTATATTTTTTTTTATATTCATTATATAACGAATGTAAATATGAAAATTCTTTCTGTATTTTTGATAGTTCTTGAAAAGAAGCAATACCCATTAAACCTATTATTTTTACATTATTCATAGATTGATAAATTTTATTTTCTAATATTTTATAAGCTTCTTGATCAGTTATTCCAGATTTACTTTTTTCGGATGAAATTTTAATTTGTAAAAGACAATTAATAATTTTATTATATTTTAACGCAATTTTATTTATTATTTGAATTTGTTTTAAATTTTGAACACTGTGAATTAAATAAATAAAAGGTATTATATACTTTAATTTATTATTTTGTATTCTTCCAATCATATGCCAACGAATATCTTTTGGTAAATTTTTATATTTTTTTATTATTTCTTGAATATAATTTTCTCCAAAATCTCTTTGTCCTAATTTGTATAATTTTTTTATAGAATAAATATCTTGACTTTTAGATACTGCTAAAATTTTTACATTTTTTGGAATTAATTTTTTTATAGAAAAAAATCTATTTTTTATCATGATGAAAATTTTCTTTCAAATTCTTTCATAATTTCAATTAAAAATTGAACACTTTTTAATGGAAGAGCATTATATATACTTGCTCTATATCCTCCAAAAAATCTATGTCCATCTAATCCAATAATGTTTTCTTTTTTCCACATTTTATTAAATTCTTTTTCCAATTTTTTTTCCTTTAAAAAAAATGAGACATTCATATTAGAACGATCTTCTTTATGTATTTTATTTTCAAATAAACTATTTTTATCTATTTCATCATATAATAATTTAGCTTTATTTTTATTTTCTTTTTCTAAAATAGAAAGTCCTCCTTTATTTTCTATCCATTCTAAAGTTAACATAGAAGTATAAATAGAAAAAACATTTGGAGTATTTAAAATACTTTTATTTTGTATATGAATTTGATAATCCATATAAGAAGGAATATTTTTTTTAGTTGTCTTTAAAATATTTTTTTTAATTATTACAATAGTCATTCCAGCAGAACTTACATTTTTTTGAGCAGAAGCATAAATTAAACTAAATTGATAAAAATTTAATTTTCTACTAAAAATATCAGAAGACATATCACAAATTATTGGAACAGATGTTTTAGGAAAAATTTTCATTTGTGTTCCAACAATTGTATTATTAGATGTACAATGAAAATAATCGACATTATGTGGAATTTTATAATTTTTTAATATATATGTATATTGATTTTCTTTTCCAGAAAATAAAATATTTACTTTTCCAAATTTTTTAGCTTCTTTAATAGCATTAATGGACCAAAATCCTGTATCTAAATAAGCAGCTTCTTTGTCCATTAAATTATATGGAACCATTGAAAATTGCAATGTAGCTCCTCCTTGAAGAAATAAAATAGCGTAATCATCATTTAAGTTCATAACTCGTTTGACTAAACAAGTAGTTTTTTCTATTATTTCTAAAAAATCTATACTTCGATGAGAAATTTCAAGTAAAGATAAACCAGAACCATTAAAATCAATTACAGATTGAGCCGATTTTATAATAACTTCTTTAGGTAAAATAGAAGGACCAGCATTGAAATTATGTATTATCATAAATAGAATAACTAATTCTTTTTAAAATTAAAAAAAAATACTTTATAAATTTATAAGATCAAATAACTTAATTTTATATTTTTATTCCTAATATTTTTTTTGTTTTTTTTCTTATTTTAAATCTATCGTCTAAACGATTTCCTACAATTAAAATAATATCACCATTACCATTAATTAATAACCATGTTTGTTCTTTTTCTAAAAGAGAAAATTTTTTTTCTTTATAATATTTACTTAATTTTTTTTTCCCTTTCATTTTAAATGGAAAAAAAAAATCTCCTTTCCTCCATGTTCTTAATAATAATGGAAATTGAATTTTTTCCAAATCTATCAAAAAAATTTTATTTTTATCTTTTTCTCCTTCTTTTATATTTAAAAAAAAATGAATATTAATTGGTAAGGATATTTGATTAATGTTTTTTATATTCGGTATTATATAATTTTTATCTTTATTTTTTAATAAAAATTTATGAGAAATTAAAATTAAATTATTTCTATTTTTAATAATACGATATTTTTTTGATATAAGTTGTTTTCCAGATTGTGCATCAATCAAATATTTTAAATTATTTATATTATTAAAACCATATGGAGAAAATAATTTAAATAAATAAAAAGATAAAGGATGCAATTTTTCTATTTTATTACACTTTATTTTCCAAATAAATGGATTATTTTTTTTCTCCATTGTTATTTCGTGATATACTTTTTTTATTTTTTCTTCTATTAAAAAATTTTCATCATGAAGATAGTTTATAGTTTTTCGAAATCCTTTATAAAAAAAAGATGAAAAAGAAGAAAATTTAGTTAAAATTAAACGAATTTTATTTCGTAAATATTTAGTTTCTTGATTACTACTATCAGAACGCCATTTTATATTTTTTATTTTAGCATAATGTAAAATTTCTTCTTTAGTAAAATCAGAAAGAGGTCGTATAAATTTTTCATTTTTTTTAGGAATTCCTAAAAGACCTTTAATTCCAGTTCCTCTTAAAATATTAATAAAAAAAGTTTCTATAGAATCATTAAGATGATGTCCTAATACTATATACTCATATAAATTAATTTTTAATAATTTAATAAACCAATTATATCTAAGTTTTCTAGCTGCCATTTGTATGGATAACTTATTTTTTTTAGAAAAATTTAAAGTATCAAATTTTTTAATATGACATATAATATTATTTTTTATACAAAAATCTTTTATAAAAATTTCATCTTCATCAGATTCTCTATTTCTTAATGTAAAATTACAATGAGCTACTTCTAATTCTAGATTAGAAATATTAAGTAATAAATTAATGAGTACCATACTATCTAGTCCTCCACTTACAGCAACACATATTTTTTTTTTTTTTTGAAATGAAAAATATTTTTTTATTTTTTCTATAAAAATATGATCATAATTATATATTTTCATTTTTTAATATATTTTATAATTTCTTTAACTATATCATTTTTAGATTTTTTATTTACATTAATTTTTTCAAAAGATTTTTCATAAAAATAAATTCTTTGTAATAAATGTTTCATAATAAATTTAAATAATTCATTTTTAGAAAAATTAGAAATTAAAGGTCTTGTTTTTTTTTCTAAAGATAACCTCTTAAATAAAGTATAACTATTCGTATTTAAATAAAATGTTTTTGAATATTTATTAAGTAAATAAATATTATTATAAAAACAAGGAGTTCCACCTCCAACAGATAAAATATATTTATCTTTATTTTTTAAAAATTTTTTTAATATTAAATGTTCTATTCTTCTAAAAGAAAGTTCTCCTTTTTTTTTAAAAATGTTATAAATAGAATCTTTTTTACTTTTAACAAGAATAGAATCTAAATCATAAAAATTTAAATTTATTTTTTGAGATAATATTTTTCCTATAGTCGTTTTTCCACATCCCATATACCCTATTAAAGTGATTTTCATAAAAAAAATAAATTTATAGTATATTTGTTTATTCAATGAATATTATTTTAATTAATTAATACTAATGACCTGATAGCTCAGCTGGTAGAGCATTACACTTTTAATGTAAGGGTCCTGGGTTCGAATCCCAGTCAGGTCATTTTTTTTATTATCTTTTTTTTTCAAAAAATCTCTAATACAGAAGGACAATGATCAGAAAATTTAACATTTGATAATAAATAAGCATTCTTAATTTTTTCTTCTAAAAAATTACTAACCATAATATAATCAATTCTCCAACCATGATTATTTATTCTAGAATTATAACGATAATTCCACCAACTATAATGATGTTTTTCTTTAATAAAATTTCTGAAACTATCTATAAATCCTAACTTCATAAAGTTAGTCATCCATATTCTTTCTTCTGGCAAGAAACCGGAAATTTTTTGATATTTAATAGGATCATAAATATCTATTTCATGATGACAAATGTTATAATCACCACAAATAATAAGATTATTAAATGTGTTTATTATTTTTTTTATATATAAAAAAAATTCTTTCATAAAAAGAAATTTAAAATTTAATCTTTTTTTCATATTATTTCCTGAAGGAAGATAAATATTCACTACTGATATTTTTTTTAAATCTATACGTAAGACTCTTCCTTCTTGATCAATAGAATTGAATCCTATTCCATATTCTACATGAATAGGTTTTTCTTTACATAAAATACATACACCACTATATCCTTTTTTTATAGAAGGGTACCAATAATGGTTATATCCTAATTTATCAAAAATATTAGTATTTATTTGTTCTGGAAAAGCTTTTATTTCTTGTATACATAAAATATATGGATCTTTTTTTTGAATCCAATCTAATAATCCTTTATTAATTCCAGATCTAATTCCATTTATATTATAGCTAATAATTTTCATTTAAATTTGTTATATTAATTAATCAATTTAATTAATTATAAAATATTCAAAATAGTTTTTATATTTGCTGTAATGCATTAATTTAATCTACTATTAAAAAGCTTACAATTGTAAGCTTTTGTTATTTTTTCCCTTATGGATAAACTTAAAATAGCTATTCAAAAATCAGGGCGTCTTTATGATGACTCTATCAAGTTGCTAAAAGACTGCAGCATTGAAGTTAATATTGGTATAGATAAATTAAAAACAACGGCTCTTAATTTTCCGTTAGAAATTCTTTTTTTAAGAGATGATGATATACCTCAATATTTAGAAGATGGAGTAGCTGATATAGGAATTGTAGGAAAAAATGTTCTTTTGGAAAAAAGAAAAAAAATAAAAATAAAAGAGACTTTAGGTTTTGGAAAATGTAGACTTTCTATAGCAGTTCCTAAATCTTTATTTTATAATAATATAAAAGATTTAAATGGAAAAAGAATTGCAACAAGTTATCCTTTTTTAGTAAAGGAATTTTTTAAAAAAAGATATATTAATGCAGAAATTCATGAAATATCTGGAGCAGTAGAAATTGCTCCTGGAATAGGTTTAGCTGATTGTATTTGTGATTTGGTTAGTAGTGGTTCTACACTTTTTATGAATGGTTTAAAAGAAGTAGAAACCGTACTTCAATCTGAAGCTGTATTAGCTTCACATTTACATTTAGGAGCTCCACAAAATATAATTATGGATAAATTATTATTTAGAATTAGAGCTGTAAAAAAAGCAAAAAATAATAAATATATTTTATTAAATGTTGCTAATGAACGATTAGAAAAAATAATATCTTATCTTCCAGGAATTAAAAGTCCAGTTGTTCTTCCTTTAGCTAATTCAAAATGTAGTTCTGTTCATTCAGTAGTAAATGAAAATGATTTTTGGGGAATTATAGAAAATTTAAAAGCACTTGGAGCGCAAGATATATTAGTATTACCAATAGAAAAAATTATACTATAAATTTAATATGGATATGATCCCAGTGTATATTAATCCTACAGATAAAATCTGTAATTTTATTTTAAATAGATCTTTTAAAAAAGATAATCAATTAACAGATTTAGTTGCTTCTATCATTGATAATGTAAAAAATTATGGAGATACGGCTGTAAAAAATTATACAATAAAATATGATCATGTTAATATAACAGATATTCAAATAACAGAAGATGATTTGCAAAAAGCAAATATGATAATTTCAAATTCTTTGAAAAAATCTATAAAAATTGCATATGAAAATATAAAATTATTTCATAAAAATCAAATACATAAAGAATCTAAAATAGAAATTTTACCAGGAGTTTTTTGTTGGAGAAAGTCTATTCCAATAGAAAAAATAGGTTTTTATATCCCAGGAGGATCTGCTCCTTTATTATCCACTGTATTAATGTTAGGAATACCAGCAAAATTAGTAGGATGTAAAAATATTATTTTATGTACACCTCCTAATAAAAATGGAAAAATTCATCCATCTATATTATATACAGCTCAATATGTTGGAATAACAAAAATATATAAAGTAGGAGGAGTACAAGCCATTGCTGCTATGACTTATGGAACAGAAAGTATTCCTTCTGTATATAAAATATTTGGACCAGGAAATTCTTATGTTACAAAAGCTAAACAAATTGTATCTCAAAAAGGAATTGTATCTATTGATATACCTGCAGGACCTTCAGAAGTTGTTATTATGGCGGATGAAAAAGCAAATCCAAAATATGTTGCAGCTGATTTATTATCTCAATCTGAACATGATCCAGAAAGCTATACTCTTTTAGTAACAATAAATAATAAATTTTGGATAGAAAAAGTACAAAAAGAATTAAAAAAACAATTTTTTCATATTTTAGAAAAAAAAAATATTATTGAAAAATCTTTAAAAAAAAGTAAAATAGTTATTTTTTCTTCTTTAGAAAAATGTATGAATTTAATAAATAAAATAGCACCAGAACATCTTATTATTAATTGTAAAGATTCTTTTTTTTGGAGTAAAAAAGTAATTAATGCAGGATCTGTTTTTTTAGGAAATTATTCTCCAGTAAGTATTGGTGATTATGCTTCTGGAACAAACCATGTATTACCAACAGATGGACATGCAAAATCTTATAGTGGATTATCTATAGATAGTTTTATTAAAAAAATAACTTTTCAAAAAATATCTAAGGAAGGATTGAAAAATTTATCAGAATGTGTAAATATTTTATCTTCCGAAGAAGGATTAATAGCACATAAAAAATCCATTAATATTCGATTAAAAAATGAATTTTAACATGAATAATAATAATAAAGATTTTTCAAATTTTGATTTATCTTCTTTAATAAGAGATAATATTTTAAAATTAGATCCTTATATATCCGCAAGAATAGAACATGATAAAGAAAAAAATTCTATTTTTTTAGATGCTAATGAAAATTCTTTTGGATCTCCTTTATCTTTTTTAAATTCTTATAATAGATATCCAGATCCTTTACAAAAAGAATTAAAAGAAAAAATTTCTAATTTAAAAAATATCTCTACATCTAAAATATTTTTAGGAAATGGAAGTGATGAAATTATTGATTTAATTTATCGTATTTTTTCTCGTCCAGAAATAGATCATGCTATAATTTTTCCTCCTACTTATGGTATGTATGAAGTAAGTGGAAAAATTCATGGAGTAGATATAATTAAAATTTCTCTTACAGAGCATAAATATCAATTAAATTTAGAAAAAATAGAAAAATTTATTTTTAGTACTAAAAATAATAAAATTATTTTTATTTGTTCTCCAAATAATCCTACAGGTAACGATATAAAAAAAAAAGATATTGAATACATTATAAAAAAATTTACAGGAATTGTTGTTTTAGATGAAGCTTATATTGATTTTTCCAATCAAAAATCATTTTCTATGGAAATTGATAAATATCCTAATTTAATTATAATACAAACACTTTCTAAGTCTTGGGGATTAGCAGGATTAAGAATAGGAATAGCTATTGCTTCTGAAGATATTATTCAATGGATGAATAAAATTAAACATCCATATAATATTAGTATTCAATCTCAAAAAATAGCAATTAAAGCTCTTGAAAATAAAGATTTATTTTTTTATCATTTAAAAAATATTCTTTTAGAAAGAAAATATATAGAAGAGTCATTAAAAAAAATTTCTATTATACAAAAAGTATATCCTAGTTCTGCTAATTTTTTATTAATAAAAACAAAAATTAATTTTTGTTCAAAACATCTTTATCAATATTTAATAAAAAAAAAAATTATAATTAGAGATCGATCAAAAATTATTATGTGTAATAATTGTTTAAGAATTACAGTAGGGACTCACGAAGAAAATGAATATTTAATAGATCAAATTAAAAAATATTCTATACAAAAAATAAAAATGTAATGAAAAAAATATTGTTCATTGATAGAGATGGTACTATTATAAAAGAAAATATTCCTACATATCAAATTGATAGTATTGAAAAAGTTAATTTTTATCCAAAAGTTATATTTTTTTTATCAAAAATAGTACAAGAATTGAATTATGATTTAGTAATGGTGACCAATCAAGATGGATTAGGAACAAATAATTTTCCTGAAAAAATATTTTGGCCTATTCATAATCATATTTTAAATGTTCTAAAAACAGAAGGAATAAATTTTTCTTCTGTTCATATAGATAAAACTTTTCCAGAAGAAAAATCTTCTACTAGAAAACCTGAAATAGGAATGCTTATTAATTATTTACAGTCTGATTTATATAATATTTCTAAATCTTTTGTTATTGGAGATAGATTAAATGATGTATTACTTGCTAAAAATTTAGGATGTAAATCTATATGGATCAAAGAAAATAATAATTTTAAAAATTTAACAAAAGAAGAAAAAAATTATTATTCGATTATAGATGAAAAAAGTTTAAAAAAAATAATATCTTTAAAAACAGATAATTGGAAAAATATTTATGAATATTTATCTTCTATTTCTAATAAAAAATTAATATATAAACGTACTACATTAGAAACTAATATTAAAATATCTATTTTATTAAATGGTAAAGGACGATCTCATATACAAACAGGTCTTGGATTTTTTGATCATCTTTTACAACAAATAGCATTACATAGTTCTATCGATATAAATATTCAAACAAAAGGAGATCTTTATGTAGATGAACACCATACAATAGAAGATACTGGTATTGCTTTTGGAGAAATATTTAATCAATCTTTAGAAAATAATAAAAAAGGAATAGAACGTTATGGGTTTTATTTAATTCCTATGGATGATAGTTTGTCTACAGTAGCATTAGATCTTGGAGGTAGAAGTCAACTAATATGGAAAGTAAAATTTTTTAGAGAGAAAATAGGAAAAGTTCCTACCGAAATGTTTTATCATTTTTTTAAATCTTTTTCTTTATCTGCAAAATGTAATTTATATATTCATTCTACAGGGAAAAATGAACATCATAAAATAGAATCTATTTTTAAATGTTTTGCAAAATCTATTAAAATGGCAATAAAAAAAAATGATTATAATAATCAAATACCTAGTTCTAAAGGAATATTATAAAAATTTTTTAATCAAAAATTATGAAAACAATTATCATAAAATATCCAGCTGGAAATGTACAGTCGGTCCTTTTTTCTTTAGAAAGAATAGGAGTACAAGCTATAGTTACAGATTCTTTAGAATCTATTAAAAATGCAGAAAAAATTATTTTACCAGGAGTTGGAGAGGCTAATTGTGCTATGAAACATTTAAAAGAAAAAAAATTGGATATACTTTTATCTAAATTAAAACAACCTATATTAGGAATATGTTTAGGAATGCAATTACTTTGTAAGTCTTCAGAAGAAAGAAGTACTACATGTATAGGAATTTTTGATTTATTAGTTAAAAAATTTCAATCAAATAATAAAAATGATAAAATACCTCAAATAGGTTGGAACACTATTCATAATCTAAAAGGTCCTTTATTTGAAAATATTCCAAATGAAAGTTATCAATATTTTGTTCATAGTTATTATGTCCCTTTGGGAAAATATACAATATCAAAAACAGAATATATAATTTCTTATAGTTCTGCATTACAAAAAAATAATTTTTATGCTGTACAATTTCATCCAGAAAAATCTTCTTATGTAGGACATAAGATATTAGAAAATTTTATACGATTGTAAAATACAATAATTTATGATGAATATTATAGTAGCTATAGATTTAATTGATGGAAAATGTGTCCGTTTAATACAAGGTGATTTTAAAAAAAAAAAAATTTATAATAATGATCCACTAGAAATGGCTTATTTTTTAGAAAATAATGGAATATCTCGACTTCATTTAGTAGATTTAGACGGAGCAAAAAAAGGAAAAGTGGTACATTGGAAAATTTTAGAAAAAATAGCAAAAAATACACATTTAATTATAGATTTTGGAGGTGGAATTCATACTGAAGATGATATACGTGCTGTATTTGATAATGGAGGACATATGGCAACTATTGGAAGTATTGCTGTCAAAAAACCAATTCTTTTAAAAAAGTGGATTCATATTTACGGAAAAGAAAAAATTTTATTAGGAGTAGATATAAAAAATAATAAAATTGCAACTAATGGATGGACAAAATTTTTTGATATTCCATTTTTTGATTTTTTAAAAGAAAAAAATAATCATGGAATAAAAAAAATTTTCTGTACGGATATATCTAAAGATGGAATTATGTCTGGACCATCTTTTTCTTTATATAAAAAAATTATTCAAAAATTTCCTAATATTGAATTTATAGCAAGTGGAGGAATTAGAAATATAGAAGATATAAATAAATTATCAAATTTAGGATGTAAAGGAGTCATTATTGGAAAAGCTATATATGAAAAAAAAATATCATTATTAGAACTTATAAATTGGGAAAAAAAAAATAATAATAATTAAATATGTTAGCTAAACGAATTATACCTTGTTTAGATATTAAAAATAGAAGAACAGTAAAAGGTGTTAATTTTCAACATTTAAAAGATGCTGGAGATCCAATTAAATTAGTTTGTTGGTATGCAAAACAAGGTGCAGATGAATTGATTTTTTTAGATATTACTGCTACAAATGAAAAACGTAAAACATTAACTAGCTTAGTAAAAGATATTTCTAGTCATATTAATATTCCTTTTACGGTTGGTGGAGGTATTAGAGAAGAAGAGGATGTTGAATTATTATTATCTGCAGGAGCAGATAAAATATCTATTAATACTGCTGCTTTTAAAGATCCAAATCTTTTAGAAAATTTTTCTAAAAGATTTGGAAGTCAATGTATTGTATTAGCTATAGATACAAAATATGAAAAAAATGAATGGTGGGTATATTTAAATGGTGGAAGAATTCCTACTAAAATAAAAACATTAGATTGGGCAAAAGAAGCTTCTAATAGAGGAGCAGGAGAAATATTATTAACTTCAATGAATCATGATGGAACAAAAAATGGATTTGCTTTAGATATTACTAAAAAAATATCAGAAAATATTTCTATTCCAGTTATTGCTTCAGGTGGTGCTGGAAAATTAGAAGATTTTTATAAAATATTTAAAATTGGAAAAGCAGATGCTGCTTTAGCTGCCAGTATATTTCATTATAAAGAAATAGAAATTCCAAATCTTAAATATTATTTAAAAAAATTTCATATTCCTGTAAGAATAACAATATAATATGATTAATTTGATAAAAAAAGAATTTTTTCAAGAAAAAATTATCAATAATTTAAAATTTGATTTAATTCCTGTTATTATTCAAGATGTAAAAACTGATAAAGTATTAATGTTAGGTTATATGAATCAAGAAGCTTATCAAAAAAGTATTCATGAAAAAAAAGTTACTTTTTATAGTAGATCTAAAAAAAGATTATGGACTAAAGGAGAAATTAGTAAAAATTATCTTTTTATTAAAGAAATATTAATAGATTGTGATGAAGATACTTTATTAATTAAAGTAGAACCTGCAGGACCGGTTTGTCATAAAGGAACAGATACTTGTTGGAAAGAAATTAATAAAAAAAATTTTTTATTTTATTTAGAATATTTAATTTTTAATAGAATAGATAAAAAAAAGAAAAATTCTTATATATATCAATTATATAAAAAAGGAATTAATAAAATATCTCAAAAATTAGGAGAAGAAGCTGTAGAATTAATTATTGAATCTAAAGACAATAATAAAAATTTATTTTTAAATGAATCCGCAGATTTATTTTTTCATTACCTTATTCTTTTATATAAAAAAGGTTTTTCTATACAAGATGTTCTCAATATTTTAAAAAAAAGACATTTTGAATAAAAATTAAGGAATATTTAACATTTTATGTATTTGAAGAGAAATTCTCCATTTTGGATTTTTTTTTATATAAAAAATTATTTTGGGAAATATTTTAAAAAAATTAGTCCATTCAGGTTGTAAAAATAGAAAACAATTAGTATTCATTACATGAATAGCTTGTTCTTCTGCAAAAAGAAAATCCTTTTCATTAGAAATAACTATTTTTAGTTCATTAGTTTTTTTATAATTTTCTTTTAAAGGTGGTTTTATTTTTTTAGGAGAAATAGTTATCCAATCTATATATTTTTCTTTTATAGGATAAAATCCTGATGTTTCAACATGAATACGATATCCTTTTTTTTTAAGAATTTTTGTTAAAGGATATAAATTCCACATCATAGGTTCTCCTCCTGTAATTATAATGTTTTTAACTGTATAATTATTAATATTATTAATAATTTTATGAATTGAAATAAAATCATTTTTTTTTATTTTCCAGCTTTCTTTAGTATCACACCAATCACATTTTATATTGCATCCTTCAAAACGAATAAAATAAGCAGCTATTCCATAATAATATCCTTCTCCTTGAATAGAATAAAACGATTCTTTTATGGGGAAATTAATTTTTTTCATTTATTTTTCTATTATTCAATGCAGCTATTAAAGTATTTTTTAATAACATGACACGAGTCATAGGTCCTATTCCACCTGGAACAGGAGTAATATATGATGCTTTTCCATAAATATTATCAAAATCTACATCTCCTACTATTTTTTTATCATTTTTTTTACTATTTATTCCTACATCTATAATAATAGATCCTTTTTTAATCATATTTTTTTTAATAAATTTTGGAATTCCAACTGCTACTATGATTATATCAGCTTTTTTTGTATAATTTTCTATATTTGGTGTATAACTATGAGTTAATGTTACTGTACTATTTCCAATTTTAAAATTATTTTTTTGACTCATTAAAATACTAATAGGTCTTCCGACTATATTACTTCTTCCAATTACTACAGTATATTTTCCATATATTTGAATTTTATTCTTTTCTAAAAGAGTTAATATTCCTAATGCAGTTGCAGGAAAAAATGCTTTCATATTTAAAGCCATTTTTCCAAAATTTTCAGGATGAAATCCATCTACATCTTTTTTTGGATCAATAGACATAATTATTTTATTATGATTAATATGTTTTTCAAGAGGTAATTGAACAATAAAACCATCTATTAATGGATTTTTATTCATTTTATGAATTTCTTCTAATAATTTTGTTTCTAAACATCCTACTGGTAAATGAACTAAAGAAGATTGAATTCCAATATTTTTACATTCTTTTATTTTACTATTTACATATGTGATACTAGATTTATTATTTCCTGTTAATATAATTCCAAGATGTGGAATACGTTTTTTTTTATTTATAATTTTCTTTTTTATTTCATCATAAATTTCTTTTTTTATTTCTAATGCTAATTCATTTCCATTTAATAATTTAGTCATTTCCTAATTTCTATTTCTTTTGTTAATTGAAGGAATTCTTTTACAGATAATTCTTCTGCTCTTTTATTTAAAAACGGTATTTTATAAAAATTTGGAAGATGGTGAAATAATTGTAAAGAATTTTTTAATTTTTTTCTTCTTTGATTAAAAGCAATTTTTACACATTGAAATAATAAATTCTTATTACAATAAAGAATATCTTTTTTCTTTTTTAAAGAAAAAACAGCAGATTTTACATTTGGCATAGGTGAAAAAACTTTTTTATTTACAGTAAAAAGATATTTTACATCATAAAATGTTTGAATTAAAACTGATAAAATTCCATAATTTTTATTTCCTTTATCAGATATAATACGTTTCACTACTTCTTTTTGAAACATACCAATACATTCTTGTATATATTGATTGTATTTTAATATATGAAATAATATTTTAGAAGAAATATTATAAGGAAAATTACCAATAATTGCAAAATTATGTAATTGAATTTCTTCAGGGTTCCATTTTAAAAAATCTTTATGAATAATTCTGTTTTTAGAAATAGAAAAATTTTTTCTTAAAAAAGAAATTAATTTTTTATCAATTTCTATTAAAAAAACATTATTATTATAATTATTTAATAAATATTTAGTTAAAATTCCTAATCCAGGACCTATTTCTACTATTGTATCATAATTTTGAAAGGAAAGATTTTTTACAATTTTTTTTGCTAAATTTTTATCTTTTAAAAAATATTGATCAAATTTATTTTTAATTATATTTAATATTTATGCATTTACATATTATACAAATATAGAAAATATTATTCGTATCTTTATTTAGATCATAAATTTGTGATAATTATTATTTTAATATTTTAATTTTTTCTATGTTTAAAGCTTTTTTTATACAAAAAAATAGAGAAAAAATTTTATTAGGATTAAAAAAACGAAATTTTCAAAAACTACATATAGTAGATGAAATACTAACTTTATATAAAAAAAAAAAAATAGCTCAAAAAGTATTAAATAAAATATTAGAAAAAGAAAATTTAGTTTCTAAAGAAATAGGAAAAATTATAAATCTTAATAAAATAAATAAAGATATTCAAATAAAATCTTTAAAAGAAAAATCTCTTTTTTTTAAAAAGGAAAAGAAAAATATTAATTTTAAATTAAAAAGAATTATTCAAATTTTAGAGGAAAAATTAAATAAAATTCCTAATATTCCTGATGAAAAAGTAAAAAATAATTTAAAAAAAAATGAAATTATTTTTCAAAAAGAAAAAATTCATTGTAATATTGAAAAACCTCTTACACATTGGGAGTTATCTAAAAAATTTTATTTATTTGATACTAAATTAGGAACAGAAATATGTGGTCCAGGTTTTTTAGTTTATATAGGAAAAGCAGCAAAATTACAAAGAAGTTTAATTCAATATTTTTTAGATAAAAATATACAAGCTTCTTATAAAGAGTATAGTTTACCTTATTTAATTAATAATAAATCTGGATATTATACGGGACAAATTCCAGATAAAGAAAATCAAATGTATTTTATAGAAAAAGATAATCTTTATCTGATTCCTACTGGAGAAATTCCTATTATGAATTGTTATAGAAATAAAATCTTTTTATATAAAGATCTTCCTATTAAATCTACTACTTATACTTCTTGTTTTAGAAGAGAGGCTGGATCTTATGGATTAAAAGTCAGAGGGTTAAATAGGTTGCATCAATTTGAAAAAGTTGAAATTATTCAAATTACTACACAAGATTCATCTTTTTTTTCTTTAGAAGAAATGATTTTACATGTCAAAAGTATTTTACAATCTTTAGATTTACCATTTCGTATTATTTGTTTAAATGGATATGATCTTGGATTTTCATCTTCTATCACTTATGATTTTGAAGTATATTCTATAGCACAAAAAAAATGGTTAGAAGTAAGTTCAATTTCTAATTGTAAAGATTTTCAATCTAATAGATTAAATTTAAGATATAAAACAATTACAGGAAATATAAAATATTGTCATACACTTAATGGTAGTTCTTTAGCATTACCACGCATTATGGCTGCTTTATTAGAAAATAATCAAACTGAAAATAAAATTAATATTCCTAAAGTTTTGATTCCTTATACTAAATTTGATCATATTAAATAAGATCCAAAAAATAAAAGTTTTTTTATATTATGTATTATGAAAGTTTATGAAAGTTATTGAGCATATTTTTAAAACAAAAAAAACTTTATTTTCTTTTGAAATATTACCTCCTTTAAGAGGAAATGATATTAAAAATATTTTTTATACTTTAGACCCTTTAATGGAATTTAATCCTCCTTTTATTGATGTCACTTATCATAGAGAAGAATTTATTTATGTCGAAAAAGATAATGGATTATTACAAAGAAGAAAAATTTCAAGACGTCCAGGAACTGTAGGAATTTGTGCTGCTATTATGAATAAATATGGAGTAGATGCAGTACCACACCTTATTTGTGGTGGATTTAATAAACAAATGACGGAGAATGCTTTAATAGATTTAAATTTTTTGGGTATAGATAATGTTTTAGTTTTAAGAGGAGATCCTTTAAAATCGGAAAATAACTTTTTTGCAAAAAAAGATGGACATAAATATGCAATAGAACTTGTTCAACAAGTTAAAGATTTAAATAGAGGAAAATACTTAGATAAAACTTTTGTTGAAAAAAAAGAATATCCATTATTTGATTTTTGTATTGGAGTAGCAGGATATCCAGAAAAACATTTAGAAGCTCCAAATATTGAAAGTGATTTATTTTTTCTAAAAAAAAAAGTAGAAGCAGGAGCTGATTATATTGTAACTCAAATGTTTTTTGACAATAAAAAATATTTTTCTTTTGTTAAGAAATGTAGATCAGAAGGAATTTCTGTTCCTATTATACCAGGTATAAAACCTATTTCTTCAAAAAATCAATTAAATAGCCTTCCTTCTCGTTTTTATTTAAATATTCCTAATGAATTAGTGAAAGAAATTGAAAAAGCAAAAGATAAAAAAGTTGTATCTAATATTGGAATTGAGTGGGCAATTCATCAATCTAAAGAATTAAAAAATTCTGGAGTAGAAATTATTCATTATTATACTATGGATAGACCAGAAAATATTTATAAAATTGTTCAATCTATTTATTAAATTTTAATAATTTTTTAAATTATATAAAGAGTTTTTTTGATAGCATTTATTATTTTTTCTTCATTTGGAAACCAATCTTTTATTAAATTTGAAGCATAAGGAGCTGGAGTATCTAATAAAGTTATTCTATTAATAGGAGCATCAAGATAATCAAATGCTTTTTTTTGTATAAAATATGAAATTTCAGAAGAAATGGATGAAAATGGCCATGATTCTTCTAAAATAATTAATCGATTAGTTTTTTTTACAGAAAAAAGTATAGATTCATAATCTAATGGACGTATAGTACGTATATCTATAACTTCTACACTAATATTTTCTCTATCTAATTTGTTAGCTATATTTAAAGCCATTTTCATAATTTTTCCAAAAGAAACTAAACTAATATCAGTTCCTTCTTTTTTTATGTCTGCTTTTCCGATAGGTAAAATATATTCTTTTTCTGGAATCATCATTTTATCTCCATACATTTGTTCTGATTCCATAAAAATTACTGGGTTATTATCTCTTATTGCAGATTTTAAAAGTCCTTTAGCGTCATAAGGATTACATGGAATAATAACTTTTAATCCAGGGCAGCTAGCATACCAACTCTCAAAAGATTGAGAATGTGTAGCTCCTAATTGACCTGCAGAACCAGTTGGTCCTCTAAAAACAATAGGAATATTCCATTGACCTCCACTCATATAACGAATTTTTGATGCATTATTAATAATTTGATCCATAGCAACTAAAGAAAAATTAAAAGTCATAAATTCAATAATAGGTCTACATCCATTCATAGCAGAACCAATTCCTATTCCAGAAAATCCTAATTCTGATATAGGAGTATCAATAATTCTTTTTGGTCCAAATTCCTTTAGCATTCCTTTAGATGCTTTATAAGCCCCATTATATTGAGCAACTTCTTCTCCCATGAGATAAACTGTTTTGTCTCTTCTCATTTCTTCACTCATAGCTTCTGCTATAACTTCACGAAAAGTTTTTTCTTTCATAAAATATTTTTTTCTAAAAATAATATACAATTAGAAAAAAACAACGGAAAAGAAAAATTTTTCTTTTCCGTTGTAATAAAATATTAATTAGTTTTTTTGTTCTTTTTCTTTTTGTTCTTTTTCTTTTTGTTCTTTTTCTTTTTGTTCTTTTTCTTTTTGTTCTTTTTCTTTTTGTTCTTTTTGATTATTTAAATAATCTTCTTTTTGTTTTTGTAAGGCAAGCCTTTCATTTTTTATTTTTGTTATTGATTTTATCAATTTATTCAAAAGAATATTTTTTTCCTTTAATATTTGTAATTTTTCTTTTCCTAATTTTTTTTGATCATCAAGTTCTTTTTGAGCTTTTATTTGTTCTAATGATCCATTAGTATGAGATCTCATCATTATTTTTTTCTGTACTATTTCATTTAATATTCCTTTTTGAAGGTCCACCATTTGATAATATTCATCATAATGTTTTTTACTTTCTTTTTCTAATTCTTTTATTTTACTTCCTACTTCTTGTAGTTTTTGGGATAATTCATAAGGTATTATCTCTATTTCTTGTGGATTATTTTCGGATGATTCAGTAGTATCAGGAGGAGTTTCGGAGGAATTTGTGTGAGATTCAATTTTTGGATTAGGCTGAGAAGAGGAAGAAGCAGTAGTCGGATTAGGAGGAATAGAAGACGTTTTTTCGACATTAGTCGTATTCACGTCAGAATTTTCTTTTCCAACGGAACTCACATCGTCATTACAGGAGAAAATAAATCCTAATGTGAGAAAAATTGTTGGAATAAAAAATTTCATAGAAGTTTTCATAATAAAAAAATTTAAATATTGTTAATAAATATATAAAAAAAATTCTTACATATAAGAAGAATTTTATATATATTATCATTATAATGAACAAATGAAAAAAACAAAAATGTCCTTTTAAGTTTAGGATATTTAGTTATAATGGTAAGATTTATTCTAAAATTTAATTTTCCTATGGATCAATTCATTAGATTAACTATAAGAGGAATATCCTTAAGTCAAATACAATCTGGAATATATGTTTTATTACTTGAAGAAGAATCTGGAAGAATAAAACTTCCTATTATTATAGAAAGTTTACAAGCTCAATCTATTGCTTCTGCTTTAGGTAAAAAAGATCTATCTAGATCTTTTACGCATGATTTATTTATTACTTTTGCAAAAGTATTTCATATAAAATTAAAAGCAGTTGTAATATATAAATTAATTAATGGAATATTTTTTTCTTATATTTTATTTGAATTTGAAGATACTTATAAAAATATAATAGAAGGAGAAAAAAAAATAGAACATAAAATAGATTCAAAAACATCAGATGCTGTAGCTTTAGCTGTTCGATTTCAAGCTCCTATTTATACAACAAAAGAAATATTTGATAAAGCTGGTATTTATTTTGAAAATGGATTTCCTATTGATAAAGAAAATGAATCTTTTGAAGAAGGAATAGAAAATGGTGGTTTTATTTTTTTTAAAAAAGAACAAAGTCAAAAAGATTTAGAAAAAATGACAGAAAGGGATTTAAATACTCTTTTAAATCACGCAGTAGTAAATGAATGTTACGAGCTCGCAGCAAAAATTAAAAAAGAATTAGATAGAAGAGAATAATTATTTTTTTTAAATTCTTTCGAATTTGATAAAACTATAATTATATAAATGATATTTATCTTTATTATAAAAATATTCGTATATTTTTTTCCATTTTTTTGTATTTATTTTTGGGAATCGTGTATCTCCATAAAATTTTTTATGAACTAATGTTAGTTCTATTGTATGCGCTTTTTCAATTGTAGAATAATATATTTTTTCTCCTCCTATTATAAATATTCTTTTATTTTTTAAATTATTTATCTGTTCAATAGATGAAAAAATTTTCATATTATTTTTATTTTTTATATGTTTGAAATGTAATGATTTTATGAAATTTATTTTATTTTTTGTTAATATAATATTTATTCTTTTTGGAAGTATTCTTCCAATAGATTCAAAAGTTTTTCTCCCCATTAAAATTGTTTCTCCTATTGTTAAATTTTTAAAACGTTTTAAATCATTAGGTAAATTCCACATTAATTGATTATTTTTTCCTATAAATCCGTTTTTTGAAACAGATGCAATTAAAATAATTTTCGTCATTATTTCAATTTTTTTTATATTTTTAAATTTATGGATATTTCAATAAAATATGATCCTAAATCTGTGGAGAAAAAAAGATATCATTATTGGATGAAAGGAAATTATTTTTCATCTTATCCAGATAAAAGAATTCCTTATACTATAATTATGCCACCTCCAAATATTACTGGAATTCTTCATATAGGACATATGTTAAATAATACTATTCAGGATATTTTAATTAGATATGCTAGAATGAAAGGATACAATGCTTGTTGGATTCCTGGAGCAGATCATGCATCTATTGCTACAGAAGCGAAAGTAGTAGATCAATTAAAAAAACAAGGATTATCAAAATCTTTTTTAGGAAGGGAAAAATTTTTGTATTATGTTCTAGAATGGTCAAAAAAACATAAAAATGTTATTTTTGATCAATTAAAAAAATTGGGTTGTTCATGTGATTGGAATCGTACTCAATTTACTATGAATAAAAAATTATCTAATTCTGTATCAAAAATTTTTATAGATTTATATGAAAATGGATATATTTATAGAGATTATCATGTAGTTAATTGGGATCCAGAAGCTAAAACTACTTTATCAGATGAAGAAGTTATATATAAAGAATGTAATGGTCAACTTTATTATTTAAAATATAAAATAAAAGGATGTATAGATTATGTTACGATTGCGACAACTCGTCCTGAAACTATATTTGGAGATACTGCTATTTGTTTTCATCCATATGATTCTCGTTATTTTCATTTAAAAGGAAAATTTGCAAAAATTCCAATAATTAATAAATATATTCCTATCATACAGGATTCATATGTAGATAAAGATTTTGGAACAGGATGTTTAAAAATTACTCCAGCTCATGATGTATATGATAAAAATATAGCGGATAAACATAAATTAGACGTAATTAATATCTTTAATGAAGATGCTACTTTAAATGAAAAATGTCTTCATTATAATGGAATGAATCGTTTTGAAGTTCGAAAAAAAATTATAGAAGAGTTAAAACAATTAGGATCTTTAGTTAAGATTGAAAAATATAATCATAAAATAGGTTTTTCTGAACGAACTTTATCAATAGTAGAACAGAAATTATCTCTTCAATGGTTTTTAAAAATGAAAGAAATATCTATTCCTGCTATACAAGCAGTAAAAAATGGAGATATTCAATTTTATCCAAAAAAATTTAATAAAATTTATTTTCAATGGATGAATAAAATTCGTGATTGGAATATATCTAGACAATTATGGTGGGGGCATCGTTTACCTGTATATTATTATGGTAAAAATACTAATGATTTTGTAGTGGCAGAAAGTTTATATCAAGCTTTAAAAAAAGCAAGAAAAAAAAGTAAAAATTCAGATTTAAGTTATGATGATATATGGCAAGATACAGATGTATTAGATACTTGGTTCTCTTCTTGGTTATTCCCATTATCTGTTTTTGATGGAATTTGTCATCCCAAAAATGAAGAAATATGTTACTACTATCCAACTGAAGATATAATAACAGGATCTGATATATTATTTTTTTGGGTAGCACGTATGATTATAGCGGGTTATTTTTTTCAAAAAAAAAAACCTTTTAAAAAGGTTTTTTTTACAGGAATTATTAGAGATTCTAAAAATAAAAAAATATCAAAATCATTAAATAATTCTCCAAATGCTGTTGATTTAATTAATCAATATGGAGCAGACGCTGTACGTATGGGATTAATATTAAAAACAAGTGCAGGACAAGATTTTCATTTTGAGGAAAAAACATGTTTACAAGGAAGAAATTTTTCTAATAAAATTTGGAATGCTTTTCGTTTAATTAAAAGTTGGAAAATACAGGAAAATAAAAATGTACCTAATTATTCTATAATTGCTATTAAATGGTTAAAAAATCGTTTTTATTATATTTTAGAAATTTTTGAAAAAAATTTTCAAGAATATAAATTTGATGAATCTTTAATGGTTTTATATAAATTTATTTGGTATGATTTTTGTTCATATTTTCTTGAAATTATTAAACCAACTCATGATAATAAATATATTTCTAAAACAGAATATTTAAATACTATAAAATTTTTTGAAAAAATATTAAAATTATTACATCCATATATGCCTTTTTTATCAGAAGAAATTTGGAATCTTATGAAAAAAAGAAAAATAGGAGAAGCTTTAATTATTTCTTCTTGGCCTAAAAAAAAATCTTATGATTATGAAATTTTAGTTTCTTTTGAAAAAATTACTCAAATAATATCTAAAATACGTAATATAAGAAATCAAAGTCATATACCTTATAAAAAGAGTCTTATATTATTCTCTATGATAAAAAAAGAAAAAAAAGTATATGATCCTATTATATTAAAATTAGCGAATTTATCGAATATTATTTATATTTTAAAAAAACCAAAAAATATATCATTATGTTCTTTCTTTTTAGATAATGATCAATTTTTTTTATTTTTAGGAGATAATAATGATAATTATTATTCTGTTTATAATAATAATATTATTAATATTGAAAAAAAAATTAAATATTTTTATAATTTATTATCTTTAATTCAAAAAAATTTGTCTAATGATAAATATGTGACTTCTGTTTCTAAAAAACTTTTTTTAAAAGAAATAAAAAAAGAAAATGATATTTTACAAAAAATAGATAAATTAGAAAAACATTTAAAATCTTTAAAAGATGAAAAAAATTCAATAAAATAATTTATTACCAATTGTCACTACAACCACCCCCTCCAAAATTTCCTCCTCCTCCAAATCCATCAAAATTATCTTCATTTTCATGATTATGAAAATTTTTATTTTTAAATAAAAAATCTGTAAAAAATAAAGTATTTAATAATGTATAATCTATCATTTTTCTTTTATAAAGTATAAAAAATATAATAAATAAAAGACTTATACTAATAAAAAAAGGCCATATAGTAAAAAAATTTTTTTTTTTATTTTTTTTATTATATTTCTTATGAAGAATTTGAAAAATTTTTTGAATACAAGAATCTATAGCTTGATAATATAATTTATTTTTTAACATAGGATTTATCTGTTCTATAATTCTAGTAGTTAAAAAATCAGTTATATAAGGTTCTATTCCATATCCATTTTGGATAGATATTTTTTTATCATTAATAGATAATAATATAACTATTCCATTATTTTTATGAAAATTTCCAATTTTCCATTTTTCTCCCCATTTAGCAGCTAAAAAATTTGGATTTTCTCCGTTAAGATCTTTAATAATAGAAATTAAAATTTCTGTTGATGTTTTTTTATAATAAGAAATAAGTTTTTTATTTAATTTATTTATTTGGTTTTTAGATAAAACCATTGCATAATCTTGAATAGGATATATTTTTTTAGGAACTTCTGGTATATGAAATTGTCCTTTTACTAAGTTTATGTAAAAAGAAATTAAAATAATTAATTGAATAATTTTTCTCATAATTTTTGAATTATTTTTCAATTTTTATTTAGAAAAATCTATAATAGGAGATTTTATTGATCCTATTTGAGATTGAAAATATCCTTTTTCTTTAAATTGAGAAAAAAAATTTGCTATAATAATTTTTGGAAATTGATTTCTATAAGTATTAAAATAATTGACATGATTATTAAATCTGTTTCTTTCTACATTAATACGATTTTCTGTTCCTTCTAATTGATTTTGTAATTCATAAAAGTTTTTTGTAGATTTTAAATTTGGATAATTTTCCACAATTAAAAGTAATTTATGAACAGTATTATTTAAATTTTCTTGTATTTTTTGATATTTATTAATTTGATTTTGATTTAAATTATTTGGATTTATAGAAATAGAAGTTGCTTTTGCTCTAGCTTCTATTACATGTAATAATGTATTTTTTTCAAAATTTGCAGATCCTTTTACTGTATTTACTAAATTTGGTATTAAATCAATTCTACGTTGATAAACATTTTCTATTTGTCCCCATTGTGTTTTGATATTTTCATTTAATTTTACTAAATGATTATACACATTAGATATCCATAATATAATTATGAATATTGGAATAAAAATATATAAAATAATTTTTAAAAAATTTTTTTTCATAAATCTTTATAATTTTCTTTTTTTAAGAAAATTTTTCTATTGGAAAAAAAAATTTGCATTCTTTAAAAGCATTTTTATTACTATCTGATCCATGTATTGCATTTTTTTCTAAAGATGTAGCATATAAATTTCGTATAGTTCCTTTTTTAGCATTGATTGGATTTGTATCTCCTATTAAAATTCTAAAATCTTTGACTGCATTTTCTTTTTTTAATATCATAGATATAATTGGGCCAGAAGACATAAATACTATTAAAGATTCAAAAAAATATTTTTCTTTATGTTCTTCATAAAATATGATAGCTGATTTTTTAGAAAGTTCTGTTATTTTAAGTGTAATAATATTAAATCCTTCGTTAATTATTTGAGATAAAATAGACATGCTATATCCTTTTTTAACTGCATCTGGTTTTATAATAGAAAGAGTAATGTTTCCAAACATATCAGAAATTATAATTTTTGATTCTTTATAAGAAACAAATTTTTTTACAAAATAAAATATAAAATTAAATAAAGAAATTCATAAATGAAAATTACTATATTTTAATGAAAAAATTATGAATTATAATAATAAATATCATTATGAATGATAATGAAGAAAAATCTTTTAATTCATTTAAAAAAATGGTTTTAAGTGATTATAAATTAGCTAAAATTAGTAGAGAAACTAGTATTTTAGGTAGAAAAGAAGTTTTAAATGGAAAAGCTAAATTTGGAATATTTGGTGATGGAAAAGAAATTCCTCAATTAGCCATGTCAAAAATTTTTAGAAATGGAGATTTTAGATCTGGATATTATAGAGATCAAACATTTATGATGGCTATTGGAGCTATAACTGTAAAAAGTTTTTTTGCACAATTATATGCTCATTCAGATTTAAAATATGAACCTATTTCTGCTGGAAGAATGATGACTTCTCATTTTGGAACACGATTTATTAATAATGATGGAACTTGGAAAAATATTATTCAACAAAAAAATTCTAGTGCTGATATATCTTCTACAGCTGCTCAAATGCCTCGATTATTAGGATTAGCTCATGCATCTAAAATTTATAAAAAACTAAAAAATTTAAAAAAAACACATAAAATATTTTCTAATGATGGAAATGAAGTAGCATTTGGAACTATTGGAAATGCCAGTATTTCTGAAGGTTTATTTTGGGAAACTTTAAATGCCGCTTCAGTATTACAAATACCTATTATTTTGTCTATTTGGGATGATGAATATGGAATATCTGTTTCTAATAAATATCAATTTTCTAAAAAAAATATTAGTGATCTTTTATCTGGTTTTCATAGAACTAAAAAAGAAAAAGGAATAGAAATAATTTGTGTAAATGGATACGATTATATTAATCTTACAAAAACATATACTTATGCAGATAAAATTGCTCGTAATGATCATATTCCAGTTATTATACATATTAAAAATTTAACTCAACCACAAGGACATTCTACTTCTTCTTCACATGAAAGATATAAATCTAAAGAACGTTTAGAATGGGAAATTAATAACGATTGTATTAAAAAATTTAGAAATTGGATTTTAAATTTTAAGTTTAATGAAAAAAATTTAACTAATGTTTATTATTTAAATAAAATAGATGTAGAAGCTAAAGAATATGTAAAAAATGAACAAAAAAAAGCTTGGGATGAATTTAAAAAACCAATTATTAAAATTAAAAACGAAGCTGTAAAAATTTTAAAAAAAATGCAAAATTCTTCTTTTTTTATTAAAAAATATATTAAAGAATTAAATGATATAACCCAAAATTTTCCAACAAAAAAATCAATATTTCGTATTACACGAAAAGTTTTATATTTATTATATCAAATAGAATCTAATTCAAAATATTGTTTAATAGAATGGGTAAAAAATCAATATAATAAAGAACAAGAAAATTATTCTTCTCATTTATATAGCATATCTAATAAATCTTTTTTTAAAAAAATAGAAATTTTTCCAGTGTATAAAAAAAATAATAATTTTAAAGTAGATGGAAGAATTGTATTAAGAGAAAATTTTGATAAATTATTAGAATTATATCCTGATCTTTTAATTTTTGGAGAAGATGTAGGAAAAATTGGAGATGTAAATCAAGGGTTAGAAGGATTACAAAAAAAATATGGAAAAACTCGCATTTTTGATACTGGAATACGTGAATCTACTATTATTGGTCAAGGTATCGGTCTTGCTATGCGTGGACTTAGACCTATAGTTGAAATTCAATATTTAGATTATATTTTATATGCTTTACAAATTATGAGTGATGATCTTGCTTGTTTACAATATAGAACAAAAGGAGGACAAAAAGCCCCTGTAATTATTAGAACTAGAGGCCATCGTTTAGAAGGAATATGGCACTCAGGATCTCCTATGGGTGGAATTATTAATTATTTAAGAGGAATTTTAATTCTTGTTCCAAGAAATATGGTAAAAGCAGCTGGATTTTATAATACTTTATTATCTGGAGATGATCCTGCTTTAGTTATTGAATGTTTAAATGGATATAGAATTAAAGAAAAATTACCAGAAAATTTAGGGGTTTTTAAAACTCCTATTGGTATAGTTGAAAAAACAAGAACCGGAAAAGATATAACAATGGTTACTTATGGTTCTACATGGAGAATTGTTAATGAAGCATCAAAAGAATTATATAAAATTAATATAGACACCGAAATAATTGATGTTCAATCTTTATTACCTTTTGATTTACAAAAAGATATTGTAAAAAGTTTACAAAAAACTAATAGATTATTAATTATAGATGAAGATGTTCCAGGTGGAGCTTCTGCTTTTATTTTACAAAAAATATTAGAAGAACAAAATGGATATTATTATTTAGATAGTCCTCCTGTTACAATTACAGCTAAAGAACATCGTCCTCCTTATGGATCAGATGGTGATTATTTTTCAAAACCTTCTGTTGAAAATATTGTAGAAAAAGTATTAAAAATAATGCATGATACTTAGAAAAAGTAAATGTTTGATTAAAAATTTTTATTAAAACATAATAATCATTTATTATATTTGTTTTGACTAATTTTTGCTTTATTTATGAGAATAGAAAAAATTTTACAATCAAGGATTGAAAAAATGGATTTTAAAAATATTTCCTTTGGTCATCAATATTCAGATCATATGTTTTGTTCTGAATATAAAAATGGAAAATGGAAAAATTCTATTATTAAACCTTTTGGAAATATAATGTTTTCTCCTATATCTCCTGTTTTTCATTACGGACAAGCTGTTTTTGAAGGTATGAAAGCTTATAAGGATAAAAATGAAGAAGTTTTTTTATTTCGTCCAAAAGAAAATTTTAAAAGAATAAATAAATCTGCTATTCGTTTAGAAATGCCTACTATACCATTAGATATATTTATGAATGGATTGATCAAATTGATAGATTTAGATAGAGATTGGATTCCTAAAAATTATGGACAATCTTTATATATTCGTCCTTTTTTAATTGCAACTAATGGAGTTTTATCTGCAAAACCTTCTAAAGATTATATGTTTATAATAATATCTACTCCTGCAGATTCTTATTACAAATATCCTTTAAAAATTAAAATAGAAGAAAAATATAGCCGTTCTTCATCAGGAGGTGTTGGATTTACTAAAGCTGCTGGAAATTATGCTTCTTCTTTTTATCCTACTAGATTAGCAAATGAAGAAGGGTTTGATCAAATATTATGGACTGATTCTTCTACTCATACAATGATAGAAGAATCAGGAACTATGAATGTTTTTTTTTGGTTAAAAAATAAACTTATAACGCCAAAAGCTAATGAAAATATATTAAGTGGAATTACTTGTAATAGTATTATTGATTTAGCAAAAAAAGAAGGAATTTACGTAGAAAAAAGAGATTTAAGTGTTTCAGAAATTATAAAAGGATTACAAAAAGGAGAATTAAAAGAAGCTTTTGGATGTGGTACAGCTGCTGTTATAAATTATTTTAAAATGATTAGTTATAAAGGAAATAATTTTGTATTACCAGATATTCCAGAAAATCAAAGAATATCTTTTTTTTTAAAAAAAAGTTTATTAGACATACAACATAATTTATCAGAAGATCCTTTTGGATGGAGATTTCCATTAAAAAGATTTTTGTAAAAATATATTCTATGTATGAATGATCATTTTCAATCTATAGAGGAAATAGCAAAAAAATCTATATTTATTTTATATAAATTAAAAAATTTTCCTGAATTAAATTTTCAATATACAAAAAAAGAATATTCAGGAGATCTTACTTTGGTTTTATTTTCTTTATCTAAAAAATTAAAACAACCTGTAGAAAAAGTAGGAGAAAATATAGGAAAATATGTTCAATCTCAACTAAGAGGTTTGATAAAATTTTCTATTATTGAAGGATTTTTAAATTTTATTTTTGAAGATAGTTATTATATTCATATTTTAAAAAAAATGTTAAATCCAGATTTTTATCATTTTAAATTTCCATCTAAAAAAATTATGATAGAATATTCTTCTCCTAATACGAATAAACCTCTTCATTTAGGACATGTAAGAAATAGTTTAATTGGATATTCTTTATCTAAAATATTAAAAATGGTTGGGCATAAAATAATAAAAATTCAAATTATTAATGATAGAGGAATACATATATGTAAATCAATGATTGCATGGAAAAAATTTGGAAAAGAAAAAACCCCATATGATGTAAAAATGAAAGGGGATCATTTTGTAGGAAAATATTATAGCTTATTTGATAAAATTTATCGTAAAGAAATGATAAAAAATTCTAAACAAAATAAAATTTCAATTATAAATGAAGCTAGAGAATTGTTACAAAAATGGGAATGTGGAGATCCAATAATTATAAATATTTGGAAAAAAATGAATAAATGGGTTTATAATGGTTTTGAAGAAACTTATCGAAAATTAGAAATAAATTTTGATAAAATAGAGTATGAAAGCAATGTGTATAAAATTGGGAAAAAAATTATTCAAAAAGGTCTTAAAAAAGGAATTTTTTTTCAAAAAAAAGATGGATCAATTTGGATTGATTTAATTAAAGAAGGTTTTGATCACAAACTTTTATTGAGATCAGATCAAACTTCAGTATATATAACTCAAGATATTGGCACTGCTGTGGAACGTTTTAAAAAATATAATATAGATCAATTAATATATATTGTAGGAAAAGAACAAGATTATCATTTTCAAATTCTTTTTAGTATATTAAAACGTTTAGGATATACATGGGTAAATAAATTATCTCATTTATCATATGAAATGGTATACTTACCAAGTGGTATTATGAAATCTAGAGAAGGAAATGTAATATACGCAGATAGTCTTATTTCAAAAATGTATTCTATTGCAAAATCCAATTTTTTAAAAAAAAATTCAAAATTAAAAAAAGAAAAAAAAGAACAAGATCAATCTGCTAAAATAATAGGATTAGGTGCTATGAAATATTATTTTTTGAAAATAGATCCAAAAAAAAAAATTATTTTTTATCCTGAAAAATCTATAGATTTTAAAGGAAAAACAGGAACATATATTCAATATACTTATTCTAGAATTCGTTCTTTAGAACGAAAATTTTTTAAATTATGTTCATTATTAAATTATGATTGGTCAAATATTAAATTTGATATATATGAAAAAAATTTAATTAAAATTCTCCAAAAATACCCATTAATTTTAAAAAAATCAGCTATAAATTTAAATCCATCATTAATAGCAAATTATATTTTTGAAGTTTCCAAAACTTTTAATCTTCTTTATCAAAAAAAGAAATTAATAGATCCTTTTAATATTATTCATAGTAATATTTGTATGAATATTATTCATATTACAGGAAATATATTAAAATTGGGAATGAATTTATTAGGTATTAAAATGTTAGATTGTATGTAAAATATGTAAAAATTGCACATTTATGTTTGAAAATTTACAAAATAAATTTCAAAAAGCCCTTCATATTTTGAAGGGAAATGATAAAATTACAGAAATCAATATTGCTTCTACTATGAAAGAAATAGGAAGAGCTCTTATTGATGCGGATGTAAATTATAAAATTGTTAAAGATTTTATTCATAGAATTACAAAAAAATCTATTGGAAAAAAAGTATTTACTTCATTAAATCCAAAACAGTTTATTATAAAAATAGTACATGATGAATTAGTAAAATTGATGGGAGAAAAAACTGAAAAAATAAATTGTTCTAAAAATCCTTCTATCATTTTAATTTGTGGATTACAAGGAAGTGGAAAAACTTCTTTTTCTGCTAAACTTGCTTTTTTTTTAAAAAAAAAAAATAAATCTCCTTTATTAGTAGCTGCAGATATTCATAGACCTGCAGCTATAGATCAGTTAGAATTTATTGCAGAAAAAGTAAATATTCCTGTTTTTTCTTTAAAAGGAAATAAAAATATTATAGAAATATTAGATAAATCGGTTATTTATGCTTATGAAAAAAAGAGAAATGTAATTATTATTGATACAGCTGGAAGATTATCTATTGATAAAATAATGATGGAAGAAATAATACAAATTAATAAACATTCTCATCCAGATGAAGTTTTATTTGTTGTAGACGCAATGACAGGACAAGATGCTATTAATACTGCTCAATCTTTTTCAAGAATATTAAATTTTAATGGAATTGTAATGACTAAATTAGATGGAGATAGTAGAGGTGGAGCAGCAATTACTATGTCTAGTTCCGTTGGGAAACCTATAAAATTTATTAGTAATGGAGAAAAAATAGAAGATATTGAAATTTTTCATCCAGATCGTATGGCCAATAGAATTCTAGGAATGGGAGATATAGTTTCTTTAGTAGAGAAATTACAAGATAAATTTGATGAAAAAAGAACTAAAAAAATTTATCATAATATTTCAAAAAATCGTTTTAATTTTAATGATTTATTAGAACAAATTCAACAAATTAAAAAAATAGGAAATATAAAAAATATTATTTCTATGATTCCTGGAGTTGATAGATTTTTTTCTTTTAATGATGGAATTAATCAAAAAGATTCTTTAAAAAAAATAGAATCAATTATTTATTCAATGACACATAATGAAAGAAAAAATCCAAAATTATTTACTGATATTAAAAGAAAAGAAAGAATATCTAAAGGATCTGGTGTAACATTAAATCATATAGATCTTTTTTTTAAACAATTTGATGATATAAATAAAATAATGAAAAAAATTAATGTTAATTCAGGACAAAAAATGATAAAAGATTTTATATCTAAAATGATGAATCAAAAAAATAGTATTTAGTTTATATTAATTTTAATTAAAATTTTCTTTTATTGAAAATATTTTTAATTTTGTTTGTATAATATTTTCAAAATTCCAATAGGAATAAGATTTTATTTAAAATTTGATATGAGTAAAATATGATGAAAGATTTTTTAAATAGAGATAAGTTTTTGAACATTTTAAAAAATGTAAATATTTGGGATATTATCATTATTGGAGGTGGAGCAACAGGATTAGGTATTGCTTTAGATTCTTCTTCTAGAGGATATAAAACTCTTCTTTTAGAACAATCTGATTTTTCTAAAGGTACTACTAGTCGTAGTACAAAATTAGTTCATGGAGGAGTACGGTATTTAGCTCAAGGAAATATAAAATTAGTTTATGAAGCTTTACAAGAAAGAGGACTTTTGTTAAAAAATGCACCTCATTTAGTAAAAAAACAAAAATTTATTATTCCAATTTTTAGTTGGAAAATGGGATTTTTATATTGGACTGGGTTAAAATTATATGAATGGTTATCTGGTTCCTTAAGTTTTGGAAAATCCAAATTTTTATCCAAAAATGAAATAATTAAAAATTTTCCTGAAATTAAAACTCATAAATTAAAAGGAGGTATTTTATATTATGATGGACAATTTGATGATTCTCGTTTAGCAATTAATTTAGCACAAACTTGTGTTCAAAAAGGTGGAATTTTATTAAATTATTTTCCAGTTAAAAGTCTTATAAAAAAAGTTGGAAATAAAATATCTGGAGTTGTAGCTTATGATATTGAAACTAATAAAAAATATTCTATTTATTCAAAAATTGTTATAAATGCTACTGGTGTTTTCTCTAATTCTATTTCAAAAATGGATGAATCAAAATGCCCTATTTTAATAAAACCTAGTCAAGGAACACATATTGTATTAAATAAATCATTTTTTAGTAGTTTAAATGCAGTGGTAATTCCAAAAACTTCGGATGGAAGAATATTATTTTGTGTTCCATGGTATGATCATGTTTTAGTAGGAACCACAGATACTTTTTTAGAAAAAAGTGTTCTTGAACCAAAACCTTTAGAAGAAGAAATAGATTTTATTTTACAAACTTTTAACAAATATTTTATTATAAATCCAAAAAAAAGTGATATACTCAGTGCTTTTTCTGGATTACGTCCTCTTTTTGTTCATTCTTCTATTAAAACTAAAACAAAAGATATTTCTAGATCTCATAAAATTATAATTAGTTCTTCTGGATTAATAAGTATTGTAGGAGGAAAATGGACTACATATAGAAAAATGGCGGAAGAAACTGTTAATAAAGCTATTGAAATAGGAAAATTAAATAAAATGCCTTCTATAACAAAAAATATTAAAATTTATGGATCTAATTCTTCATATAAAAGTCAAAATTTGTATTGGAAAAAATATGGAGAAGATGAATATCATATAAAAAAATTAATTGAAAAAAATCCATTATTAAAAAATAACTTAATATCAAAATGTAAAGATTCTTCTTCTTATTCTTATTATTGTACAGAAGCGGAAGTTATATGGATGGTACGTTTTGAAATGGCTCGAACAATTGAAGATGTTTTAGCAAGAAGGTTCCGTTTATTATTTTTAAATGCAAAAGAAGCAATAAATGTAGCACCAAAAGTGGCAGCATTAATGGCTAAAGAACTTTCTAGAGATGAAAAATGGGAAAAATCACAAATAGAGGCTTTTAAAGAGTTAGCTATGCGTTATTATTATCCTATTATTTGATGTTGTAATACCTTTCATATATATATTTATGAAAAAATATGTACTATCATTAGATCAAGGAACGACTAGTTCTAGAGCTATTATTTTTGATAAAATTGGAAATATTATTTCTATAGCTCAAAGAGAATTTACACAAATTTATCCTTATCCTGGATGGGTGGAACATAATGCAGAAGAAATATGGTCTACACAAGCTTCAGTTGCTTTAGAGGCAATTTTAAAAGCAAATTTAGATGGTGAAAATATTGTTTCAATAGGAATAACCAATCAAAGAGAAACTACTGTTGTTTGGGAAAAAAAAACAGGAGAACCTATTTTTAATGCTATTGTATGGCAAGATAGGAGAACATATAAATATTGTGATCAAATTAAAAAAGAAGGATTAACTGAAATGATTAGAAAAAAAACAGGGTTAATTATAGATCCTTATTTTTCTGCTACAAAAATTAAATGGATATTAGATAATGTTCCAGGTGCAAGAAAAAAAGCTAATTCTGGATATTTAGCATTTGGAACTATAGATTCATGGTTAATATGGAATTTAACAGGTAAAAAAATTCATGTTACAGATGTAACCAATGCCTCTCGTACTATGCTTTTTAATATTCATACCCTGAATTGGGATAAAGATTTAATTGATTTATTTGATATTCCGATAACAATGCTACCAGAAGTCAAATCATCTAGTGAAATTTTTGGTTATACTACAGGACATATTCTATCTCATAGAATACCTATATCAGGAATAGCTGGAGATCAACAAGCGGCTCTTTTCGGTCAAATGTGTACTAAAATTGGAATGGTAAAAAATACTTATGGAACAGGTTGTTTTATGTTAATGAATGTAGGAGATTCTCCAGTTTTTTCTCAAAATAATTTAATAACTACTATTGCTTGGAAAATTAAAAATAAAGTTCAATATGCGTTAGAAGGAAGTGTTTTTATTGCAGGAGCTGTTGTTCAATGGCTTAGAGATGGATTAGGTCTTTTATTGTCTTCAAATGAAGCAGAAACTTTAGCTTCTTCAGTAGAAAATACAGAAGGTTTATATCTTGTTCCAGCTTTTTCTGGTTTAGGAGCTCCTTATTGGGATCAAAAAGCTAGAGGAACTATTGTTGGAATAACAAGAGGAACTTCTTCTGCACATTTTGTTCGTGCAGCATTAGAAAGTATTGCTTTTCAAAATATGGATGTTTTAAAAGCTATGGAAGCAGATTCTGGTATATCTATAAAAGAACTTCGTGTAGATGGAGGAGCAACGGTTAATAAATTATTAATGCAATTTCAATCTGATATTTTAAATGTAAAAGTAGTAAAATCAAAAATATCTGAGCTTACAGCAGCTGGAGCTGCTTATTTAGCTGGATTATCTGTAAATTATTGGACTAGTTTAGAAGATATTCAAAAAAAATGGCAATTAGAACAAGTTTTTGAACCAAAAGGTATGTCTAGTCGTTTAGAAAGAATTCAAGGATGGGAAAAAGCAATTAAAACAACTCGTTCATGGTCTGGATCTGTTCAATAAAAAATAAATAAAATGACAAAAATATGTTCAGAAATTATAGGAACAATGATTTTAGTATTTTTAGGAAATGGAGTAGTAGCAAATGTAATTTTATCAAAAACTAAGGGTCACAGTAAAAAAAATAGTGGAGAATGGCTTACTATTACTATAGGATGGGCATTAGCTGTTTTTATGGGAATTATAGTTTCTTCTCCTTATAGTGGAGCTCATTTAAATCCATGTGTTACAATTAGTTTTGCAATAATTGGAAAATTTAATTGGAATATGGTTCCATTTTATATTTTTTCTCAATTTATTGGAGCTATGTTAGGGTCTCTATTTGTATGGATTTTATATAAAGACCATTTTATGGAAACTAAAAATGAAGAAGATAAATTATCTGTTTTTGTTACAACTCCTTCTATAAGAAATTTATATTCTAATTTTTTAAGTGAAGTATTATCTACTTTTATTTTTATATTTATTTCTTTATATTTAAAAACTAAAGGTTTTCTTTTTTTGAAAGAAAATAAATATTCTATAGGGTTAGGTTCTTTAGAAGCATTAGTTCCTGCTTTAGTAGTATTCGGTATTGTTTTATCCTTAGGAGGAAATACTGGTGCTGCTATTAATCCTGCTCGTGATTTAGGTCCTAGAATTATATATTCTATTATTCCAATTCATGGAAAAGAAAAAAATCATTGGAATTATGCATTTATTCCTGTATTAGGTCCTATTTGTGGAAGTATAATAGCTTCAATATTATATTTATTTTTATCCTAAAAAAGAAAAATTTGTAATTTTTTTTCATGTATAAAAATAAATTAAAAGAAGATTCTAATACTATAGATCATAAAAAAATAGGTAAAAAATTAAAATTTTTTCTATTTTCTGATAGAGTTGGTATTGGATTACCGTTATGGCTGCCTAAAGGAACAATTTTTAGAAAGAATTTAGAAGAATTTTTAACTGAAATTCAGAAAAAAAATGGATATGAAATGATAATAACTCCACATATTGGACATAAAGAGTTATATATAAGGAGTGGACATTGGGATAAATATGGAAAAGATAATTTTAAATCTATTCATACACCTTATAAAAAAGAAGAATTTTTATTAAAACCTATGAATTGTCCTCATCATTGTGAAGTTTATCGTTCTCAAGAATGGTCTTATAAAGATCTTCCTAAACGTTTTGCAGAGTTTGGTACAGTATATCGTTATGAAAAAAGTGGAGAACTTAATGGATTAACTAGAGTAAGATGTTTCACTCAAGATGATGCACATATTTTTTGTACTAATGATCAATTAGTAGAAGAATTTAAAAAAGTTATAAACTTAGTTTTTTATGTTTTTAGATGTTTAGGTTTTTATGAATATACAATTAGAATTTCTTTAAGAGATACAAAAAAAATAGATAATTATATTGGATCAGAAAATAATTGGAAAAAGGCGGAAAAAGCTATATTAAAAGCTGTTGAAGAAGAAAAAATTAATGTATCCATAAATTATGGAGAAGCAGCTTTTTATGGCCCAAAACTTGATTTTCTTGTCAAAGATTCTTTAGGAAGAAGTTGGCAATTAGGTACTATTCAAGTAGATTATAATTTACCTGAAAGATTTGATTTATATTATAAAGGTAAAAATAATGAAAAATGTCGTCCAGTAATGATACATAGAGCTCCTTTTGGTTCATTAGAACGAATTATCGCTATTATAATAGAACATACAAAAGGAAATATACCATCATGGTTGACTCCTAATCAAGTAGTTATACTTCCTATAAGTAATAAATATATAATTTATGCAAAAAAAATTTTAAATTTGATGTTAAATTATAAGATTCGAGTATCTATTGATATAAGGAATGAGAAAATTAATAAAAAAATTAGAGATTCTGAAGATAATAAAATACCTTATATGATTATTTTAGGAAAAAAAGAAGAAGAAAATAAAATGATTTCATTACGTCGTCATGGATTAGGACATATAGGAATATTTTCTATCACTAAAGGAATAGAAATAATTTCTAAAGAAATAAATTTAAAAAAATAAAATTAAAAAGCTATTATAAAAAAAAAATTTTCTAGAGGAAATAAAAGGAAAAAGATTTTTAGGCCAATTTTACAAAAAAAAGAGGAATATCGTATTAATGAAAATATTCATTCGAAAAAAGTTCGTTTAGTAGGTAATACTTCTATAGAAAATGGTATTTATTCTATACAAGAAGCTATACAATTTTCTAAAGAAAAAGAATTGGATTTAGTTGAAATTAATCCAAAATTAGATCCTCCAGTATGTAAAATATTGGATTATAAAAAATTTTTATATGAACAAAAAAAAAGAAAAAAACAATTTAAAGCAAAACAAATTAAAGTAAATACTAAAGAAATAAGATTTGGACCACAAATAGGTGATCATGATGGAAAAGTTAAGATTAAAAGCGCTGAGAAATTTTTAATGCGTGGAGATAAAGTGAAAGTTTTTGTTTTTTTTAAAGGGCGTTCTATAGTATATAAAGATCAAGGTAAAATAAAATTATTAAAATTTGCAGAAGAAATTGAAGAATATGGAAAAGTAGAACAAATGCCGGTTATGGAAGGAAAAAGAATGTACATGATATTGGCTCCAAAAAAATTTTAATTTTTATAATTATGACAAAATTGAAAACAAAATCAGGATCAAAAAAAAGATTTAAAAAAACAGCAAATGGACATATAAAAAAAAAACATGCATTTAAAAATCATATTTTAACTAAAAAATCGAAAAGGAGAAAACGTAATCTTTCTAGATTTACTTTATTACATAAATCAGATAAACAGAATATTAAAAAACAAATTTAAAAAAAATTATGCCAAGATCTACAAATGCGGTTTCCTCTAGACGAAGAAGAAAAAAAATACTAAAATTAGCAAAAGGATTTTATGGATCAAGAAGTAAAGTTTATACAGTTGCTAAAAATGCCGTTGAAAAATCTTTTATTTATGCTTTTTCAGGAAGAAAAAAAAAGAAAAGAGATTTTAGATCTATTTGGATTCAACGTATTAATGCGGGAGTACGTAAATATGGACGGTCTTATTCTGAATTTATAAAAAAATTATCCGATAAAAAAATGAAAATAAATAGAAAAATTCTTTCAGATTTTTCTATGAATGATCCGAGCACTTTTGAAAAAATAATAAATTATATTTATTCATAAATTGTATGATAAATTAATCAATTTTTTTTCTATTATTTTTCTTTTTTTATAAGAAAAATAATCTATAAAAAGTTTTCCATCAAGATGATCATATTCATGAAGAATAACTCTAGCACATATTCCTGTTAATATTTTTTTTTGTTTTTTCCAATTATGATCATAATATTCAATTAATATATTTGGTTTTCTTTTTACATATCCCATAACTCCAGGAATACTAAGACATCCTTCATAAAATTTATATTTTTTTCCATATATTTTTAATATTTTAGAATTAATAAAAACTTCCTTATAATTATTTATTTTTTTTTCATATAAATAAGGAGTTTCGACTATAAAAAGTCGTATATTTTGTCCAATTTGAGGAGCAGCTAATCCTATACCTTTTACTTTATGTATAGTATCAAACATATTTTTTATTAATTGATTCATTTTTTTTTTACAAGAATGTAAATCTACATCTAAACATTTTTTTCTTAAAATAGGATTTCCATAAAGGATTATAGGTAATACCATAAATTAATTTTTATTTTTTTTAAGATAAGATTGTAAAATAATAGTAGCACTAATTTTATTTAAAATTATTTTTTTTCTTTTTTTTTTAAAACCTAATTCAATCATAGTATTCAAAGCCATTTTAGAAGTAAAACGTTCATCTAATCTTTCTATAATAATTTTAGGATATTGGATATGAAATTTATTAATAAATATTTGAATATCTTTTTCTATTAATGTTTCTATTTGATTATTTAGTTTTTTAGGTAAACCTATTACAATTTTATTTATTGTTTCATAATTTAAAAAAGTCTTTAAAAAATTCATTAATTGTTTAGTTTTAATAGAATCTAATCCAAATGCAAATATTTGTTTATTATCCGTTATAGATAAACCTGTTATTACTTTTCCATAATCAATTCCTAATATTTTTGACATTTTTTTTATTAAATACAATACTATTATAACAAATATATATACTTGTTATCTTATTTTATTTTTACTACTTTTGTTTTTAATAAACCTTTATGAAAGTGAATGAACTAAAATTAGAGATAGAAAAAGCTTGGATACAAAAAAATTTATGGAATATTGACGATCATATCAATAATATAGTTATTCAAGTTATTGATCATTTAGAAAATGGAAAAATTAGAGTTTCTTATCCATTAAAGAATGGAGATTGGGTAGTAAATGAATGGGTCAAAAAAGCAATTATAATGTATTTTTCTGTTAGAAAAATGAATGTTATAGAATTAGGTCCATTAGAATTTTATGATAAAATACCTCTAAAAAATAAATTTCAAGAAAAAAATATTCGTGTAGTTCCTCATGCTATAGCACGTTATGGTTCATATATATCACCAGGGGTTATTCTTATGCCTTCTTACGTAAATATAGGATCATATATAGGAGAAAAAACTATGATAGATACATGGGCTACCGTAGGTAGTTGCGCTCAAATTGGTTGTCGTGTACATATAAGCGGAGGAGTTGGAATAGGAGGAGTGTTAGAACCCTTACAAGGGAATCCTGTAATTATTGAAGATGATGTTTTTATTGGATCTAGATGTATTTTAGTAGAAGGAGTGTTAATAAAAAAAGGTTCTGTTTTAGGAGCAAATGTTGTTTTAACAGCGTCTACTAAAATTTTTGATATTACTAATAATCAACCTATTGAATTTAAAGGATTTATACCTAAATATTCTGTAGTTATTCCTGGATCTTATCCAAAAAAATTTCCTTCAGGAATATATTATATTCCATGTGCTATGATTATAGGAAAAAGAAAAGAAAGTACGAATAAAAAAACTTCTTTAAATGAAGCATTAAGAACTCATAATATTTCAATTTAATAATTAGTAATTTATAAATGTAAATGTCTTTTTACAAAGAAATAGAAAAAAGTGTATATACATTAAAAAATGGAAATGTTTTATTATATCCTACAGATACTATTTGGGGATTAGGATGTGATGCATTTAATATGCAAGCTATAAAAAAAATATATAAAATAAAAAATAGAACTTTTTCTAAATCTATGATCGTTTTAGTAGAAAGTATGGATCGTTTACATCAATTAGTAGGATTGATTACGAATTTTACTAGAAAAATTATTATTGATAATATTACAAAAAAAAATAAACCTATTACCATAGTATACGATAATGTTAATAAAATAGCATATAATTTATTAAGTATAAATAATACTTTAGCTGTTCGTTTAACATATGATCCATTTTGTATTTGTTTAATAAAAAATTTGGATAGGCCTATTATTTCTACTTCTGCAAATTTATCTGGATTTTATTCTCCTAAATCATTTTATGAAATAAATCCTTTTATTTTAAACAAAATAGATTATTCTGTCAATTTTCGTCGAAAAAAAATATCTAATTATAATAGCTCTTCTATTATAAAGATTGTTTCCGGTAAAGTTAAAATATTACGTATGTAATAGTAAGTAATGAATTTATCATTTGCTATTTATAAAAAAATATTTCGTATTATCAGTTTTTCTTCTCAAAAAATTAAACAAGATAGTTATGTAATAGGAGGTTATGTTAGAGATTTTTTATTAGGAAAAATGGAATCAGAAGATTTAGATATTTTAACAATAGGAGAAGGAATTAAATTAGCTAAAGAAGTTTCTAAATATATTAAACCTTATCCTAAAATAAAGATATTTAAACGTTTTGGAACTGCTATGTTAATATATGAAAAACAAAAAATAGAATTTGTTGGATCTAGAAAAGAATCATATCATTTTTCTAGTAGAAAACCTTTAATTAAATTAGGCTCATTACAAGATGATCAAAATAGAAGAGATTTTACAATTAATGCTTTAGCTATTAGTTTAAATCGTTATAATTATGGTGAATTAATTGATCCATTTGGAGGAATTTATGATTTAAAAAAAAAAATATTAAAAACACCATTAGATTCAAATATTACTTATTCTGATGATCCATTAAGAATGATGCGAGCCATTCGATTTGCTACTCAACTTCAATTTACAATTGAAGAATATTCATTTAAATCTATTCAAAAAAATAAATATAGAATAAATATTGTTTCTATAGAAAGAATTATAGAAGAATTTAATAAAATTTTATTATCTAATAAACCTTCTATAGGATTATTATTATTATATAAATCTGGATTATTATCAATAATTTTACCAGAATTAACATTATTAAAAGGAATAGAAGAAAAAAATGGATATAAACATAAAGATAATTTTTATCATACTTTACAAGTAGTTGATAATATTAGTAAAAGAAAAAAAAATTCACTTTGGTTAAGATGGGCTGCATTACTACATGATATAGGAAAAGTTTATACAAAAAAATTTTTACCAAAAATAGGTTGGAGTTTTCATTCTCACGAATTTGTAGGATCAAAAATGGTTTCCAATATTTTTCAACGTTTAAGACTTCCAAAAGGTTTTCCTATGAAATATGTAAAAAAAATTATTCAATATAGTTATAAACCTATAGCATTAATAGAAAATAATATTAGTGATTCTGCTATACGTCGATTATTATTTGATCTTGGAGAAGATCTAGAAGATTTAATAAAATTATGTATAGCTGATATTACTACTAATAATATAGAAAAAAAAAGTAAGTATAAAAAAAATATTTATCTTCTTATGGAAAGAATTAAAAAATTAGAAAAAAAAGATAGAATAAAAAATTGGAAATCACCTATATCAGGAAATGATATTATGAAGGTATTTCATATTGATCCATGTAAAAAAATAGGAATTATAAAAAATTTTATTAAAAATTCTATTTTAGAAGGAAAAATATCTAATGAATTTCATTCTGCTTATATTCTTATGTTACAAAAAGGAGAAGAATTAGGATTGAAAAAAAAATAATAAATATATAGTATATATGTTTTTTTCTAGTATTAACGGAACAAATAAAAAAAAAATTATTTTATTACCACATAATAATCCTGATGGAGATGCTTTAGGATCATCTTTAGCTCTTTTATTTTATTTTAGAAAATTGAAACATGATGTAGATTTAATATCTCCAACAGAATATTCTGAATTTTTTCAATGGCTTCCAGGAATAAAGGATATTATTGTTTTTTCAGAAAAAACTGAATCTATAATAAAAAAAAAAATTATAAATTCTGATTATATTTTTTTTATAGATTTTAATAATTTATCAAGAATTAAAAAATTAAGGGAATTTATTTTATCTTCAAAAGCAAAAAAAATATTAATAGATCATCATCCTTTTCCATTTCAATTTGATTTTATGTTTTTTGATCCAAAAGTTGCAGCTACCAGTATTTTAATTTTTAAATTTATATCTAAAATGAATTTTTTAGAAAAAATAGATAAAAAAATAGCTACATGTTTATACGTTGGATTAATGACTGATACAGGATTTTTTCGTTTTCCTTCCGTTACTTCAGAAACTCATTTTATTGCTGGTAAATTAATAGAAAAAGGAATTAATATAAATCAAATATATAATCATTTACAAGAAAAATATAATATAAATAAATTAAAATTATTATCTAAAGCATTAAAAAAATTAAAAATTCTAAAAAAATTTCGTACAGCTTATACAAGTATAAGCTCTTCTGAGCTAAGAAATTATTCCTATAAACAAGGATATACTGAAGGTATTGTAACCTATGGATTAGGTATAAAAAATATTGTTTTTTCGGTTTTCTTTTTTGAAGAAAATGAAAAATATCCAATTAAAATTTCTTTTCGTTCTAAAGGTAATTTTGATGTAAACATGTTTGCTAGAAAACATTTTGGAGGAGGTGGACATAAAAATGCATCAGGAGGTTTATTAGAAAAAAGTTTATCTGAATCTATTGAATATTTTTTAAATATAATTCCTAATTATTATAATAATCTTATATTTTCCATTTAATATTGCATCCGTAACTTAATTTTGAAATTAAATTTATATTTTTTCCTTTTAAAATATTGTGCAATACATTTCTTACATCAGAACCTGTTACTGGTATTTCATTATTTGGTCTAGAATCATCTAACTGACCATGATAACATAAATTTCCTTTACCAGAAAAAATAAAAAATTCAGGAGTACATTTTACTCCATAGTATTTAGCTACATTTTGTTTTTCATCAAAAAAATAAGGGAAAGTATAACCTAATTTATAATGTATTTTTTTCATATTTTCCGGAGAATCTTCTGGATATTTTTTTGCATCATTAGAATTAATAGCTAAAAATGAAATTCCTTTTGGAATAAAATCATTAGATAAACGCACTAATTCTGTAGTTATATGTTTTACATATGGACAATGATTACAAATAAACATAATTACAGTTGCTTTATTAGAAAAAAAGTTTTTCATAAATTTTTTTTCACCCGAAGAAACTTCTAATAAGAAGAAATTTTTTATTGAAATTTTAATTTTATCAGAAGAATAAGTTCCTGCCATAATTTATTTTATTTTATTATTTTTTCTTTTTTTTACAAAATATTTTTTCTCTTCTTCTTCAGCTAATTCAGAATCTATTAATATTCTTCCACTGTGTTCATCTATTAAAAGTTTATTACGTTGTATCAATTCTGAATATTTTTGAGGTGTTATTGCTAAATAAGACCCTAATGGAGCTCCTCTTTGTACTGGAGCAACTGCTACTCCATTTTTAACTCCACTTCTTATTTTTTTATAAGTTTGTAACAAATTATTATCAACTTTTTTAGAGAAAAATAACGATTTTTCCAAAAGTATTTTTTCTTCTTTATTATTTTCTAATAAAATATTATTCAATTCTTTTTTTTTATGAAAAAGATGTTCTTCTTTATTTTTCAATAATTCTTCTTTTTGATTAAAAAAATTTTCTTTTTGATTAATTTTTATATTCAATTCTTTTATTATTTTTTTGGATAATTGAATTTCTAATTTTTGATAATCAATTTCTTTATTAAGAGAATATAATTCTTTATGATTTTTAACATTATCTTTTTGTTTTTCATATTTTTTTATCAGTATTTCTGAAGACTTAATATTTTTAATTTGTTTATCTACGTTTTCTTTTATAGAAAGAATATCATTATGAATATCTTCTAAATTTTTTTTCATTTGACTAAGTTCTTCTTCTAAACTTTTTATTTCTATGGGAATATTTTCACGAAATTTTCGTATTTCATCTATACGAGAATCTATTAATTGAAGATTATATAATGCTCTCAATTTATCTACTACTGTGATAGTTTCTTGTATTTTATGGATCATAACACATAATTAAAAATATTCAATTGGATTAGTATGAATTTTCGATTCATAAATAGAAATAAAAGGAAAATTTTTATCTAAAAAAGATTTTAATAAATTTTTATTAATTTTTTCTGATTCATAATGACTGACATCCACAATCAATATTTTTTTTTCAGATTTAAAAAAATCATGATATTTTAAATCTGAGGATATAAAAACATCAGCTTTTTCTTTAATTGCATATTCTATTCCAAAACGACCTGAACCTGTTATTATAGCTATTTTTTTAATTTTTTTGTTTGTAAAATGAGAATGACGAATATAAGAAAAATTCATTTTTTTTTTTAAAAAAACTAAAAAATCATATTCATTCATATCTTTTTCTAGTTCTCCTAAAAAACCTATTCCTACATAAGGATTAACATTTTCAATATTATAAATTTCATAAGCAACTTCTTCATAAGGATGATTTTTAAAAAGTGCTTTTTTAATAACATTTAATTTATGAGAAGGAAAAATAACACCAATACAAGTCTCTTTTTTCATATAAAAAATTTCTTTTTCTCCAAAAAATGGTTTAGTTTTATTATTTCCCATATAACTTCCAAATCCATCAAAATTATAACTACAATGACTATAATTAGAAATATTTCCAGCTCCTGCTTCAAATAAAGAATTTCTTACTTTTTCTGCATAACTAATTGGAACATAAGTAATCATTTTTTTTATTGTTTCTTTTTTTGGAATAAGAACCTTTTCTTTTTTTATTTTCAACAATTTGAATATATAATCAGAAGGTCCTTCCCATATTGAATCTAAATTTGTGTGAATAACATAAATAGATACATTATTTTTTAATGCAGAAATTATAATTCTTTCTGAAAAAGTTTTTCCAATTATATTTTTTATTGGTTTAAAAATAATAGGATGGAAAGATATTATAAGATTACATTTTTTATTGATAGATTCATTAAAAACATCTTCAGTTAGATCTAAAGTTATCAGTATATTTATTATTTTTTGATCTAACGATCCAACTATCAATCCAACATTATCATAAGAATCTGCATATTCTATAGGTGCTAGATTTTCTAATTTTTTAGTAATATCTCTTACAAATACTTCCATGGCAAAAACATACCTACATCATATAAACAAATTTATCAAAAAAAATTGATTTTTATAATATTATTGTATATATAAAAATAGAAATTAAATAAAAATAATTATGAATATTTTTCAAAAAAAACCAAAATGGATAAAAGTAAAATTACCAATTAATAAAAATTATCATAAACTACAAAATTTAGTTTCTTTACATAAATTGAATACAATTTGTCAGAGTGGAAGTTGTCCTAATATAGGAGAATGTTGGGATAAAGGAGTGGCAACTTTTATGATATTAGGAAATATTTGTACAAGATCTTGTAGATTTTGTGGAGTAAAAACAGGAAAACCTAAAAAAGTTGATTGGGAAGAACCAAAAAAAGTCGCAAAATCTATACAAATATTAAATGTAAGACATGCTGTATTAACTTCTGTCAATCGAGATGATTTAATAGATCTAGGATCTTCTATATGGGTAAAAACTATACAAAAAGTACGATATTTAAATCCTAAAATAACAATAGAAGCTTTAATTCCAGATTTTAAAGGAGAAGAAAAAATAATAGATAAAATTATTAATGTACAACCAGAAGTTATTTCTCATAATATAGAAACTATTTCTAGATTAACAAAAAAAATACGTATTCAAGCTAAATATGATAGAAGTCTTAAAGTATTACAATATATAAAAGAAAAAAATAAAAATATTCGTACAAAAACAGGAATTATGTTAGGATTAGGAGAAACAAAAAGTGAAATTATTCAAACGATGAAAGATATAAGAAAATCTAAAGTAGATATCCTAACAATAGGACAATATTTACAGCCTTCTTTAAAACATTATTCTGTTCGTTTTTTTGTTATTCCAGAAGAATTTAAAGAATTGAAAGATATTGGATTAAAAATGGGATTTAAATATGTAGAAAGTGGTCCATTGGTTCGTTCTTCTTATCATGCAGAAAAACATGTGAAGTAAATTTATTTTATTTTTTTCCAAAAGAGTATTGATATTTTTTGTCATTCCATATTTTTTTTTCACAAAGAAAATTTTTAATGTAAAATGATACGGATTTTTCATTTTCTAATTTTGAAAATAAAATTAATTGTTCTATAGAACGGGTAGTGGCTACATATAATAGATTTATATTATCAAATACTGTATTTGATAAATAATTTTCATAAAAATTATGAATATTTTTATCATGTTGTATGTTTTTTAAGTATGGTTCTATTTCTAAATAAATAGTATTCAATCCATGATACAAATTAGGATTAACATTTATCCATGATCCTTCTTTATTTTTAGACATAAAATTCCAATCAGTAAAAGGAAGAATAACTACTGGAAATTGTAATCCTTTAGATTTATGAATAGTCATAACACGAATAGCATTTTTATTCTCCGAAATAATAATACTTTCTTTTTCTTTATTAGATTCCCAGTAATTGAGAAAATCAATAATCGAATTCCCTCCTTTTTTTATAAATCTATAAACAAAATCTAGAAAAGAATAAATAGATACAGTATTATGTTTATTTAATAATCTAAAAGATTCAATTATTTCTTCTGATATATTATATATAGATTTATTATATAATTTATTTAATGATAATGAATTTTTTGATAAAATTTTTTTTAAAAATAGATCTAATGGAAAAAAAATAATTTTTATGATAAAATCATGATATTTTTTTTTAGTACAAAAAAATTTTTTTTTAAATAAAAGAAAAATTAAAGTAATTCTTTTTTGATAACAATAGGGATTTGCAAGAATATAAAATAAATTTATAATTATTTGTATTTCTAAATGATTTTTTATTAATAAAGAAACAGAGGTATTTACATTAATACCATCTTCAATAAGTTTTTCTGATAAAAAATGTCCTTCTATATTATTCCTAACTAATATAGAAATATCTGATAAAACATATTTTTTTTGTAATAATTTTTTTATTTTATTTTTTACTTTTAAATAAATATATTCTTTATAATTTTTATTTTTTAAACTTTTTAGAAAATTTATTTCTACATATCCTCCAGGTTTTTTAAAAATTTTTTGTTTAGAATTTTTATATATATTTTTATAAATATTGGAATAAAAAATTTTAGATATATATTCATAAAATGAATTATTAAATTTCACAATTTCTTCATAACTACGAAAATTTGTTTCTAAAGTTTTAAATTTTTTATTATAACTGATTGATTCAATGTTTTTTAAAAAAATAAATTGTTGTACATCACCTCCCCTCCATCTATATATAGATTGTTTTGGATCTCCTACTATCATAGCTGATCCATTTTCAGATAATGCATTTTCAATTAAAATTTTAATATTATACCATTGTAAAAATGAAATATCTTGAAATTCATCTATAAAATAATGTTTATATTGTATTCCTATTTTTTCATATATTTTAGGAAATGTCCCTTGAATAATTTTTTCATAAAGAATTTTATTTAATTCTATATTTAAAAGAATTTTATTTTCGTTTTTTATAAAATTGAATTCTTTTTCTATTTCATGTATAATTGAAAATATACTAATATTTTTTAGAAAAAGTTTATCTAAAAGATAACGTGATATATTTTTTATGTATATATATTTTGTTTTTTTATATAATGAAATAATCTTATTTTTATTTTTTTCTATTAATATTTTTTGATTTTTTTGTATAGAAGATTTAGCATATAATATATTTTTTTTAAAATATTTTTCAACACGTTCATTAAAAGGATTATAAAATAAATTATTAATTTGTAATTTTTTAAAAAGTCTTGGTAATTCTGAATAAATAAATGAATTTTTTTTAATGGAAGTTTTTTTTAAAAACAGAAAAAATTTATCTCCTTGTATTTTACATTTTTTTTCAAATTTTTGAGTTCTTTTTATCAAAATATTTTTCAATTGTATAAAATTTTTTAAAGAATAATTTTTAATTTTTTTTATATAAAAAAAATTTTGTTCTTCTAACATGAGATTAGCTATTTGAAATAATTCTTTTCTTATATCCCAATTTTTTCCTTCTTTTAATTTATCAATAGAAAATTGAACTAAAATATTTGACCATTCTTCTGAATATGTTAATCTATGTAATAAATTATCTACAATTTTTAATAAAAAATTGTAGGTATCCATTTTTAATTCTAAGTTTATTTCTTGATTTGAAATAAAAGATCTAACAATATTATAAGTAAATTTATCTATTGTACTTATATTTTTAGAAAAAGAAGAAAAATCATATAAAATAGAATATAATATTTTTTGAGATCGTTCATATAATTGATTTTTTGTAAATTTTAAATCTTTCATAAGATGATCAAATAAAGAATAATATTCTTTTTTAACTATTTTATTTGAAAATTCTTTAATACATTGTAGAATACGTTTCTTCATTTCTTCAGAAGATTTTTTAGTAAAAGTCAAAGCTAAAACTCTTTTAAATTCATCAGGATAAGGACTTTTTAATAGAACATAAAGATAATTTTTAACTAAAAAAAAAGTTTTTCCAGAACCTGCTGAAGCATTATATATTTTTAATGTAGATGGAATAATCATAATTTATAAAAAAATTTTTTGTATATATTTTTTTTACGAAATTATAGATATTAATTATCAATTAATCTATTAAATTTATTAATACTTACTTTTTGTTACATTTGTTTATCCTTAATTATTAAAAATTAATAATTTAAATAAATTTTAAAATACATGTCTAGAAAATTTCCTTTTGGAGTAGCTACTGGTAATCTTGTTAGAGAAATATTTGAATATGCTAAGGAAAATGTTTTTGCTATACCTGCTGTAAATGTTATTGGGTCTAATACTATTAATGCAGTAATGGAAACTGCTGTAGAAATGAATTCTCCTGTTATTATTCAATTATCTAATGGAGGCGCTATTTTTAATGCAGGAAAGGGATTAAATAATCATGAACAAAAAGCAGCAATTCAAGGATCTATAGCTTGTGCTATGCATATTCATGAATTAGCATCATATTATAAAGCAACAGTTATTATTCATACTGATCATTGTTCAAAACCTTTTCTACCATGGATTGATGGATTAATAGAAGCTAATGAAAAATATTATAATCGTTTTGGAAAAACTTTGTTTAGTTCACATATGTTAGATCTTTCTCAAGAACCATTAAAAGAAAACATTAATATTTGTGAAAAATATTTTGAAAAAATGAATCACAAAAATATGACCCTTGAAATAGAATTAGGTGTAACTGGTGGAGAAGAAGATGGAATAGATAATTCAAATATAGAAAATAATAAATTATACACTCAACCAAAAGAGGTTAGTTATGCTTATAATCAATTAATTAAAATTAATAAAAATTTTATTATAGCAGCTTCTTTTGGAAATGTACATGGAGTTTATAAGCCTGGTAATGTTATTCTTCGTCCTGAAATATTAAAAAATTCTCAAATTTATATACAAAAAAAATTTAATACTAAAAAAAAACCAGTTTCTTTCGTTTTTCATGGTGGATCAGGATCTTCTAAAAAAGAAATACAAGAAGCTATTAATTATGGTGTTGTTAAAATGAATATAGATACAGATTTACAATATGCTTTTACTTGTGGAGTTCGAAATTATATGAATAATAATAAGGAATATTTAAAAAATCAAATAGGAAATCCAAAAGGAGAACATATTCCAAATAAAAAATATTATGACCCTAGAGTTTGGTTAAGAGAAGGAGAAAAATCTTTTAAAATTATTCTAAAAAAATATTTTACATTCATGAATAATATGAATACTTTATAATATAAAAAAATAAATTATGGCTTGGTTTTTGAGAAAAAAAAAAAATATTATAACGTCTATAGACGAAAGAAAAGATTTACCAAAAGGATTATGGCATAGAACGCCTAGCGGCAAAATTATAGATACAGAAGTATTAAAAAAAAATGCTTATGTTAGTCCAGAAGATGGATATCATGTTAGAATTCATAGTAAAGAATATTTTGAAATTCTTTTTGATAATGGTCATTTTTTAGAAATAAATAAAAAAATGATTAGTAAAGATCCTATAAAATGGAAAGATTATAAAACATATACAGATAGAATTAAAGAAGCTAGAAAAAAAACAAATTTATACGACTCTATTAGAACAGGAATAGGTAAAATAAAAGGAATGAATGTAGTTATATCCTGTATGGATTTTTCATTTATAGGAGGATCGATGGGTTCTGTTGTAGGAGAAAAAATATCTAGAGCAATAAAATATTGTATAGAAAAAAAATTTCCATATATATTAATATCTAAATCTGGTGGAGCAAGAATAATGGAATCTTCTTTTTCATTAATGCAAATGGCTAAAACAATCGCTAGATTAACTCAATTGCGTGAATATCGAATTCCTTATATATCTGTTTTAACAGATCCTACTACAGGAGGAGTTACCGCTTCTTATGCTTTACTTGGAGATATTAATATAGCAGAACCGGGAGCTCTTATTGGATTTGCTGGACCTAGAGTAATTAAAGAAACAATTGGAAAAGATCTTCCAGAAGGATTTCAAACATCAGAATTTCTTATGGATAATGGATTTATAGATTTAATTTCTTCTAGAACTGAATTAAAGAAAAATATATATAATTTAATTTCTATGATGACATAAAAAATTTATTCCCATTCAATAGTAGATGGGGGTTTAGAGGTAATATCATAGACCATTCTATTAATTCCATCCACTTCATTAATAATTCTATTTGAAATTTTTTCTAAAAAGTCATAAGATAAATGTGAAAAAGTCGCAGTCATGAAATCTTCTGTATTAATAATACGCAATACCGCAACATATTCGTATGTTCGTTTATCTCCCATAACTCCTACAGATTTAATAGGCAATAAAATTATAAAAGCTTGACTAACAGAATTATAAATATTATAATTTTTTAATTCCTGCAAAAGAATACTTTCTGCTTCTTTGAGAATAGAAATTTTTTTTTCATTTATTTCTCCAATAATTCGAATACTTAATCCAGGACCAGGAAATGGATGACGATATAAAATTTCTTCTGGAAGTCCTAATTTTTTTCCTATTTTTATTACTTCATCTTTAAACAATTTTTTTAATGGTTCAATCAGCTTTAATTTCATAAATGTATAATGAGGTAATCCTCCTACATTATGATGAGATTTTATAAAATGACTTAATTGATTATTTCTTGAAGAAGACTCAATAATATCTGAATAAATAGTTCCTTGTGCTAAAAATTCAACATCTTTAATTTTTTCTGATTCTTTTTGAAAAAGATAAATAAATTCTTTTCCTATAATTTTTCTTTTTTTTTCAGGATCAATAATACCATTTAATCGAGATAAAAAATGATTTTTAGCATCTATTATTTTAACAGAAAAATTCATTTTTTTACATAAAAAAGATATTCTTTCTTTTTCTTTTTTAAGTAGAAATCCTGTATCTATAAAAATACAATTTAAATAATTTCCAATAGATTGATGAATGATATAAGCAGTTACAAAAGAATCAACTCCTCCAGAAAAACCTAGTATAACCTTTTTTTTATTTACACGTTTTTTGATTTTATATATTGAGTTTTTTACAAAATTGTTTAAATCCCAATTTTTTTTAGTACACTTACAAATACGTAAAATAAAATTTTTCAATATAGAAATTCCAAATTCTGTATTTTTTACTTCTGGATGAAATTGTACGGCATAAATTTCTTTATTAAGATGCATAATAGATGCAATAGAACAAGAAGAAGTATGTCCTATAATTTGAAATTTTTTGGGAATATTTTTTATTTCATCACAATGACTCATCCAAACAACAGATTTTATAGGAATTTCATAAAATAAATTATTATTAAAATGATCAATAATAAAGTATGACTTTCCATATTCTTTATATTTAGATTTTTTTATTTTTCCACCAAAAAGAAAAGAAATTAACTGCATTCCATAACAAATTCCAAGTATAGGAATATCTAATTGAAAAATATTTTTAGATATTAATGGAGCTCCATTATCATAAACAGAAAATGGACCTCCTGATAAAATAATTCCTTTAGGTTTTATTGATAAAATATGGGATATTGAAATATTATAATTACATAAAGAAATAGATACCCCTATATCTCTAATTCTTCTTGCAATCATATAACTATATTGAGAACCAAAATCTAATATTAAAATCAAGTCTTTTTTCATTTTTTTATTTGTTTTTAATATTTTTATTCTTTATATAAACCAATATCTTTTCGATAATACAATTTGTTAAATTGTATTTTTTCTACTTTAGAGTAAGCTTTTTTTCTAGCTTCTTTAATTGTTGGGGCTAATCCAATGATGTTGAGAACACGTCCACTTGATGTTATCCATTTTTCTTTTTCTTTTTTTGCTCCTGCAATATAAAAAGGATCTTTTAATGAATCTAATCCTATTATAATTTGTCCATTTTCGTGTTTTTCTGGATATCCTTTAGAAGATAAAACAACACAACAAGAACATAATTTTTTCCAAAAAATAGATACTTTTTTATTTATAAAAAAAGATTGAATTATATCTAAAAAATTACTTTTCATTAATGGTAATAAAGTTTGAGCTTCAGGATCTCCAATACGAGTATTATATTCTAATAAATAAACTTTATTTGAAGTTATCATTAATCCAAAATATATAAAACCAAAAAAAGTTAATTTTTCCGAAATTAATCCTTCTAAAGTAGGCATTAATATATTTTTTTGAAAATCAATCCAAATAGCATTCGTCATATATGGATTTGGAACAATTGCTCCCATTCCTCCTGTGTTCATTCCTGTTTCATTTTCTCCAATTTTTTTATAATCTAGAGCAGATAAAAAAGGAATAATCTGTTTTCCATTAAAAATAGATATTATAGAAGCCTCTTTTCCTTGTAAAAATTCCTCTATAATAATTTTATTTCCAGATTTTCCAAATTTTTTTTTTATCATTATAGTTTCTAAAGCTTTTTTTGCTTCATTTTTATTATGAGTTAAAATTACTCCTTTTCCTCCAGCTATTCCATTTGTTTTAATAGCTAAAGAAACAGTAGTTTTATCTAAAAAACGTATAGCTTTTTTATAAGAATAAAAAATATTATACTTAGGAGTTCTAATTCCATATTTTTTCATAAACGATTTAGAAAAAATACGATCTCCCTCAAGTTTAGCTGCTAAATAATGAGGACCTATGATTTTTAATCCTAATTTTTGAAAAATATCAACAATTCCTTCTATTAAAAAAACTTCAGATCCTACAATAGTTATATCTATTAAATTTTTTTTAGCAAAAAAACCTAATTCTAATAAAGAATATTTAGTTTCAATATTTTTTCCTATCATGCTCGTTCCTCCATTTCCAGGATAAAAATAAATATTGATATAATGATTATCTTCTAATAATTTTTTTCCAATAGCATGTTCACGTCCACCATTTCCAATAATTAAAATATTCATAACTTATAATGTTTTTATATTAATGTTTAAAATGTCTTTTTCCAGTAAAAGCCATAGCTATTCCATAATCATTACAAGCTTTTATAGATTCTTCGTCTCTGATAGATCCTCCTGGTTGAAGAATAGCACATATTCCACCTGAACGAGCCGCTTCATCTACAACATCCCGAAAAGGAAAAAAAGCATCAGAAACAAGAACTAATCCTGTTTTACTTTTTTCTAAAGCTCTTTCTATAGCTTGACGAGCAGCCCAAATTCTATTAGTTTGTCCTCCAGAAATACCTAAAGTTTGCGTTCCTTTAGATACAACAATAGCATTAGATTTTACATATTTTACTATTTTTTGAGAAAAAAATAAAGATTCTATTTCTTTATTATTAAATTTTTTTTTAGTAACTATTTTATAATTTCCATCATAAGGAAAAAAATAATCGGATTCTTGTACTAAGATTCCTCCATCTATTTGAATATATTCTAGTTTATCCGAAATAGGATTATTAATATTAATAATTCTAATATTTTTTTTAATTTTTAAAATATTTAATACATCTTCTTCATAATTTTGAGAAATAATAACTTCTAAAAAAATATGATTAATCTCTTTTGCTAATTCTTTTGTTATTGGAATATTAACTGCCATTATTCCTCCAAAAGAAGAAATAGTATCAGCATAATAAGTTTTTTGAAACGCTTCTATAATGTTATTTCCTAATGCTACTCCACAAGGAGTAGAATGTTTAACTATACAACAAGCAGGTTCTGAAAATTGAGAAACTATTTTCCAAGCTATATCCATATCTCGTAAATTATTAAATGATAATTGTTTTCCATGTAACTGATTAAAATTACACATGGATCCATTCTGAATGGTATTAATATAATAAGATGCTTTTTGATGAGGATTTTCCCCGTAACGTAGAATCATTTTTTTCTTATAAGAAGAATGTAAATAAATAGGAAATTTTTCATCCATTAAAAAATATTGAGAAATAGCAGAATCATAAGAAGAAGTAAAATTAAATACTTTTCCTGCTAATTTTTTTCTCATTTTTAATGAAGTAAATCCATTATGTTCAATTTCATTTTGTACTAATTCATAATCATTTTCGTCTATAATAGCAGTAACATGTAAATAATTTTTAGCAGCTGCACGAAGCATAGAAGGACCTCCAATATCAATAAATTCAACTATTGAATTGATATGATATTTTTTTGTATGCATTTTTTCAAAAAATGGATAAAAATTAACCAATACAATATCAATTAATTTAATATTATGAGTATGAATAGATTTTACATGTTTTTCAATTAAACGATTGGCTAAAATACCTCCATATATATTCGGATGAATAGTTTTTACTCTTCCATCTAAAATTTCAGGAAAAGAAGTTACATTTGATACTTCTATTACATTAGATAAACCATTTTTGATTAAAAATTGGTAAGTACCACCAGTAGAAATTATTTGATATCCCTTTTTATATAAAAAATTAGCAAACTGAAATAATTTATTATTTTTAGAATAAACACTAATTAATGCTCTTTTCATACTACTTATTTTATTTTTTAATAAGTGTATTTTAAATAAAAATTTTTTTTATTAAAAATTTTTTATAGATTGAATTAATATTTCTTTTTCTATAAGAGAAACTTTTTTTGATAAAGATATTGGAGTTTCTTCTAATGAAACTTGACATGATTTTTTTAAAATTATATCTCCAGAATCTATATTTTTAGTAACATAATGAACTGTAGCTCCTGATATTTTTTCCTTATTTTTAATAACTTCTTGATGTACCTTTATTCCATACATTCCTTTTCCTCCATATTTTGGTAAAAGAGAAGGATGAATATTAATAATTTTTCTGAACCATTTTTTACAAAATTTAGCATCAAGTATAGAAAGAAATCCAGAAAGAACTATAATATATGGAATATCTTTTACTAAAAAGTTATTTATTTCATTAGAAATAAATTTTTTATTAATTTTTTCTAAAGATATAGCTTTTATATTTTTTTTTAACGCATATTGAATAGCATAACAATGTCTATCAGATATAACTAAATTAATTATAAAATTAGGAAGTATCCCATTTTTAATTGCTTGAAAAATATGCTGCATATTAGTTCCTTTTCCAGAAACTAAAATAGTTATTTTTTTCATGATATATGAAAATATTTTTATTTAAAAAACACTTTTTGATTTCCTTTTATAATTTGTCCAAAAACAAAAGGTTTTTCTCCTAAAAAATGTAATTTTTTTAAAATAGAGGTTTCATCCTTACAAGATGCTATTATAATCATTCCTACTCCCATATTAAAAGTATTCCACATTTCTTTATCAAATAAATTACCTTTTTTTTGAATATAATTAAAAATAGGTTGAATAGGAATTTTTTCTTTTTCTACTATAGCTGATAAATTTTTTGGAAGAATTCTAGATAAATTATCTGATATTCCTCCTCCTGTAATATGAGCTAATCCATGAATCATAAATTTTTTTAATAAAAAATGAATAGGAAAATGATAAATTTTAGTAGGTATTAAAAGAGTTTCATAAAACGGTTTTTTTTGAAAAATTTTCATAAAATCTTCTGTAGAAAAAATGTTTCTAATTAGAGAAAAACCATTACTATGAACTCCAGATGAAGGAAGTCCTATTAAAATATCTCCTTCATGAATAAATTTTTTTCCATCTATAAGATGATCTTTTTCTACAATACCAACACAAAATCCAGAAATATCATAATCATTTTCTTTATAAATTCCAGGCATTTCTGCAGTTTCTCCTCCAATGAGACATGTATTAGTTCTTTTACAAGAAAAGGCTATTCCTTGTATTATTTTTTTTACAATAGTATAATCAATTTTACCACAAGCTAAATAATCTAAAAAAAATAAAGGAGTAGCTCCATGACATAAAACGTCATTTGCGCACATTGCGAAGCAATCTTCTCCAATTAAAGAATATTTTTTATAATTGATAGCTAAACGTAATTTTGTTCCAACTCCATCAACTCCAGATACTAAAATAGGTTTTTTATATCCACATTCATATATTTTATAAAATCCAGAAAAATGATCTAACGTACTAATAACTCTATTATTATAAGTTTTTTTTAAAATTTTATTTAATATGTCGATATTTTTTTCTTTCATAATTTATTATTATATTTTTTAACAGGATAATTTCCTGTAAAACAACCAAAACAATAATTATTACCACCTAGAATAGATATTAAATTAGACATGCTTAAAAATTCTAAACTATCTACATCTAGAATTTTGGCAATACTATTTTTATCAAAATGATTATATGAAATTAGATCTTTTTTACTTGGAGTATCAACTCCTAAATAACATGGAGCTATAATAGGAGGAGAAGCACTTCTAAAATGAATTTCTTTTGCTCCTGCTTTTCTTAAAATATAAACTAATCTACGACTAGTTGTTCCACGAACTATAGAATCATCAATAATAACAATACGTTTTTCTTTTATTTCATCTAATATAGGATTTAATTTTAAGTTTACCATCTTTTCACGCATTTCTTGTTTAGGTAAAATAAAAGATCTTCCAATATATTTATTTTTTACTAAAATAGGTTTAAAAGGTATTCCAGAAGCTTTAGAATAACCAATTGCAGCTGGTACACCTGAATCTGGAACACCAATGACTACATCTGCTTCTACTGGATGTTGTTCATAAAGTTTTTCTCCACTTTTTTCACGAATTTCATATACATTTATATTTTCAATTAAAGAATCAGGACGAGAAAAATAAATATACTCAAAAGAACATATTCTTTTTTTTGTATATTTTTTTTCTTTCAACATAGAAAATTTAATTGATTTTTGATCTACTATAATAATTTCTCCTGGGAATAAATCTCTTACAAAAAATCCACTTACAGAATCTATTCCACAAGTTTCAGAACTGAATATATAAGTTTTTTCATTTAACATTCCATAACATAAAGGACGTATTCCATTTGGATCTCTAAATGCAGCCATTTTATTATTCATAAGTACTATGACAGAATAAGCTCCTATAATATCTATAGTTGTTTTTTGAATAGCTTTTTCTAAATTATTATTATATTGTAATAAATATTTTTGTATTAAACGTAAAATAACTTCAGAATCAGAATATTCAGATATAAAATGTATTCCTTCAGATTCTAATCTTTTACGAATTAATTGAGCATTAACTAAGTTACCATTGTGTACTATAGATATAGTACTTTTTCCATTAGTATCCTCTCCAAAAAAAGGTTGAATATTTTTCTTACTTTGTCCTCCTTCTGTTGAATAACGTGTATGGCCAATTACGGCATTACCATGATAACATTTAGAATTAGAAATATTTTTAAAAAAATCTAAAACAAGACCTTCACTTTTATGAGATATAATAAATCCATCTCGTAAAACAGAAAAACCACAAGCTTCTTGTCCTCTGTGTTGTAATGCAAATAAACCAAATTGAACTAAAGAAAAAGTGTCTACTTTATGAGGAGAAAAAATCCCAAAAATACCACATTCATCATGAAATTTATCAAAATAATTATTTTTCAGGATTGAAATAAATAATTGAGATATCATCTTTTTGGAAAAAGAATATCTTTGCCCCATTATTTTAATGGTTTAATTAATGAATGTATGTATTATTTTACATTTAACCTTTTTAATATTTCCATATAAATGTCAAGTACATCTTCCTGTAATTTCATTCTAAATAAATCTTTATCTAGTTTTTTCATTGTTTTTTTATCCCAAAAACGACAAGTATCAGGAGTAATTTCATCAGAAAGTAAAATATTATTTTTATGATCTTTACCAAATTCTATTTTAAAATCTACTAAAATAATATTTTTATCTAAAAAATATTTTTTAATAATATTATTGACATTCGATATAATCTTATAAATATTATTGAGTTCTTCATAAGAAATAATTCCTAAAAATACAGCATGATGATCATTAATCAATGGATCTTTTAATTTATCGTTTTTATAAAAAATTTCAAAAATTGGATTTAATAAACGAACCCCTTCTTTAATATTTAAACGTTTCGACATACTTCCAGCTACAATATTTCGAACGACAAATTCTAAAGGAATTATATCTACTTTATGACATAACTGTTCTCGATTATTTATTTTTCGTATAAAATGAGTTTTAATTTCACAAGAATTAATAAATTTAAATACTAATGTACTTATTTCATTATTTAAAATTCCTTTATCTTGTAAAAATTTATTTTGTAATCCATTACAAGCAGTTATATTATCTTTATAATGAATTAATACTTGAAATGGATTATTAGTGTTATATATTTTTTTTGTTTTTCCTTCTAAAAAAAGATTTTTTTTAATTACAGATTTCATAATTATAAATATTGCTCTATTTCATTTATTAATTTTTTTCTTTTTTTTATTCGAAATTCTAGCAATGATTTTTTAAGATCTTTATTTTTTATAGATAAAATATGAACGGCTAACAAAGCAGCATTATAAGAATTATTTATACCTACCGTAGCAATAGGTACATCTTTAGGCATTTGAACCATAGAAAAAAGAGCATCTATTCCTCCTAATAATCCATTATTATTACATATAGGAACTCCTATTACAGGTAATATCGTTTTTGACGATATAATTCCAGGTAAATGAGCAGATAATCCAGCTCCTGCAATAATTAAATCAATTCCTTCATTTTCTATTTTTTTTATGGTATTTGATAAAATGTCAGGAAGTCTATGTGCAGAAATTATATAAGATATATAATTTATATTAAATTTTTTTAGTATTTCAGTTGCTTCTTTCATTACTTGTTTATCAGAAGCACTTCCAATAAATATAGCGACTTTCATACTCATATAATATGATTTAATTTTTTATAAAAAATATTGTACTGCATTTCTAAAAATAGAATGTTCATGAACATTATGTATATTTTTTAATAAACCATGTTCATAACGTTCTGGATGAGTCATCCTACCATAAATTTTTCCATTTTCACTTAATAATCCTTCTATAGCGTCAACAGATCCATTGGGATTATATAATCTTTCTAAACTAGGATTACCACATAAATCAACATATTGTGTAGCAATTTGATTTTTTTGAAATAAAATATTTGTAATTTCTTTTTTAGCATAAAATCTTCCTTCACTATGTGATATGGGAAGAGTATATATTTTATTTTTCATACCATTTAACCATGGAGATTTATCAGAAATAACTTTTATATTAACACATTGAGATATATGTTTTTCTATTTTATTATAAGTTAATGTAGGCGATTTATAATTTCTTAACCCAATTTTACCATAAGGTAATAATCCAGATTTAATTAATCCTTGAAATCCATTACAAATACCTAATATTAATCCATCTTTACTAAGAAAATTTTGAATAGCATCCATAATATATGGATTATGTAATATAGATACAATAAATTTTGCTGATCCATCTGGTTCATCTCCAGCACTAAATCCTCCACAAAGCATAAATATTTGAACAGATTCTATATATTTTTTAATAGAAAATATAGATTCAATAATATCTTTATTATTCAAATTTTTAAATACAAAAGTATTTACTATAGATCCCGCTTTTTCAAATGCACGAATAGATTCGAATTCACTATTTGTTCCAGGAAATATTGGAATAAATACGCGTGGTATTCCTTTTTTTTTAAATTTACATTTCCATATTATGGTATTATTTTTTTGTTTTTTATAAATTATTTTTTCTTTTTTTTTAATATTTTTATTTTTTTTAATTTTACTTTTAATTTCATTATAAGAAAAAATAGGAGTAAAAGTTTTTATCCAATTTTTTATTGATTCATCAATATCAATAGATATTCCATTAAAATTTAATGATTTAGAAGAAGTAATTTCTCCTATTTGAATAAAATTATCTGACATTGGATATGAAGATTCTATAATTAAGGATCCTATATTCATTTCAAATAAATGCTCTTTACAATTTATAATTACTCCTAAATGATTTCCAAATGCCATTTTTGCAATAGCAATAGAAATTCCTCCATCTTTTACTGTTTTTACTGAAACAATTTTTCCTGAACAAATTCCTTTATAAATTTGATTATAAGCTTTTTTTATAGAATGAAAATCTGGCATTTCATTTTCTAATGAACGATGATAATATAAATAAATTTTATTTCCTATTTTTTTAAATTCAGGAGAAATAATATTTAAACAAGAACCAGTCGAAACTCCAAAAGCAATGAATGTCGGAGGAACATGTATATTTTTATATGTTCCGGACATAGAATCTTTTCCTCCAATAGAAACTAATCCTAAAGACATTTGAGCATGATAAGCTCCCAATAAAGCAGAAAAAGGTTTTCCCCAATTTTTTGGATCATTTCCTAATTTTTGATAATATTCTTGAAAACTAAAATAGGAATTTTTATAATTTCCTCCCATCGAAACAATTTTAGAAATACATTCTACAATTGCATAAGCTCCTCCATGAAAAGGACTCCAAGAAGAAATTTCAGGATGAAAACCCCAAGCAGCTAAACTAACCGTATTTGTAGTTCCTTTTAAAACAGGAATTTTTTGTACACTCCCTTCACATGGTGTCATTTGATATTTTCCACCAAAAGGCATTAAAACTGTAGTAGCACCTACAGTACTATCAAACATTTCTATTAAATTTTTTTGAGAAGCTATATTTAATTTAGAAAGAGTATTTAAAAATGTTTTTTTATTAAATAAAAATTTTTTTGATTTTTTAAAAGGAGAAATTAAAGTTGGAGAACTAATAATAACAGATTGTTCTTTATGATATCCCCTTGTATTCATAAAAGAACTTTTTATATTAAAAATTTCTTTTTTTTTATAATAAAAAATAATACGGTCATTATCAGTTACTCTACCTATAGGTGTAGACATAATATTTTCTTCATGAGCTAAATCAATAAATTTTTCAACATTGTTATAATCTAATAATACAGCCATACGTTCTTGAGATTCTGAAAGAGCAATTTCAAGTGCATTCATTTTCTCATTTATAGGTATTTTATCTAAATATAATATCAAACTATTACTTAATTCTCCTATAGCAACTGCAGCTCCACCTGCTCCAAAATCATTACATTTTTTTATTAAAGATATGACTTCTTTTTTTCTAAAAAATCTTTGTATTTTTCTTTCTATTATTGGATTTCCTTTTTGTCCTTTTTGTATATTTTTTTTATCACTATTATCGTCTTCCTTAGAAGAATCAATAGCTCCTCCTATTCCTTCTTTTCCTGTTAATCCTCCAATCAATAAAATTATATCTCCTTTTTTTGGTTTTTCCTGTTTTATAAAATGAACAGGAACAGCACCAATAACCATACCCATTTCCATTCTTTTTGCTCTATACCCTTCATGATAAATTTCATTAACATGAGTTGTAGCTAATCCTACTTGGTTACCATAAGAACTAAAACCATAAGCTGATTCTAAACATATTTGATCTTGTGGCAATTTTTTATCAATAGTTTTTGATATTGTAGGATCAGAGGATCCACTTAATCTTAGTCCTTGATAAACAAAAGCTCTTCCTGATAATGGATCTCTAATAGCACCTCCTATACAAGTAGAAGCTCCACCAAAAGGATCAATTTCTGTAGGATAATTATGTGTTTCATTTTTAAAAAATAAATACCATTTTTCTTTTTTTTTGCAACCTATAATATCAACATCTATCATAATAACACACGCATTATGTTCATGAGATAAAACAAAATTTTTTAATTTTCCTTTTTTATAAAAAATTTTAGAAGGTAAATTAGATAAATCCATAAAATTAATGGGATCTTTTGATTTTCCTATTGAATCTTTATCTTTTAAATATTTTTTAAAAATTTTTTGATATGTTTTTTTTAAAAAACCATCAAAAGATATGTTTACTAATTTTGTATAAAATGTTTTATGTCTACAATGATCAGACCAATAAGTATCCAATATCTTAAATTCTTCTTCTGTTGGATTTTTTTTTTCTTGAATAAAATATTTTTGTATAAATAATAAATCGTTTATATCTATAGATAGATTAGAATTATTATGAAATTTTTTTATTTTTTCGAAAGAAAAATTTATAAAATTTTCTACAATTTTAACTTTATATTTTTTATTATCATTATTTTTATAATTATTATTATTATTAAAATATTTCTTTATTTTATAAAAATCTTGATTTTTATTTATTCCAATTAACTCTATTAATTGATTACTTCTTACTAAAACATTATTAGATTTTGATTTAAAATCCAAAATTTTTATACATTGTACAGCTGCATTTGCACGATTATTACATTTTTTTGTAAATTTTTCTATATAATATGAATTATTCCAATTCATTTTTTTATGTAAAATATCTGTTACAGGATCTACAAAAATTTTTGATAAACTTTCTAAAAAAAGTTCTTTTTTTATATAAAAAATATCATATATATGATAAATAATCACTTTAGATAAAGAAATATTTAAATTTTTTAATTTATGATATAATTTTCTAGAATCAATATCAAAAGGATTTTTTTTTTGTATATAAATTCTGAAATTCATTATTCAAATAGATAATTTAATTTATTAAATTTTTCTATCCATATTGGATATATCATCATCAATTAAATGATGGAATCGATCTAATATTGGATTAACTTCTTTTTCAATAAATTCTAAAGTTTGATCTGAAGAAAATCCTATAAAATTTTTAGAATTGAGCATTTGATTCATTTTTTTTTCATAAATTGGTATTTTTTTATCCTGTAAAATACGTTTAATAAAATCATTTTTTTTTCCTTCTAATTTTATTTTTAAATTTGTTTTCATAGAATGAATTCGTATTCTTTCATGAATTTCTTGTCTATCTGCTCCATTTTTTACACATTCTATAATAATGTATTCAGTAATTAAAAATGGAAGTTCTTCTTGAATATGTTTTTCAATGATTTTAGGATATACAATAATATTTTCTAATATATTATTCCAAATCATTAAAATAGCGTCTACAGCTAAAAATGATTGTCCTATAACTAATCTTCTATTAGCAGAATCATCTAAAGTACGTTCTAACCATTGAGTAGCTGCAACCATATATGAACTATTTGATAAAGAAATAACAAATTTTGCTAAAGAAGCTATTCTTTCACTACGTATAGGATTACGTTTATAAGCCATAGCACTAGATCCAATTTGATGTTCTTCAAAAGGCTCTTCCATTTCTTTTAAATTTTGCAATAAACGTAAATCATTGCTAAACTTATGAGAAGATTGAGAAATATTAGATAATAAATTTAATACTTGAGAATCGATTTTTCTGTCATAAGTTTGTCCCGTAATTGAAAAAAAATTTGGAAATCCAAATTTATTAGATATTTTTTTTTCTAAATATTTTACTTTTTGTAAATCTCCATGAAATAATTCTTTAAAGCTATCAGCTGATCCAACAGTTCCTTTTACTCCTCTAAAACGAATATTTTTTAATCTAAATTCTAATTCTTCTAGATCTAAAAGTAAACTTTGTATCCATAAAGAAGATCGTTTTCCTACAGTAGTTAACTGAGCAGGTTGATAATGTGTAAAAGCTAAAGTAGGAACTTTATGATATTCTAGTGAAAAATTTCTCATACGAAAAATTAAGTTTATCAATTTTTTAAGTAAAATTTCTAATCCATCACGAATCAAAATAATATCTGTATTATCTCCTAAAAATGCACTTGTAGCACCTAAATGAATAATAGATTTTGCTTTATTCGCTTTTTCTCCAAAAGCATATAAATGTGCCATTACATCATGACGAAATTTTTTTTCAAAAAAAGAAACTCTATCCCAATCAATATCATATAAATGATTTTTTAGATCATGTATTTGTTCATCGCTGATATTTAATCCTAATTCTTTTTGTATTTCTGCTAAATAGAACCATAATTTTCTCCAAGTAGTAAATTTTTTTTCTGGAGAAAAATTATATAACATTTCTTTGCTACTATATCGTTCTACCAAAGGATTTTTATATTCTTTCACAAGAAAATATTTTTAAGAAAAAATTTTAAAAAATGAATATTTATTTTTAATAATATTCTGTTCTCTTTCAGAACCTACAGAAATTAAAAGTATTTCTATATTTAAATAATCCTCAATAAATTTAATATATTTTTTACAATTTTTTGGTAAATTTTCATACTTATTAATATGAGATATATCCTTTTCCCAACCAGGAAAATCTATATAAATAACTTCTATATCTTTTTCTTCTATATTTGCTGGAAAATATTTTATAATTTTTCCATTATATTTATATTTGATACCTACTTTAATAATTTCTAATTCACTTAATACATCTAATTTTGTAATAATTAAAAAATGAATTCCATTAATCATACAAGAATATTTAAGTGCTATTAAATCTAACCAACCACATCGTCTTGGTCTATTTGTTGTAGATCCATATTCATTTCCTTTTTTACGTATAATATTATTAATATCATTATTAATTTCTGTAGGAAAAGGACCAAATCCTACACGTGTACAATATGCTTTTGCTATTCCTATAAAATTTTCTAAAAAATGAGGAGGAATTCCGGTACCTATACATACACCTCCTGTAGAGGTAAAAGAAGTTGTTACATATGGATATGTTCCATAATCAATATCTAATAATAAAGCTTGAGCTCCTTCAAATAAAATTTTTTTTTTATTATAAAAAGCATCATGTATTTCATAAACGGCATCAATTATCCGATTTGAAATAGCTTTTGCATATTCTACATATTCTTCATAAATAAGTTTAAAAACAATAGGTTCTTTTTTATAAATTTTCGTAATAATTTTATTTTTAAAATTTATATTATATTTTAATTTTTTATAAAAATTTTTTAGATTTAATAAATCTAATGCACGTATCCCCATACGTGCTGTTTTATCTTCATAAGTAGGACCTATTCCACGATGTGTTGTACCAATAGATTTATTTTTTAATATTTCTTCTTTATATTGATCTAATAAACGATGATAAGGCATAGTTATATGTGCTCTTTTTGATAAAAAAACTTTTGATGTATTAATATTCATTAATTCTAAATCTTGTATTTCTTTAATAAAAGATTTAGGATCAATAACTACACCCGGTCCAATAATGCATTTTACATTAGAATAAATTACTCCAGAAGGAATTAAATGAAGAATAAAACGACTACTTTTAACATGAATTGAATGACCAGAATTATTACCTCCCTGATAACGGATTACATAATCTGAATTTTTAGAAAGTAAATCTGTAATTTTTCCTTTTCCCTCGTCACCCCATTGGAGCCCAACAATAACATTTGAAGGCATGATTTTTATTTTTTATACTTTAACAAAGTTAATTTTTATAAATAGATAAATAAAAAATATTTCAGTTTATTTTTTTTTTAAATATCTTTTTAAATGTTTATATGCCAATTTTGTAACTTTTCTACCTCTTGGTGTTCTAATTAAATATCCTTCTTTAATAAGAAAAGGTTCATAAACTTCTTCTATTGTATCTGAATTTTCACTAACAGCTGTTGCTATAGTATTAATTCCTACAGGACCACCTTGAAAAGTATTTATAATAGATAGAAGAATTTTATTATCCATTTCATCTAATCCATTTTTATCTACATTAAGAGATTGTAATCCTAAATTGCATATATTGATATCAATAGTTCCATTTCCTTTTATTTGTGCAAAATCACGAATACGACGAAGTAAAGCATTAGCTATACGTGGAGTTCCACGACTTCTATTTGCTATTTCATTAGAAGCTTCTTCTGTAATTGGAATATTTAATAATTTTGCACTTCTATTTACAATTTTTTTTAAAAATTTATTTTCATAATAATTAAAACGAAAATTAATACCAAATCTAGAACGCATAGGAGCTGTAAGTAACCCAGATCTCGTTGTTGCACCTATTAAAGTAAAAGGAGATAAATCTATCTGTACTGATTTTGCCTTAGATCCAGAATCTATAATAATATCTATTTTGTAATTTTCCATAGCTGAATACAAATATTCTTCAACTATTGGAGAAAGTCTATGAATTTCATCAATAAAAATGACATCATTTACTTTTAAATGAATTAATAATCCCGCTAAATCTCCTGGTTTATCTAAAATAGATCCTGAAGTCACAGTTATATTCACACATAATTCATTAGCTACAATATAAGCAAGTGTTGTTTTTCCTAATCCTGGAGGTCCATGAAATAAAATATGATCTAAGGAATCTTTTCTTTTTTTAGCAGCTTGAATAAAAATTTTTAAATTTTCTAATATATCATGTTGTCCAACAAAATCTTCAATTTTATTTGGATTTAAAGATTCTTCTAAAGAATATGACACAATATCTATATTTTAATATATTAAAAATTAATAAATGAATCTAAAATAAAAAATACAAAACTCCAATATTTTAAAATATTTAATATAGGATAATTTGTTAAATCAAATTGAATAGGAACTATAGATATATATCCATTTTTTAGTGCCCATTCATCTGTATCTATATTTTTATCAAAATTGATAAAATCTCCAACTAACCAATAATAAGTTCTTCCTTTTGGATTTGATCTTTTATCAAAACTTTCTTTCCATTTAGATTTAGCTTGTCTACATATTTTAATTCCTTTTATTTGTTCTTTTTTCAATTTTGGAATATTCACATTTAAACTAATTATTTTTTCTGGAATAGGATTATAAAGTATTTTTTTTACAATTTGATAAACATATTTTTTTGAAGGCTCAAAATCAGCATTCCAATTAAAATCTAAAAGAGAAAATCCTATAGATGGTATCCCCTCTATTCCAGCTTCAATAATAGCGGAAACTGTCCCAGAATACATAATATTTATAGAAGAATTTGATCCATGGTTAATTCCTGATACACAAATATCAGGTTTTCTTGGAAGAATTTTATTAATAGCTAATTTAACACAATCTACCGGAGTTCCTGAACATTCCCATTCTTTTTGAATTCCGTTATCAATTTTTACCGAATCACAATACAATATAGAATCCATAGTTATTGCATGTCCTACTCCAGATTGAGGTTTATTTGGAGCAACAACATAAACATCTCCTAAAGGATTAATAACCTTAATAAGGGTTCTAATACCTGGAGCTATAATACCATCATCATTGGTTACTAAAATAATTGGTTTTTTTTTCATTTTTTTTTTTCATAAAAAAAAGTTATTTATACTTATGTTTAAAAAAAAAATAGAGTTTTGAATTCTAAAATAAAAAAATTTAAGAAAGTTAAGTATATAATAATTGGTTTTCTTTTTATTTTTCTATTAAGTTTTTGTTCTTCTAATGGAGAACAAGAAAAACATCGTTTAATCCTTAAAACAATATATAAAACACTTCATTTTCTACATCCAAATCCTATTTCTATTGATAATAATTTTTCACAAAAAGTATATAATCAATATTTTGAAAAATTAGATAATCAAAAACGATTTTTTTTACAAAAAGATATAGAAGATTTGTCTTTTTATAAAAATAAAATAGATGATTTTTGGATTCATGGAGATCCTACATTTTTCAATATTGTTATGAAACGTTTTTATCAAAGAATAAAAGACGTGGAATCTATATGTTTTAAAATTTTGAAAAAACCTTTTGATTTTAATCAAAAAGAAATGTTTTTTATTGGAAAAAAAAATATTTTTTATTCAAAAAATAATATAGAATGGATTATAAAATGGAGAAAATATTTAAAATATTTAACATTATTAGAAATAATAGATTCTATTAACCAAAAAAAATTAAATATTTCAAAACAAAAAATTTGGAAAAATGCATTTTTGAACGAAGAAAAAATTTCAAGGAAAAAAGTGCAAGAATATATTCAAGAATATTTAAGAAAATTAAAAATGAAAAAAGAATTTGATTGGTTTTCTATTTATGTAAATATTATTACTTCTCAATATGATCCTCATACTAGTTATTTATCTCCTAAAGAAAAAGAAATTTTTGATTTAAATATATCTGGTCAAATAGAAGGAATAGGAGCTGAATTACAAGATTACAAAGGATATCCTACAGTTGTAAATATTATTTTTGGTGGACCAGCATGGAAAAGTAAAAAAATAGAAATAGGAGATAAAATTATACGAGTAGCAAAAGATATAAATTCAGAATCTCAAAATATAGTGGGAATGTTATTGGAAAATTCTATTCGTTTAATAAGAGGAAAAAAAGGAAGTAAAGTTAAACTTACTATTCAAAAAAAAAATGGATTTATAGAAGAAGTATTATTAATACGAGATATTATAGAAAAAAAAGAAATTTTTGCAAAAAGTGTTATTATTTTAGATAAAAATAAAAATAAATATGGTATTATCTATTTACCTGAATTTTATTTTAATCCTGAAAATAAAAATGGAAGAAATGCCGCTAAAGATATCAAAAAAATTATTAATAAATTAAAAAAAGAAAATATAAAAGGTCTTATTTTAGATATAAGAAATAATGGGGGTGGATCTTTAGATACTGTAATAGAAATTACAGGTTTTTTCTTAGGAAAAGTTCCAGTAGTACAAATAGGTGGTAAATATAATAAGAAAAAAAAGATATTAAAAAATGATAAGGAAAAAATATTGTGGGAAGGGCCACTTGTAGTTCTTGTTAATGAATTATCCGCATCTGCTTCTGAAATTTTCGCTGCAGCTATATCTGATTATAAAAGAGGAATTATCGTGGGAAGTTATCAAACATATGGAAAAGGAACAGTACAAACTATTTATCCACTAAATCAATTTTTATTAACTAATAAAGAATTAGGTGCTTTAAAATTTACCATCAATAAATTTTATCGTGTTAATGGAAGTTCTACCCAATTAAAAGGAGTTCATTCAGATATAGTAATGCCTAGTAATTTAAGTAATATTTCGTTAAAATTAATGGAAAAAAATCAAAAAAATTCTATGAAATGGGATTCTATAGACCCAATTTTATATTCTTATTGGAATAAGAAAAAAAATTTAGAAAAAATAAAAATAAAAAGTATTCAACGTTTGAATAAAAAAAATAATTTAATGAATATTTATAAAAAAATACAATTATTAGAAAATAAATTTTTAGAAATTAAAAAATTTTCCTTAAACTGGAAAAAATTTTATTATGAAAATAAAAAAATAAAAGAAAAAAATAAAAAATTTCAAAAACTAAAAAATTATTTTCATATATATGGATTACGATATTTTCCTCCTTATTATCAAATTATTATCAATAAAGAAAAAAAAGAAGAAGAAGAAGAATGGCAAAAAAACTTGATAAAGGATTTTTACATTTCAGAATGTGTTAATATTTTACATGATTTTAATGAAACCCCATAATAGGTTTATAAACTTTTGCAACATCAGCTATGGCATCATTTTTTTTTAAATTAATTAATCGAACGCCTTGAGTTGTTCTACCCATAACTCTTATATCTGAAATAGGTATACGTATAATGATTCCCGATTTTTTAATAATCATCAAATCATCTCTATCTGTAACATTTTTAATAGAAATTAAATTACCTGTTTTTTGAGTAATATTTATTGTTTTTATTCCTTTTCCTCCACGATTAGTAATACGATAATCTTTTAAATGAGACCTTTTTCCAAATCCTTTTTCAGAAACAACTAATAAATTTCCTTTTTCTTCTTTATTGACACATATCATTCCAATTACCATATCATCTATAATTGTAAAATTAATACCTATTACTCCAGAAGAGGTTCTTCCAGTTGCACGAACTTTATTTTCTGAAAAACGAATAATTCTTCCACTTTTAACAGCGATAAAAACATGACTATCTCCCTTAGTTAAAATAGCTTCTAATAAAGAATCTCCTTTACGAATTATAATAGCATTAATACCATATTTTCTAGGACGAGAATAATTTTCTAAAGATGTTTTTTTAATAATTCCTTTTTGAGTAACCATCATAACGTAATAATCTTTTACGTATTTTTTATTAGTCAAATCTCCTGTTAATATATAAGCATTAACTTTATCATCTTGTTGAAGATGAATAATATTTTGTATAGCTCTTCCTTTAGAAATTTTAGATCCTTCTGGTATTTCATATACCCTTAACCAAAAACATTTTCCTTTTTCTGTAAAAAAAAGTAAATATTGATGATTTGTTGCTATAAGTAAATGTTTAAAAAAATCAGCTTCTCTAGCTGTAGCTCCTCTATTTCCTACACCACCTCTTCCTTGACGTTTATATTCTGATAAAGATGTTCGTTTTATATACCCAGCATGAGAAATAGTCAAAACAACTTGTTTATTTTCAATTAAATCTTCTATATGTACTTTATTACCTGAATAATCAATTTGTGTACGACGTGAATCTTGATATTTTTTTTTGATATCTAAAAGTTCTTCTTTAATAATTTTTGTTCTTATAGAATATTGAACTAATATATTTTGGAAATGCTCTATTTTTTTTATAATATCATTATATTCTTTTTTGATTTTTTCTAATTCTAAAGAAGTCAAACTTTGTAAACGCAAATCTAAAATAGATTTAGATTGATCCTCTGATATATGAAATTTTTTAATCAATGTAGAACAAGCGTCATGATGATTTTTAGATTTTTTAATCAATTGAATCATCATATCTAAATGATCTAATATTTTTAAAAAACCCATTAATATATGAACACGATTTTTACACTTTTTTAATTCATATTTGGTACGACGAATAATGACATCATGTCTATGATCTATAAAATGTTGAATAAGATCTTTTATATTTAATTGAACGGGAGTTCCATTAACTAATGCAATACTATTAACATTAAAAGAAGTTTGAAGAGAAGTATATTGAAATAATTTATTTAATATAATGTTAGAATTTGTATTATATTTAAGCATATAAACAATTCGTAATCCATTTCTATCCGATTCATCACGAATTTGATAAATTCCTTCCATTTTTCCTTCTTTCATTAATCCTACAGTTTTAGATATCATTTCTGCTTTATTTACTTGATAAGGAATTTCATCTATTATGATACATTGTCTTCCTTGAAGCTCTTCTAAATGAACTTTTGCACGCAAAATAATACGACCTCTACCAGTATGAAAAGCATTTTTTACTCCATCATATCCATAAATAATTCCACCTGTTGGAAAATCGGGAGCTTTAATATATTTCATTATTTGTTCAATAGATAAATTATTATTATCTATATAAGCACAAATAGCATTTATAGTTTCTTTTAAATTATGAGGTGGAATATTAGTAGCCATTCCAACTGCAATTCCTGAAGATCCATTAATTAAAAGATTAGGAATTCTCGTTGGTAAAACAGTTGGTTCCTCTAAAGAATCATCAAAATTTAATTGAATATCTACTGTTTCTTTTTTTATATCTAACAACATTTCTTCAGAAATTTTTTTCATTCGTACTTCTGTATAACGCATAGCTGCAGGTGGATCTGCATCTAATGAACCAAAATTTCCTTGTCCATCTATTAATGGATAACGAAGAGTCCATTTTTGTGCCATACGAACCATAGTATCATAAACAGAAATATCTCCATGGGGATGATATTTTCCTAAAACTTCTCCAACAATACGAGCCGATTTTTTATAAGAATTATTAGAAAAAATTCCTAATTGATACATTCCATAAAGAACTCTTCTATGTACAGGTTTTAATCCATCTCTAGCATCAGGAAGAGCTCTTGATACAATTACAGACATAGAATAATCTATGTACGATGATTTCATTTCATCTTCTATATTTATAGGAACTAATTTTTCTCCTTCACTCATTTTTATTATAAAATTATGAGATTTTTATTTTTATTTATTTTTAATATAAATAATATTTAAGAAAAAAAATGAAAAATTTTTATTTTAAAAAACTTTCCTTAATTAATAAATATGGAACTTCACAATTATAAGAACATTTTCCTATTTCTTTTAATAAAGAAAATTGAATTTTATTTTTTTCATTTTTTTTATCAAATTCCATAATTTTTAATATTTTTTCGATTTCTGAATCAGATAAATTATAAATTTTTTTTTGCATTGGATACAATGTAGATAATGTATCTTTTATATTTTTAAAATCATAAATGGATAATCCATTAATTTTGTATGAAATCCAAGATTCACAAATTATTCCCATAATAATAGCTATACCATGTAATATTGTATCCGTATTCATAAAATAACTTTCTAAAGCATGACCAATGGTATGTCCAAAATTAAGAATTTTTCTTAATCCTTTTTCTTTAGGATCTTTATCTACAATTTTCTTTTTTATTAATATAGATTGATTAATTAAATGATCCCATTGATTATTTTTTATATCACTAATATTTTTTATTTTATTTAAATTGATCCAAAAATTTTTATCTTCTATTAAACTATGTTTAAATATTTCAGCCATTCCAGAAATAATTTCTTCATAAGGAAGAGTTTTTAAAAAAGAAGAATCAATTATTAAAAATTCTGGAATATAAAAAGATCCTATTTCATTTTTAATAAAATTTAAATTAACACCTGTTTTATATCCTACAGATGCATCAACCATTCCTAATAAAGTAGTAGGAATATTCACAAAACGAATTCCTCTTTTAAATATAGAAGCAACAAATCCACCTATATCTGTTATAACACCTCCTCCTAAATTTATTATTATACTTTTTCTAGTAGCTTTCAATTTTTCCAAATTTTCACATATTTGAATACATGTATAAATATTTTTTTCTTTTTCTCCTGATTTAATCTTAATTAGATTAGATTTTTTTAAAAAATCAATATGAGAAAAAAGAATAGGAAGACAATATTGATCAGTATTATTATCCACTAAAATAAATATATTTTTTATAGAATCTATTTGATAAAGAAGATAATTTTTTAGTATTTCATAAGCTTTTTTATTAAAATAGATGAATTCCAATTTATCCTTATCATTATTTTTCATTCGTATACATTTGGATATTTTTAACAAAATTAACTAATTTATTAATCAATAAAATGAAATATTCTATATAACCAAAAAATAAGAAAAAAAAAACCAATTATTAAAAATAATATATTAGGATACCATCCTAAAATATTAATAAATTTGAATAAATACTCCATATCATATCATTTAAAATATAAAATAAATATTTTTTACTTTATAAAAAATGGAAATATTAAATTTTGTTTCTCATATTTGTAATATGTCGGATATTTGGGATTTTTTTCAACATTTATTCAATCCTAGATGGATATTTTTATATTTTGGAAATACAGCTTTTTTTATTCTTTTATCAATAGTTTTTGCAGAAACTGGATTTTTTATTGGATTTTTTTTACCAGGTGACTCTTTATTATTTACTGCTGGAATATTTGGAGAAGACTTATGCAAAAATTTTTATAATGTTCCTTTTTTTGTAATTATTTTAATTGTCGCATTTGTAGCTACTCTTGGTAATATGCAAGGATATTGGTTAGGATATAAATCAGGAAAATTATTATATAAAAAAAAGGATACATTTTTTTTTAAAAGAAAACATTTAATTATAGCAAAATTATTTTATAATAAATATAAAACAACTGCATTAATTATAAGTCGTTTTCTTCCAATGTTTCGTTCTTTTGCTCCTATTGTAGCAGGAGCAATTCGTATTAATTTTAAAAAATTTATGGTATATAATATTATAGGAGCGTTAACTTGGACTTTTTCTATTATGTTAGCTGGACATTATTTAGATAAAAGTTTTCCTGAATTAAAAAATCATCTTGAATGGATAATATTATTAATTATATTTACTACAACTATTCCAATTATTATAAAATTAAAAATAAAGAAAAAAGCACTTATTTAATTTTTTTTTTGAATTCTCTTTTAAAAGAAAAAAATTTTTTTATCAAATCTCTACATTTATTTTTCATAATTCCAGATAAAAATTTAGTTTTTGGATGTAATTTTATACCATAATATAAAAATCCTCTTTTAGGATTATTTAAAGCTCCACAAACTACTCTTCCTATTTGAGACCAAAATAAAGCTCCTGCACACATAATACATGGTTCAATAGTTACGTATAAAGTACATTTTTTCATATATTTATTTTTTAAATAATTAGATGCTAAATTAATTGCTAATATTTCTGCGTGTGCTGTTATATTATTAAAAGTTTCAGTTAAATTATGAGCTTTTGCAATAATTACATCTTCATATGTTATTGCAGCACCTATAGGAACTTCATTTTTTTGAAAAGCAATAATAGCTTCTTTTAAAGCTATTTTCATAAAATGAAAATCTTTTATAAAAAAATTATTTATGTTTTCCTTTTTGATCTTCTTTTCCTTTTTGATCTTCTTTTCCTTTTTGATCTTCTTTTTCTTCTTGTTCTTGTGTTCCTTTAATATTTATTCGTGAATTTTTTACACTTGCTATTAGTGTATGAGACGGATGTAATATAACATATTTATCGTTAAATAAATCTTTAACTGTTATTCTATCTCCTATATCTAAAGAATCAATATTTAATTTTATATATTCCGGTATATTATATGGAAAAGATTTCACTTTTAATTTTTTAATTGGAGAATAATATTCTCCACCTTTAGAAACTCCAATAGGTCTTCCAAAAGAAATTATAGGAATTTCTAATATAATTTTTTTTGATTCATCAATTTGAAAAAAATCTGCATGTAATATTGTATCGTGAATAGGGTCAAATTGTATTTCTTTTTTAACTGCATTTATATTTTTATGATATCCTTCTATTTTAATAATTATTCCATATACCTCTGTTTTTAATACTATTTTTTTTAAATCTTCTAATGAAGTAAAAAATGGAATATTAATATTTTTTCCATATAAAATACATGGAACTTTTCCAGACCTTCTAATAGAATGAACAGCTTTTTTCCCTACATTTCTTTTTTTTCCGTATAGATTTACATATTTCATATTATATTATAAATTTATTACTAATAGATTCATCATTATGTACCGATTGCATTACTTCAGCAAAAAGAGAAGCGCAAGATAAAACTTTTATTTTATTATTAGATTTTATTTTATCTATAGGAATAGTATCTGTAACAACTAATTCTTTTAGTACAGATTTATTTATTTTTTCGTATGAATTTCCTGATAAAACTGGATGAGTAGCAATAGCACGTACACTTTTAGCTCCTTGTTTTTTGATTAAATTAGCAGCTTCTGTTAGAGTACCAGCGGTATCTACCATATCATCTATAAGTATTATGTTTTTTCCCCTAACATTTCCTATAAGATTCATAAATTCAATTTCATTTGCCTTTTTTCTTTCTTTATAACAGATTACTACATCTGTTCCTAAATAACCAGCATAGCTTCTAGCCCTTTTTGCTCCTCCCATATCTGGTGAAGCAATAATTAATTGATTGATATTTAATTTTTTTATATAATTAATGAATATTCTAGATGCATACAAATGGTCTACAGGTATATCAAAAAAACCTTGAATTTGATCTGCATGTAAATCCATGGTCATAACTCTAGTTGCTCCTGAAGCAACCATTAAATTTGCTATAAGTTTTGCAGCAATAGGAGTTCTTGGTTTATCTTTATGGTCTTGTCTAGCCCATCCAAAATATGGAATAACAAGTGTTATATTATGAGCAGAAGCTCTACGAGCAGCATCACACATTAATAATAATTCCATTAAGTTATCCACTGGAGGAAAAGTAGAACCAATTAAAAAAACTTTAGATCCACGAACTGATTGTTCAAAAAAAGGAGTATATTCTCCATCACTAAATTCTAAAAATCTTACTTTACCAAGAAAAGTTCCATAAAAAGAAGCTATATTTTCTGATAATTTTAACCCACTTCTTGTAGAAAAGAAGAGAACCTTTTGATTCATAGTTATATTTTTTTTATGCAAAAATACTCTTAAAATTAAATTAAAAATTTAATAATTTTACTCATATTGAAAATTATGCAACAATATTTAAATTTATTAAAATACGTATTAAAAAATGGAAAAAAAAGAAAAGATCGTACTGGAATAGGAACAATAAGTATATTTGGATATCAAATGAGATTTAATTTAGACAAAGGATTTCCTCTTTTAACTACGAAAAAATTAAATATAAGATCTATTATTTATGAATTATTATGGTTTTTAAAAGGATATACAAATATTCAATATTTAAAAAATAATAAAGTTTTTATATGGAATGAATGGGCAGATAACAATGGAGAACTTGGTCCAATATATGGGTTTCAATGGAGAAAATGGCCTACATATGACGGATCTTTTATTGATCAAATAACTAATCTTATAGAAGAAATGAAATCAAATCCTAATTCAAGACGTTTAATTGTTTCTTCTTGGAATGTTGGAATGATTCCAAATATGGCGCTTCCTCCATGTCATTTATTATTTCAATTTTATATATCTAAAAAAAAATTATCTTTATTATTATATCAGAGAAGCGCAGATATTTTTTTAGGTTTACCTTTTAATATAGCTTCTTATGCTCTATTACTTATTATGTTAGCTAAAATTATTAATTTAAAAGAAAAAGAATTTATACACACTATAGGTGATGCTCATATATATAATAACCATATTAAACAAGTCCAATTACAAATAAAAAGAACTCCAAGAATACTTCCAACAATGATCCTTAATCCATCAATTAAAAATATTTTTGAATTTTGTTTTGAAGATTTTCAATTAAAAAATTATAACCCTTATCCTCATATAAAGGGAGATATTGCTATTTAAATTTTTTATTTTCTTTTTAATAACCAATCTTTAAAAATATTAAAATCCTTAGATAAGGATATTTTTTGTTTTTTTCTTTTTTTACTTAAAAATGTTTTCAATTTTTTAGGAAAAATAATTTTTTTTCTTAAAAAAGATGGAATTTCATCTATAAATTTAATTGGATGAGCTGTTTCTAAAAAAATGGCTATAGTAGATGAATCGTTTTGAACTTTTTGTTTTTTTAAATACTTTTTAAGTCCTAAATAACCAATAGCTCCGTGTGGATCTAACATATATTTATACTTTTCCCATACCATATTTATGGTTTTTATAGTTTCATCATCCGTAAATTTATAGGAAATAAATTTTTTTCTTAATTCATATATATTTTTTTTATATAAATACCATATTCTAGAAAAATTACTAGGATCAGATATATCCATAGCATTTGATATAGTTTTTTTGACTGGAAGAGGATAATATTTTTCAGTTTTTAAAAATCTAGGAATAGTATCATTAATATTTGTGGAAGCAATAAAAAATTTTATTGGTAATCCCATTTTTTCAGACATTATTCCAGCACATATATTACCAAAATTACCACTAGGAACTGAAAAAATTAATTCTATAGAATTATCTATTTTTTCTTCTATTATTATTTGTCTATAAGCTGAAAAGTAATAAAACATTTGAGAAAGCCATCTAGCTATATTAATAGAATTAGCAGAAGTCAATACATATTTTTGTTGTATTTCTTTATCTAAAAATGCTTTTTTTACCATTTTTTGACAATCATCAAAATTTCCATCAATTTCTAAAGAAAATATATTCTTTCCTAAAGAAGTAATTTGTTCTTCTTGTAAAGAACTAATTCCATTATATGGATATAAAATAATTACTTCTATTCCAGGTTTATTATAAAATCCTTTAGCTACAGCTCCACCAGTATCTCCTGAAGTAGCTACTAAAACTGTTACATTTTTTTCTATTTTTTGAGAAAAAAAACTTAAACATCCTGCCATAAATTGAGCTCCAATATCTTTAAAAGCTAAAGTAGGTCCATGAAAAAGTTCTAATACATGAATATTATCATGAATTTTTTTCAATGGAAAAGAAAAATTTAAAGTATCATGAATGATATTTTTAAGAAATTTTTCTGGTATAGATTTTTCTATATAAGGTTTGATAACAGTTAATGCTATTGTATAAATATCATAACTAGAAATATTATGAATAAATTTAGGATTTAACATAGGAATATATTCAGGAATGTATAATCCTCCATCAGAGGATAATCCTGTTAAAACAGCATTTTCAAAAGAAACTAAATTTTTATTATTTTCTAAACTATGATATAACATAAAATTATTTTATTTATTTTAAAGAATTTTAGACCATTTTACTCCTTTTTGATTTATAGAAGAAGTGTAAGTTTTATAATCAATTTGTAATGTTGAATAAACACGATTCATCATTTCAGTTACTTTTTTAGCCGTATGGTTTCCTTTACTTAACATAAAAACAGAAGGCCCTGATCCAGAAATACCTCCACCAAGAGCACCTATTTCTTTACATCTAATTTTTAATTCATAAAAAGCTGGAATAAGTATTGCTCGTATTGGCTCGACAATAAAATCTTCTAAAGATCTACTTATTAATCGATAATTTTCCTGATATAATCCCGCAACTAATGCTCCTATATTACCCCACTGTCGAATAGCATCTGTCATTAATATTTTTTGTTTTAAAATTTCTCTTGCATCCGATGTTTTAATTTCAATTTGTGGATGAATAATACTTATCCATAATTCATTAGGTACGTGTAATTTTGTAATATCTAGTGGCTGATAACTTCTTACTAATGTTAACCCACCCATTATAGCAGGAGCAACATTATCAGCATGAGCGGTTCCACTTGCTATACGTTCTCCTTCCATAGCAAAACGTATTAATTGCATAGTATTAAAAGGGTATCCTAATAATACATTAGCCCCATAAACAACTCCTGCTGCACTAGCAGCACTAGATCCTATTCCACTTCCAGGATGTATATTTTTAATTAATTCTATTTCAAATCCTATTTTTTTTTCTTTTTCTTGTTGGTATTTTTTTAAAAAAAACTGTAAAGCTACAAAAGCTACATTTTTTTTTGGATCATTTGGTAATGATGTTCCATGTATTTTTCTGATACGTATTCCTGGATTATTAGATTTATATAAAAAAATTTCATCTTTTGGAAAATCCAAAGCTAATCCAATTACATCAAAACCACAAGCTAAATTAGCAACAGTAGCTGGTGAAAAAATTTTAATCCCCTTCATGATTTTTATTTAGTAGCTTTAATAATATCAGAAAAAACTCCAGATGCCGTAACCTCTGCTCCAGCCCCTGCTCCCTTTATTATGAGAGGTTGTTCCGCATAACGATATGTATTATATAAAACCATATTATCTTTTCCTTCTAATTGAAAAAATGGATGACTTTGTTGAATGGATTCCAATCCTACAGAAGCTATTCCATTTTCATAACAAGCAATAAAACGTAAACGTTTTTTATTTTCTTCTGCTTTATTTCTTATTTGAAAAAAATAATCTTTGTATTTATCTAATTCTTGATAGAAATTATCTATAGAAGTTGATTTTGAACAACTTTCAGGAAGAAAAGATTTTTTATGAATATCATTTAATTCTAATGGAGATCCACATTCTCGTGCTAAAATAAGTATTTTTCGCATAACATCTAATCCACTTAAATCAATACGAGGGTCTGGTTCTGTATATCCTTTATATTGGGCTTCTTTAACTACTTCTAAAAATGATTTTTTTCCTATAAAATGATTAAATATAAAATTTAAACTTCCTGATAAAACTGCTTCTATTTTATTTATTTTATCTCCACTATTGATAAGATCATTTAATGTACTAATAACTGGAAGGCTAGCTCCTACATTAGTTTCAAATAAAAATGGAGCTTTAAAATGTCGAGAAAGTATTTTTAATTTTTTATAATGATCATAATCAGAAGAACAAGCTATTTTATTACAAGTAATAACACCAATTCCATTTTTTAAAAATTTATCATAAGTCATCGCCATTTCTTCACTAGCTGTATTGTCAACAAATAAACTATTTCTTAAATTAAATTTCCATACTTTTTCCATAAAAGAATATATATTCATTTTATGACCATTTTGATTTATATATTTTTCCCAATGATATAAATTCATTCCATGATCATTAAAATACATTTTTTTGCTATTAGCTAATCCTATAACTCTAACTTGAAGTTTTAATTCTTCCAATAGATAATTTTTTTGTTGATATAATTGTTCAAGTAATTTATTTCCTACTTTTCCTACTCCACAAATAAAAAGATTAATTTGTTTTGGAGGTCTTTCAAAAAAGGCTTCATGTAAAGTATTTAATGCTTTTTTAAAATCAGTTTTTCTAATAACAGCTGATATATTTTTTTCAGTAGAACCTTGAGCTATAGCTCTAACATTAATACTATTTCTTCCTAAAGAAGAAAACATTTTTCCACTAGTTCCATGAAGATTTTTCATATTATCTCCTACTACAGCAATAATACAAAGATCTTTTTCTATTCTTAATGGATCAATACGTCTTTGATGTATTTCTTGAGAAAATTCACTATCTATTACAGCTTTTGCTTTGATTACGTCCATTTCATGAATTCCTGTAGTAATAGAGTGTTCTGATGAACTTTGAGTTATAAATATTACATTTATTTTTTCACGTGATAATGCTTCAAATAAACGTTTAGAATATCCAGGTATTCCTACCATACCACTTCCTTCGAGAGTAAGTAAAGACATATTTTGAATTCCAGATATACCCGTAACGGGTTGGCTTATATTTGTATTTTTACTAATATAAATTAAAGATCCTGGATCTAAAGGAGAAAACGTATTTTTAATTTGTATAGGAATATGTTTTTTCATAGCAGGTTGAATTGTTGGAGGATAAATTACTTTTGCTCCAAAATGCGATAATTCCATTGCTTCTTCATAAGAAATTTCTTTAATAGGAAAAGCTTGATTAACAATTTTTGGATTAGCAGTCATCATTCCACTTACATCAGTCCATATTTCAAGTAAACTTGCTGATATAGCTGCCGCTAAAATAGCAGAAGTATAATCAGATCCACCTCTACCAAGAGTAGTAGTTTCATTTTCTAAAGTAGAACCAATAAAACCTGGTAATACAATAAATTCTGATATTTTTTCTCTAAAAAATTGGATAATATGATGGTTACTTGTGATAAAGTCGACTTGTGCACATCCAAATTGAGAATCAGTAATTATTAAATCACGACTATCTTTATAAATTGCATCTAAACCATATTGTTTCAATTTTTCTGCAATAAGAAAAGAAGAACTTAATTCTCCAAAACTCATTATTTTATCTAAAGATCGTTTTGAAAGTTCTTCTACTTGAAAAATTCCATCACATAAACTTTCTAAATCATTTATATTTTTTTTTATCCAACTCATTAAATGACTTTGATAGGTTATTGGAAATAATTCTCTGATAATATTTAAATGACGAATTTCTATTTTTTCTAATATATTTTTATAAACATTTTTTCTTTCAGAAGCTAATTGACCACATTGTATTAATTGATCAGTAATATTTCCTAATGCAGATACAACAATAGCATATTTTCCTTTTGGTTTTTTTTCTAATAAAGAACAAATACGTTGAATAGCATCAGAATTAGATACGGAACTTCCCCCAAATTTTAAAACTTGCATTTCTTAATTATTTTTTAAAACAATTTTCCCATTATTAAGGATGATGACAAAAATAATAATAATTTACGGAGACGTCCTTTTTTATTTTTTCATATTATAAATACGTATGAATAAAATATGGTATAATTGGAATGAGTAGATTACTATAATATATAATATTAATTAGTATTAAATATTATTAATAAATTAATAAATATAATTAAATAATTAAAAATAATATAATTTTATTCATTTTTTTATTCATTTTATTTAATTTTTTAAAATTTTATGATAAATAAAAAATTATTATAATATTTCATAACTTTAAACTTACTTATTACTTATACTTGTTTGTTGCAACGATATTATGTTTATATTTTTTTTATCAAAATAACTTAAAGAAAGAAAGAAAGTATGCATTTAACTTCTTATGAAAAGGAAAAAATTCTTCTGCATATGGCTGGAGAATTAGCAAAAAAACGTTTAAAAAGAGGATTAAAATTGAATTATCCTGAATCTTTAGCTTTAATTACTCATTATGTAATGGAAGGAGCACGTGACGGAAAAACTGTAAAAGAACTTATGTATGAAGCTGAAAATATTCTTAATGATGAACAAGTTATGGATGGAGTATATGAATTACTTAATAATGTTCAAATAGAGGCTACTTTTCCTGATGGAACAAAATTAGTTACTATACATAATCCTATTAAAAAAAATAAAAAAGAAAATTCTAATATGATTCCAGGACAATATAATCTTATGAAAGAAGATATTATCTTATTACCTAATAGATCTCGTATCAAAAGAATTGTATCTAATAATGGAAATCGTCCTATTCAAATAGGATCTCATTTTCATTTTTATGAAACAAATCCTGCTCTTTTTTTTAATCGAAAAGGAACTAAAGGATATAGATTGGATATTCCTTCCGGAAGATCTGTTCGTTTTGAACCAGGAGAAACTAAAGAAGTTACATTAGTAGAAATAGGAGGGACAAAAAAAATTTATGGATTTTCAGGAAAAGAAAATACAATAATATGAAAAAAATAGACAGAAAATCTTATGCAAGTATGTATGGTCCTACAAAAGGAGATAAAATTCGTTTAGGAGATACATCTTTATGGATTGAAATAGAAAAAGATTATACTATTTATGGAGATGAATGTGTATTTGGAGGAGGAAAAGTTATTAGAGATGGTATGGGACAACATCCATTTGCTACAAGAAATGAAGGAGTTTTAGATTTAGTATTAACTAATGCTATTATTATTGATTATTGGGGTATTATAAAAGCTGATATTGGAATTAAAAATGGAATTATAGTTGGAATAGGAAAAGCGGGAAATCCATATTTTATGGATGGAGTTAATCCAAATATGTATATTGGAGCAGGAACAGAAGTTATTTCTTCAGAAAATATAATTATAACAGCTGGAAGTGTAGATAGCCATGTTCATTATATATGTCCGCAATTATTTGATGTTGCATTAGAAAATGGAACAACTACTATTATTGGTGGAGGATCAGGTCCAGCGACTGGTACTATAGCTACAAATTGTACTTCTGGAGTATGGAATATTCAAAGAATGTTAAAAAGTACAGATCATATTCCTATTAATTTTATTTTTCTTGCTAGTGGAAATAGCTCTAATCCTAAAGCTTTAATTGAACAAATAGAAGCAGGTGCTGGAGGATTAAAAATTCATGAAGATTGGGGAAGTACTCCTTATGTAATAGATCAATGTCTAAATGTTTCTGATAAATTAGATATTCAAGTAAATATACATACTGATTCATTAAATGAATCAGGTTATATTGAGGATACTTTAAAAATATTTAAAGGTAGAACTATTCATACTTATCATACAGAAGGAGCTGGAGGAGGACATGCCCCCGATTTATTAAAAGTAATATCTTTTTCTAATATTTTACCTTCATCTACAAGTCCTACAATGCCTTATACTTGTAATACAATAGATGAACATTTAGATATGTTAATGATTTGTCATCATTTAGATTCTAATCTACCAGAAGATATAGCTTTTGCTAAATCACGTATTAGATCTGAAACTATTAGTGCAGAAGGAGTTTTACATGATATTGGTGCTATTAGTATGACTAGTTCAGATTCACAAGCGATGGGGCGTATAGGAGAAATAGTAAAAAGAACTTGGCAAACAGCTGATAAAATGAAAAAAGAAAGAGGATGTCTTTTTAATAAAAATAAAAAGACAAATCCAAAAAATGATAATTTTAGAGTAAAAAGATACATATCAAAATATACTATAAATCCCGCTATTACTCATGGTATCTCAGAATATGTAGGATCTGTAAATATTGGTAAAATGGCAGATTTAGTATTATGGAAACCATCTTTTTTTGGAGTTAAACCTGAATTAGTTATAAAAAGTGGAATGATTGTATACGCTAGTATGGGAGATCCTAATGCAACTATTCCTACACCTCAACCATTCATGTATCGTAAAATGTTTGGTTATTTTGAACCAAAATTAAGTAGTCTTTTTGTTTCTGCATCTGCTATTAATAATGGTTTTTTTGAAAAAAATGAAATTAAAAAACAAATAAAAATAGTAAAAGGATGTCGTTTTTTATCTAAAAAAGATATGATCTTAAATGGAGAAACTCCCAATTTAGAAATTGATCCAAAAACCTATAATGTTTATATAAATGGGGAAAAAATTATTTCTAATCCTTCTGATATTTTACCACTATCCCAAAGATATTTTTTATTTTAATTTAAAAAAATGAAAAATACCCAGAGCGGGATTTGAACCCGCATGATTTAATAAAATCACTGGATTTTGAGTCCAGTGCGTATACCAATTTCGCCACCTGGGTTTAATTTTTTAATTTTTATTTTTAATTTTTTTAAAAAAAACATTTCTTTATCATTTTTTGTAGACCTATGTAAATATATAATTTTTTTGATATTAGACTGATAAATCAATTTACAACATTTTTCACATGGAAAATGTGTAATGTAAATAGACGCTCCTTTACAAGATAAAAATGAAGAAGAAAGTTTTAATATTGCATTTTCTTCTGCATGTATTACATACCACTTAGTTTTTCCATTTTTTTCTTCACATATATTATCAAATCCATTTGGAGTTTTATTATAACCATAAGATATTATTTTATGATTATTAACAATAATAGCTCCAACTTTTTTTTTTTACAAAAAGATAATTTTGATTGCTCAATAGCAAATTTCATATATTTAATATCATTGTGTTTTTTGTAAATTTTGTAATTCATTATATAAAAATATATGAAAAAAATATACAGTTTACAAAATAAAGAAATTAAATTTTTAATCAAAAATTATAGAAATAAAAATTCTATTAGTGAATTTATTGTTGAAGGTATTCAAGAATTTAAAATGGCTATAAAAGGAAATTTTTTTCCTAAAAAAATATTTATATGTCAAAAAATATTTTATAAATATAAAAGTAATATGAATATAAATATAATTAAATTATATTATTCTATTATTTTTTTCATCAGTATAAAAATATTTAAAAAATTAGCATATAGAGAAAATTCTGGTGGAATTATTGCTTTATTTAAAGAAAAATTTATTAAAAATAAATTAAAAAATGAAACAATAACCGATAATTCTTTAATTCTTATATTAGATGGAATTGAAAAGCCTGGTAATATAGGAGCTATATTAAGAACATCTGATTCTGCAGGTATTCATTTGATTATATTATGTAATATGAAAACTTATATTTATAATTCTAATGTAATTAGGTCTAGTTTAGGAAGTGTTTTTACAACAAAAATTTTTATAGAAAAAATGGAATCCATTTTTGATTGGTTAAAAAAAAATAAAGTAAAAATTATATTAACAGGATTTTATAATCATAAAAAAGAAAAAAATTTATATAAAATAAAGTTAAATTATTCAAAATTAGCTATTATTTTTGGTTCAGAAAATAAAGGAATATCTAATTTTTGGTTCAAAAAAACAGAAACAATTATAACTATTCCTATGTTTGGAAATGTAGATTCATTAAATGTTAGTAATGCTATCTCTATAATAATATATGAAATTATTAGACAAAAAAATTTTTCTATTATTTAATAATTTAATTTACTAATATTTTCATATACATAATCTATTTGAAGAATTTTTTTTTTAGATGCCTGAACAGATAATTTATCACAAAAATCATTAATATAATGGTTATTATGAGATTTTATCCATTGAAAAATAATAAATTGTTTATGAAACAAATTTAAAAATCTTTTCCAAAGATCTACATTTTTTTTTTTTAAAAAATTATTTTTTTCCCATTTATAAATCCATTTTTTTTGAATTGTATTTACGATATATTTAGAATCAGTAAAAATTACAATATTTTGTTTTTTTTTTTCTATTTTTTCTAAACCTACTATAACTGCTAATAGTTCCATTCTATTATTAGTTGTATAACGATATCCTTCAGATATTATTTCTCTATTATAAGAATTTCCAACAATTTTTTCTATAAAAATTCCATATCCTCCTGGTCCAGGATTTCCTTTAGAAGAACCGTCAGTATAAATATGAATTTTTTTATTCACGAATAATTCATTTATTTTTTTCACGTTCAAATTTTTCTAATTGATATTTAATTAAATTAAAACATTTTTTGTTCAAATTATTTTTATCTTTTAAAGATAAATTTTTTGTTGATATAGAATGATGTTGTTTTATTCTTACTTTTCCTGGGCATCCTTTTATAAAAGAAAAATTAGGAAATTTAGTTTTTATATCAGCAATGGTAAAAGGTATAATAGATATTTTTTTTATTATTGCTGTAAAAAAAGCTCCATTTTTAAAATTATCCAAAAAAATAGAAGGATTAGGAACTCCACCTTCTGGAAAAATACAAACACTTTTTCCAGAATCTACTTTATCTTGTATTTTTTTAAATACTTTTATACAACTAGATAAATTTTTTCGATCTATAAGAATATTACTTTTTTTATAAACAAAACCAAAAAATGGAAGTTTCGCTAATTCTGCTTTTCCTACAAAAACTAGAGGATGATTTCTCATTAAAGAATAAATTAACATAATATCCATAATAGATGTATGATTACTGATAATCACATATTGTTTATTTTTATCTAATATTTCTTCATCTTTTTCTAAAATATACCAAAATCCCATAAGAAGTAAATTACTTCTAGCCCACATTTGATGGAACCAATATGCAATAGGATAATATTTATCTTTAAAAAGAAACGGAATAGAAACTCCTGCCCATAATGGAATTAAAAATATATTTATAATAAAAAACCATATTCTCCATAATAATACAAATAATATTTGCAATATTCTCATTAATAAATAAAATTTAATAAAAATAAAAAAATTTTTAATAACTTTATTAAATTAAGATAGTAATTTAAAATAAAAGTGTTGTATTTCCTGATACATGTATACATTAGGAGAGTTTATTATAGAAAATCGAGATTATTTTTCGTATTCAACTGAATCTTTATTGCGATTATTTAGTTCTATTAAGTTAGCTTCTAAAGCTATTCATAAAGAAGTTAATAAAGCAGGATTAACTACAGAAATTATAGGTAGTTCTGGAGTAATTAACATTCAAGGAGAAAATCAAAAAAAATTAGATGATTTTGCTCATAGAGCTTTTCTTGAATCTTTTAAAAATAGAAATGTAGTTTGTGGAATAGCTTCTGAAGAAGCTAAAGATTTTATAGTGATAAATAATAAAGATAAAAAAGAAAATTTTTTACAAAATCAATATATTGTTTTAATAGATCCACTTGATGGATCTTCTAATATAGACGTTAATGTATCTATTGGAACTATATTTTCCGTATATATAAAAAAATCTCCTATTCAAATGGATGTAACAATAGAAGATTTTTTACAACAAGGAAATAAACAAATTCTTGCAGGATATATTATTTATGGATCTTCAACTATATTAGTATACAGTACTGGAAATGGAGTACATGGATTTACTTTAGATCCTTCAGTTGGTACTTTTTATTTATCTCATTATAATATTCATTTTCCTGTAAAAGAAAAAATTTATTCTATTAATGAAGGAAATTATGCAAAATTTTCTAATGGAATTAGAAAATTTATAAGATATTGTCAAGAAAAAAAAGATAATCGTCCTTATACAGCAAGATATATTGGATCTTTAGTTGGTGATTTTCATAGAAATATAATACAAGGAGGAATATATATTTATCCTAAAACAGCTTCTTATCCAGAAGGAAAATTAAGATTGCTTTATGAATGTAATCCTATAGCTTTTTTAACAGAACAAGCTGGAGGAAAAGCTTCTGATGGAAAAAATAGTATTCTAGATATAGAACCAAAAGAATTACATCAAAGAACTCCATTTATATGTGGCCCCATAGGAATGGTGTCTCAATTAGAAAAATTTATGAACAATTTTGGATAAAATTCATATATATTATTATGAAAATAAAAAATCATAAAATTTTTAATCAAATTATAAAAAATGGAAAATATTTATTAGTAGATCCTATTTGTTGTGTTTTTATATTAAAAAAAATAAATTATAAAAAAAATTCATTTAGCAACTTAATTGGAACTTTAGTAAAAAAAAAAATTTTAAAAAATCGGTTCATAGAAATAGAATAAAACGTTTATTAAGAGCTTGTTTTTCATTAAATCAATATATTTTAGAAAAAAAAATTATAAATAAAAATTTTTACATAATTTTTATTTATAAAAATTTTTATTTTCCTAAATTTCAAGATATCAATCAGGCTATTCAAAAAATATTCAATAAAATAAAATAAAAAATATATTTTATTATGATTTATGATTATTGAAATAATTGACTAGCATTTGCTCCAAAAATTTTAACGGCAAATGCTAATAAAACAATTCCAAATATTTTTTTAAGAATGTCTAAACCATTATTTCCTATTTTTTCTGCTATAAAATCACATCTATCTATTACAAAATAAACAACTATCATATTAAGTATTAAAGATAAAAGAATAATATTTACATCATAAGTTGTTCTTAATGAAATTAATGTAGTTAAAGATCCAGGTCCAGCTATAAGAGGAAAAGCTATTGGAACAATAGAAGTTTGCGCATTTTCTGTAACCTTATGAAAATCTACTCCCAATATCATCTCTAACCCAATTAAAAATAATACTATAGATCCTGCAACAGAAAAAGAATGAACATCTACTCCAATAATTTTTAACATAGGTTGTCCTAAAAATAAGAAAGATAAGAATATAATAAGAGAAGTAATTATAACTTTTTTAGTATCTATTATATTACCTTTTGATTTAAACCCCATAATAATTGGAGCGTTTCCTAATATATCTATAATGCTAAAAAGTATCATAAAACAACTAATTAATGAATTTATCCATTCCATATTCAAAATTTTTATAAAAAATTTTTATTTTATTATGAATTATAATTTTTTTTTGATTAAAAACACACTTTCAATGATTTTTATTTTTTTTTGTATAAAAAAAAAAGAAACATACACAAATTAAATAAAAATATAATCAATATCATTAGTTTTTTTACAAAAAACTTAAAAAACGTGAATTTTATTCGATTTTTATTTTTATAGTCCATTTTCATATGCTTTCCATCCTGCATTTCTATATTTTTCTGCTGCTATTTTTGGATTTTTAGACTGATAAATAGCTTTTCCTACAATAATAAAATCACTTCCATTTTTTTCAAAAGCTTGATTAGGATGAATATAAGTATTTCCTAAGTTATTTGAATTAGAAAAATGAATTCCAGGTGTAAATAAAAGTAATCTATCGTCTACTTTTCTTTGTGCAACAGTTCCAATAACTTTTGGATTTTTTAAAGAAATATTTAATACTTTTCGGATATAATTATCATCGGATAATCTACCATAAGAAGACATCTCCGATATTGTAATTAATCCCATATTAGAAGGAATCTTCAAATTTTGTATACTTGCACTTCCAGCAAATACATGTGTAGTAATAATATCTGCCCAAGAAGAAATTTTATATATTCCATAATGTAATTGAAGATAATTAGTAGGACCGACATCACATAATTTTCTATCTTCAAATAATAAAAATTTTTTTTCTATAGAAATATTTTTAAGAGAATTTATAAATGAAAATGAAAAATCATTAATTATATCTACATGAAGTTTTAATCCACAAATTATGTCTCCAATTAAATGGACTAATTTTAATATATTTTTAGAATATACTAAATCTGCAGAAACTATTAAATTTGTTTTTTTTTTCAATGTTATATCAATAAGTTTTTGTCCTATAGGATGAGAAATTATCTTTTTTTTTTCTTCATAAGAAATACGTTTATTTTGAATATTTTTTCTATTTTTTTTACTAAAAAAAAATTGAATTGTATGTATTTCTTTTTTTTTTAAAAAAAATTTTTTTTCTAAAATTTTTAATACTTCTCCTATACGAAATAAAGTTCTTATATTATATCCTTTTTTTTTTATATTTTCTATTCCTCCTTGTTCTCTATCCAAAATAGACATAATATATTTTATAATCAATCCTTCTTTTTCAAGATCTATTATAGTTTTTAGTAAACTATCTCCACTTGTTATGACATCTTCTATAAGAAGACAATTTTGTCCTTTTTTATAAATACCTTCAATCATACGTTTAGTTCCATAACCTTTATTTTCTTTTCTTTTAATAATTAATGGAATTTTAGATCGTAAAGATAAAGTTGTAGCTATAGGTAAAGCAGCGTAAGGAACTCCACAAATTAGTTCAAAATTATTAGAATTATTAGATGATACTTCATTAAGAAGTAAATCTGATAATTTTATTAAAAAATCTGGTCTAGAAGCTATTGGACGAAAATCTATATATATAGGAGAATTCATACCGCTTTTTAAAGTAAACTTTCCAAATTTTATGATTCCTAAATTGTAAATTTTTAAGAAGAACTGTTCTTTTTCTTTCATAAAAAAAACTGTTTTGGTAAAGTTAAAAATTTTATACTTGGATATTATTATAATTCATATAACTATGAAAAAAATAGATATTTCTACTTACATAAATAAAATTAAACTTACATCATGTATTATGAATGCTTCAGGAGCTCTTTGTACTACAGATAAAGAATTATCTGACCTTTTGAACAGTTCTTCTGGTGCTATTGTTACAAAAAGTTGTACAAAAAAACCAAGAAAAGGAAATATAAAACCAAGATATTTTGAATGGAATATAGGAAGTATTAACTCTATGGGATTACCTAATCTAGGAATAGATTTTTATTTAAATTTTTTTCAAAATAAAAAAATAAAAAAACCTATTTTTCTTTCTATATCTGGATTATCAATAGAAGAAAATTTTTTTCTCATTAAAAAAGCTAATTTTTCTAAAAAAATTACAGCTATAGAATTAAATTTATCTTGTCCAAATATTAAAGAAGAAATATTAGGAAATAATTTATACAAAATTTCTGATTTTTTAGAAAGTATATTTAAATTTAATAAAAAACCTTTAGGAATTAAATTACCTCCTTTTTTTAAGGAAAAACATATTAAAAATATATCTTTAATTTTAAATAAATTTCCTATTATTTTTGTCACTTGTATTAATAGTTTACCTAATGGTATTTTTATTGATATAAATAAAGAAAATACTGTTATAAAACCAAAAAATGGATTTGGAGGAATAGGGGGATTAATTATAAAACCATTTGCATTATCCAATATTCGTAAATTTTATACTTTTCTTAGAAAAGATATTTCTATTATAGGATGTGGTGGTATTTCTTCTGGAAAAGATATTTTTGAGCATATATTATGTGGAGCTTCCGCAGTTCAAATTGGTACACAATTTATAAAAGAAGGAATTTCAGTATTTGATAGATTAAAAAAAGAATTTATCATTTTTTTGCAGAAAAAAAATTATTCATCTATAAATAATTTTAAAGGAAAATTAAAAAATTTTCAATAAGATTTAGAAAAAACAACCCTTTGAAAAGAAGTATTCCCAGAATATATACATTTTCCTTTTTCTTTTTCTGTATTATATAATGGGATACAACGTATAGTTGCTTCTGTTTCTTCTTGAATTTTTTTACATGTATTTTTAGTTCCATCCCAATGAGAAAAAATAAAACCTCCTAAATTATTTATTTGATTTTTAAAATCATCATAATTATCTAATTTTAGAATCAATTTTTTAGTTCTATCTAATGCTTTTTGATAAATATTTTTTTGTATATCATTAAGTAATTGAGGAATAAAATTTGTTAAATTCATATAAGATATATACATTTTTTCATATGTATCTCTTCTAAAAATTTCTATTTTTTCATTTTTTATTTCATCTGCTCCTATACTAATTCTTATAGGAACTCCTTTCATTTCATATTCATGAAATTTCCATCCAGGAGTAAATGTTCTTCTATTATCATATTTTACTCGTATTTTGTTTTTTTCTAAAATAGATATAATTTTTTCAATCATATTATTTATTATTACAACTTTTTCTTCATTTTTATATATAGGAATAATAATTATTTGTATAGGAGCTATTTTAGGAGGTAAAATTAAACCTTTATCATCTGAATGAGACATAATCAATCCTCCTATTAATCTAGTAGATATTCCCCAAGAAGTTGACCATACATATTCTTTTTTTCCATTATAATTAGTAAATTGAACATTAAAAGCTTTAGAAAAATTTTGTCCTAAAAAATGTGAAGTACCAATTTGTAATGCTTTTCCATCTTGCATAAGTGCTTCTATACAATATGTTATTTCTGATCCAGAAAATTTATCCATATATGGCTTAATTCCTTGTAAAACAGGAATTGCCATAAAATTTTTAGAAAAATCTGTATAAATATTTAATATTTTTTTAACTTCCTCTATTGCTTCTTTTTTTGTAGAATGAGCAGTATGACCTTCTTGCCATAAGAATTCATTTGTTCTTAAAAATAATCGTGTTTTCATTTCCCATCTTAATGCATTTCCCCATTGGTTGAATAAAATTGGAAGATCTCTATAAGATTGAATCCACCGTTTATAAGTTTTCCATATGATACTTTCAGAGGTAGGTCTAATAACTAATTCTTCTTGTAATTTAGATTTAAAATCAATAACTAATTCTTCTTCTTTTTTATTTTTTTTCAATCTATAATGTGTTACAATAGCACATCCTTCAGAAAATATTTTAGTGTGTTCTTTTTCTTTTGAAAAAATAGATTTAGGAATTAGTAAAGGAAAATAAACATTTTGATGTCCTGTATTTTTGAGAATTTTATCTAATTCTTTTTTCATTCTTTCCCATAAAGAATAACCATATGGTTTTATAATCATAAAACCACGTATCCCAGAAAATTCTGCTAAACCAGATTTTACGACTACTTCATTATACCATTTTGAATAATCCTGACTCCGTTTAGTTAATTTATTCATAATTAAAAAATAAATAAAGATATAAAAATTAATTTTTAATTTTATCTATAAATTAGTAAAAAAATTAAAAACTAATTTAATAATATATGGCACATCCTAAAAGAAGACAATCTAAATCTAGAAGAGATAAAAGAAGGAGTCATTTAAAAATAAAAGAACCTTTATTAATAAAATGTTCTTTAACAAAGAAAAAACATTTATATCATCATGCTTATTGGCATGAAAAAAAACTTTATTATAGAGGAAAAATTGTGTACAGTAAAGAAGAATAAAAATCCTTATTATTATGGATTTCAAAAAAATTAAGTCACTTATTCAAGTTATATCAAAATCAAATATTAGCGAAATAAAGATTAAAATAGATAATACTAAAATTTATATAAAAAATAAAACATTTATCAAAAAAAATGAAAAAAATTTATGGAATTATTCTAAAATTTCTTCCTCTATTTCTGATTTTTCTGATAGATTTTCTAAAATAGAAAAAGAAGAAAATAGAAATCAATATTTAACAATAAAATCTCCTATGATAGGAACATTTTATAGAAAACCTCATCCAGATCAAGAACCTTTTGTAAAAATAGGAGATAAAATAAAAATAGGAACAAAAGTTTGTATGATAGAAGCTATGAAATTATTTAATGATATTGAATCTGAAGTAAATGGAAAAATTATTAAAATTCTTGTAGAAGATTCTACTCCAGTCGATTATGATCAACCTTTATTTCTTTTAGATCCAAATTATTAATTTTTTATGTTTAAAAAAATATTAATAGCTAATCGTGGAGAAATTGCTTTAAGAATTATACGAACAGCTAAAGAAATGGGTATTAAAACAGTAGCTGTTTATTCTACAGTAGATAAATATAGTCTTCATGTTTATTTTGCGGATGAAGCTGTATGTATTGGTCCAGCACCTCCAATTCAATCATATTTAAATGTTCCCAATTTAATTTCTGCAGCAGAAATTACAAATGCAGATGCTATTCATCCTGGATATGGATTTTTATCTGAAAATGCATATTTTTCATCCATGTGTCATAAACATGGAATTAAATTTATAGGAGCTAATCCAAATAATATAATTCAAATGGGAAATAAAATTTTAGCTAAAAAAACTATGAAAAAAGCAGGAATTTCTTGTTTACCTGGATATAATTGTTTTTCAGAAAATTCTTATAAAGAAATAGAATATTTTGCAGATAAAATAGGATATCCTATTATTATTAAAGCTGTTTCTGGAGGTGGAGGAAAAGGAATACGATCCGTTTTTGATAAAAAAAGTTTAAAAAATTCTTGGGAAGAAGCTAAAAAAGAAGCTTGGTCATGTTTTGGTAAAAAAGATATGTATATAGAAAAATTAATTTTAAATCCAAGACATATAGAAATACAAATTATAGGAGATAAATATGGAAAAGTATGTCATTTATCCGAAAGAGATTGTTCTATTCAAAGAAGAAATCAAAAACTTATAGAGGAAGCCCCTTCTCCATTTTTAACTTCATCTCTTAGAAAAAAAATAGGAAAAGAAGCAATTAAAGCTGCTGAATTTATTCATTATGAAGGAGTCGGAACTATGGAATTTTTAGTAGATAAAAATAAAAATTTTTATTTTTTAGAAATGAATCCGAGAATACAAGTAGAACATGCTATAACTGAAGAAATTACAGGGGTTGATTTAATTCAAGAACAAATATTTTTAGCTAATGGAAAAAAAATTTCTAGAAAAAATAATTTTTATCCAAAAATGTATTCAATAGAATGTAGAATTAATGCAGAAGAACCATATAATAATTTTAGACCAGTTCCAGGAAAAATTACTCAAATGCATTTACCAGGAGGAAAAGGAGTTCGTGTAGATACACATATTTATGCAGGATATTTTATTACACATTATTATGATTCTATGATTGCTAAAATTATTACTACATCAAAAAATAGAAAAGAAACTATTGAAAAAATGCGTCGTTCTTTAGAAGAATTTATAATAGAAGGAATTAGAACTACTATTCCTTTTCATCGAAAAATTCTGCAAAATGATGATTTTTTAAAAGGAAATTATAATACAAATTTTTTAGATAGAATAGATTTAAATTTATTATTATCAAATAATTATTAATTTTTATTAATTAAAAATTAATAATTATATTATTTTTTTTTCAAAAAATTTTAAAAAATTAATCATTTCTTGAATATTTCCATTCATAAATCCTATTAGATCATAAATAGATTTATGAATTCTATGATCCGTTATTCTATTTTTTGGATAATTATAGGTTCGTATTTTAACAGAACGATCTCCTGTAGAGACTAAAGATTTTCTTTTTATAGATATTTTTTTTAATTTTTTTTCTTTTTCAATTTTATAAATTCTTGCTCGTAAAACATTTATAGCTTTTTCAAAATTTTTATGTTGAGATCGTTCTTCTTGACATTCTACTGTTATTTTACTTGGAATATGGGTTAATCGTACAGCAGATTCTGTTTTATTAACGTGTTGACCTCCTGCTCCACTAGATCTAAAAGTATCTTTTTTTATATCAGATAAATTAATATTTACTTCTATATCCTCTACTTGAGGAAATACAGCGACTGTTATAGCAGATGTATGAACTCTTCCTTGAGACTCTGTTTTTGGAATTCTTTGTACTCTATGTACTCCAGATTCAAATTTTAAATTTCCATAAATTCCTTCTTTTCCATTTCCATTTACATCTAAAATAATTTCTTTATATCCTTTTATTCCTCCTTTTTGTGCATGTATAATTTTGTATTTCCAACCTGATTTTTTAAAATACATTGTATACATTCTTAATATGTCTTCTACAAAAAGACAAGCTTCATCTCCTCCTGTTCCAGAACGTAGTTCTATAATAACATTTCTATGATCTTCTGTTATTTTTTCTTTTGAAAGAAATAAAAAATAATCATAAGATTCTTTTTCAATAGAGGATAAATTTTCTAAAATTTTATTTTTTTCTTGATAAGCTAATTCTTTTAATTCAATATCTGAATCGTTTTTTAAAATAAAATTTGCTTCTTGTAATAAAGATAATTTTTTGTTATATCTTTCATAAAGAAATACTATTTTTTGAAGTTGAAGATATTTTTTTAATAATATTTTATATTTTTTTTGATTAGATAAAATATTAGGTTGAATAATAGATTTTGAAATTTCATGAAATTTTTTTTTATATTCTTCAAATTTTTGAACTAATGAAGATTTTTTCATTATTTTTAATAATTTATTATTTATTAATAATAAATTTATCGTATTCTATTCATAGAATCGATTAATTCTATATCTTTTTTTATTTTTTTATTGCATATATATAAAACCAATATGTTACAAATACATAAAATAAAAAAAAGGTATATATTTTTTTTTAGAAAAATTTTTTGATTAAAAAGAAGAATCAAATTAATACTATTTAAAAGTATATTTATTTTATTCATAAATATTTGTAGTTTTTTTTTTTTAAAAAAAAGAATATTTAAAATAGATAGAATTAAACATAAAAAAATAAAAATTGTTTTTGAAATAAAATTAAATGTATTAAATGTATTAATATTATAATTATAATAATAATATAAATAAATTGAATAAATAAAAATAGAAATAATTAGATATAATGTTTGTATTCTATATAACATAGAAAAAAAATTAAAAATTATTATAAAATATATAATTTGTTATTTATTATTTTTTAAGTTCAAATTAATTTTTTGTATAATTGTATTTATCGTTTATAATAATACTTAAAAAGTATAAAGTATATTATTTTCCAAATATTTTATATAAAATATAACCCAATTACTTTATGTTTGACATTACTGAATTAAAAAGTAAAAAACTTTTTGAATTACAGGAGATTGCTCGCTCTTCAGGATTAAAAAAATGTACACAATTACGAAAAAATGAACTCCTAGAGAAAATTATCTCCATTTTTAATAATAAAAAAACTTCTACACATTCTTCTTTAAATTTAAAGAAAGAATTTAAAGTTCGAAAAAAATTAGAATCAAAAAATTTATTTTCGGAAAAAAAAAATATAAATAAAAATAGAAATAATGGAAAAAAAAAATTAGTTTTTCAAGAAAATTTAAAAGTTTCTAATTCAAATTTATCAGAAAATATAAAATATCAAAAAAAACATCAAAATTTTACACATTGGAAAAAAAATGATAAATCTGAATCTCATATATCATCTCATCATCATGGTACAGAAGAAGTATCAACAAAAATTTCTTCGAATAAATATCGTACTCCTGAATACGAATTTGAGGGGATTATAATTAGTGAAGGAGTATTAGAAATTATGCCAGAAAATTATGGTTTTCTAAGATCTTCTGATTTTAATTATTTATCATCTCCTGATGATATTTATGTTTCTCAATCTCAAATTAGACTTTTTGGAATGAAAACAGGAGATACAATAAGAGGAGAAGTTCGACCACCTAAAAATGGAGAAAAATATTTTCCATTAATTAAAATCCTTGAAATAAATGGGAGACCACCTTCTTTTATAAGAGAAAGGGATCCTTTTGAACATTTAACTCCATTATTTCCTAATGAAAAATTTAAATTAGCTGAAAAAAATGCAACTCTTTCTACAAGAATAGTAGATCTTTTTACTCCTATAGGAAAAGGACAAAGAGGAATGATTGTTGCTCCTCCAAAAACAGGAAAAACTACTTTATTAAAAGAAATAGCTAATGCTATTGCAGCTAATCATCCTGAAGTTTATTTAATTATCTTATTAATTGATGAACGGCCAGAAGAAGTTACAGATATGCAAAGAAATGTAAAAGGAGAAGTTATCGCATCAACTTTTGATGAACCAGCAGATAGACATGTGAAAGTAGCTAATATTGTTTTACAAAAAGCAAAAAGAATGGTTGAATGTTCTCATGATGTAGTCATATTATTAGATTCTATTACACGTTTAGCACGTGCATATAATACTGTAGCTCCTGCATCTGGAAAAGTATTATCAGGTGGTGTAGATGCAAATGCTTTACATAGACCAAAAAGATTTTTTGGAGCAGCAAGAAATATAGAAAATGGAGGTTCTTTGTCTATTATTGCTACAGCTATGATCGATACAGGTTCAAAAATGGATGAAGTTATTTTTGAAGAATTTAAAGGAACAGGAAATAAAGAACTTCAATTAGATAGAAAAATAGCTAATAAGAGAATTTATCCGGCTATTGATTTAGTTTCTTCCAGTACAAGAAAAGATGATCTTTTATTAGATCAAAATACATTGCAAAGAATGTGGATTTTACGAAAGCATCTTTCTGATATGAATTCAGTGGAGGCTATGGAATTTTTAAGATCTAGAATGTCTAGAACTCAAAATAATGAAGAATTTTTAATATCTATGAATGGATAAATTTATAAAATATAAAAATTTATATTGATTAATATTTGATTTTTTATATGAAAAATATTATATTATTAGTCGCGGGGTGGAGCAGTTGGTAGCTCGTCGGGCTCATAACCCGAAGGTCATAGGTTCGAGTCCTATTCCCGCTATTATTCTTTTTTTTGATCAAATAATTTTCATGTATTATTTTTTTATTTTATTTTTTTTTTGTTGTTTTATTTTTTTCATATTTTTATATTCTTTTATAAAATTAGAATTTTTTTTTAGAAAAGAATTTAAAGATCAAAAAGATGAATTTCAAAAATTATTTCAATTTAATAAAAAAGAGATTGATAATTCTTTCATAGAAACAAAAAATGTATTATCACAATATATAAGAGATTCTCAAGATTTTTTAGATAAAAAAATTCAATTTTATATTGATAATCAATATCAAAAATTAGATTATGTTTCTAATGTACAAGAGAAATTGATTAAAATTATAGAAAAAAAATTTGAAGAAATAAAAGAAATTGTTAATGAAAAACTTCAATCTACTTTAAAAATTCATTTAGGAAAATCATTTGAAATAATCGGTAATCAATTATTGTTTTTACAAGAAGGATTAGGTGAAATGAAAATTTTGGCAAAAGACGTAACTTCTTTAAAAAGAACTTTGAATCATGTAAAAATATGTGGTAGTTTTAGTGAAATGCAGCTTTCAATGCTTTTACAGCAAATTTTATCTCCAGAACAATATGAATCTAATGTTATTACGAAATCTAGTACAAATTTTGTAGTAGAATTTGCAATAAAACTTCCAGGACTTGGTGATGGAAATATTATATGGTTACCTATTGATGTAAAATTTCCAAAAGAAACTTATGAAAAAGTACAAGAAGCTTATCGTATAGGTGGTGAAAAAAATATAGAAATAGCTATAAAAAATATGGAATCTGTACTTAAAAAAATGTCAAAAGATATTAAAGATAAATATATAGATCCTCCACATACTACTGATTTTGCCATTATATTCCTTCCTTTTGAAGGAATATATGCTGAAATAGTAAAAAATTCTAGTTTACTAGAAGAGCTATTAAGAAAATATAAAATTGTAATAACAGGTCCATCGACATTAGCCGCTGTATTAAATAGTTTACAAATAGGTTTTAGAACTTTAGCTATTCAAAAAAGAAGTTCTGAAGTATGGAAAATTTTAGAAATGGTTAAACAAGAATTTACAAAATTTGGATTTTTACTTCATCAAGCTCAGGATAAATTGCAAGGAGCTTCAAAGGATTTAGATAAATTATTAGGTGTTAGAACTAATTTAATTGAAAAAAAATTAAAAGATATAGAAAATTATTGAAACGGAGAGAAAGGGATTCGAACCCTTGACACTTTTTTTGTGAACACGCTTTCCAGACGTGCGCCTTAATCCTCTCGGCCATCTCTCCAAAAAAAATAAGTAGGACTATAAGCCGGATTCTGTATTAATATTTTATTTTAAAATTATATTATACCTATCATTTATCTAGAATTTAGGTTACCCAAAATCTCTATCTGCCCACCCCCCGGTATCAACCGAGCTAGTTTTCCGGTATATATGGCATTTCACCACATAGAGTTTACATGATTCCACTACAGCAATAGTAATTCTGTACTTTCTTTCTGTTGCACTATTCCTCATCTCACGATGGATGGGTATTACCCATTATGTTGCTCTATGGTGTCCGGACTTTCCTCATTATTATTATTAATGAATAATTATTCATGATATATAATGCAATAGGTCATCCTACTTTTTTAAATTTGAATAAATTTTTTCTACATCATCATATTTTTTAAGAATTTTAATAAAATTAAAAATTTTTTCTTTATTTTCTTTCGAAATCCATTTAATCATTTTTTTAGGAGTACGTATTATTTTTCCTTCATATAATATTTTTAATTTTTCTAAATTATTTTTCATATATCCAAATAATTCAAAATCTGTGTATACATAAACCATATCTATATTTTCATTTTTTATAATAAAATCTTTAGCTCCAAAATCTATTATCATCAATTCAAATTCCTCCATGGAATAATGGATATCTTTTTTTTTTATATAAAAAAAACCTGTTTTATGAAATAAATGAGTTAATTCTCCATTATTACATAATCTTCCTCCATTTTTATTAAAAAATGTTCGAATATTAGAAATTGTACGAATATTATTATTTGTTATACATTCTATAATTAAACTAACTCCATGAATATATCCTTCTAAATTGAAATTTTTATTACCGTCTTTTTTGATTTGTAAAGCTTTTTTTATAGCTTTTTCTATCGTTTTTTTAGGAATATTAATTGATTTTGCATTTATAATTGCGTTTTTTAAACGAAAATTATTTATTCCTGATTTTTGAACAGCTATTGTTATTTCTTTAATAATTTTAGAAAATTTTTTAGATTTTATAAAATCTTTATTAGATTTTCTATGTTGTATATTTGCCCACTTACTATGTCCTGACATGAAGTGTCTTTATTTTTATTATACTAAATTAGTAAAAAGAAATTTATAAAAAAAAAACTATATATGTCAAAAATTTGTGAATTAACAGGAAAAAAAGCAATGATAGGAAATAAAGTATCTCATGCAAATAATAAAAAAAAACGTTGGTTTAATATTAATTTATGTAAAAAACGTTTTTTTTTAATAAAAGAAAAAAAATGGATTACTTTAAAAATTTGTGCTTATGCAGTTAAACTTATTAATAAAATAGGAATTGAAAATGCATTAAAACGTTATAAAAATATAAAAATTAAGTAAAATGGCGAAAAAAGGAAATAGAATACAAGTTATATTAGAATGTATGGAACAAAAAAAAAGTGGAATTTCTGGATGTTATAGATATATAACAACAAAAAATAAAAAAAATACTCCAAATAGAATTGAATTAAAAAAATATAACCCAATATTAAAAAAATATACAATTCATAAAGAAATAAAATAAAATATGTCTAAAAAAATAAAAGAAAATAAGAAAAAAATATCAAAAAAAATGACTTTAGCTATAAAAATAGTTAAATCTAAAAAATCTGGTTTTTATACTTTTGAAAATAAAATTATTTCTGATGATAAAGTAAAAATTTTTTTTAAAAAAAGTAATAATTCATAATGTTCTTAAAAAAGAAAAATAAATCAGATAAAACATTTGATCATGAATTGAAAAAAACTAGAGAATCTTTTTTTTCTAAAATAAAAAATATTTTTTTTAAAAAATCAAAAATAGAAAAAAATATTATTGATCATATAGAAAATATATTATTATCTGCAGATATAGGAATAAAAACTACGATAAAAATTATTAATAATTTAGAAAAAAAAATTCAAAAAGAAAAATACGTAGATTCAGAAGAATTATATAATTTTCTTAAAAAAGATATAGAAAATATTTTTTTAAATGTTAAAAATAAATGTTTAGAAAAAAAAATAAAAAATTATAAAAAACCATATGTAATTATGATGGTAGGAGTAAATGGAGTAGGAAAAACAACAACAATTGGAAAATTAGCTTTTTATTTAAAAAACAAGGGCTATAATTTAATGATAGGTGCATCTGATACATTTAGAGCAGCAGCTATTGATCAACTTGAAATATGGGCAAATAAAGCTAAAGTATCTTTAGTAAAACAACATATGCATGCAGACCCAGCCTCTGTTGCGTATGATACTTTACAATCTGCTAAATATAAAAAAAAAGATATAGTATTAATCGATACAGCAGGTAGATTACAAAATCGTATTGGTTTAATGGAAGAACTTTCTAAAATAAGTAGAGTTATGAAAAAAATTATACCTGAATCTCCTCATGAAACGATACTTGTTTTAGATGCAACTACAGGTCAAAATGCTTTTGAACAGGTAAAAAAATTTACCTCTTTTGTTAAAATTTCTTCTATTATATTAACAAAAATAGAAGGAACAGCTAAAGGAGGAGTTATAATAGGAATTATGGATCAATTTAAAATACCTATACAATATTTAGGTACAGGTGAAAAAATACAAGATTTGAAAAAATTTGATGAAAAAAAATTTATAAATTATTTTTTTAAAAAAAATGAAAACTGACATGATGTCTTTATTTATTAATTATGGTATGATCTTTGTTTTATATTTAATTAATCAATAATTCAGTTTCATGAATAAGAATAAGATTAATGTTACTTCAGATAATATTTTCCCTATTATTAAAAGATTTCTTTATTCTGATCAAGAAGTTTTTTTACGTGAGCTTGTTTCTAATGCTACAGATGCTATTGTAAAATTAATAACTATAGGAAAATTCAAAAATGAAAATACCAATGATTTTGATTTTATAGAAGATGATTTAAAAGTTAATGTTTTAATAGATAAAAAAAACAAAACTGTTCATATCATAGATAATGGTATTGGAATGACAAAAGAAGAAGTAGAAAAATATATTAATCAGATAGCTTTTTCTGGAGCAGAAGAATTTATTAAAAAATATAATACATCTACAAAAGATAATCATATTATTGGTCATTTTGGATTAGGTTTTTACTCTTCTTTTATGGTTTCTAATAAAGTTATGATATTTACTCAATCTTATAAAAAAGATTCTGAATCTATATTTTGGTCTTGCGAAGGATCTCCTAATTTTATTATGAAAGAAATTGAAAAAAGAGATAGAGGTACAGAAATAGTTTTATTTATTAATGAAGAAAATAAGGAGTTTTTAGAATATAATCGTGTTTTAAATATTTTACAAAAATATTGTAAATTTTTACCTGTAAAAATTTATTTATTATCTAAAGATAAAAATAATGAAAATGAGAAAGATATTCTTATTAATAATGTTGATCCAGCTTGGAAAAAAAATACAACTCAACTAAATGATAAAAATTATTTAGATTTTTATCATGAATTATATCCAAATCAATTGGATGATCCTTTATTTTGGGTTCATCTAAATATAGATCATCCTTTTCATTTAACAGGTATTTTATTTTTTCCTAAAATAGAAAGAAGAATTGATATACAAAAAGATAAAATTCATTTGTATCAAAATCAAGTATATATTACGGATAATTTAGAGGGAATAGTACCAGATTTTCTTAGTTTATTAAGAGGAGTTATAGATTCTCCAGATATTCCTCTTAATGTATCACGTTCTCACTTACAAAGTGATACATCTGTAAAAAATATATCAAAATATATCACAAGAAAAGTTGCTGATAAATTAGATATAATGTTTAAAAGTAACAGAGAAGATTTTCAAAAAAAATGGGAAGATATAAAAATTATAGTAGAATATGGAATGATTAGTGTACAAAACTTTTTTGAAAAAGCTATAAAATTTTACATTTTTACTACTGTAAATAATATTTATTTCACTTTAGAAGAATTAAAAGAAAAAATAAGAAAAATTCAAAAAAATAAAGAAGGAAATATTGTTTTTCTTTATTCTTCGGACAAAGAAAAACAATATAATTATATTAAAGATGCAAAAGATAGAACTTATGAAGTTTTAATTTTAAATAGTCCTCTTTCAGTTCATTTTATACAAAAATTAGAATTTTATGATAAAGAAATTACTTTTGTACGAGTAGATTCAGATCATATTGATAAATTAATTTATAAAGAAAAAAAATATGATTCAAAACTATCTGAAAAAGAAAAACAAGATTTAAAAAATTTCATTAATACTTATTTAATGGAAGATTATAAATTTTCTATAAAATTAGAAAATTTATCTAAAAAAGATTATCCTTTTTTAATTATTGTTCCTGAATTTTTAAGAAGGATGAAAGAAATGAATTCTATAGGAAAAGAAATTTTAGAAGAAAAAGAAGAAAAAAATAAAACAAAATATTATCAATTGATAATAAATACAAATCATATTTTAATGAAAAAAATATTACAAGAAACATCTGAAGAAAAAAGAAAAGAAATTATTCAAGAAGCTTTAAATTTAACTCTTTTATCTAAAAATTTACTTTATGGAAAAAATCTAACTAACTTTATTTCTAAAAAAATAGAAGACTTAATTTAATATTAATCATAATTTTTTTAAGATTTATTAAATTTTCTTAATTTAACTCCTGTTAATATTTTTTTTGTATATAAAGGAAAATCTGAATTTTGTATCCATCCATAGTAATTAGGATCTTTTTCAAAAATTTCAAAAACTTTTTCTCCTTTATATTTACCAAAATTAAATATTTCATTTCCATTTTCATCTATTTTAATAAATCCAGCAAGATCTGCTATATTTTTTTGATGAGAAAATTGATTTAAACTTTTAACATTTTTTTTTAAATTTTCATATTTTTCCAATTGTGCAAGTAAAATTTCATACGTAGCAAATGCATCTGCTTTAGAACTATGAGCCTTCATAAGGTTTTTATTGCAATAATATTTATAAGCGGCAGAAAGTGTTCTAGGTTCCATTTTATGAAAAATAACTTGTACGTCTATAGTTTTATGTTTTTTAATATCGAAAGATATTCCAGCACGAAGCATTTCTTCTGCTAAAATTGGTATATCAAATCTATTAGAATTATATCCTGCCAAATCTGTATTTTCAATCATTTTAAAAATCAATAAAGAAACATCTTTAAATTTAAGTTTTCCTATTACGTCTTTATCTTTAATTCCATGAATAGCAGTTGATTGTGGAGGAATAGGTATTCCAGGATTAATAAGCCAAGTTTTATCTTCTTGATTTCCATTAGGAAATATTTTTAATATAGATATTTCTATAATTCTATCTTTTCCTATATTTATTCCTGTTGCTTCTATATCAAAGAAACAAATGGGACGATGAAGTTTTAAATTCATATTAATATTTTGTATTCGTCACTAATTTTTCAACCTATTTTTATAAATAGAAATTGTTATATAAAAAATAATAATGCATGGTAAAGAAACTATATGTAAAGTTAATAAAAGAAATGTACTAATCAATAAGAAAACATAACGTATTTTATTTTTTTTCCAATAAATTCCTTTAAAAGTAAATGAAATCATTGGTATTTTTGATACTAAAAAATAACAAGAACAAAATATCAAAAAAATAATTATAATAGGAGACATAATGATATTTATAATAAAAACAGGAATTATATAATGATTTTTTATAATAATAGATAAAGAAGAAAAAAATAAAGTATTTACAGGTGTAGTCAATCCTCTATATCTAGAATTAGAAGAATTAATATTGAATTTTGCTAAACGATATGCTGAAAAAATGGAAATAAAAAAAGAACTCCATTCAATAAGTGGTATTTTTTTTTTCATTGTTTTCAATAAAATAAAAACTATTATAGATGGAACAACACCAAAAGAAACCATATCAGAAAGAGAATCTAATTCTTTTCCAAATTTATTTTCGTTATTTATAAATCTAGAGATAAACCCATCTAAAAAATCAAACATTATTGAAAATAATGTAGATATAAAAGAATATTCAAAATTTTTTGATTGTAAAAAAATTATAGATATACATCCACAAAAAAGATTTAATAAACTAAAAATATTTGGAATGATTTTTTTTATTTTTATCAAAATATGCAAAAATTATATTATTTAAAATAAGAAATTAATGATTAAATTATTTTATGAAATTTCTGATTTTTATATTCAAGATGAATCTTTATTGATTCAAGAAATATGTATTTTATTAAATAATGAAGGAATGTATATTGGAAATATTAATTATATTTTTTGTAATGATAATTACCTTTTAAATATGAATAAAAAATATTTAAAAAAAAATTTTTATACAGATGTACTTTCATTTAATTATTCTATAAACAAGTGTATATCTGGAGATATATTTATTAGTATAGATCGTGTTTTTGATAATTCTAAAAAATGGAATCAGTTTTTTACAATTGAATTAAAACGTGTTATCATCCATGCTATATTACATCTTTTAGGATATGATGATAAAAAAAAAATTGATAAAAAAATAATGAAAAAAAAAGAAGAGTTTTATTTAAATTTATTTCAATTTTGAAAATTGAATCATGTTTTTAGATATATATGATATTATAGTAGTTGGTGGAGGTCATGCTGGAATAGAAGCTTCTTTAGCATCTTCTAATATAGGAGCTAAAACTTTACTTATTACTACTAATTTACAAACTATAGGTCAAATGTCATGTAATCCATCTATAGGAGGCATAGCAAAAGGACAGATGGTTCGGGAAATAGATGCTTTAGGAGGTTATTCTGGAATTATTTCTGATCATAGCATGATTCAATTTAGAATGCTTAATAAATCTAAAGGACCTGCAATGTGGAGTCCTAGAGCTCAATGTGATAGAAAATTATTTTCTTATTATTGGAGATTTTTTATAGAAAAAAATAATAAATTAGATTTATATCAAGATACCGTAACATCTTTAATTATAAAAAAAAATAAAATAAAAGGAGTAAAAACTTTTTTAGGATTAAAAATTAAAGGAAAATTAGTTATACTTACAAATGGTACTTTTTTAAATGGAAAAATACATATTGGAGAAAAAAAAATGAATGGTGGAAGAATAGAAGAAAAAGATGTTCATGGAATTACAGAACAATTAACTAAACAATTTGGATTAAAATATGGTAGAATGAAAACGGGAACATCTCCAAGAGTTGACGGACGTTCATTAAATTACGATAAAATGAAATCTCAATATGGAGATATTTATACTCAAAAATTTTCTTTTTTTTATAAAACAAAAAAATTAACAAAACAACGAAGATGTTATATAACTTATACAAATCAAAAAGTACATAATGTTATACGTAATAATTTCGATTATTCTCCAATTTTTTCAGGAGATATTAAAGGAGTAAGTCCTAGATATTGTCCTTCTATAGAAGAAAAAATTTATAGATTTCCCAATAAAGAAGAACATCCTATTTTTGTAGAACCTGAAGGATGGAATACTGTAGAAGTATATATTAATGGATTTTCCACTTCTTTTCCAGAAAAAATACAATATCAATCATTAAAAAAAATTTCTGGATTTGAAAAAGTAAAAATATTAAGACCTGGATATTCAGTTGAATATGATTATTTCCCTCCTGAACAATTAAAACCTACTTTAGAAAGTAAAGTTATAGAAAATCTTTTTTTTGCTGGACAAATTAATGGAACGACGGGATATGAAGAAGCAGCGTCTCAAGGATTAATAGCAGGAATAAATGCTTCTTTAAAAATTTTTCAAAAAGAACCGTTTATTCTAAAAAGAAATCAAGCTTATATTGGTGTTTTAATAGATGATTTAATTACAAAAGGAACAAAAGAGCCTTATAGGATGTTTACTTCAAGAGCTGAATATAGAATGTTATTACGTCAAGATAATGCAGATGTTAGATTAACTCCTCTAGGATATAATATTGGATTAATATCAGAAGAAAAAATGAGAATATTAGATATAAAAAAATCTAAAATTCAAAGATGTATGTATTTATTTCATAATATAAGTTTTTCCCCAAAAGTTATAAATCCTATTTTAGATCAAAAAAAATCTCCTAGAATAGATATTCATAAAAAAATAGAAACTATTTTATCTCGTTCTGAAATTGATATAAAAGATATTATATCTATTCCTATTATAATGGAAAAAATTAAAAAAAATAATTTTAATCAAGAAATATTGGAACAAGTTTCTATTCAAATAAAATATAAAGGATATATAAATAGAGAAAAAGAAAATGCAAAAAAACTATTAAGATTGGAAAACTTAAAAATTCCAAATAATTTTGATTATAAAAAAATTAAATCTATTTCTTTAGAAGCACGAGAAAAATTGGATTATTATCGTCCAATATCATTAGCGCAAGCATCAAGAATTAGTGGTGTTTCTCCTTCTGATTTAAGTATTTTACTTATTTATATGGGACGTTAATCGTTAATAATATTTTTTTTCAGAAAATATTACAAATAAGTCTTCATCTTTTTTTTTCATATAAAATTTTTCTCTTGCTAATTTTTCTAAATATTTAGAATCTGTATTCAATTTTTTTAAATGATTTTCTTCTAAAAAGATTTTTTTTTTAAAAAATCTCTATCCAATGTCATTTTTTTAATATTTTTTTTAAATTTATAATGAAGTATAAAAGAATTAGAGTCAAAAAAAGACATCCATATCAAGAAAAAAAAACTAATCCAAAAATATTGTTTTTTAAACATTTTATATTTTTTCTTTTTTACGTTTTAAATTAATTTTAAAATTTATAAAAAAATTAATAAATAAACTTAAAATAATCCAATAAATACTAAAAAAAGATAGAAACAAAATACACCAAAAACCAGATATAGTTATTATTAAAAATAGTAAAAATCCTATAAATTTAATTATCATAATACTTTGTAATATAATAAAATTTTTTTCTATAATTTCGTAAAATAAAAATAGTATAATGATTTATAGAACAGAAAAAGATATTTTAGGTGTAGTAAAAGTTCCTGTAGATAAATATTGGGGTGCACAAACAGAAAGATCTAGAAAAAATTTTAAAATAGGAAAAGAATCTTCTATGCCTATAGAAATTATTCATTCATTTGCTATTTTAAAAAAAGCAGCGGCTCATGCAAATTTTGAATTTGGTCTTTTATCTAAAAAAAAAAGAGATATTATTTCTTTAGTTTGTGATGAAATTATAGAAGGAAAATTAAATAATCAATTTCCTTTAGTTATATGGCAAACAGGATCTGGAACTCATACTAATATGAATATTAATGAAGTAATTTCTAATAGAGCACATGTTTTAATGGGAGAAATTCTTGGAACAAAAAAATCTTTTATACACCCAAATGATGATGTAAATATGTCTCAATCATCTAATGATACTTTTCCGACAGCAATGCACATTGCTTCTTATAAAAAATTAATAGAAAAAACTATTCCTTCTATTAAAAAATTAAAAGAAACTTTGGAAGAAAAATCAAAATCATTTAAAAATATTATTAAAATAGGTAGAACTCATTTAATGGATGCTACTCCAATTACTTTAGGACAAGAATTTTCTGGTTATGTTTCTCAAATAAATCATGGATTATCCTCTATTCAAAAAACTTTAGATAATCTTTCTGAATTAGCTATAGGAGGAACTACTGTGGGAACAGGATTAAATTCTCCTAAAGGGTATGATACAAAAGTAACCGAATATATATGTCAATATACAGGTTATCCTTTTAAAATTGCAAAAAATAAATTTGCTGCCTTATCATCTCATAATGCTATGGTAGAAGCTCATGGTGCTTTAAAAGAAATAGCTGTTTCTTTAATAAAAATATCAAATGATATTCGTTTTTTAGCTTCTGGTCCACGTTCAGGAATTGGAGAAATTTTTATTCCTGAAAATGAACCAGGATCTTCTATTATGCCTGGAAAAATAAATCCTACTCAATGTGAAGCTATTATTATGGTTTGTATACAAGTTATAGGAAATGATATGTCTATTTCTATAGCAGGATCTTCAGGAAATTACGAATTAAATGTAACTAAACCATTAATAGTGTATAATTTTTTACAATCATCTCAACTTCTTTCAGATGCTTGTACATCTTTTGATTCTTTTTGTATAAAAGGAATACAACCAAATTATAAAAGAATTAAAGAATTTTTAGATAAATCTTTAATGTTAGTAACAGTACTTAATACTCATATTGGATATGAAAAATCAGCAGAGATTGCAAAATCTGCTTATAAAAATAATAAAACTTTAAAAGAAGAAGCAATTAGATTAGGATATTTAACTGAAGATCAATTTGAAAAATTAGTTAATCCATCAAAAATGATATAAGTATATATTTATATTATATTATAATTATCAATATGAAAAAAATAATTTTTCTACATTCATATGAATGATATCGGATATTTTTTCTTCTGAAAGAGAATAAATTTGAGACAGTTTTTTTAAAATTATTCTTAAATTTTGTGGTTCATTTCTTTTTCCTCTAAAAGGATGTGGAGAAAGATAAGGACAATCTGTTTCTAATATTATATGATTTAAATTTATTTTATGCAAAAATTGACTAATATGATTATTTTTAAAAGTAATTATTCCTCCAATTCCTATTTTAATTCCTAAATCAATAATTTTTTTTGCTTCTTCTAAAGTTCCAGAAAAACAATGAAAAACTCCTCTAAGAGGATAATTTTTCTCATTTGATAAAATATTAAAAATATAATGAAAAGCATTTCTACAGTGTATAACTATGGGTAGTTTTTTTTCTTTTGCCCATTTTATTTGAGTTTGAAAAGCGTATTCTTGTTCTGAAAGAAATTTATTTTTTAAATAAAGATCTATTCCAATTTCTCCTATTGAAATAAAAGAATGTTTATTTAACCATTTTTCAATAATTTTTAATTCTTTTTCTAAATTATTTGGAAAAACCCTATTAGGGTGTAGTCCAATCATAGAATAACATATATTAGGATACTTTTTTTCTAATTTTAATATATCTGAAATATTAGAAGTATCTATGGAAGGAAGAAAAAATCTATTTACTCCTTGAGTAATAGCTTTTTTTATTACAAAATCAATATCTTTATTAAATTCTTTCATATACAAATGAGCATGGGTATCTGTAATTTTCATATAATGAATTTATTAATTTTAAAAAAAAATTTTTATTATTTATTATGAAAGCTTATCTATTTCCTGGACAAGGATCTCAATTTATAGGAATGGGAAAAAATTTATATAAAAATTCTCATTTTGCTAAAAAATTATTTCAATTAGCTGATGATGTTTTAGAATTTAAAATGACATCCATAATGTTTGAAGGTCCTATAAATACTTTAAAAAAAACAAAATACACACAACTTGCAATTTATATATATTCAGTTATAAAAGCAAAAATTTTAAATGATTTTACCCCTGATATGGTAGCTGGACATTCTCTTGGAGAATTTTCTGCTTTAGCTGCAATTGATGTTTTTTCTTTTGAAAATGGTTTAATATTAGTTAATCAAAGAGCATCAATTATGCAAAATATTTGTGAATTAATTCATGGAGGAATGGCTGTAATATTTGGTTTAAAAGATGATATTATAGAAGAAATTTGTAAAAATGATAATGGAATTATTGTTCCATCTAATTATAATGCACCTGAACAGTTAGTTATTTCTGGAGAAATTAAAGCTCTTAAAAGAGTGTGTATTTCTTTAAAAAAAATAGGAGCAAAAAAAATATTTTTTCTTCCTGTTCATGGAGCATTTCATTCTCCGATCATGGAACCAGCTAAAAAAAAATTAAAAGAATTTATAAATCAAATTTCTTTTAAAGATTCTATATGTCCAATTTATCAAAATTTTTCCGCTAAATCCTTCACAAAATCTGAATATATAAAAAAAAATCTTATAGAACAATTGACTCATCCTGTAAAATGGAAACAATCTATAGAAAATATGATTAATAATGGTGCTATTTCATTTACAGAAATAGGTCCAGGAAATATTTTACAAGGATTAATGAAAAAAATTTTAATCAATTTTTCAAAAAAATATAAATGTTATCATGTATAAACATAAAAATTTTTTTTATAGTCATGGAAAATTGTTATTAACAGGAGAATATTTTATATTATATGGTGCTTATGGATTAGCTTTACCTACAATCAAAGGACAATCATTAACTATATTAAAAAATAATTTTTCTTCTTATTTATATTGGATAAGTTATGATGAAATAAATAATCCTTGGTTTAAAGTAATTTTTAAACTTCCTTCTTTAGAAATTTATTATGATACAGAAAAAAAAATAGCTAAAAAATTAAGAGATTTATTATTAAAATCTAAAAAAATTCAAAAAAATTTTCTTTCTAATACATTAGGAATGTATGTAAAAACAAAATTAGAATTTCCGATAAATTGGGGATTAGGAAGTAGTTCTACTTTAATTTATAATATAGCAAAATGGGCTAAAATAAGTCCCTATATGTTATTAGGAAATAATTTTCCAGGAAGTGGTTATGATATAGCTTGTGTTTCAAATTCAAAACCAATAATTTATAAATTATATAAAAAAAAACCTTATATTATTCCTATAAATTTTAATCCTCCATTTAAAGATAAACTCTTTTTTCTGTATCTCAATAAAAAACAAAATACTTGTGATGGAATACAATTTTTTCTTTCTAAAAAAAATATATCTCTTCAAAATATTGAATCTATATCTTCTATTACAAAAAAAATTCCTTTTTGTAAAACATTAGAAGAATTTGAAAAATTATTATTAAATCATGAGATGATTATATCCAAAATATTGAATATTCCTACTATTAAAGAAATATATTTTACAGATTATTTAGGATTAGTTAAAAGTTTAGGAGCTTGGGGGGGTGATTTTGTTTTGATAAGTTATAGAAAAGGAATGAGAAATTATTTTTATAATAAGGGGTTTCATACATTAATTTCATTTGAAAATATGATTTTATAAAATAAAAATAATTACATTTTATTTTTATATTATATTGTATATTTTAAATTTTATTTTATATGTGCAGTGTTGTTTTTTTAGATATCAATGGATGTCATTATAAGTTTCCTGTTGTCTATGGAACTTTTTATGAAAAAGCAATTAATATTTCTCAATTAAGAGAAAATACAGGTATTATGACATTTGATCCAGGATTAAAAAATACAGGAATTGCTAAGAGTTCTATAAGTTTTATAGATGGAGAAAAAGGAGAACTTTTATATAGAGGCTATCCTATTGAACAAATTATTAATAAATGTTCATTTATAGAAACAAGTTATTTAATTTTAAATGGAGAACTTCCTAATACTGCACAATTAAAATGTTTTTCTGAAAAAATAAAAAAATTCAATCATATTAATAAAGAAATTTATCAAATACTTGATAAAGTTCCTGATAATTATCACCCAATGGGTGTATTATCTTTTTTAACTTATGTTTTGACTTCTTTTACAAACTTTATACAAGAAAAAGATGAAGATATGTATCTTCATCTTTTAGCTAAATTACCAATATTAGCATCTTTAATTTATAGAAAAAAAGTTGGACTTCCTCCTTCTTATGCAGATAAGAATATGGATTATACTTCCAATTTATTAAAAATGTTTTTTTCTAAATCTAATAAATCTTATCAACACAATCCTATTATTACGGATACTTTAGATAAATTATTAATATTGCATGCTGATCATGAGCAAAATTGTTCAACAACTACTGTACGTTTATTGGGATCAGCTCATTCAGGATTATTTTCATCTATATCTGCAGGAATTAGTGCTCTTTGGGGTAAATTACATGGAGGAGCTAATCAAGCTGTAATTGAAATGTTAGAAAACATTGTTATAAGTGGAGGAAATATAAAAAAATGGATAGAAAAAGCAAAAAATAAGAAAGATCCATTTAGATTAATGGGATTTGGACATAGAATTTATAAAAATTTTGATCCAAGAGCGAAGATAGCTAAAAAAATAGCGGAAAATCTTATTCAAGAATTAAGAATTGTTGATCCAATTTTAGAACTTGCAAAAAATCTTGAAGAAAAAGCTCTTCAAGATCCTTATTTTGTTGAAAAAAAACTTTATCCTAATATTGATTTTTATTCAGGAATTATATATCAAGCTATAGGAATTCCAAAAGATATGTTTACAGTAATGTTTTCTTTAGGAAGATTACCAGGATGGATGGCTCATTGGAAAGAAATAAAATTGAATAGAGATCCCATAGGAAGACCTAGACAAATTTACATAGGATATAAAAAAAGAAATATCATACATAAATAAATAGTGCGGGCGAAGGGATTCGAACCCTTACACCAAATAGGCATCAGATCCTAAGTCTGACGTGTCTACCAATTCCACCACGCCCACTACACATTGCATTATTTATTGATATGATATTATATTGATTTAGTGAAATAATGAGATAAATAATCAATGAAAAGAAGAATATATAATTTCATTATTTTTATTAAATACTTGGTAATCTGTATATCCAAATGAATTTCTTGGAATTATTTTAATCCATTTTTTATATTTAAAAAACCATTTTTGTTGAATAGAAGGAAATCCTTTTTTTAAATAAGCTGAAACAAAAGAATGTATATGTAATTTTATTCTTTTATGATTTTTATTTTTTATAATCGATTCTATAATAAATTCTAAACGATAAATATAATCAATAGGAGAATTTTTATATTTTTCATTATTATTTATATTTATTATATTTAATTCAGGTCTTACTCTATGACGAGTAAATTGAACTAAACCAAATTTATTAGGAGGCAAAATTTTGTGTTTAGCTCTGTCATTTTTCATTTTTTCCTTTAAATGTTCATATAATTGTTTTTTTTGAATAGGGTCAGCCATATCTATAAAATCAACTACAATTATACCTCCCATATCTCTTAATCTAAGTTGTCTAGATATTTCTGTTGCTGCTAAAAGATTAATTGTTAATATATTATTAATTCGATCCGATTCTGTACAATTTTTTTTTATATAATTATTTATTCCACTATTAACATCAATAACATGTAAAGCTTCAGTATGTTCTATAATAAGATATGCTCCATTTTCAAGAGGAACATTTTTACCTAAAAAAATTTTTATTTGTTTTTCTATTCCATATTTTTTAAATATGGGAATATTTTCTTTATAATATTTAATTATATTAGTTTTTTCTGGAGCTATTAAAGATAAATAGGAATAAATTTCTTTACATAAAAAATTATTATTACAATAAATAGATTTAAAATCATCGTTAAATGTATCTCTTAATAAAGAATAAATTTTACTTATTTCACTTAATACTCTAATTGGAGGTAATTTTATCAGATTTTTTAATATTTTTTTCCATTTTTTTATTAAAAAAATTAATTCTTCATATAAAATTTTTTCTATTTTATTATAGGAAGCTGTACGAATTATTATACCAAATTCATTAGGTTTTATTTTCTGTATGTAAGTAAGCAATCTATTTGTTTCTAATAAATTTTCTTTTTTTATTTTTTTAGAAATGGAAATACCCTCTGAAAAAGGTATAAGAACCAAATATCTTCCTGGTATACAAATTTTTGCAGTTAGTTTTGGTCCTTTATTAGAAATAGGTTCTTTTGAAATTTGAACTAAAATTTTTTGTCCAGGATATAATATATTATTTATAGAATTTTCCTTTTTTTCAATTTTTTCAAAATTTTTATCTAAAAATTTTTTATTTATAGAAATTAATTCTAACATTTTAGTTATTTGAAATCCAAGATCATTATAATGTAAAAAAGCACCTTTAGAATGTCCTATATCAATAATAGCAGCATTTAATCCATATAAAATTTTTTTTACTATTCCTAAATAAATATCTCCTACAGAAAATTTTTTATTGAAAATATCTTTATGAAGCTCTAATAATTTTCCTTCTTCTAAAAGAGCTATTTTTATTTCTTGTTTTTCTGCATTTATAATTAACTCTTTATTCATAATACATAATACATAAAAACAAGGAAAAAAATTTCAGAATTTTATAATATTTTAATTAAATTTTATTTTTTTTTATGCCTATTTTTTCTATTTCTTTTTTTTCTTTTATGAGTAGCAATTTTACGTCTTTTTCTTTTTTTTCCGTTTGGCATAATTTTCAATCGTTATTGATTCAAATTCCTAAAATAAATATATACTATTTTTTTATAGGAACATTTTTTTTTACTAATTCAGTAAAAGATTTTGCGGGTTTAAATGCTGGAATATTATGAGCTGGAATAACAATCGATTCATCCTTAGATATATGACGACCTAATTTTTTTGCTCTATATTTAATAATAAATGATCCAAATCCTCTTAAATAAACATTTTCTCCTGAAATAAGGCTTTGTTTTATTTTTTTCATAAATATTTCTATAACCTTTTGCGTATCAATTCTTTCAGATCCAGTTTCTGATATGATTTCTGTTATTATATCTGCTTTTGTCATGTTAAATCATTATATCGAATAACAAAATTCGGTTTCCTAAATATACCAATTTTTTATAAAATTGCTCTAAAATTAAATAGAGTATGGATTTTTCTCAAAAAATAATAAATTGGTATAAAAAAAATCATAGAAAACTTCCTTGGAGGAAAACTAAAAATCCATATTATATATTGGTTTCAGAATTTATGTTACAACAAACAAAAGTTTCGAAAACTATAAAATATTATTTAAATTTTATAAAAAAATTTCCAAACTTGGAAAAATTAGCTCAAGAAAAGGAAAAAAATGTATTAAAAGAATGGGAAGGTCTAGGTTATTATTTTAGAGCAAAAAATTTACATTCTTTTGCTAAAAAATTGAAAAAACAAAATAATATTTTTCCAAAAAAATATAAAGAATTAATAAAATATAAAGGAATAGGTCCATATACAGCAGCTGCTATTGCATCTATATGTTTTAATGAAGTAGTTCCTGCTATTGATGTAAATGCTTATAGAGTATTTTCTAGATATTTGGGTATTTATGATGATATAACATCTACGAAAACAAAAAAGATGTTTAAAATTATCATTTTAAAAATGATGAAATGTAAATATCCAGGTTTTTTTAATCAAGCAATTATGGATTTAGGTTCTATTTTATGTACTATAAAAAATACAAAATGTTTATTATGTCCAGTTAAAAATTCTTGTTTTTCCATTAAAAATAATACTGTATATAAATTACCTGTAAAAAAAATAAAAAAATACATTTTAAAAAAACGATTTTTTTATTATATTTTTATGTATGATCATAATAAAAATATTTGTCTAAATAAAAGATCTCATAAAGATATATGGAAGGGACTTTATGATTTTCCTTTAATAGAATCAAAAAAAAATCTTACTATTCATGAAATTAAAAATAAAATTTGGAAAACATTTAAAATAGTTTCTTCTAATCCAATAATGATTATTTATAAAATAAAACATAAAATTACTCATCAAATTTTATTTATTCAATTTTTGAATTTTAGAATATTATTAGATTTTAAAAAAAATATATTTTTAAAAAATTTTTTTTTTATTCACTATAATGAAATAGAAAAATTTCCTTTTCCTAGTCCTATTATATTATTTTTACAAAATGTAAAAAATAATTTATTTATTAATTTTAATTTTTGATATTATAATGGATTATGTAAATTTTGCAATTTTTTTTCTAAAAATTATAATCAAAATTTAATCTATTGAAAAAAGAATCTTCGACGAATATTTTTTTAGAAAGTACTTTATATTTAGTTTTTTATTTTGTATTAATAATAATACTATTATTATTTTCTGCATTAATATCTGGATCAGAAACTGCTTTTTTTTGTCTTGAAAAAAAAACTATTGATAAAGAAAGAAAAAAAAACTCTTATAAGGGAAATCTTGTATTAAAAATTCTTAAAAATAAAAAAAAACTTTTAGCAACAATATTAATATCTAATAATTTTTCTAATATTGGAATTGTGATATTAAGTTCTTATTTAATAACAGAATTTTTAGAAAATGAATATTTCATTTTTTATAATCAATTTTATATACCTATTAATTTTTTTTTAGAAGTAGGTCTTTTAACTTTCATTTTACTTTTATTTGGAGAAATAATTCCTAAAATATATGCTAGTAAAAATAATTTTTATTTTGCTATTTTTATGTCAAAACCATTACTATTTCTTAGTAAAATATTAGATCCTATGAGCAGAATAGTAATTTTTATTTCAAAAATTATAGAAAGAAAAATAATTAAAAAAAAGAATATTATTTCTGTAGATCAACTTTCAGAAGCATTAAAAATTACATCTTCAAATCAAAAAAATATTAAAGAATGTCAATTTTTACAAAGAATTGTTGATTTTGGAAATACAGAAACACATCAAATTATGACTCCTAGAATAGATATGTTTGCTTTAAATAGTAAAACTATTTTTTCTAATGTTTTAGAATTAGTTAGTCATCAAGGTTATTCTAGAATACCTATATATAAAGATAGTATTGATGATATAGAAGGAGTTCTTTTTGCTAAAGATCTTCTTCCATTTATTTATGATAAAAATTTTAAATGGACTAGATTAATTCATCCTCCATTTTTTGTACCAGAAAAAAAAAAAATAGATGATCTTTTAAGTGATTTTAAAAAAAGAAAAATTCATTTAGCTATTGTAGTAGATGAATATGGAGGAACTTGTGGATTAATTACTCTTGAAGATGTAATTGAAGAAATAGTAGGAGATATTATTGATGAATTTGATGAAGAAGATATGTCTTATTCCAAATTAAATCAAAATAATTATTTATTTGATGGAAAAACTTCTTTAATTAATTTTTATCGTATTATGGAAATAAAAGAAGAAGTTTTTTTCGAGAAAAAAAAAGGAGATGCAGATACTTTAGGCGGTTTTATCATGGAAATAAATAAAGAATTTCCAAAAAAAAAACAAAGAATAAATTTTTTAAATTATTCTTTTCTTATAAAAAGTATTGATAATAAAAGAATAAAAACTATAGAAGTAATAAGAAAAAAAAATAATTATAATTAATAAATATATTTATTAATTAATTTATTATTGTTATGATTATTATGAATAAAATAAAGAAACATTTTCAAAAAAAAAATCGTATTTTTTTTTATATTATATTTCTATTACTACTAATAATTAGTATATATTTTTTTTTCAAAAAATTTTTTTTATATCCTTCAGAAAAAAAAGCTCTTCAAGAATTAAATTATGCTCAACAATATCTTTATCAAGGATTTATAGATAAAGCTTTAAATAGAAAAAAAAATAAAATTAATTATTTAGGATTTTCAGGAATTTCTTCTAAATATTCTTTTACAAAAGCAGGAAATATTTCCAAATTTTATGCTGGTATTTGTTATTATAAATTATCTAATTACAAAAAAGCTATTGATATGATGAAAAATTTTTCTGCAAAAGATGAAATTTTATCTTCTATAAAATATGGAATAATAGGAGATTCTTTCACACAAATGAGAAATCAAAAAGAAGCATTAAAAAATTATATTATTGCGGCAAATATTAGAGAAAATGAAATAACAACTCCTCTTTATTATTACAAAGCTGCATTATTAAGTTTTTATATGAAAGAATATAAAAATTCTAAATTTTTTTTTCAAAAAATAGAAAATAAATATCCTTTTTTTTTGTATAAAAAAAATGTAGAAAAATATCTTATGTTTATTGAAAATAAGTTATAAATTATACTTTTATGAAAAAATGTCCTATTTATTCATTAGATAAAAAAAAAATAAAAGATGCAAATTTAAAATTTGCAATTATTATTTCTTTATGGAATAAAGAAATAACTAATAGATTATATAAAGGAGCTTATGAAACTTTAATTCAATTAGAAATTCTTAAAGAAAATATACGTACTTGGAGAGTACCTGGAAGTTATGAATTAATTTATTCTGCTAAAAAAATAGCACATTGTTATAATTTTGATTCAATTATTACAATTGGATCTTTAATAGAAGGAGAAACTTATCATTTTAAATATTTATGTCAATCTATTTCGCAAGGAATAAAAGATATTAATATAAAATATGATGTTCCTGTTATATTTTGTATTCTTACTGATAAAAATAAACAACAATCTTTTGATAGATCAGGTGGAAAAAATGGAAATAAAGGAATAGAATGTGCTAAAACAGCTATATATATGTCTTTATTTAAAAAATCTATAAAATAAAATGAAAGATATTATTCAATTTTTGCCTTTTAACGTTATTAGTCAAATAGCGGCAGGGGAAGTTATTCAACGACCTTCTTCTGTACTAAGAGAACTTATAGAAAATGCAATAGATGCAAATGCAAAAATTATCGATGTCTTTATAAAAGATTCAGGAAAAACATTAATTCAAATAGTAGATAATGGAGATGGAATGAGTAAAAATGATGCAAAAATGAGTATTCAAAAATATGCTACTTCAAAAATAAAAAAAGAAAATGACATTTTTAAAATTAATACAAAAGGATTTAGAGGAGAAGCTTTAGCTTCTATTGCTATCATTTCTCAATTAGAAATACAAACTAAAAATAATGAAGATATAGTAGGAACACATCTTATTGTAGAAGATGGAAAAATAAAAGAGGAAATTTCTTTAAATATGCTTAAAGGAACAAGAATTTCTGTAAAGAATATTTTTTATAAATTTCCTGCTAGAAGGCAATTTTTAAAATCTTCAAGAATAGAATTTCAGCATATTGTTCATGAATTTTATAAAATAGTTATAGCACATAGAAATATTCTATATCGTTTTTATCATAACGATAAAATTCTTTTTTATTTTCAAGAAACTTCTTTAAAAGAAAGAATAAAAGAAATTTTTAAAAAAGAAAATAAATTAACGCCAATTATAATAAATACAAATAAAATTTTTGTAGAAGGATTTGTTAGTGTTCCAAATACTTCTATAAAAAAAGGAGATCAATTCATATTAGTAAATAATCGTTGTGTTACACATTTATTTTTGCATAAAAAAATTATTCATTCTTATAATGGTTTTGTGAAAGATTTTAAAACAATTTCTTATTTTATTTTCATTAAAATCGATTCAAGTTTAGTAAATTGGAATATTCATCCCACAAAAAAAGAAGTTAAATTAGAAAAAGAAGATATTATTGGTTATATGATTCAAAAAGAAATAAAAAAAATTTTATTTTATCAATATGAAGTAAAAAATAAAGAATTGAAAAATTCAAATATTTCATTTTTATCTAATTCAAAAAAATCTTTTTTAAATGATTTTTCTTTAAAAAAGAATATTTTTTTAACAAAAAAATTATCCAATTATATTTATAATGAAAAAAAAATTATTCAATTAAAAAATTCATTTTTATTTAATGATTTTTCTTTAAAAAAGAATATTTTTTTAATAAAAAAATTATCCAATTATATTTATAATGAAAAAAAAATAAAAACTTTTCAAATTCATAAAAAATATATAATTTTTACATTGAATAATGAATATACTATATTAGTAGATCAACATAGAGCACATAGAAATATATTATTTGAATTTTTTTTAAGAAAAAAAAACTTAATAAGTCAACAATTTTTTTTTCCTATAAAAATAAAATTGATGAAAAAAGAATTGATTTCTTTAAAAAATATAGAAAATGATTTAATTTATTTCGGATTTCATTTATATTTTTGTAATGAATCAGTTTATTTACATTCTATACCTGAAAATATACATAAAAATATATTGGTAAAAATTTTTCAAAATATTTTAAAATATAATTTTATTAAAGGAGAAAAAAATAATAAAAAAATACTTATTCAATCAATATCAAAATCTGCATCTATAAAATACGGAACAGAGTTATATCCTGATAAAATGGAATGTTTAATTAGGGATTTATTTTCTTGTCATAATCTAAATTATACAACATTTTCTAAAAATCCTATATTTTTTGTTTTTAAAAAAATTTTTTTGAAAAAGTGAATTTTTATATAAATCTTAACTCAGATGCTGTAAAACATTTAATTAGTATTAATATACTTATATATACAGCTACTTTTGTTTTTTCACAATATAAGATAGAAAGTATACTTTCTTTATATCATCCTTTTGATGAACATTTTAAACTATATCAAATTGTAACTCATATGTTTATTCATTCTAAACGTCTTTTTTTACATATCATTTTTAATATGTTAGCTTTATTTATGTTTGGAGGTCAAATAGAAACTTTATTAGGAATAAAAAAATTTCTAATAATATATTTTTTTTCAGGAATTTTTGCTGCGTTATTTCAAATAATTTTTAATACTAGTGTAATGTATTATTTTATTCAAAATTTAGATTTTTCACAATCTAAAATAATATTATATTATTTAAATGAAGAACAAAGAATGAATCTTTATAATTCTATGTATTCTCCTATGATGGGATCTTCTGGTGCAGTAAGTGGAATAGTAGGAGCTTTTGCTAAATTTTTTCCAGAACATAAAATTTTTATTCTTCCTTTTCCTTTTCCAATTGCAGTTAGAAAAGCTCTTATTATTTTTATTTTTGGAAGTTTAATTTCATCTATTTTTAATTTAGCTCCTGGAGTTGCTCATTTTGCACATATTGGAGGAATTGTTTCTGGTTATTTTATAGGAAGTTTTTTTTTTATAAAAAGAAATTTTTAAAGTATATTTTATTTTATTATTTTCATAATACGATTTAAACGTAATTTCCAATTAAATAAATTTAAAGGATTTTTTCTATCCCAATCTATACTCATCCATATAAATATAGGTTTCCCTACTATATGATTTTCTGGAACAAAACCCCAATAACGAGAATCATATGAATTATGTCTATTATCTCCCATCATAAAATAATAATTATTTTTTATTTTATAATACCTTTCTGAGGGTACATTAATTTTTTCTCCTTTTTCATAAGTAATAATTTCGTTATAAATATGAATATTTTTTAAATTTAATTTAATTAATTCTCCTTTTTTTGGAATATGTAATGGACCAAAAAAATCTCTATTCCAACCATAATTATTTGGAAATATAGAATATTCTTGATAATTAATTGGAAAAATATTTTTTTTTATAAAAACTATATTATCAAAAAAATTTTTTATTTGAATTACTTTTTTTTCGGTTAACATAATTTTATAAAAATATTCATCATTTTTTTCTTCAATTAATTCAATATCTTCAATATCCATTTTATTTTTAAGATATTCTATGTTTAAAGGAATATTTTCCGTTTTAACAAAATAAGCTTGTTGTTTTTTTTCAAAAAATTTTTCTTTTTTTTGATTTATAAATAAAACTCCTTCTTTTATAGAAATTAAATCACCTGGTAATCCTATACAACGTTTAATATAATGATCTTTTTTATCTATAATTTTATGATTAAAATCTTTTGGAAAATTAAAAACAACTATATCATTTCTTTGTATAGATTGAATAGGAGAAAAACGAAAATAAGGCCATTGTAAAATAGATATGTAAGATTTTATATTTTTATAAATTTTATTATGTGTAAAAGGAATAGAAATAGGGGACATTGGCATTCGTAATCCATAATGAATTTTACTGACTAATATAAAATCTCCTACTAATAAAGTTCCTTCCATAGAAGAAGTAGGAATAACAAAAGGTTGAATTATATAAGTATGTGTTATAAAAGAAAATATTATAGATAATAATATTCCTGTATTATCTTCTTTTTTTATTTTTTCAATTTTTAAAAATTGAATTTTTTCAAAAAAATTTATATAATAAATATATATACCTGCAGAAAAAAGTAATAATATTATATCTTTTTTTGTTCCTTTTCCAAAAGAACGAATTAAATCTATCCACAAAATAAAAAGTAAGATAATACTTGTTAATGGATTTAATAATAGTATCATATACCATATAGATCTACCATAATTTTTTAAAAGAATAAAAATATTATATATAGGAATAAAAATTTTCCAAAAATTTATTCCTGCTTTTCTACAAAGTTTCCATGTTCCTAAAACATGAATAATATATTCAAAAAATAAAAAAATACCACTTAAAATAAAATATTGGTACATAAAATGATTTTTATATTCCTAAAACATCTTTCATAGAAAAAATTCCTTTTTTATTTTTTATCCATTCTGCTGCTATCACAGCACCAATAGAAAATCCTTCTCTATTATTAGCTTTATGTTGTATTTTTATATTTTCTATTTTAGATTCATATATAACAATATGTGTTCCTGATACATTTTCAAATCTTTTTGAAATAATTAATATTTGATCTTTTGTTTTTTTTTTATCTAAAATCCATGTTTTTTTCATATTATTTTTAATAATATCATTTGCTAATGAAATTGCAGTACCACTAGGTTTATCTACTTTTTCTTTATGATGAATTTCCTCAATTTTTACTTCATAATTTTTAGAATATGGAAATAAAAATTTTGATAATTTTTCATTAATTTTAAAAAAAATATTCATTCCAATACTAAAATTGGAAGAATATAAAAAAGATCCATTATTTTCTTGACATATTTTTTTAATAATTTCAAATTTATCTAGCCAACCTGTAGTTCCACATACTGTAGGAATGTTATTTTCTATACAAATTTTTATATTATTAAAAGCTGAGTTAGGTTGACTAAACTCTATTGCAACATCAGAATTTTTTAATAAAGATGGAGTCGGAGTTCCATCATAAATTAATGAAATTTTATGATTTCTAATTTTTGCTATTTTTTCTATGGATTTCCCCATTTTTCCATACCCTATTATTGCTATATTCATAGAATTTTTTTAAATTTATTTAAAGATAGATTATATTTTTTTTTAATAAAATTTCAATAATTTTTCTTTTTTTTTAGCCCACGTGGTGAAAATGGTAGACACGCCACTTTGAGGGGGTGGTATCCAATATTAGGATGTACTGGTTCAAATCCAGTCGTGGGTATTATCAATAAAATTATATTAGAATACGAAATAAATCTGGATCTTTATTTAGATATTGAAAATGAACTTTATATTTTTTCATTCTTCCTAATAATGCCGAAAATTCATTTTTATCTGCTAATTCTATTCCTATTACAGCAGGACCTTCTTCTTTGGAAGTTTTTTTAGAATATTCAAAATAAGCAATATCATCTTTTGGACCTAAAATATTATTAACAAATTCTTTTAAAGCACCAGATCTTTGTGGGAATTTAACAATAAAATAATGCTTTTTTTCTTCATATAAAAGAGATCTTTCTCGTATTTCTTCCGTTCTAGTGATATCGTTATTACCACCACTTAAAATACAAACAATAGTTTTTCCTTTTATTTTTTCAGAATAAAAATCTAATACGGCTATTGAAAGAGCACCAGCTGGTTCTGCTACAATAGCTTCTAAATTATATAAGTCTAAAATAGTTGTACAAACTTTTCCTTCTGGAACTGTTTTAATATCGTATAATATTTGATTACATATATTAAAATTCAATTCTCCTACTTTTTTAACTGATGCCCCATCAATAAATCTATCTATTGTTTCTAATTCTATAATTTTTCCTTTTTTTAAAGAAAAACTCATAGATGGAGCTCCTTGAGGCTCCACTCCTATAATTTTAGTTTTTGGACTAAATTCTTGAAAATGACTTCCTATACCAGAAGCTAATCCTCCTCCTCCAATAGGAATAAAAATGTAATCTATATTTGAAATGGATTGTTGTAAAATTTCCAAACCAACAGTAGCTTGTCCTTCAATAATTTTAATATCATCAAAAGGATGAATAAAAATTTTTGAATTTTTTTTACAATCCTTTATTGCCTCATAACTAACAGCATCAAAAGTATCTCCAATAAGAATTACTTTAACATATTCTTTTCCAAACATTTTTACTCTTTCTACTTTTTGTTTTGGAGTTGTACTAGGCATATAAATTTTTCCTGGAATTTTTAATATGTGACAAGAATATGCCACTCCTTGTGCGTGATTTCCTGCACTAGCGCATACAATTCCTTTTTTTAATTCTATTTTAGATAAACTTTTTATTTTATTATAAGCACCTCTAATTTTATATGAACGTATAATTTGTAAATCTTCTCTTTTCAAAAAAACATTAGCTTTATATTTTTCTGATAAAATAGAATTTCTCTGTAACGGAGTTTCATAAATAATATCTTTTAATACATGTTTTGCTTTGATAATATCTTCATAAGAAGGAAAGTATCCTTTAAATTTTTTTTTCAATTTATTTAATAAATGGTGGTAAAAATATTATTAATATTTAAAATAATAAATTATTTATTATGTTTTTTTTCTGGTCTAAGATTGCGAATAATAGATCCTACTTCCCATAATTCACTTTTTCTAAGATTTTTTAATTCTTTTTTTAATTTTATTCTATAATCTATATCACTATTAGATTTTATAATTCTTTTAGCCTCGTTTCCAGAAGAAACCTCATTATATAATTCTTTAAATATTGGTAATGTGGCATCTCTAAATTTTCTCCACCAATCTAAAGCTCCTCTTTGTGCTGTTGTAGAACAATTTTCATACATCCAATCCATTCCATTTTCTGCTACTAATGGCATTAAACTTTGAGTTAATTCTTCAACTGTTTCGTTAAAGGATTCTGAAGGAGAATGACCTTTTTCTCTTAAAATTTGATATTGTGCAGAAAAAATTCCTTGTATAGCTCCCATTAAAGTTCCTCTTTCTCCTACTAAATCAGAATATACTTCATTTTTAAAACTTGTTTCAAATAAATATCCAGATCCAATTCCTATTCCAATAGATAATGTTTTATCTAAACTTTTTCCACTATAATCTTGATAAATAGCATAACTTGAATTAATTCCTTTACCTTGTAAAAAAAGTCTTCTTAAACTAGTTCCTGATCCTTTAGGAGCTACTAAAAAAATATCTATATTTTTAGGAGGATATATTTTTGTTTTTTCATCAAAAGTTAATCCAAATCCATGTGAAAAATATAAAGATTTTTTTTCAGTAAGAAATTTAGAAAGAATAGGCCAAAAAGAAATTTGTCCAGCATCTGATAAAAGATACATAATTATACTCCCTCTATCAGAGGCTTCTTCTAAAGAAAAAAGATTTTTTCCTTCTATCCATCCATCTTTAAGTGCTTTTTTCCAAGAATTTGAATTTTTTCTTTGTCCTACAATGACGGAAAATCCATTATCTCTTAAATTAAGAGATTGTCCTGGTCCTTGAACTCCATATCCTAGTACAGAAATAGTTTCTTTTTTTAATATTTCTTGAGCTTTTGATAATGGAAATTCTTCTCTTGTTACAATATTTTCTTTTATTGATCCAAATTTAATTTTCATGATTTTTATTTAATTTAAGATGTTGCTAGTGGTAAATCTATTTTTTTCCATAAATTTTTTCTGGAATTTTTTTCTTCTATTTTAGAATAATAAACATGAATAATTCCAATTAATTTTTCAATTAATTTTTTGATTTTAATTAATTGTTCTTCTTGACATTCTAAATCTAGAACATATTGAAATTGAATAATTCCAGTATTTTTATTTTCATTACTAGAAACATTTATATGATTTGTTTTTAAATTTTTTCTATTTAATATAATAAGTATTCTACTCAATAATCTTGTTTCTTTCTCTCCTAAAATTATTATTCTGAATTGTTGCTTCATGATATATAAATATTTTTTTAATTAATTATGTTAAACGAATTTTATCTACAGATGCTCCTGAAGGAATCATAGGGAATACATTGTCTTCTTTTTCTATTAAAACTTCTAATAAAAAAGCTTTTTCGTTATTCAATGTTATTTTTACAGATTCCTTTAATTCTTCTCTTTTTATGACTTTTTTTGCTTTTATATTATAAGCATTAGATATTTTTATAAAATCTGGATTAATTAATTCTGTACATGAATAACGTTTATCAAAAAATAACTGTTGCCACTGACGTACCATTCCTAAAAAATTATTATTTAATAAAATTATTTTTATAGGAATCTTATTTTGTAAAATAGTTCCCATTTCTTGTATAGTCATTTGAATTCCTCCATCTCCAATAATACAAATAACTTGTCTATTTTTTGCTCCTAACTTAGCTCCTATTGAAGCTGGTAAAGCAAAACCCATTGTTCCTAATCCACCAGAAGTTATTTGACTTTTTTTATAAGTAAAATTAAAATATCTTGAAGCTATCATTTGATGTTGTCCTACATCAGTTACAAGAATAGCATTTTTTTGTTTATATTTATTAATCCATTTAATAACTTCCCCCATAGTCATTCCTTTTTTTTTTGGATTTATATCATTTTGTATAACTATAGTTTTTTCTTTTTCTTGAAGATTATAAAATTTTTTTTTCCATTCTTCATGATTAGATTTATTGACATAGTTCATCAATTTTATTAAAGAAAATTTACAATTTCCTAAAATTGGAATATGACATAATATATTTTTATTAATCTCCGAAGAATCAATTTCTAAATGAATGATTTTAGCTTGTTTTGCATATTTATTTACATCTCCTGTCACACGATCATCAAAACGCATTCCTATTGCAATAAGAACATCACATTGATTTGTTAAAATATTTGGAGCATAATTTCCATGCATACCTAACATTCCTACATATAAATGATGATTTGTATCTAAAACACCTAATCCTAATAAAGTACTAGCTACGGGAATTCCTGTTTTTTCAATAAATTTTTTAAATTCTTCTTCTGCTTCAGCTAATATTACACCTTGACCTACAAGAATTAAAGGTTTTTTAGATTTATTTATTAAATTTGCAGCTTCTATTATTTTTTTTTCTTCTAGAGAAGGATATGGATGAAAATTTTTTACGTATTTATAACGTTTATTATAATAAAATTCAGATTTTTGAAATTGAGCATCTTTAGTTATATCTATCAATACAGGACCTGGTCTACCTTTTTTAGCTATAAAAAATCCTTTTTGAATTGATTCACAAATATCCTCAGCTTTAAATACTTGAGTATTCCATTTAGTTACAGGAAGAGAAATATCGATAATATTTGTTTCTTGAAATGCGTCAGTTCCTAATAAATAAGAAGATACTTGACCAGTAATACAAACAATAGGGGTACTATCTATTAAAGCATCAGCTAATCCAGTAATTAAATTTGTTGCTCCTGGACCTGAAGTAGTAAAACATACACCTATTTTTCCAGTTGCTCTAGCATATCCTTGTGCTGCATGAATTGCTCCTTGTTCATGACGCATTAAAATATGTGAAATAAAATTTAAATAATCATGTAAAGAATCATAAATAGGCATAATAGCACCACCTGGATAACCAAATATATATTCTACTTCTTCATTTAATAGTGTTTTTATTACTATTTCTGAACCTGGAAATAATTTTTTTTCCATATCAATTACAATTGATCTGTAATACATCCTTCAGATGCTGAAGATACCGTTTTTATATATTTATATAAATATCCTTTTTTAACTTTTAATAAAGGAGGACTCCATAGGTTTTTTCTTTTTTGTATTTCTTGGTCTTCTACTTCAAGAGTAATAGTATTATTTTCTGCATCTATTGTAATAAAATCTTCATTTTGTATTAAAGCTATTAATCCTCCAGATTGTGCTTCAGGAGTAATATGTCCAACAACAAATCCGTGTGATCCTCCTGAAAATCTACCATCTGTAATAAGAGCTACTTTTTTACCTAGACCAGATCCCATAATGTAAGATGTTGGTTTTAACATTTCTGGCATTCCAGGTCCTCCCATTGGACCAACATATCTAATAACAATTACAACTCCAGGTAAAATTTTATTATTCAAAATAGCTTGATTAGCTTCTTTTTCTGAATTAAAAACATTAGCTTTTCCACGAAAAATAGTCCCTTCTTTTCCAGTAATTTTAGCTACTGATCCTTGTGGAGAAAGATTTCCATATAAAATTCTAATATGTCCATTTTTTTTAATAGGATTATATAAAGGATGAATAATTTTTTGATTAAAAGTTATATTCGGAACATTTTTCATATTCTCATATAACGTTTTTCCCGTAACAGTTATACAATCTCCTGATAATATTCCTTCATTTAATAAATATTTTATAATAACAGGCATTCCTCCTATATACATATGAATATCCTCCATTAAAAAAATTCCACTTGGTTTTAAATTTCCAATAAGAGGAACTTGATTGCTTATTCTTTGAAAGTCTTTTAAAGAAAAATTAATATTTGCAGATTTAGCAATAGCTAAAAAATGTAAAATTAAATTTGTAGAACCTCCTAAAGCCATCGCTAATTTTACTCCATTCTCTATAGAAGATTTAGTTACGATATCTTTTGGTTTTATTCCTATTTCTAAAAGTTTTTTAATATATATAGAAACTTCTTTACATTCTATTTTTTTATTTTCACTTATAGAAGGAGATGAAGATGAATAAGGGAGCATCATTCCCATAGCTTCTAAAGCAGAAGCCATAGTATTTGCGGTATACATACCTCCACAAGCTCCTGGACCTGGACAAGAATTTTTAACAATATTTTTGTACTCTTTTTCGGTGATTTTACAAGTATTTTTTTTTCCTAAAGCTTCAAAAGAAGAAACAATATCCAATTTTTTACCATTATAATAACCTGAAGAAATACTTCCACCATATACTATAATAGAGGGACGATTCAATCGAAGTAGTGCAATCATAACTCCTGGTATATTTTTATCACATCCAGGAATAGCAATTATTCCATCATAATAATGTGCATTAACTACTGTTTCTATACTATCCGCTATTAATTCTCTAGAAGGTAAAGAATATCTCATTCCTGATGTCCCCATAGTAATTCCATCACTAACACCAATAGTTGTAAATTGAAATCCTATTAAATTTTGAGATAAAATCGATAATTTTATTTTTTTAGCTAATTTATCTAAATGCATATTACAAGGATTTCCATCGAACCAATTGCTTACTATTCCTATTTGAGCTTTACAAAAATCTAATTCTTTCATTCCTGTAGCATATAACATAGCATGTGCAGCTGGTAAATTTGGCTCATTTGTTATATTTTTACTAAAATTGTTAATCCTTTTTTTCATGAGATATTTTATAAATCAAAAAGCCCTACTGATTAGTAGGGATAAAAAAAATAATACTCAATTTAAAATTGAATATATTTTCCATAAAAATCCATTCAAATAATGAATTATATAATATGCAAAAATATGAAAAAAATAGATTATATAAAAGAATTTTTTAGGTATTTATTTTTATAAAATAATCATTTTTATAATTAATTTATGAATATATTGTAAAGTTTATAATCATAAATTCTATCTACAACGTATTATTGTTAATAATAAAAAAAAATAGTTTTTTTTTAAAAAAAATTAAATTTTTAAATTTTTAAAAATTTAATAAATAATTCCTGATCCTATCAATTCCTTTCCAAGATACCAAACAGCAAATTGTCCTTCTGTTATAGCACATTGCATTTTTTCAAATTCAATAAACATTCCCTTTTTTATTTTGTATAATTTGGATTTCTGTAATGGTTGTCTATAACGAATTCTACAAAATACATCCATTTTTTCTCCTTCATTAATACTCAAATCTTCCCTTAACCAATGAATATTTTTTTCTTGAATAAATAAATATTTTCTATATAATCCTGGATGTTTTTTACCTATTCCAGTATAAACAATATTGTTTTTAACATCGGTTTCAATAACAAAAAGAGGTTCTGAATAACCACCTAAAGATATTCCTTTACGTTGACCTTTAGTAAAACAATGAGCTCCTTGATGATATCCAATTACTTTTCCATCTGATTTTTTATATTTTTTTTTTCTAGATAAAAAAAATAATTCTTCTTCCTTAGAAAAAAAGGATTTATTTTCTTTATCTATAAAAGAATCAGTTGTAATACAAATTACCTCTCCTTTTTTAGGAAGAATTTTTTTTTGTAAAAATTTTGATAATTTAATTTTACCTACAAAACAAAGACCTTGTGATTCTTTTTTATGAGCGTTATGTAATCCATTTTGATGTGCTATTTTTCTAACTTGATTTTTTGTTAATAATCCTAATGGAAATAAGGATTTTTTTAATTGATATTGCGTTAATTGACATAAAAAATATGATTGATCTTTATTAAGATCTTTTCCTATTAAAAGACGATAAATTATTTTTTTATTTTTTATAATTTTTTTTTTATATACATAATGTCCTGTAGCAATACAATCCGCTCCTAAATCAATAGCTTTTTTTAAAAAAAAATTGAATTTAATTTCTCTATTACATAATATATCTGGATTAGGAGTTTTTCCTAAACTATATTCATTAAACATGTAATTAATTACATATTTTTTATATTCATTTTTCATTTCAATTACTTGAAAAGGTATATTTAATTGTTGAGACACCAACATAGCATCAATTATATCTTCTTTCCAAGTATTACATTTATTATCAACATAATCTTCCTCTTCCCAATTATGCATAAATAAACCAATAACTTTATAACCTTTCTTTTTAAGAATTAATGCAGCGACACTTGAATCTACTCCTCCTGAAAGTCCAACTGCTACTATTTTTTGCATAAATTATTATTAATATGATAATTATTATTTTAATAAAAATAAAAGAATATTAATATATAAAATTTATGCAAAAAAAAATATTTTTCTTTTTTTTTAAAAAAACATTTCTCTTACACGATCAAAAAATGATTTTTCTGAATTACCGGGATGTGGAAAAAAATTTTCATTTTTTCTCATTTTTTCAAAAAATTTTCTTTGTTCATCATTAATTTTTTTTGGAGTCCAAACATTAACATGAATAAAAAGACTTCCATATCCATATCCTTCAATATTAGGTAATCCTTTATTTTTTAATCTAAGAGTTTTTCCTGATTGTGTTCCTGCATCTATTTTTATTCTTGCTTTACCATTAATAGTTGGAACCTCTTTTGAGGCTCCTAATATTGCATCTGGAAAAGAAATATACAAATCATAATGAAGATTAATTCCTTCTCTTTTCAATTGATTATGAGGAATTTCTTCAATTAATACAATTAAATCTCCAGAAATTCCTCCAAATGGAGCTTCATTTCCTTTTTCAGAAACTTTCAGTTGAATTCCTTCTGTAAGTCCTGCTGGAATTTTAATATTAACCAATTCTTCTTCTTTAATTAATCCATGTCTATTAGCTCCATAAGGTATATTTTCAATATTTTTTCCAGTACCTGAACATATATGACATTGAGAAGTTGTTTGCATTCTTCCTAAAATAGTATTAGTAATACGTATAATTTGACCAGTTCCATTACAAGATGAACAATTTCTAAATTTTATTCCTTTGGCTATTTTTAATCTTTTTACTTTAACTTTTTTGTCTATTCCATGAGCTATTTCTTCTAGTGACAATTTTACTTTTATTCTTAAATCACTTCCTTTAATAGTTTTATGACGATTAGATCTTCCAAATCCAAAACTAGAAAATCCTTCTCCAAATGCATCTGCAAAAATATCTCCAAAATTCGTAAAAATATCTTCCATATTCATTCCTGAACCAGAAACACTTTCTTTCACACCAGAATGACCAAATTTATCATAACGTTTTCTTTTTTCTGTATTACTTAAAACTTCATAGGCTTCAGCGGCTTCTTTAAATTTTTCTTCTGCTTTTTTTTTATTATCCAAATTTTTATCTGGATGATATTTTATTGCTAATTTTCGATAAGCTTTTTTAATTTCTTCTAAAGAAGCATTTTTAGAAATTCCTAATACTTCGTAATAATCTTTTTTTACCATGAAGATAAAAATTTATTTTCCGGTTATAACTTTTGCATGTCGTATGACTTTTTCCTTAATAATATATCCAGCTTCTATAATTTCTATAATTTTTCCTTTTAAATTTTCTGTAATAACTGGAACTTGTGAAATAGCATTGTGTAAATCTGTATTAAAATCATCTCCTTTTTTAATTTTTATTTTATTTAATCCTTTTTCTTTTAAAATTTTAATCAATTTTTCTTGTATTAAAAAAATTCCTTGAACTAAATATTCATCTTTATATTTTTTTAACTCTTTAATTCCTCTTTCAAAATCATCTAAAATTGGAATTAAATCTATAAAAATTTGTTCATGAACTGTTATAAAAATATCTAATCTTTCTTTTTTAATACGTTTTTTATAATTTTCAAATTCTGCAAAAAGACGTAAAAACTTATTTTTTTCTTTTTCTAATTCTTCTTTCAAAAATTGTATTTCTTTTTTCAATGGATCCTGTATTTCATCTGAACAAGAAAAAGATCCAACATTACAGGCATCATTAGATGAATTAGATGAATATGATTGTTTTTCAGTATTTTTTTGATGAATATCCATAATTAAATATTTTCAACATAACTATATTAGTTAAAAAGCAAAAGATTTGCCATAATTTATTTCTGTCATTATGACATTAATTTTATTAAATTAAAGGGTTTAATTTCAAATATTTTCTAATTTTATTCAACCTTTCACTAGCTATTTTTTTTGCTTTTTTAGCACCTAAAAAAAGAATATGATCTAATAAAGATTCCTTTTTTATAAAAGAAAAAAATTTTTTTCTTTCTATTGCAAATTTAGAAATTATAAGCTCATACAAAGCTATTTTTGCATCATTATATCCATATCCTCCTTTTTTATATTTTTCTTTCATTTTAACAATTTTATCAGAAGTTGCTATTAATTTATATAAAGACATTATATAATCTGTTTCAGTATTTTTTTTTTCTTTTAAAGATTTATTATCTGTACGAATACTCATAATTTGTTTTTTTAAAATTTCATCTGAAGAAAAGATGTTAATCAAATTATTTTTCGATTTACTCATTTTTTCTCCATCTATTCCAGGTACAGACATAGTTTTTTTTTGTAAAAAAGCATTAGGTAATGAAAATAATTTAGTACCTATTTTTTTATTAAAAGAATTTGCTATTCGTCTAGCTATTTCTATATGTTGTAATTGATCTTTACCAACAGGAATAATTTTGGCATTATAAAGTAAAATATCAGCAGCCATTAAAATAGGATAAGAAAATAATCCTAAACTAATTTTTTCTTTATTTTTTTTTTGAATTTCATTTTTAAATGAATGAGCTAATGTCAGTCTTTGATAGGGATAAAAACAACTAAAATACCAAGCTAATTCCGTTACTTCTGAAATATCAGATTGTCTATAAAAAAAACAATTTTCTGTATTTAAACCAAAAGCTAACCATGCTGCTGCAATTTGATAAATATTATTTTTTATTGTTTTAATATTATTTATTTGAATCATAGAATGTAAATCTGCTATAAATATAAATGAAGAATCTTTTTTATTTTTATTAGCAATATTGATTGATGGAATTATAACACCTAAAATATTTCCTAAATGAGGAGTTCCTGTACTTCTAATTCCTGTTAATATTTTTTCCATAATTATTTCATAATATACAATCTATTTATAAAAAAAATAAAATTGATAATAATTTATTTTTTTTCATTTAAAGATTCTAATCCACTAATAATTTCAAGTATTTCTTTTGTAATTATAGTTTGTCTTTCTTTATTATAATTTAATATTAAATTATTTTTTATATCCAATGCATTTTCTGTGGCTTTATGCATAGATATCATACGTGCTGTGTGTTCTGATACAGAAGATTCTAAAAAAATCTTTAATAATTTTGTATTTATAAATTTGGGTATTAAATAATCAAATACTTCCTTTTTAGAAGGTTCTATAAGATAATTAATTTCTGTTTTTTTTCTTTTTTTTTGAAAATTTTCAATATTTATTGGAAGTAATTTTTCTATAATTACTTCTTGAAATAAAGAATTTTTTAAATTATTATATATCAAATAAATAGAATAAAAATCTTTTTTTATAAAATTTAAAATTAATTTTTTTGTTAAAAATTTAATATTATCATGAATTATAGTAAAATCATCTATTAAATTAATCCAATTATTTTTTTTATCATAAATTTTATATCTTTTTCTTAAAAAGTCAAATCCTTTTTTTCCAATTGAAAAAAACATACATTCATTATATGAATAATTATTTTTTTGAAATAAAAAATTAATTTTTTCAAAAATTGATGAATTAAAAGATCCGCATAATCCACGATTAGAAGTAAATACAATAAATAATTTATTTTTTTGAATATTTTCTTTTTTTTCTATTAAAAAAAATTTATTTTTTTGAATATTTTCTTTTTTTTCTATTAAAAAAAAATCTGAAAAAAGTAATTCTATATGATCTGAATAATTTTTAACATTTATTAATAAATTTTTAGTTTTTTTTAATTTTACAATAGAGATCATTTTCATAGCTTCCGTCGTTTTAATAACTGATTCTATAGATGATATTCTTCTTTTAATCTCTTTTGGATTAGACATAAAAAAAAATTAGGATACGTATTTTTTACTTAATTCTAAAGCTACTTTTTCTAATATTTCAGATATTGAATCATCAAATATTCCATTTTTTAATGAAATTAATAAATCTTTATGTTTTTCTTTTAAATAAAAAAGATATTCTTTTTCAAAATTTGAAATTTTATCAATAGAAACATTTTTTAAAATATTTTTAGTTCCAATATAAATTATGGCTATTTGATCTGCTATATCATACGGAGAATGAGGCTTTTGTTTTAAAATTTCTATATTTATTTTTCCTTTTTTTATAATTTCCATAGTAGATGAATCTAATTCAGAACCAAATTTTGAAAAAGATTCCAATTCTCTAAATTGAGCTTGATCTAATTTTAGAGTTCCAGATATTTTTCTCATTGATTTAATTTGAGCAGATCCTCCTACACGAGAAACAGATATACTTTCATTAATTGCGGGACGTACTCCAGAATGAAATAAATCTTTTTCTAAAAAAATTTGTCCATCTGTTATAGAAATGACATTAGTAGGAATATAAGAAGATATATCACCAGACTGTGTTTCAATAATAGGTAAAGCTGTCAAAGAACCTCCTCCTTTTACCATTTTTTTAATGGATTCTGGAATATCATTCATTTTTTCAGCCATTTTTTGATCTTTAATAATTTTAGATGCACGTTCTAAAAGACGAGAATGTAAATAAAAAACATCTCCTGGATAAGCTTCTCTACCAGGAGGACGTCGTAATAAAAGAGAAATTTCTCTATAAGAAACAGCTTGTTTTGACAGATCATCATATATTACTAAAGAAGAACGACCAGTATCACGAAAATATTCTCCAATAGAAGTACCTGAAAAAGGAGAAAAAACTTGCATAGAAGCTGGTTCAGATGAGTTTGATGAAACTATTATTGTGTAAGGCATAGCTCCTTTTTCTTGTAAAATGTTTGCTATTCTAGCAATAGTAGAACCTTTTTGACTAATAGCTACATAAATACAATAAACCGGATTATTTTGTTCATAAAATCTTTTCTGATTAATGATAGTATCAATAGCTATTGTTGTTTTTCCAGTTTGTCTATCTCCAATAATTAATTCTCTTTGTCCTTTTCCTATAGGAATCATGGAATCTATAAATTTAATTCCAGTTTGAAGAGGTTCTTTCACAGGTTCCCTGTAAATAACACCTGGAGCTTTTCTTTCTAAAGGCATATCAAACAATTTTCCTTCTATAGGTCCTTTTCCATCAATAGGATTTCCTAATACATTAATAACACGACCTAACATACCTTCTCCAACTTTTATAGAAAAAACTTTTCCTGTTCTTTTAACTATATCTCCTTCTTTTATATTTTTTGATGAACTAAGCAAAACAATACTAACATGATCTTCTTCTAAATTAAGAACTATTCCTTTTATTCCATTATTAAATTCTACTAATTCTCCATAAAAAGCAGAATTTAGACCAACAGATCTAGCTACTCCATCTCCTACTTGAATAATAATACCAGATTCAGATAATTTTGATTCAAATTTAAAATCTAATAATTGTTCTTTAAGAATCGATGATATTTCTGAATATTTTAAATCTGACATATAAATAAAATATTTATTTAATTAATATTTAAAATTTTTTTTAATATAATATAATTGACTTTTAATACTAAAATCCCATTCTTTGTATCCTATCCGCAATAAAATACCTCCAATAATAGATTTATCTATTTGATTAATGATTTGAAATTGTTTTTTTTGATACTTAGGATTAAGTTTTTTAATTTGATATATAATCATTTTTTGTATATCGATACTTAAATAAAATGTAGAAATAATAATACATTTTATAAAACCTTTTTTTTCCTCTTTATATATTTCTTGATATTTTAAAAAAATTTCTTTTAAAAAAGTTTCTCTTTTTTTTAAAATTAAAAGTTTTACAAATTGAAAAAGTGAAATATCAAAAGGATAAAGAATTTTTTTAAAAATTTCTATTTTTTTTTTAGAATTTAATAATGATGTATTAATAATTTTATTTAAATATGAATGATTATATAATAAATAAGATATTTTTTTTACTTTTTTATAAAAAAAATCATTTAAATTATTATTATTCATGATAGAATATTCAAAAAAAATTCTAGCGTAATGTTGAATTATTTTTTTATTTAAAAACATTTTTATTTATTTAAAATATTCCATCAAATTTAAATTAGTTAATTAAGATAATTTATCTACCAATTCTTTTATAAATTTATATTGTTTGTTTATTTGAGATAACTCTTGTTTTAATATTTTTTCAGCTATTTTTACAGAAATATCTCCTATTTGATTTTTTAAATCAAAAATAGCAGCTTTTCTTTCTATTTGAATACTTTTTTTTGTTTCTTCTATAATTTTTTTTTTTTCAATTATACTTTCTTTTTTTGCTTCTAATTTTATTTTTTCCTTAATTTGAATAGCTTCTTTTAAAATCATATCTCTTTTTATATGAGTTTCTTTTAATATTTTATTTTTTTGATTTTCTACATTTTTTAATTCATTTTTTATTTTATATGCATTGTTAATAGACATTTCAATTTTTTTTTCTCTTTGATCAATAAAATTCATAATTGGCTTCCAAGCAAATTTGGAAAGAAATAATATAAGAGTTACAAATATTATAGTATGCCAAAAAATCAATCCAATAGAAGGAGTAACTAAATCCATTTTTATTATTATTTAAATACAGCTAGTAATGTAGTTACTATTCCAAATAAAGCGGCTCCTTCAATCAATGCAGCTGCAATAATCATCGCATTTTGTATTTTTTCTGAAGCTTCAGGTTGTCTAGCAATAGCATCCATTGCAGAACTTCCAATTCTTCCAATTCCTAATCCAGCTCCTATTACAGCAATTCCTGCTCCTAAAGCAGCTAATCCAGAGTAAGTTAAATCTATATCCATATAATTTAATTAATTAATTTTTAATGTGTTTTACTTTCATAATTTTTAACAGACATTCCTATAAGTAAAGAAGATAAAGTAGTAAAAATAAAAGCTTGTAAAAAAGACACCATAATTTCTAACATAGAAATAAAAAAACCGAAAATTATGGAAAAACCGGCTATAAAAAAATTTTGAAAAATAAAAATAAGACAAATAAAACTTAAAATAATTATGTGACCAGCAGTAATATTAGCAAATAAACGAATACATAAAGTTAATGGACGAATAAAAATTCCAATAAACTCTATAATAGCTAATAAAAATTTAATTATTATTGGGACCCCTGGTGTCCAAAATGTATGCTTCCAATAACTTTTACTTGCATTTATATTAGTTATTATAAATGTAGTTATAGCTAAAACAAATGTTATATTTATATTTCCTGTAATATTTGGAAATACTGGAATAAGACCCATCAAATTATTAAATAATATAAAAAAAAATGATGTTAATAAAAAAGGAAAATATTTCTTATATTTTTTTTCTCCAATATTTGGAATTGCTATTTTATCACGTATAAATAGAATTAAAAATTCTAAAAAAATACCAAAACTCCATTTAATTTTATCATTTTTATAGCTATGTTTCATTCGAATAAAAAGGTAACATAATAAAAAAAAAGAAATAAAAAGAGCGATTACATTTTTTGTAATAGAAAAATCCCAAGGTTTATTATTCATAGGAATCCCTTTTGAATTTAAATAAATTATTCCAATAGAATTAGTATTATATATTTTTCCATGAAAAATTTTATAATATCCATATTTTCCTTTAACTATTTTTCCATTTGATAATTTGTATGAAGAAAAAATTTCTAAACCATGATTACGATTCCATAAAATAATAGGAAAATATAAAATAATTCCATTATTGTGATTTCCTATAATATTCCATTCATAAGAATCATTTATATGTTCAAAAATTGTATGAGATATATTTATTTTATTTTTCTTATCCTTATTTATATCATCAAGTGTATTACTTGTATTTTTATATAAAAATAAAGATAAAAATAAGAATAATAAATTTTTTGAAATCATTTACTTTATAATCAAAAAATAGGAAACAAATTTATATTTTTTTCAAAAAAAAAGTATTATTTTTAATGAAAATAATTTTTCTAATAAAAATTGTATTTTCATTTTAAGTACATTTGTATTTTTATTTACATACAATTTTATTATGAAATTTACAATACAATGATAATGAAGGAAGAAACAAAGCTCATTCAAAATATTTTATCAGATCCTCTTACAGGAGCTATTTCAACACCAATATATCAAACATCAACTTATGTACAGGAATCTCCTGGAGTTCATAAAGGATTTGATTATACAAGAACAAATAATCCTACAAGAAAAATATTAGAACGTTTAATTACTGATTTAGAATACGGTTATGCTAGTTTAGCATTTTCATCAGGTTTAGCATCTATAGATGCTGTTTTAAAATTATTAGAATGTGGAGATGAAATTGTAGCTGTTGATGATATTTATGGAGGAACTTTTCGTTTATTGAATTTGTATAAAAAATTAGGAATTAGTACTAAATTTGTAGACACAACTAATGCAGAAAAAGCTATATCTGAAATTTCTAATAAAACAAAATTAGTTTGGCTAGAAAGTCCTACAAATCCTACTTTAAAAATATCTGATATAAAATATATTAGTAATAAATCTAAGAAAAAAAATTCCAAAATATTGGTTGTAGTGGATAATACTTTTGCTTCTCCTGCTATTCAAAATCCTCTTAAGTTAGGTGCAGATATTATCATTCATAGTGCTACAAAATATTTATCAGGACATTCTGATGTGTTAGCTGGATTGATTACAGTAAAAAAACCAGATTTATATGAAAAATTGAAATATATACAAAATGCAAGTGGAGGAGTATTGTCTCCTATTGATTGTTGGTTAACAATTAGAGGTTGTCAAACTTTATTTTTACGTATTAAAAAACAATCTAAAAATGCGTTTCAAATTGCTTCTTTTTTAGAAAAGAAAAAAAATTCCTGTATTGATAAAGTTTATTATCCTGGATTATCAAATCATAAAAATCATTTAATAGCAGTTAAACAACAAAGATATTTTGGAGGAATTGTTTCTTTTAGTTTAAAAAATGATACAATAGAATCAGCAAAAAAAATTGTTACATCAACTAATGTATTTAAGTTAGCAGAAAGTTTAGGAGGAACAAAAAGTTTAATTTGTCATCCATCAACTATGACTCATAAATCTACTCCTTTAAAAATTAGAATGAATGCTGGTATACAGGATTCTCTTATTCGTTTATCTATGGGAATAGAAAATGTAGAAGATCTTATAGAGGATATAGATCAAGCATTAAAATAATTTTTCATCATGTAATGATATTCCTATGTATGATAGTTCTTTACGAATTCTATCCGAAATAATCCAATTTTGTTGTTTTCTTGCTTCCATATGAAATTTAATTAATCGATGGATAAGTATTCTTAGTTTTTTTTCAGAACTAAGATAGTTATTTTCTATTTTTTTTTCTTTTTCTTGAAGACCTAGAATATCAAAAACAAAATGAATCATATATTTTTTCAATAAATTTATGTTATGTTTTTCTATATTTATATCATTTATAGAATGAATAAAATGAGTAGCTTTAAATAAATAAGAAATTAATAATGGAATATTAAAATCATCATTAATAGCTTTATGACAATCATTAATCCAATGAGATACATCAAAAATATTATTATTTTTTTTTGATATTTTTGGAGAAAAATTTTTTAATATTTTTATAGAATTCATAATTTTATTATATCCTTTTTCTGCATTTATAAGTCCTTGATTTGAAAAATTCATAACACTTCTATAATGAGATTGCAACATAAAAAATCTTAGAATGCTTGGAAAAAAAGGTTTTTTATAGGATTGAATGATATCTTTTATTTCTAAAAAATTTCCTGTTGATTTACTCATTTTTTTACCATTTAAAGTTAACATATTAGTATGCATCCAATAATGAGCAAAATTACTTTTATTATTATAAATAGCTTTAGCTTGTGCTAATTCACATTCATGATGAGGGAATTTTAGATCAATACCACCTCCATGAATATCAAAAGTCTCTCCTAAATATTTTGTACTCATAACAGTACATTCTATATGCCAACCAGGGAATCCTTTTCCCCATGGAGAATTCCAATTCATAATATGACTAGAAGAAGCCTTTTTCCAAAGAGAAAAATCTTGTGGATTTTTTTTTTCTAATGAAAAATTTAATTTTTTTTTGAAAAGATTATCAATTTTATTCTTACTAAGAATTCCGTAAGAATATAATTTTTCATATTCTTTCAAATTAAAATAAACAGAACCATTTACTTCATATGCTAAATTTTTTTCAATTAATTTTTTAATCATATCTATTTGTTCTATTATATGACCTGTAGCTGTTGGTTCTATATTTGGAGGTTGAACATTTAAAATATTTAATAAATTATGGAAAGAAAGAGTATATTTATGAACTACCTCCATAGGTTCTATTTTTTCTATACGAGATTTTTTAGAAATTTTATCTTCTAAATCATTTTCTAAATGTCCAACATCAGTAATATTTCTAACATAACGAACTTTATAACCTAAATATTTTAAATAACGAAAAACAATATCAAATGATATGAAAGTTCGACAATTTCCTAAATGTAGGTTATTATAAACTGTAGGACCACAAACATAAATTCCTACATATTTTTTATGAATTGGTTTAAATAATTCTTTTTGACCTGTTAAAGAATTATATAATTTTAAATTATATATTTCATTCATATTTTTTTTTTCTTTAAGAAATTTTAATATGATGTAGAAATTCTCTTCGAATTTCTGAATTTTTTTGAAAAGATCCTACTAATTTAGTAGTAATAGTGCTACTATCTATATCTTTAATTCCACGAGAATTTACACATAAATGTTTTGCTTCTATAACACAAGCTACATCTTGTGTATGTAACATTTTTTGTAAAAATTCAACAATTTGTATAGTTAAACGTTCTTGAATTTGTGGTCTTTTTGCATAAAAATTTACAATTCTATTAATTTTAGAAAGTCCTACAACTTTTCCATTAGAAATATAACCAACATGAGCTTTTCCTACAATTGGAAGAAAATGATGTTCGCAAGTAGAATAAACTGTTATATTTTTTTCTATTAGCATTTGATTATATTTATATTTATTTTCAAAAATAGAAATATTAGGAGTATTATTTGGATTAAGTCCACTAAATATTTCTTGAATAAACATTTTTGCAACACGTTTTGGAGTACGACGTAAACTATCGTCGTTCATATCTAAACCTAATATTTTCATAATTTGAAAAAAATATTTTTCTATTTTTTCAATTTTTTCTTTATCACTCATTAAAAAAATATTTTTATGTAAATAATTTTCATTATTTATTAAATTTTTTAAAAATTTTTTATTTTTTTCTTCCATGCATAGAATGAACTTAATCCATATAAAAACAAAGTTACGAAAAGGATTATGGATGTATATTATTTATGTTTTTACTATTATTTTATTTTTTTACATATCATTTTGATATTTCTTTTTTAAGAAAAGAAGGTATCCTGCAAACAGGAATAAGTTTCATTTTATGTTTATTTTTTTGATTTAAAATTTGAAATTTTTTGAAAATTTCTTGTTCTTTTTTATTAGAAAAATTATAATATTTTTTTTTTGTTATTTTCATTGCCCATTCTAATTCCTCATAAGTTGCACCTAATTGATCTTCATCTGATCGTTCATCTTCCCAAAGACCATCTGTTGGTTTTGCTTTTTGAATTTCATATGCAATGTTTAATTCTTTTGCAATTAAACGAATTTCACTTTTCATTAAATCAGCTATAGGATGCAAATCTACTCCTCCATCTCCATATTTTGTAAAAAAACCTACACCAAAATCTTCTACTTTATTTCCAGTTCCAACAACAAGATAATTTTTTATATTAGCATAATAATATAAAGTTAACATACGAAAACGGGATTGAACATTAGCTAATTCTAAAGAATATCTTTTATTTTTTTTGTTAATTACTTTACAAAAAGAAGTAAATAAAATAGATAAATCTTTTTTTAAATAAAAAACATTTGAAAATTTTTTAGTTAAAAATTGTACATGTTTTCTAGATAAAAAATTTATTTTTTTTTCTAAAATAGGCATTTCTAAAATTAGAGTAGGAAATTTTGTCATAGAAACAAGAAAAGAAGTAACAGAAGAGTCTATTCCTCCAGATATTCCTATTATAAAACCATTTGATTTAGATTTATAAATATATTTTTTTAACCAGGATACAATATATTTGATTATCTTTTTTGTTTTCAAAATAAAAAAATTTATATGTCTTTAATTCTAAATTTAGAAACTTCTACTAAAAATTGTTCAGTAAGTATTGCTAAAAATGGAATATGTCTAACTTCTGTAGAAGAATGTTCTGAAAAATATTTTCATTCAGAAAAATTACATACATTTATAAAATATGCTACAGAAATTTCTAAAATACATCTTAAAGATTTAAAATCTATTTGTGTCAGTAAAGGTCCAGGATCATATACTTCTTTAAGAATAGGATCATCAGCAGCTAAAGGTTTATGTTTTTCATTAAAAATTCCTTTATTATCTATAGATTCTTTAACTATTATTATTCAAAAAGTAAATATAAAAAGTGGATTATTGATTCCAATAATACATGCTAAATCTGATTTATTTTATACAACATTATTTTCTAAATCAAAAAAGAGATTAAATTCTATTTGTATCAAAAAAATTAATGATGATTTTTTTACACATTTAACAAAAAATGAGAAAGTATATTTTATAGGTAAAAAAAATTTTTTTGATACAAAACTATTTTCTAATAAAATCTTTTTTTTAAAAAATTATCCATCTGCAATGGATATGTCTTACATTTCTTATGTAAAATTCTGCAATAAAAAATTTGAAAATATTGAAAAATATATACCTTTTTATTTATAATTAAAAAATAATAAATCTATTAAAAAAAACATTAATAATTATATCGTATTATATTATATCATATAATAATTAAAATAATTTATATATAATATAAAAATTGATATATTTTTTTTATATATAATCAGTATAAAATGTACTTTTTTAAAAAAAATTATTATTGTAATACATCATAAAATTTAATAAAAAATATAAATATTAAATTAATAAAATTATAATATGTACTAATTATGATATAATTATATTTCAATATGCTAAAAATATTATAATAAAAATAAGGAAAAAAATACTAAAAAATATTTTATAAATATCATGATTCAAATTAAATTCCGAAATATTTTAGAAATATTAACTCCAATTATATTTATTTATATAATTATTTCTTTAGGATGGAAAACTTTCCGATTTTTTAATTCAGAAATTATTATAACAATAGTATTAACAATAATTTTTTTACATATTTTTATCATTTTTTGTAAAAACAATTTACCAAAAAATTATAAATCTATGATTTTTTTATCTTTTTCTATATTAGTAATCTTTCTTTTTTTTTCTTTTATAAAAATATTTATATACAATAATGGAAAAATTACAGATGATATTAAAATATATTTATTGATTAGTTTAATTTTATACATACTTATTCGTGTAACATATTTTATGCGAAAAATATATGTTAAAATACATAATCCTGCTTTCGTATTTATTATAAGTTTTATTTTTTTATCTTTTTTAGGATCTTTTTTATTAATGCTTCCATCATCTACAGTAAAAAAAATATCATTTATAGATGCCTTATTTACTTCTACTAGTGCTGTATGTGTTACGGGATTAGTTGTATTGGATACAGCTAAAGATTTTACTTATTTAGGAAAAGTTATTATACTTATTTTAATTGAATTAGGAGGATTAGGAATTTTAACTATAACTTCTTTTTTTAGTTATTTTTTTAGAGATGGATTTTCTTTTAAAGAAGCTATTTTTGTTAGTAATTTTTTAAATACAAAAACAACTAATAACGTTCTTAGTTTAGCTGTAAAGGTCGTATTATTTACTCTAACAATAGAATTTATAGGAACTTTATTAATTTATTTTTCTATTAATAATAACAAAAATATAGTATATCTAGACAATGATAGTCCTTTATTTTTTTCTATTTTTCATTCTATATCTTCTTTTTGTAATAGTGGATTCTCTACCCTAAGTCAAGGTTTATATTCACAATCTGTAAGATTTAATTATTATTTACAAATAATTATTGCTTTTTTATTAATATTGGGTGGAATAGGGTTCAATATTTTATTTAATTTTTTTACATATATATGGTTAAATATGAAAAAATATTTTTATAAAATTTTTAAAGATGAATATTTTCGTTATCCTGTACATGTAGTAACTTTAAATACTAAAATTGTTGTCACAACAACTTTTTTTTTACTTTTTTTTGGAACTATTTTTTATTATATCAGTGAATATAATTTTTCTCTTTCAGAACATTCTTCTTTTTATGGAAAATTTATTGCTTCATTTTTTTCTTCTGCTACATCTAGAACAGCTGGTTTTCATGTTATTAATATGAATAATTTATCTCCAATAACTATTTTTTTTACGATTTTTTTAATGTGGATAGGAGCTTCTCCAGCTTCTACTGGTGGAGGTATTAAAACAAGTACTTTTGCATTAGCTTTAATGAATATTTTTTCTTTATCTAGAGGAAAAAATAGATTAGAAATACAAAGAAAAGAAATATCTTCAGAATCTGTTCGATTAGCTTTTTCAATTATTATGTTATCATTAATTGTAATATATATAAGTATTTTACTTATTATTTTTTTGGATCCTAAAGAAGATATTTTATCTATTTCTTTTGAAGTTTTTTCTGCTTTTTCAACAGCAGGGTTATCTTTAGGGATAACTTCTAATTTATCTAATGGAAGTAAGTTAGTTTTAATATGTTTAATGTTATTAGGAAGAATAGGAGTATTTAACGTAATGATGGGATTATTAAAAAATAAAATTAGTTCTCATTATTATTATAGATTTCCTAAAGGAAATATTCTTATTAGTTGATTAACATTATAAAAACATGAAAATTATAATTATTGGTTTAGGAAATTTTGGAAGATCTTTAGCTCTACATTTAACAGATAATGGACATGAAGTTTTTGGAATAGATCATAAAATGGAAAAAGTAGATTTATTAAAAGATCATATAGCAAATGTAGTATGTATGGATGCTAATAATGAAGCTGCTTATAAAGTATTACCTATTCAGCAAGCAGATTTAGGAATTGTAGCTATTGGAGAAAACGAAGGTTCATCAATAGTAACTACGGCTATACTTAAAAAGTATAAAAATCTTAGAATAGTTAGTAGATCTTTATCAAAGATACATGACACCATATTAGAAGCAATGGGAATTAATGATGTAGTACATCCAGAACAGGATGCTGCTTTTAGATTAACAAAACAAATTTCGTTCAATTATGCTTTAGATTATTTTAGAGTAGATAATAAACACTCTATAGCAGAAGTTTTTTCTCCATATTCTTTTAATGGAAAATCTGTTAAAAGTTTAAGATTAACGCAAAAATATTCTGTTTCTTTAATTACTGTAATACGAGATATAAAAAATCCTTTGTATTTAAAAAAAAATTCAAAAAGAAAAGTTATTGGATTAGTTACAGGTGATACTATTTTGCAAAAAGGAGATATATTAACTCTTTTTGGTTCTAATAAATCTATAATGAATTTCGTTAAAGATAAAAATAAATAGTAAAATTAAAGTAATGATGAATATTATTTTTTTCTTATGAAAAATTTTTATGATGTATCTATTTATTATAGATGTATATATTATATATGAGGATATTTATATTTTTTACTTTCTTTAAAAAAAGGATTTCCTGTATAATGATTTAATTCTTTTTTATTTTTATTGAAATTAATAAACAAAATATAACTAAAAAAACTACCTATTAATAAAAAAGAACCTATTTCCGATATACCAAATTTTAGACCATTATTATAAATATCTGGCGCTATTAAATTATATATATCTATATAATGTCCAATTAATAAAATTAAAGATATTGTGAATACAATTTTAGGATCATATTTATTTTTACTATTTATTAATCCAAAAAAAGGTATTATAAAATTTGGAATAAGCATCCATAAATGAATAGAATTATACATTTCTTCTCTTTTTAAGAAGTAAATAATTTCTTCTGGAATATTTCCGTACCAATAAAGTAAAAATTGTGAAAACCAAATATAAGTCCATAGTAAACTACTAGAAAATAAATATTTACTTAAATCATGTAAATGACTATTTCTAAATAATGGAAAAAATCCTTTTTTATTAAGGTAAATAGATATTATTGTAATAGTAGATATTCCTGTCACTATATAACTACTCAAAACATACCATCCAAATAAAGTGCTAATCCAATGTGGATTTAAAGACATAATCCAATCCCATGCCATGAATATAGAAATAATAGAAAAAAATATAATAAAAATAACAGATATAAAATATAATTTTTTATAATCATTCAAAGAATGTGTTTTATTTAATATAGAAGAAATTTTTTTAATTTTTAAATAAAAAAAACTACATCCTAATGTATAGATAATGCTTCTCATTAAAAAAAAAGGAATATTTAAAAAAAATTTTTTATTTACAATAATTTTATCATACTTACCATAAGTATCATCATATAAATAATAATCCATCCAATGAAATATATGTATAAAATTCATGGCATTTAATAATAAAATGATAAAAATCATAAAACATCCATATGGAATAAAAGAAGCTATTTTTTCCATAATTGGGTGAATAATAACTGACCATCCTGATTTGGAAACATTTTGTATGCTTAAAAAAAATAGAGAACCTAAAGATATAGAAGTAAAATAAAAAATAGAAATATATAATCCTGTACAAATACTATTATTTATTTCTGTATTTTTAATTATATTTTTTTCTAAAAATATTTTATCAAAAAGAATAAAAATAAAACCTATGATCATTATCAAAATATAAATTTGTTTCTTTTTTTTAAAAAAATGATGCATATTTATTTGTTTTTTAAATACATTACGTATTCTGCTATTTTCCATCTATCTATTTCATTTAATTGAGAAGCATAAGAATTCATATTATTTTTACCATATTTTATAACATAATAAACACTTCCAATAGTTATATTTCTATCTTTATAATTAGGAATTCCTAAAATTTTTTCATTTTTTACTAATTTACCTTGTCCATCTCCATTATTTCCGTGGCATATAGAACAATTAATTTGATATAATTTTTCTCCTCTTTTTAAAAAATCTTCTGTATATCCTTTTCTAGGAAAAGAATATGTAATAATTTTTTTAGAAAAATTAAATCCTTGATTGGATATTTTATAGGAAATTGAATCATAAAAATTAGTTCTTGGAATAGTATTTTTTACTGGTAAAAGAGAAGAAGTTTTTCCATTTAAAAATAATGGAATTTTAATTTCTTTCATTTTTTTATTATAATTAAAATAAGGATCTGAATAAGGTTCATATGCATCTGAATAATACATATCTGGCATATAAACTATATTTGGTTTTGTTTTATCAAACCAACAGGATCCTAATAAAAAAGCATTTAATATTATAATAATAACTCTATAAATATTTTTCATAATTCAAAAGAGTTATTTAATTTTTTCTTTTATAAGAACTTCTATTGCTCCATTTTTTTTCAATAAATTTATTATTTTTTGAGTATCTTTTTTAATATTAATTTCCATTAAAAACATATCATCAGTAGTTCTTGGATCCGGATTTTTTCGTATAAATCCTGGAAATAACCTACATTGAATAAGATAAGTGATACACATAAAATGTGCAGAAAAAAAAATAGATAATTCAAATATTATAGGTATAAAAGAAGGAACATTTCTGATAAAGGAAAAAGATGGTTTACCTCCGATATTTTGAGGCCAATCAAAAATCATAGTATACCAAATTAATAAACTTGCTATAAAAAATCCAAATAATCCATATATAAAAGATAAAAAAGATAAATTAGTTTTCTTTAATTTAAGAATTTTATCCAAATTATGAATTGGAAAAGGTGAATATACTTCATGTATGCTATAATTATTACTTTGAATAATTTTAATACTGTTTATTAGTGTAGAATCATTATCATATAATGCATGTATATATTTATTATTATTCATTTTCTGGTTTTTTATTATCAGTTTTTAATATTGTTTTTAATTCTGATTGTGAAATAACTGGAAATGTACGTATGTATAATAAATAAAGAATAAAAAATAAACCAATAGTTCCTATAAATATTCCAACATCTACAAATGATGGAATAAAACCGGTCCAAGAAGAAGGAAGATAATCATGACTTATATTTAAAACAATAATATCAAATCTTTCAAACCACATTCCTATATTTATAATTATAGCTATTACATAAGACCAAAAAAAACTTCTTCGTATATATTTTATCCATAAAAATTGAGGAATGATAATATTACAAATAATTAATGCCCAAAAAGCCCACCAAAATGGACCTTTAGCAGCTTCTTTAGAAAAATAAATAAATTTTTCAAAAGGATTTCCTGAATACCAAGCAAGAATAAATTCTGAAATATAAGCTAATAAAACAATTCCTCCTGTCAATAAAATAATCATATTCATATATTCTATATGATTTCTTGTTATATAACTTTCTAAAGAAAGAACTTTTCTTGCTACACCAAGTAAAGTTTGAACCATAGCAAACCCAGAAAATATAGCACCTGCTACAAAATAAGGAGGAAATATGGTGCTATGCCAACCTTTTATAACAGAAGTTGAAAAATCAAATGAAACTATAGTATGAACAGAAAAAACTAATGGTGTACATAAACCAGCTAAAATTAAGGAAATTTCTTCAAATCTTTGCCAGTCTTTTGATGTACCACCCCATCCAAAACTAAGAATACTATAAATTTTTTTTTGAAAAGGATTTGAGATTCTATCTCGTATCATAGCAAAATCAGGTATTAAACCCATAAACCAAAAAACAGTAGATACAGAAAAATAAGTACTAATTGCAAAAACATCCCATAATAAAGGAGAATTAAAATTAGGCCATAAAGAACCAAATTGATTAGGAATGGGTAATACCCAATGAGCATTCCATGGTCGACCCATATGAATAATAGGAAATAAACCAGCTTGAATAACAGCAAAAATAGTCATAGCTTCTGCTGAACGATTGATAGATAAACGCCATTTTTGACGAAATAATAATAAAACAGCAGAAATTAAAGTTCCAGCATGACCAATTCCTACCCACCATACAAAATTAGTAATATCCCAAGCCCAATTTACTGTTCTATTCAACCCCCATACTCCAATACCCGTTCCTATTGTATAAAAAATACATAATAATCCCCATAAAAAAGCTAAAATAGAAATGAATAAAGCTATCCACCATAAATTACCCGCTTTATTTTCTATAGGTTTTAATATATCATTAGTAATATTTTTAAATGTTTTTTTTCCTAAAATTAATGATTTTCTTAAAGAAGATTCATAATGATTTGACATAATTTTTCTATTTCATTTTTACTATTTTTTATCATTTCTTATTTTTACTTGATAAGATACATTAGGCCGTATTCCTATAAACTCAAGAAGTTTATAAGATCTTGTATTTTTTATTTTTTTAAAAATAAGACTGTCTTTATCATTAATATCTCCAAAAGTAATAGCTTTTGTCGGACAAGAAATACTACAAGCTGTTTCAAATTCTTTATCTTTTATTTTTCTATTTTCTTTTTTTGCTATTCCTATAACATATTGTGTTCTTTGTATACATAAAGAACATTTTTCCATAACACCTCTAGTTCTAACTACTACATCAGGATTTAATACCATTTTTCCTAAAGTATTATTCATATTAAAATCAAATTTTTGATTATTAGCGTAATTAAACCAATTAAATCGTCTTACTTTATAAGGACAATTATTAGCACAATAACGAGTTCCTACGCAACGATTATAAACCATCATATTTTGTCCTTGTTTTCCGTGAACAGTTGCTCCAACAGGACATACAGTTTCACAAGGGGCATAATCACAATGTTGACACATAATAGGTTGAAAAGAAACCTTTATTTTTTTATTATTATAAATATTTTTGTATGATTCTTTATCATTATTATTTGTAGAATAATATCTATCTATACGTAACCAGTGCATATCTCTAGATTTTCTAATCTCTTCTTTACCAACAATAGGAACATTATTTTCTGAATGACATGCAATGACGCAAGCACCACATCCGATACAAGCATTTAAATCTATAGATAAATTAAAATGATGTCCACTTTTTTTCTTTTCTTCTTTATTTTTATTCTGATTCCAAATAGAAATTTCTTGTGGAGAGAGTCTTCCTTTATAAGTATCAATTTTTTCTTCTTCATTCCAAACTTCTTTAGTTTTTTTTAAAAAAATATTTAAATCTGTTTCTTTAACTAAATTTCTACCTATTGTTGTATTTTGTAGTTGTATACAAGCAAATTTATGTATTTTATTTACTTTATTTATTTGTATATTTTTTTGTATTATACAAAAATCTTCATAAATTTTATAAGCATTTTTTCCATTACACAATTTGGATAGTTTTCCATTTTTTTGACCATATCCAAAAGCTAATCCAATAGATCCTATTGCTTGTCCAGGTTGAATAAAAACAGGAACATCTTGAATTAAGATTTCATTATTTCTAATTAAGTTAACACAATTTCCATTTAACGATCCATCTCCTACATTCCAATTTTTTATTTTCATTTTAGTTGCATCTAAATATGACATAGTCAAATAATTATCCCAAGTAGTTCGTGTTATAGGATCTGGAAATTCTTGTAGCCAAGGATTATTATATTGATGTCCATCTCCTATACTAGTTTTTGTATATAATCTTAATTCAAAATTATTTTCTATTTTTTTTTCATAATTGATTAATTTATTCTTATATTTTTGTATTATATTTATATTATTTAAATAATTATTATTTTTATTATAAATTTTATTTTTTACTTGTACTACTCCATAAAATAATGCTTCATTAAAAGAAGAAACATTAGATTGAGGAATAATATTTTTTTCCCAAGTTTTTTTTAAAAAATCATAATAATTTTTATATTTCATTCCTCCCCAAATAATTAAAGAATCTTGTAACTGTCTTGTATCAAAAATTTTTTGAATAGTAGGTTGAATGAGTGTAAAAGTATCCGTAATAGGATTTGTATCACCCCAAGATTCAAGCCAATGAGGAATAGGAGCTAATACGTCTATGAATCCACTAGTATCATCTTGATTTGTGGAAAATGATACAGTTAGTGGTATTTTTTTTATAAATTCTTTAATTTTTTTAGAAATTGATAATGGAAGACTATAAATAGGATTAATATTGTGAATAAATAAACAACCTATATTTTCTTTTTCTAAATTTTTGAGAAATTTTTTGAATTTTATATCATTACTTTCTTTAGATAAAATATATTTATCATTTTGTAATGCATCACTATTAATTTTTTGATTAATTAAAAAAGATAATTCATATGATTCTTGGTCTCCATCTGCAATAATAACACTCTTAGATCCTTTTTTATCAATTAAATACGATATTTTTTTTACATCATCATCTTTAGGTTCCTTACCAAAAAAAATTTTTTGATAAATTTCAAATAACATTTTTTTAATATCAGAAGGTTTTCTAGCTATTCTAATATCTGCATTAGCTCCAGAAATACTCATATTACTTTCTATTTGAATATGTTTCATCATTGATTTTATAGGATTTCTATTGGAAACATAATATTTACTCATATTTTCTGGACTCCAATCTCCTAATAAATCAGCATCAAAAGACACGATTAATTCAGATTTTCTTAAATCAAAAAAAGGAAAATATCGAATTCCAAATATTTCTTTTGATGCATCTAATGCTTTAGAATATGAAATAGCATCATAAGTAATCCATTTAGTATTAGGATAAATTTCTTTAAAATTTTGAATTAATTTTTTTGTAGAAAAACTGGGAAAAGAAGAAGAAAGAAAAACTATATCTTTTTTTGTTTTAGATATATTTTTTAAATGTTTAATAATATAATTATCTATATTTATCCAAGAATTTTTTCTTCCTTTTAAAAAAGGATATTTTAATTTTTCCTCATCATAAAGAGATAATAAAGAAGATTGTATTCTAGCAGGAGTTGTATTGAAATATTTTGAAATTGAATTAGGTTCTATTTTTATAGGACGTCCTTCTCTTGTTTTTACTAAAACGCATCCTATATCAAAAGAATCAATCATAGTAGAAGCGTAATAATTAGGAATTCCAGGAATTATAGAGTCTGGTTTAACAATATAAGGAATAGATTTAATAACTGGTCCTTTACAAGAGGCTAAAGTAACTGACGCGGTACTAAAACCTATCCATTTTAAAAAATCACGTCTAGACGTTTTTTTTTTAAAAAAATTTTTAATTGTATTATTATAATTTCTAACTATTTTTTTATTCTTTAATTTCATATAATTGATTTTTTTAATAACTTTTATTTATATAATTCAATAATGACATTTAGCACATTCTGTCCCACCAATCATATCTACAGTTATTTTTTTTTCTTTTTTTATATCATTTGAAAAATATTTTTTATAATATTGATTATTAATATCAATTTCTACATTTCTATGACAAGAAATACACCATTCCATAGTAAAATCGTTAGACATTTCTACTTGATCCATTTTTTGTACATCTCCATGACATGCATTACAAACTAAATTCACTTTTTTAAATTTTTTTATCATTTTTTCTCCAGTTATAACATGTTGAGAATGATCAAAATAAACAAAATCAGGCATATTATGTATACGTATCCATTGAATGGGATGATTTTTTTTTGAATATTCTCTAGTTTCTTTATTCCATCCTACCGCATGATATATTTTTTGTATTTCTTCATTATATTCATTTCTACTTTTTCCTTTTTCTAAATAATCTCCTTTATATTCATCAATAGTAATATGACAACTCATGCAAACATTTGCTGAAGGGATACTGGATACTTTACTATATTTTGCAGAAGAATGACAATATTGACAATCAATTTCATTAATATCAGAATGAATTTTATGAGAAAAATAAATAGGTTGTTTAGGTTTATATCCTTTATTAATATCTATTTTCATTAAAAAATTCCAAATACCATATATTCCTATAAAAAATAGAAAAAATATAAAATAAGATAATAATCTCCATCTGATCTTTTTTTTTCCTAAAATTTTTTTATACAAAATTTTGATAAAAAAATCTTTTTTATCAAAAATAAGATCTTTTTTTTCATTTAATAACTTAGTTAAAATTTGTATTCTGTATAATATCCATAGTAAAATCAAAGATAAAATGCTAAAACAAAAAATAACTAGTTTAGTTAAAAATTTTTTTTCTTCTATTTCATTTTCATTATTTTCATTATTATTTTTATAATTTTTTATTTCTTCTTTTTTTTTTATTAATATTGGATTTTGAATAAATGATAAAATATCATCTACTTGTTTTTCTGATAATTGAGGAAATAAATTCATTTCTAAATTTCCATATTTTTTATAAATAGCTATGGCGTCTTTATCTCCACTTTCTCTTAAAGATTTATTATTTATAATCCATCTATGTAACCATTCACGAGTTCTATTTTTTGTTACTTCAGCTAAAGCAGGTCCTATCATTTTTTTTTCTAATTCCATAGAATGACATGCTGTGCAATTTTTTTTAAAAAGTTCTGCTCCTATTTCAGCATCTCCTTTTATATTTTCAGATTTTAATAAAAAAAAGAAAAATAAATAAAAAATGAAAATAGAGAATAAAATTTTTTTCATATTTAAATAAACAAATTCATAATTTGACAAAAATAGAATAAAAGAAAAAAATTCCATTTTTTAGAAAAAAAAATTTGTAAATTTCTTTTGTTAATCTTTAACTTTGTTCTATATAATATAATGTATAAAATTTATTTTTTTTTATTAATGTTATTATCTACAATGTTTAATCATTTAAACTCTAAAGAATTGTATAAAATAAAATTTTTAGAAGAGAAATTATCCAATGGGTTGCATGTTATCTTGCATCAAGATAATACAAACCCTTTAGTTTCTATTTCTGTTTTATATCATGTTGGAAGTAAAAATGAAACACCTGGAAAATCTGGGTTTGCTCATTTTTTCGAACATCTTATGTTTGAAGGATCCAAAAATATAAAAAAAGGAGAATACTTTAAGTATATAGCATCTCATGGTGGAAAAAATAACGCTTATACAAATCATGATGAAACTTGTTATTATGAAATTTTACCATCTGATCGTCTACCATTAGCTTTATGGTTAGAATCTGAAAGAATGCTTCATGCAAAAGTAGATGAAGAAAGTATTAATATACAAAGAGAAGTTGTTAAAGAAGAAAAAAAAATGCGTGTAGAAAATCAACCTTATGTAACAGCTATTTCAGAAATAATTCCTTCTTTATTATTTAAAAAACATCCATATAGATATCCTATTATTGGTTTTGAAAAAGATTTAGATGCAGCTACAGAAAATGATTATAAAAAATTTTATAAAACATATTATGTTCCAAATAATGCTGTTTTAGTTGTAGCAGGAGATTTTGATATAAATGAAGCAAGGAAATTAATTCAAAATTATTTTTCTTCTATTCCAAAAGGAATAATGAATTTTAAAATGAAAAAAATAGAAGAAGATCCAATTAATAAAGAAATATTTTCTACATATGTAGATAAAAATACTAAGGTTCCTGGAGTATTTTTATCATATAGAGTTCCAAATATAACAAATAAAGATTCTTATGTATTAAGAATTATAGATCATATTTTGTCTTACGGAGAAAGTTCACGTATTATAAAAAGTATTGTCAATTCAAAACAAATGGCTTCTTATGCAGGTTCTTTTTTTGATACAATGGAAGATTATGGAATTTTTATTATATATGGACTTATTAATCCTGGAATTAATTTAGATAAATTAACAAAAATAATAGATGAGGAAATTGATCTATTAAAAGAAAAAGGAATCACAGAATATGAATTAGAAAAACAAAAAAATTTTTTTGAAAAAAAATTTTTATCCGATAATTATTATATGAGTGGAATAGCCGCAAATTTATCTCATTATTATTTATACTACAAAAATGCAAATTTAATTAATACTGATATAAATATATACCGTAAAATAACCGTAGAGGACATCAAAAGAGTCGCTAATAAATATTTAAATAAAAACAATAGAGTCCGTTTATACGATGTTCCAGAAAACAAGTAAATTTTTTCAAAAAATTATTTTTATTTTAACAATTTTTTTTTATACAACAATTATGTTTGCTAACACTGTTAATCGTAACATTCCACCAAAATCTTTAAAAAGAAAAATTACAATCAATATTAAAAACCCTGAATTTTTTCATATGAAAAATGGATTGAAAGTTTTGGTTGTAGAAAATCATAAACTTCCTTTAGTTCGAGTAGGTCTAGAATTAGATTGTAAACCTTTTTTGGAAAAAGATAAAGCTGGAATAAGAAAAGTTTTTGGTCAAATGCTTCGTTCTGGAACAAAAAATCATTCTAAAGAAGAATTAGATGAAATGATTGATTGTATAGGAGCTAATTTATATACTTCTTTTTTTGAAATATCTATTTCTATTTTAAAAAAAAATATAAATAAATCTGTTTCTATAATGAGTGATATTTTAATGAATAGTAAATTTGATAATTCCAAAGAATTAGAAAAAATAATAAAACAAAGAATTATAGATATTCATCTTATTGAAAAAGATCCTAATGCTATTTTACAGCGAGTGAGAAATGTTTTATTCTTTGGAAAAAATCATCCTTATGGAGAATATGAAACTCATGAAACTATTAAAAATATAACTCTTGATGATTTAAAACAATTATATAATAAATATTATATCCCAAATATATCTTATCTTTCTTTTATAGGAGATATTTCAAAAAAAGAAGTAGAAAAGTTATGTAATGTATATTTTTCTCAATGGAAAAGTAAATCATATTTTGATCCTTCTATTAAAAAAGAATATATTATTCCATCTGAAACAGAAATTGATATAGTAGATCTTCCTTCTATGACACAATCTACTATTTGTTTTGGAGGTCCTGTTTGTTTAAAAAAAAGTGATTCATTATATTTTTCTTCTATATTAGCAAATGGAATATTAGGTGGTGGACCACAAAGTCGTTTATTTTTAAATCTTAGAGAAAAAAAAGCTTATACATATGGGGCTTATTCTATTTTAAAATCAGATAGATATATCGGTTATTTTTCAGTATACACTCAAGTTAGAAATGAAGTTACAGAAAAAGCAATTAAAGATATTTTAAAAGAGATTGAAAAAATAAAAAAGGATAAAGTTTCTTATGAAGAATTATATATTAAAAAAAAAGAAATAAGTGGACAATTTATTCTTGATTTTGAAGATCCAAATAGAATTAGTGATCTTTTTATTTGTGAATTAAAAAATAATCTTCCAAATGGATTTTATAAAAATTACTTAAAAAAAATACAATTGGTTACTGTAGATGATATACATAAATCATGTAAACAATTTTTTTCTATTAAAAATGGTAGAATTATAATTGTTGGAAAAATTAATGATATTTTACCTTCTATAAAAAAATTAGGTTATCCTATTCACTATTTTGATCAATTTGGATCTTTATTAAAAAAAAATGAAAAATGAGTGAAGATCATTATTTAGAAGATCGTAATTTAGAAGATCGTATTATTTTGGTATTAAAAAGTATATATGATCCGGAAATTCCTGTAGATATTTATGAATTAGGTCTTATTTATGATATTAAAATTTCTATAGAAAAAAATGTAAAAATAATAATGACTTTAACTACACCAAATTGTCCAGTAGCAGAAAGTTTACCTATAGAAATAAAAAATAAAGTGGAATCTTTAAAAGAAATAAAAAATGTAGATGTCATTTTAACATTTGATCCTCCTTGGAGTAAAGAATTTATGAGTGAAGAAGCTCGTTTAGAATTAGGTTTTTTATAAAAAATTTTTAAGTAAATAAATATGAATATCTTTAGTTTACTATTTTATGGTGTATTAACTCTTTTAATTTTATCTCTTATTTCAAGTTTTATTTTTATAGTTAATCAAGAAACTGCATTTATTATTGAAAGAATGGGAAAATTTCATAGTATTCGTTATGCTGGATTAAATTTTAAAATTCCAATTTTAGATCATGTAGTAGGAAAATTAACTTTAAAAATTCAACAATTAGATATTTTAGTAGATACAAAAACAAAAGATAATGTTTTTGTAAAAGTAAAAATATCAGTTCAATTTAAAGTCATTGAAGAAAAAGTATATGAAGCTTTTTATAAATTAGATAATTCTCATGCTCAAATTACTTCTTATATTTTTGATGTTGTTAGAGCAGAAGTTCCAAAAATGCGTTTAGATGATGTTTTTGAAAGAAAAGATCATATTGCTCTTGTAGTAAAAGGAGAATTGGGAGGATCTATGTTAGATTATGGATATTCTATTATTAAAGCATTGGTAACAGATCTTGATCCTGATGAACAAGTTAAACAAGCTATGAATCGTATTAATACAGCTGAAAGAGAAAAAGTAGCAGCTGAATATAAAGCAGAAGCTGAAAGAATTAAAATTGTTGCTAAAGCAAAAGCAGAAGCTGAAAGTAAAAAATTACAAGGAATAGGAACAGCAGATCAACGTAGAGAAATAGCGAGAGGAATATTAGAATCAGTTGAAGTATTAAATAATGTAGGAATAAATTCACAAGAAGCTTCTGCTTTGATCGTAGTAACACAACATTATGATACATTACAATCTATGGGAGAAAATAGTAATACAAATTTAATTTTATTACCTAATTCACCAGGATCTGCTAGTGAAATGTTAAATAATATGATTACTTCATTTAATATTTCTAATCAAATTGGAGAAACACTTAAAAAAAAGAATAATAATAAAAAAAAATAAATTATAAATTTTCATGGAAATTATAGGAATAGTAAAAAAATTATTTAAAATTCAGAAATTTGATAGTGGATTTCGAAAAAGAGAAATGGTTTTAACTTCTGAAGAAGCATATCCTCAAAATATATTGATTGAGTTTATTCAAGATAAGGTTGATTTATTAGAAAATATAAATATAAAAGATAAAATAAAAGTTTTTATCAATATTCGTGGAAGAGAATGGACTAATCCTGAAGGAATTATTAAATATTTTAATTCTATTCAAGGATGGAAAATTGAAGATTATTCTACAAATTCTTCAAAAAAAACGTCTTCTATCTCTCAATCTTTATCTTCTGATGACTTTGATGATTTACCTTTTTAAGGTAGAATTTAGAATAATAAATTTTTTTTTAATAATTCTTGATAAATTATATCTTTATTTAAATTTATTTTTTTAGAAGGAGAATATTCTTTCGCATAAGAAATAATTTGAAGATGTAATTTTTTCCAATTTTTTTTATTAAAAATACTTTTTGCATCTTTTTCTGTTTTTGTAACATTTTTTCCATTACTTAATTTCCAACGATACATCATTCTATGTATATGAGTATCGACAGGAAATACAGGTATTTTTGATACAAAAGATAAAAAAACCGAAGCGGTTTTATGTCCTACTCCAGGTAAAGATTTTAGTTTTAAAATATTTTTAGGAATGACACTATTATATTTATTTATTAAAATAATAGATAAATCATAAATATTTTTTGCTTTTTTATTATGAAGTCCTATATTTTGTATATCATTTTTTATTTCTTCAATAGAAAAATAAAAAATATCCTTAGGATATTGTATTTTTGTAAATAAACGTTTTGTTGTTTTATTTACTATTTTTTCCTTACTTTTTGCAGTAAGTATAATAGCTATTAATAAAGTATATTCGTTTATATAATATAGAGTACTAATTGGATCTGGATATAAAAAATCTAATATTTTTTCAATTATTTTTTTTTTTATTAAAATATTCATATTTTTTTAATAAAAGCTTCTATGTCATTATTTTTTTCATTCATTTTTAATGAAATTATATCTCCTTTTTTTAATTTTTCATTAATAATACATTCTGATATAGGATTTTTAATAAATTTTTCTATTACTCTTTTTAAAGGACGAGCTCCATATTCATTATCAAATCCTTTATTTTGAATAAATTCTTTTACTTCAGGAAATAAAGTTAATTGATAACCGATATTAGATACATGAAGTATTATTTTTTCTAATTCTATAGAAGTTATTTTAGATATATTTTTTCTTGTTAAAGAATTAAAAATAATAATATCGTCTATTCTATTTAAAAATTCTGGAGAAAAAGTTCTTTTTAAAGCTTGTTCTAAAACATTTTTTATGTAATTATTTGATTTTCTTGCTTTTGTACAAAAACCAATTCCTTGACCAAATTCTTTTAATTGTTGCGTACCTATATTTGATGTAAAAATAATTACAGTATTTTTAAAGTTTATTTTTCTTCCAATACTATCTGTTACACATCCGTAATCTAACATTTGTAATAAAATATTAAATACTTCATGATGTGCTTTTTCTATTTCATCTAATAATATTACTGAATAAGGTCGACGACGTATAATTTCTGTTAATTGACCACCCTCTTCATAACCAACATAACCTGGGGGAGCCCCTATTAATCTAGAAACAGAGAATTTTTCCATATATTCACTCATATCTAGACGTATTAATGATTCTTCTGAATCAAATAATTCTTTAGTAAAAATTTTTGCTAAATAAGTTTTTCCAACACCTGTTGGTCCTAAAAAAATAAAAGAACCTATAGGAGAATTAGGATCTTTTAATCCAGTTCTATTTCTTTGAACTGATCTTACTATTTTTTCTACTGCTTCATTTTGACCTACTATTTTTTCTTTTAAAATATCTGTCATTTTATTTAACTTCCTCATTTCAGCTTGAGCAATTCTATTTACTGGAACTCCACTCATCATAGATACAACTTCTTCAATATTTTCTTCGGATACAATTTCTTTATTTTCTTTAGAAGATTCTTCCCATTCTTGTTGAGCTTTAATTAATTGTTTTTCTATACGTTTTTCTGTATCACGTAAACGTGCAGCTTCTTCGTATTTTTGACTTTTTACAACTTTAGATTTTTCTTCACGAATATTTTCTAATTTTTTTTCTAAAAAAATTATTTCTTGGGGTACTTTTATATTTTGTATATGTACACGTGATCCTGCTTCATCTAATGCATCAATTGCTTTATCAGGTAAATAACGATCTACAATATATCGTACAGTTAGGGCTACACAAGCTTTAATTGCTTTTTCTGTATATAAAACATTATGATGACTTTCATATTTACTTTTAATTTTTTTTAAAATTTCTATAGTTTCTTTTTCCGAAGAAGGTTGAACCATAATTTTTTGAAATCTTCGTTCTAAAGCTCCATCTTTTTCTATATATTGTCTATATTCATTTAATGTAGTAGCTCCAATACATTGAATAAATCCTCTTGCTAAAGCAGGTTTAAATATATTAGATGCATCTAATGATCCTGTAGTTCCTCCAGCTCCAATCATTGTATGAATTTCATCTATAAAAAGTATTAATTCTGAATTTTTTTCCGATTCATTTATAATAGACTTCATTCTTTCTTCAAATTGACCTCTATATTTAGTTCCCGCAACTAAACTTGCTAAATCCAATACAACTACTCTTTTATTGTATAATACTCTAGATACTTTTTTATTCACAATACGAAGGGCTAACCCTTCAGCTATAGCTGATTTACCTACTCCAGGTTCTCCTATAAGTAAAGGATTATTTTTTTTTCTTCTACTCAATATTTGAGAAACACGTTCTACTTCTTTATCTCTTCCTACTACAGGATCTAATTTTCCTTCCATTGCTATTGCATTTAAATCCCTTCCAAAATTATCTAAAACTGGAGTTTTGCTTCTTATTGAAGTTCCTCCATAATAACCAGATCCTGTTCCTGTTCCACTTCCTCCAGATCCGTAAGAAGAAGAAGAAGTAGAACTATTATCAATATCTTCATCTGAATAAGCAGAAGAGAAAAAAATTTTTTTTCTACTGTTTGACGAGTAATAATGAATCATAAATTAAAATTTATAAAAAGATAAAACATCTTATGTATTTTATTGGAAAATGAATAAAAATATTAACATAGTTTATAAGTATAAATTTGTTAAATTTTTATTAAATAATATAAATATTTTGTTTTTCTATTAATTTATTCCATTTTATTTAATGGTTTATATTTTTTATATCATATAATTTTTTTAAAAAAATTTTTTCATAAACTATATTGTATGCAAAATTTCTTTAATTTTATCAGACGCATCTTTTAACGTATCAGTAGAATAAATAGGTAATAAACTTTTTTGAAGCATTTTTTTTGCTATTTCTTCATTTGTACCTTGTAAACGAATAACTACCGGAATTTTAATATTATCATCAATTTTAGAATACGAATTAATTATACCTTCTGCTACCGTATCACAACGAACTATTCCACCAAATATATTGATTAATATTGTTTTAACAGATTTATCTTGTAATATAATAGAAAAAGCTTTTTCTACACGTTTTTTATCCGCTGATCCTCCTATATCTAAAAAATTAGCAGGTTCTCCCCCACACAATTTAATCATGTCCATAGTAGCCATAGCTAAACCCGCTCCATTTACCATACATCCTACGTTACCCTTTAATTTTAAAAAATTTAAATTTGCTTCTTTTGCTTTTTTTTCAAGATGAATATCAATGTCATTTTTATTATACATAATAGCATATTTTTTATGACGAAATAAAGCATTATCATCTAATACAATTTTAATATCTACAGGAATGATTTTATTATCAAATGTTTTTATTAAAGGGTTTATTTCTAATAATAAAGTATCATAAGCTATATAAGCTTTATAAAGAGAAATTAAAAAATTACTTAAATTTTTTAAGGAATCATGATACATATCCAAATGAAAAGCTATTTTTCTTATTTGAAAGAATTGTAATCCTAATAATGGATCTATTTCATCTGTATATATTTTTTCTGGATTTTTTTTTGAAAGATCTTCTATATTTACTCCTCCTTCTTTAGAATATAGAATTATATTTTTTTCTATATCACGATTAAGTAATATCGATAAATAATATTCTCTAGGTGGATTTAATTCATAAGAATAAATATCTTCAGATAATAAAATTTTTTTAACTAATTTTCCTTTTTTCGAAGTTTGTGGAGTTACTAAAAATTTTCCTAAAATATTTTTTGATTTTTTATAAACTTCATCTAAATTTTTTGCAATTTGAATACCACCAGATTTTCCACGTCCCCCTGCATGTATTTGAGCTTTAATTATTAAAGAATTTTTTTTAGTTTTTTGAAAAATGATTTTTGCTGATTTTACAGCTTCTTCTGGAGAAGAAGCAAGTATTCCATATGGAACTTGAATTGCAAAAGAATTTAATATTTCTCTACCTTGGTATTCATGTAAATTCATTGAAAATAATTTTAAGTAAATTTAAATTAAAATTCGTTTATTTTTGAAATGTTTCTTTAACTTGAAGTTGTTGATATTTATTTATTTTATTATTTATTTTATTTTATTATAAGTTATAAGATATAATAATAATCATATTAAATTAAAATTAAAGAAATAAAATAAAAGAGTATACTAAACAATAGTATTAGTATTATAATTTACAAAAAAATGATTCAAGCTGAAAATATTTATAAATCTTTTGGAAAAGATGAAATAATTAAAGGAGTAAATCTTTTTGTAAGAGAAGGAAAAATGGTTTGTATATTAGGTGAATCTGGAGCAGGAAAAAGTACTCTTTTGCAGATTATTGGAACTTTAGAAAAACCTACTATAAAGAAAAAAATAAAAACTATTTTAAAAATAAATGGAAAAGAAATTTTATATCTTTCAGATAAAGAACTTTCTTCTTTAAGAAATCAAACAATAGGTTTTATTTTTCAAACTCCTCAACTTTTTCCTGAATTTACTGCATTAGAAAATATTTGTTTACCCGGATTTATAAATGAAAAAAATAAAAATAATGTAAAACAAAAGGCGAAAAGTTTATTAAAAAAATTAAATCTTTCTAAATATAAAAACTCCAAACCAGAAGAATTATCTGGAGGACAAAAACAAAGATTATCTGTAGCAAGAGCTTTAATTAATGATCCTAAAATTATTTTTGCAGATGAACCTTCTGGAAATTTAGATAAAAAAAATGCAGATAAATTACATAATTTTTTTTTTTTTAAAAAAAGAACTAAAACAAACTTTTTTAGTTGTTACTCACAATATGCAATTAGCAAACATGGCTGATGAAAAACTAAAAATAGAAAATGGAAAAGTATATCAAATGAAAAAATAAAATATTTTATGCTTTTAAAAAATAAACTTTCTATTAAACATATTATAAAAAAACCAAATAATGGAAATAATACTACTCTTTTTTTAATGATTCACGGATATGGAAGTAATGAAAGAGATCTTTTTTCTTTTCAAAAAGATCTTCCTGAAAATTTTTTTATAATTAGTATTCAAGGAATTTATTCTCTTGGAATAGATAAATATTCTTGGTATGATATTGATTTTTCAAATGAAAAAAAATTTATTAATATTTTACAAGCTAAAAAAACTATTGATAAAATATCTTTTTTTATAGATGAAGCTATTACAGAATATAAATTAAAAGAAAACCACGTTTGGTTATGTGGATTTAGTCAAGGAGCTATTTTAAGCTATCCTATAGCTTTTAAAAAACCTAATAAAATAAAAAAAGTAATTTCTTTAAGTGGATATTTAGAAAAAAGTCTTTTACCAGAAAAAATAAATTTATTTAATTATACGGATTTAGAATTTTTTATATCTCATGGAAAATATGATACAATAATTCCTTTAAATTGGACAAAAGAAGGATTAAAATTTCTTAAAAAGAAGAAAATACTTTCTTTATTTTATAAAGAATATGATTCTGGACATACTTTAAATAATGTAAATTATTTAGATTTAATGAATTGGATTAAAAAAAAACATATTTAATAAAAAAATTCAATTTTATGAGTAAATATTCAAAAATCATATTATTTTTAATAATTTTTTTTCTATCCATTTTTTTATTTTTACAAAAAAATTACTTTTGGGGAAGTATTTTATTTTTTTTAAGTTTGATTCCTATTTTTTTTATATTTAGAAATGAATTTTTATTATTAGCTTTTTTAAAAATAAGAAAAAAAGATATGAATGGATTAAAAAAGTATTTAGAATATATAAAAAATCCTGAATTACAACTGACTAAAAATCAAATAGCTTATTATTATTTTTTAAATGGAATTTTATATTCAGAAAAAAATATTATTGAATCAGAAAATTATATGCAGAAAGCTTTATTTTTTGGATTAAAATTCAAACAAAATATAGCCATTGCTAAATTAAACTTAGCAATAGCTTCTTTATCAAAAGGAGATAAAAAAAGAGCAGAACTTTTATTATTAGAAGCAAAAAAAATGGATATTTCTGGTTTATTACATGATCAAATTCAAATTATAAAAATACAAATGAAAAAAATAAATATAGGAAATAAAAATAAACCAAATCCTTATACTAGAAAATAAGTACTATAGTAATATGTTATATTAATTATAATTCTAAAATTTTATGAATATTTTTTTCATTTCCTTCCATTAAAAATTTTATTGGATTTTCTATAGATTCTTTTATAGACATTAAAAAACCAACAGATTCCCTACCATCAATTATTCTATGATCATAAGATAAAGCTAAATACATAATAGGACGTATTTCAATAGATCCGTTAATTACTACAGGTCTTTCCATAATTTTATGCATTCCTAATATAGCACTTTGTGGTGGATTTATAATTGGAGTAGATAACATTGATCCAAAAATACCTCCATTTGTAATTGTAAAAGTACCTCCTGTCATTTCTTGTATAGAAATTGTTCCATTTTGAACACGTATTGATAAATTATTAATTTCTTGTTCTATACCTCGAAATGATAAATGTTCCGCATTTCTTATGACAGGAACCATTAACCCTTTAGGTCCAGATATTGCAATACTAATATCATAATATTCAAAATTTATTTTTTCTTTTCCATTAATCATAGCATTAACGTCTGGATACATTTTTAATGCTCTAATACAAGAAATAGTAAAAAAAGACATTAATCCTAAATTAACTCCATGTTTTTCTTTAAAAATATTTTTATATTTTTTTCTTATAAAAAAAACTTCTTGCATATCGACTTCATTGAAGGTTGTAAGTGTAGCTGTTTCATTTTTTACAGATATTAATCTTTCAGAAAGTTTTCTTCTTAAAGAAGAAAGAGCAGTTATCTTTTTTGATCTATATATTGGAATATGTCTACTCATAGACTTAAAATTAGGATTCTTATCAAGAAAAACAATACAATCTTCTTTTGTAATTCTTCCATATTTTCCTGTTCCTTTAATAGATTCTATAGGAATATTATTTTCTTTTAATATTTTTTTTGAAGATGGAGAAGGAATTTTAATATTTTTATTATCCTTATCCTTATAAATTTTTTTTGTATCTATTTTTATAGATTTTTTAGAAGTGTCAATTAAGCATAATATATCTCCAACTTGTATTTTTTCTCCTTTTTTTACCATTGAGGTAATTATTCCATTTTCTTCTGCAGAAACTTCTAAAGTTGCTTTATCTGAATCTATTTCTGCTATTGTTTGACCTTTATTAACATAGTCTCCATCTTTTACAAACCATGTGGAAACTTCTACTTCTGTAATTGATTCTCCTGGAGAGGGGACTTTTACTTTTGTTATCATAAAAAAGCTTTTTTTAATATTTCATTTTGAATTTTTAAAAAATCTATATAAGATCCTGTAGATGGACTAGAATTTTCAGATGGAGAAATTAAATTAAATGATATTATATTTTTCAATTTTCTTAAAATAAAACTCCATAATCCCATATTTTCTGGTTCTTCTTGTACCCAATAAATTATTTTTTTATTTTTATATTTAATAAGTAAATTTTCAATTTTTTCTATTTTTAATGGGTAAATTTGTTCTATTCTAATTAATGCTGTATTGTTATTTTTTAAAGATTCTTTTTTATTTAATAAATCATAATATATTTTTCCAGAGCAAAAAATTAATTTAGTTATTTTATTAAAATCTTTTACATAAGGATCATCTATAATTTCTTGAAACTTTCCTTCAGAAAGTTTATCTATTGTAGATAAGCATTTAGAATTTCTAAGTAAACTTTTTGGCGTAAAAATTATAAGAGGTTTACGATATTTTAATTTCATTTGTCTTCTTAAAAGATGATAAAAATTAGCTGGAGTAGTACAATTAACTACAAATAAATTATTTTTAGCACAAAGTTGTAAATATCGTTCTATACGTGCAGAAGAATGTTCTGGACCTTGACCTTCATATCCATGAGGGAGTAATAAAACTATTCCATTTCGAATTTTCCATTTATTTTCTCCTGATGAAATATATTGATCTATTATAATTTGTCCTCCATTTCCAAAATCTCCAAATTGAGCTTCCCATAAGGTTAAAACATAAGGAGAATACATAGCATATCCATAATCAAAACCCAATACTCCATATTCTGAAAGAGGTGAATTAAAAATTTGTATTTTTCCTTGTCCTATACGTATATTATTTAAAAGAATAATTTCTTCTTCTTCTTCTGTTTTAATAATAGCATGACGTTGAGAAAATGTTCCTCTTGCTACATCTTCTCCTGATAAACGAATATGAATTCCTTCATCTAAAAGTGTTCCATAAGCAAGTAATTCTGACATACTCCAATCTACTAATTTATTAGTAATCATTTTTAATCTATTTCTAAAAATAGATTCCGTTTTTTTAAAAAATTTTTTATCTTTTGGGAGAGAAAAAATTTTATGAGATATATCTATAATTTTTTTCATTGAAATTCGAGTATCTACCATTTGAAAAATATCTTTATTAGTAGATACTACAGGAAAATTTTTCCATTCTTCTTCTAAAAAAGAATTCAAAACATTCCATTTTATATTTTTTGCTTCATTATATCCTACATTTAGAATATTTTTATATTCTTTTTCCATATTTATTATATCATTATTATTAATGATTCCATTTTTTTCTAATTTTTTTTTATATAAATTATAAGAATTGGTATGTTTAGAAATAGCTTTATATAAAGATGGTTGAGTAAATCTAGGTTCATCTCCTTCATTATGTCCATATTTTCTATATCCAAGTAAATCTATAAAAATATCTTCATGATATTTCATTCTAAAATCTACAGCAAAATAAATTGCTTTTATAACAGATTCGACATCATCTGCATTAACATGTAATACTGGAGAAAGAAGAACTTTTGCTATATCAGTACAATAAATACTAGAACGTCCTTCAGTATAATTTGTAGTAAAGCCTATTTGATTATTAAGTACAATATGAATTGTTCCTCCCGTTTTATATCCTTTTAATTTAGATAATTGAATTACTTCATATACAATTCCTTGCCCTGATAACGCGGCATCTCCATGAATTAAAATAGGAATAATTTTTTCTGAATTACTATTTTTATTATAAACTATATCTATTTTTGCACGTGTAATTCCTTCTACAATTGCATCTACAGATTCTAAATGTGAAGGGTTAGGAACTAAATGTAGTCGAATATATTGTCCTTTACGAGTTTTTCTAATTTTAGAAAATCCAAGATGATATTTTACATCACCAGAAAAAGTTTTTTCTTTATATTCTTTTTCTTGAAATTCACTAAATATTTGAGAATAATTTTTTTGAAAAAAATTAGAAAGAATATTTAAACGACCTCTATGTGACATTCCTATTATAAAGTCTTCTGATAAATATTTACTAGAAGTATATTCTATCATTTCTTCTAATCCAGGTAATAAAGATTCATTTCCTTCTATAGAAAACCTTTTTTGACCTACGAATTTTGTATGAATAAAATTTTCAAATGAAACTGCTTCATTTAATTTTTTTAAAAAAAATTTTTTTTCTTCTGCAGAAAATTGCAATTTTTTTTTTTGAAACCATCTTTCAATCCATTGAATTTTTTGAGGATTAGAAATATACATATATTCTATTCCTATAGATCTACAATAAATATTTTTTAAATAAAAAATTATATTTTTTAATGAACTTTTTCCAATTCCTATTAATTCACCAGCGTAAAAAGACATATCAAGATCTTTATCAGATAGCCCAAAATTTTTTAAATCTAAAGAAGGAAAATGTTTTCTTCTTTCTCGTATAGGATTTGTATTAGTAAAAAAATGACCTCTTTGTCTATAAGTATTAATTAAGTTATATACTAAAAATTCCTTATGAATAATCTCTTTATTTAAATTAATAAATGTTTTATCATTTTCTTGATTTATTGATTTATCATAAGTTTTATAGTTTTTTTCTCCAAAATCAAATCCATTAAAAAAAGCACTCCAACTTAATTCTATTGAATTAGGATCTTTTTTATACTTATTATATAAAAATTCTAAATTTTTAAAATGTATGGTATTTAAAAAAGAATATTTATCACTTATAGAGTCACTCATATACTATTTTTTACTTTTTAAATTTCAAATTTAAACATTTTAAATATCTATCAAAGTTTATTTGATTTTTTATATTTTTTGTATTTTTTAAAATCAAATTCAATCCATTTTTTTCAGTTCCTATAGATGTAGCAAAAAAAGATTTCCCCCAATATTTTCCTTTTATATAATATGCAATTTTATCTATTATTTTATGGGCATGAATATTTTTTTTTTGAATTATGGAATCTGAAATAGATATAAAAATAATTGGTTTTTTTTCTTTTATAAATCCAATAATCATAAATAAATCAGGTATTTCATGTCTTAAATCTAAAACTATTTTTTTAATAATATTTATATCTAATTTTTTTTCTTGAATTGGGTCTATATCACATATATAATTCATTGAAGAAAATGAAATTTTTTTTAAAAAAAACTCTTTTTTTATTATTTTTATTTGTTGTAAACGTATTTCTGATATTTCTTTTTTTAATTTTTTATTAGATTCTTGTAAAAGAAGGAAGCTTTTTAAAGGATATTTTGTATATTTTTTTAAATATTGATATTGATCATGAACTGATTTTAAATATTGTATTGCTATTTTTGAAGTAATAGCTTTAATTCTTCGTATTCCATATGATATAGAAGATTCTGATATAATTTTAAAAACTTGAATTACTCCAGTATTTTTTACATGTGTTCCAATACATAATTCAGAATTTTTATCAAAAGTTATTACTCGTACTTTTTTTTCATATTTATTTTCAAATGTTTCATTTGTATGAAAAAAAATATTTTTTTGAGCTTCTTGAAAAGAAGAAAATATTTTTTCTTTTAAAAAAATATCAGAAAATATGAGTTCTTGAACTATATTTTCTATTTTATTCAATTCTTCAATAGTTATTTTTTGATAATGAGAAAAATCAAATCGTAAATATTCATCTCCTATATAAGAACCTTTTTGTTGAATATGATTTCCTAATATTTTTTTTAAAGCAAAATGTAATAAATGGGTAGATGTATGATTTTTTTCAATTTTTTCTCTTCTATTTTTATTAACTATAGCTTGAAAAGAAGAATAAATATTTAAAGGTAATTTTAAAGCGTAATGTATAATAATAGAATTTTCTTTTTTAGTATCAAAAATATTAACTTCATCAGTTTTACTTTTTATAATACCAGTATCTCCTAATTGCCCCCCTCCTTCAGGATAAAAAGGAGTTTTTGAAAATACTAATTCATAATAATGATTTTTTGTTAATTTATTTTCTATTTTTCTATATTGTATAATTACAATATCACATTTTATAATATTATATCCTATAAAATTTATATTATCATGAATAAATTGGTGATTATGTACTTTTATCCAATCTTTTTTTATTATTATATTATTTTCTTTTTTAGATCTATTTTTTTGTTCTAATAATTTTTTATGAAATAATTTTTCATCAATTGATAAATTATTTTTTTCAACTAATATTTTAGATAATTTTATAGGAAAACCATAAGTATCATATAATTGAAAAATAGTTTTTCCATCAATAATTTTTTCTTTTTTTTCTTTAGTTTTTTCTATTATATATTGAATTTTTTGACTTCCTTTTTCAATAATTCTTAAAAAAGATAATTCTTCTTCTTGAATAACATTTTTTATATATTCTTTTTTTTTTTCTAATTCTGGAAAAGAATTTTTCATTCTTTTTACTAAAGAATCTACAAATTGATAAATAAAAGGTTCTTTTTTATAGAAAAAACGATTTACATAAATTACAGTTCTTCTAAGAATTTTTCTTATAATATAACCAGATCCATTATTTGATGGTAATACACCATCTGATATAGAAAAAACAATAGATCTTAAATGATCTGCTATTATATGTATAGATACTTTTTGATGAAAATCTTTTTTATAAATTTTTCCCAAAGATTCTTTTATATTTTGAATAATTGGATAAAAAATATCAGTTTCATAACTAGAAAATTTTCCTTGCAATACTGTACATAATCTTTCTAATCCCATTCCTGTATCAATATGTTTTATAGGAAGTTTTTCTAATTTTCCATCTGATTTACGTAAATATTCTATAAAAACAAGATTCCAAATCTCTATAACTTTTGGATGTTTTTTATTAATGAGATATTTTCCATGTAAAATTTTTTTTTCTTTTTCATTACGTAAATCTATATGAATTTCGGAACAAGGTCCACAAGGACCTGTTAATCCCATTTCCCAAAAATTTTCTTTTTTTCCAAAAAAAAGAATATTATCTTTATTAACGAAATTTTTCCAATATTGAAAAGTTTCATTATCCATGGATAATCCTTCTTTTTCGTCTCCAGTAAAAATTGATATATAAATATTTTTTTTTGGTATATTATATACTGTAATTAATAATTCCCATGCCCATTCTATTGCTTCTTTCCTAGAATAATCTCCAAAAGACCAATTTCCTAACATTTCAAACATGGTATGATGATAATTATCATATCCTACATTTTCTAAATCATTATGTTTTCCAGTTACTCTCAAACATTTTTGAATATTAACTATTCTTGAATGGTTTGGTTTAACATGTCCTAAAAAATAATCCTTAAAAGGATTCATTCCTGCATTAATAAAAAAAAGTGTTGGATCATTTTTTGAATAAATAGGAAAAGAAGGAATAATTTTATGTTTTTTTTTTTGAAAAAAATTAAGAAAAGTATCTTTTACTGATTGATATTTCATATCATTTATTTATGTATTTATGAATTTTTTTTTCTATAATATTTAGGAGATTGTTCTATAGCATCCATAATTTTTTCCATAATATTTTCAGTAGTATCTTTTTTTAAATTTAATGGAATAGGTTTTTTAAATTTCATTTTTTGTAAAACACCTTTTTTTTTAATTTGAATTCCTTTTTTATCATAAGCTTTTTGAAATCCATCTATTACAATAGGAACAACAATAGGATTGTATTTTCTAATTACATGAACAATTCCTCTTCTTCCAGGGGCAAATTCTTTAGTAGTTCCTTGTGGAAAAGTAATTAACCATCCATCATTAATAGCTATACCCATACGAGTTATTTCAGATATATTTACGGTACGATTTACTTTTTTATTTCCTTCTCTCCATGTTCTTTTTACAGTTATTCCTCCAGAATAAATAAATAATTTTGTTAAAAAACCTTTATTCATAGTTTCTTGAGCTGCTACATAATATAAATTTACTTTTGGATTTAAAAGATAAATAGGATTTTTTATACTATTAATAAATCCATTTTTCACACTACAAAATACATGAAACATAGCAAAAATATCTGCAAAATATGTTTGATGATTTGAAACAAATAGAACTTTTTTATCAGGTAAATCTTTAATATACTCCGTTCCTTTTAATTGTAATTTATTAAATCCATTATAACGATTATAAGAAATACAACCAAAAGTAAAAATTAGAAAACGTTTTATAAAATGTAAATTGCCAAATGCATCTCTAAATAAAGTACTTTCTTTTTTTTTCAAATTTTTCTTTTTTGTTTTTTTAAAAAAAGATAAATGAAAATTCACTGTTTATTTATTTTTTCGTAATGTTATGAAATTTTTCAGAATAATAAGCAAAACTTGTTACAATAAACAAGATTATTAAACTATAATATATCCAATAAGGAACAGATATAGGATCTTCTTTTGCATAAGAATGCAACCCAGATAAATAATAATTTACACCAAAATAAGTCATTATAATAGAACTTATTGAAATAATACTATAAAAATTAAAAATAAATATATTTTTCATAGATGGTATTAAACGAATATGTAATACAAATGCATAAATCATAATACTAATTAAAGCCCAAGTTTCTTTTGGATCCCAGCTCCAATATCGTCCCCAACTGTTATTTGCCCAAACAGATCCTAAAAAAGTTCCTATTGTTAATAAAAAAATACCTATAATAAGACACATTTCATTAATAATAGTTAATTTTTCAATATGATTTTGAATTTTTTTTCTATAAAAACGAAGATATGCTTTTAATATATATAAAAGTAATACAAAAAATCCTAAAAAAGATCCTGTAAAAAAAAAACCATAACTTGTTGTTATTGTTGCTACATGTATAATCAACCAGTGAGATTTTAAAACTGGTACTAAGTTTGTTATTTCTGGATCCATTTTATTCGATATCATTAATAAAATAGATGCTATTAAAATTGTTATTCCTAAAACAAATCGATTTCTATAAAATAGAAAACCTATTCCTACTAAACAAAAACTAATAAAAATAGCTGATTCATATCCATTAGTCCATGGAGCGTGTTCTGAAATATACCATCTAAAAATTAGACCTAAAAAATTTAAAAAAAATAATAATAATGAAATTAGAAAAAATATTTTAGATAAAAAATTTAAATATTTTTTTTTGAAAAAAATTTGAAAAAAAGAATTAATAATAATAAATATTCCTAAATAAGCATATAAAAAAGATAATAAATTAAATATGTTTAATTTATTATAAATAATTTCTATAGATATTTTATTTTCTGAAGGTAAAATATCTTTTGCATATTTTTTTTGATAAAGTCGTATTTTTTCTATTTCATGATCTGCTATACTCCAATTTTTTTCATTTTGAGCATATAATAAAGATTTTAAATAATTATTATACATAGATAAACCAGAATAATTGAATTTATTTGAATCTGATATCATCCAACTAGACCAAGTATTATTGACATCATTTGGTATAGGAAATATACGAAGATATTTTCCCTGAAAAATTTCATGAATAATTCCTACACATTCACTAAGTCTCAGTACGGATTTATCATATTCATTTCTTTGTATTGGATTTTTAGAAAAAGCTTTTTCATAATCTTTTTGAAGAATAAATTTTAAACTTGATGTTTTTATATCTAAAGTATAAAGATCTATCAGAGATACATAACATTCTTTATTTGCTTTAACTTTATTTAAAAATTTATATCCTCCTTTTTTATCTACTTTAATAAAAGGAATTTTTGTCCAAAATATATTATCTTGAAGAATAGATATAAACCATTGATTAGCATCTAAATTCTCTAAATAATTTTTTTTATATATTCTTCTAAGAAGTTCAATAGCTATAGTATTAATCGGTTTTATTCTTCCTTTATTATCTTGTACTAATAAACGACCAAAGTTTTCACTATGTTTTTTTGGAATATGAATAGCTTCAGAAATATTTTTTAATGAATCTTTTTTAAGATTATGTATTTGAGCAAAAGAAACATAATTATTTCCTAAAAAAAATAATAATATAAAAAATAATATTATATAATTGTTTTTATATAAATTTTTTAATTTATTTATTAAATAATGAAATCTAGTCCCTTTCCAAAATAAAGTCATCAACATACCTATACTCATAAAAATATAACCTATATAAGAAAAATAAGTTCCTAAATAATCATTATTAACAGAAAAATAAGTTCCTTTTCCATCTGGATCATATCCAGATTGAAAAAATCTATATCCCTTATAATTTAAAACATTATTCATATAAATCAAATAATTTTTTCTTTTATCTTTATCTATAAGTGTAATATCACTCATAAAAGATGAAGGAAACCCAGATCCTGGATAATTTTTTATTTTAAAATTATTTAATCGTAATAAAAAAGGAAGATTAAAAAAAATAGATCCATATCCAATAGATATTTTACAATCTTTAAATAATAAGGAATCACTCATTTTTAATGTATTTTTTCCTCCTAAAAATGTTACAAATTTAGATTGATTCAAAAAAGATATTTTTACTGTAATAGCATTTAATAAATTATTATTATTATCTTCATCTTTTTCACATGATTGAATATATTCTAATTTTCCTTTAATAATTCCTTCAGGAATAACCCAATGAATCATACCATGATCTGTTTTTATTCGATATAAATATTTTTTTCTTAAAATATAAGATGTATCCTTTAATAAAAAATTAGTTTTTCTATTAATCATATTTATATATTCTCCTGAATAAGAAGATTTAAAAAATAATTTATTTTTTTTTTCAAAAATTTTTATACCAAAAGGTATTTCTTTATTTAAAGAAAATATTATACCATTTATTTTTAAAATATTGCCATTTTGAATAAAATTTTCGATTCGACCTATTTTATTATTTGAAATAATTTTAATAAATTTATTTTCTTTTTTTCTTTTAGAAAGTATAACCTTAGCACAAGGAATATAATCTATAATTTTTATTTCTAAAGGATTATTATTAAAATAAAATTTTTTTTGATATTTTTTATGATAAGGGGAAATAATATAATGATCATGATAATATGTAGTATAATTACCTTGATTAATTTTTAATTTAATATAATTTTTTCTAGAAATAATTTTTTTATTGATTTCTCCTTCTCTTATAGACATAATACCTTCAAAACTATAATATCTAGAAAAAATTCCTCCTATAAAAAGAAATATAAATGATAAATGAAAAATAAAAAGAGGAATTTTATGATAATTCCATAATTTATATTTCCATATATTTCCCATTAAATTTATTACAATTAATAACATTACAAATTCAAACCAAATAGATTCATAAATGAATATTTTAGCAACATTTGTTGAATATTTTTTTTCTAAAAAAGTAGCTATAGCCATAGATATGGCAAATAATAAAAATAAAAAAGAAGTTATTTTAGTAGAGAAAAAAAATTTTTTTAACGATTGCATATTATATTAATTATTTTTTTAATATAAAAACGAATTATTTTATTAAATTATATTTTAAAATCAATTTTTTATATTTTTATAAAAATGTTATATATATATGATTAAACCATCATAAGCTAAATAAACATTTTTTGGTAATTGTATTTCAATTTCTTCATGAAATCCTAATATATGACTAATGTGTGTTAAATATGTTTTTTTAGGACAAATTTTTTGGATTACATTTAAAGATTCTAAAATAGCAAAATGAGAAGTATATTTTGATCCTTTTTTTAAAACATTTAAAATTAAAATATCTAATCCTTTTAATTTTTGAATTGTTTGAATAGGTATATTACTAGCATCTGTAATATATGCAAAATTTTCTATACGAAAACCTAAAATTGGAAGATTCCCATGCCATATTAATAGAGGAAAAATTTTAAAATTTTCTATAAAAAAAAAATTGATACAATCATCTAATTCATGTAAAAATATTTTTGATTTATAATTTTTTTTTGTAAAAATATAAAAAAATCTTTTTTTTATAGTTTCTAAAACTCTACGTAATCCATAAAAATGGATAGAATTATTCATTGTAAAAAAAATATATTTTATATCATCTAATCCACCTATATGATCATTATGTTCATGTGTAATAAAAATAGCATCTATTTTATCATGATAACTCCGTAACATTTGATAACGAAAATCTGGACCACAATCAATTAAAAAATATTTTTGATTTTTTTCAATCAAGACGGAACTTCTCAATCTTTTATCTTTTGGATTTTTAGATAAACATACTGGATGTTTAGATCCAATAACTGGAATACCTTGAGAAGATCCAGTTCCTAAAAAAATAATTTTCATATAATCAATTTTTATTTTTTTTGAATATATTGATTGATTATATTTGTTTGTATTTCATTAATAAGATTTTTTTTTTCTTTTAAAAATGCTTTAACAGAATCTCTTCCTTGACCTAATTTAATATTTTTATAACTAAACCAAGATGCATTTTTTTTAATAATTCCTAAATTTACTCCTAAATCTAAAATTTCACCAATTTTTGAAATTCCTTCACCATACATAATATCAAATTCAGCCGTTTTAAAAGGAGGTGAAAGTTTATTTTTCACTACTTTTACTTTTGTTCTATTTCCTAATATTTTTTCTCCATTTTTAATTTGATTTCCTTTTCTTATATCTAATCGTATTGATGAATAAAATTTTAAAGCATGACCTCCTGTAGTTACTTCTGGATTTCCATATACACCTATTTTTTCTCTTAATTGATTAATAAATATGAGTATACTTTTTGATTTTCCTATACTAGAAGTTAGCTTTCTCAAAGCTTGAGACATTAATCTAGCTTGTAATCCTATTTTAGAATCTCCCATTTCTCCTTCTATTTCACTTTTAGGAGTTAAAGCGGCTACAGAATCAACTACTATCATATCAATAACACTAGATCTAATTAAATTATCTACTATTTCAAGTGCTTGTTCTCCATTATCTGGTTGAGATATTATTAATTCTTTAATATTAACTCCTATTTTTTTAGCATAAATACAATCAAAAGCATGTTCAGCATCAATAAAACTAGCAAAACCTCCTAATTTTTGAGATTGATTTATTGCATGTAATGCTAAAGTAGTTTTTCCAGAAGATTCTGGTCCAAATATCTCAATAATACGACCTTTTGGAAATCCTTTTATACCTAAAGCTATATCTAAACTTAAAGATCCAGAAGAAATAATTTCTAAATCTTCTATATGAGAATCTCCCATTCGCATAACAGTTCCTTTTCCATATATTTTATCCATTTTTTCTAAAACAAGTTCTAATGATTTTCTTTTTTTATCAATTTTTTCGTTCATAATTTTGAAAATATTAAGGGAGATTTATAAATATAAGTCTCCCTTTGTCTATAATAATCAATTTTTTAAATTTTTTTTTTATTATATGTATGATGATGATAATATGTATATATATAAATATTATGTTTTTTATAATAATTCATAACATAATTAATAGCAATAAATTTTGGAATATAATTTTGAGTTTCTTTTGGAAAAAATTCCCATAATTCCCAAAAATTTTTTATATTTTTATTATTTTTCAATATTTTATATACAGTACCTGGACCACAATTATAAGCAGCTAAAACTAATTCCCAATTTTCTATTCTTTTATATAAAAATTTTAAATAACGAAAGGCTGCTTCAGTTGATTTTATAGGATCGTTTCTTTCATCATAAATTTTATTAATTTTTAGATTATATATTTTACCAGTTTTAGGCATAATTTGCCAAATACCTTTTGCTCCTGCTTTAGAAATAACAATAGGATTTAAATTTGATTCTATAATAGATAAATATTTTAATTCTTTTGGAAGATGATATTTTTCAAGTTTTTTTTCGAACATAGGAAAATAAAAATTTGATAATGAAATAATTTTTCCTATATATTTCCCCATACGAAGATAACTTTCTACAGCAGCATGTACTATGCTAGTATATTTCAATATTTTCATTTTAGATTTTTTATTTAAAAAATAAAATCTTCTTTTTAATTCTTCAGTATTGATATTAGTAATAATAATATTTTTTTTATATTTATAAGGATTATGATGAGAATGAGGGTGATGATGATAATAATGAGGATGATGATGATGATGAGGGTAATTATAATGATGAGAATGATGAGAATGTCGATTATGACGATAATTATGACGATAATTATGACGATAATTATGACGATAATTATGACGATAATTATGACGATAATTATGACGATAATTATGATTATGATGAGGAGGATGATGTTGAGGATGATGTTGAGAATGATGAGGAGAATGATGAGGAGGATGATGAGGAGGATGATGAGGAGGATGATGAGGAGGATGATGAGGAGGATGATGTTGAGAATGATGAGGAGGATGATGTTGAGAATGATGAGGAGGATGATGAGGAGGATGATGAGGAGGATGATAAGGAGGATGATGAGGAGGATAATGAGGAGGATGATGAGGAGGATGATGAGGAGGATGATGAGGTAATTTTTTTATCAAAAAAAATCTTTTCTTTTTTAGAAGCATTTTTTCCAAAAATTTTTCTATGTAAATATTATTATAATTATTATTATTATAATCATTATTATAATCTAATTTATCTAATTTTTGATTATAAGTTTTTTGATAAAAAAATGGTGATAAATATGGAATAATCAAGCTTTTTAATATTAACATAAAAAACATAATATTTCTTATCGTTATCGTTTCCATTATTAATTTTTCAAATTATAGAAAAAAAGTATTAATGAACAAACGCAAAATGAAAGAAATTTTTTTATTTTTCTTCAGTTTCGGAATCTTTTCCTTCAGAAGCTTTTTTAAATTCTTTCAATCCTGTTCCTAATCCTTTCATTAATTCTGGTATTTTTTTACCACCAAAAAGTAAAAGTGCAAGAATGACAATAACCACTATTTCTGTCGTTCCAAAAGTTCCAAGTAATATTAAAAAGATCAAAAGTAAATCCATTTAATGGGATATTTTATCAAATATAAAAAAAATTATCTATTGTAAATTTATTTGATATTAATTTTTTTTAACTAAAAATAGAATAATCTCCTAAACTAACTTCTTTTGTTTTTCCAATATAAGAAGTATGATTTCCTATCATAGAATTATGAAAATTTGCATATTGAATTTTTGTATAATTCTGAATTAAAGATATTCTTATATTACTATTTTTAATTTTTGTATTTTTTCCTATTGAAACATTAGGACCTATTATACTATTTTCAATACTTGTATTTTTATCAATAGAACATGGTTCTATAATTAAACTGTTTTTTATAAAAACTTGTTTATGAATTAATGGAATATTATTATATTCAATAGATAATATTTTAGAATTAGAAGAAATAGTTCTTTTTTTATTTCCAAAATCCATCCAAATTTGAACTTGTTTACTAGTAAATTTTTCTCCTTTTTTTCTCATATTTTCTAAAACAGATGTTAATTGATATTCCTTTTCATTTTTATATTTATTATCATATGACATAGATTTTAATTCTTTTTTTAATAAAAGACTATTTTTAAAATAATAAATACCTATAATGGCTAAATTGGAAACATAATTTTTTGGTTTTTCTATAAAATGAGTAATATTTCCATAACAATCACATTTTACTACTCCAAATAAATGAGGATTTTTTACTTTTTTTGTCCATATGATATTATCTACATTATTAATAATTTCCTTTTCTAAAGAAGTATTATAAAATAAAGTATCGGAAAAAACAATCATTACTGGTTCTCCATTTAATGAATTTTTAGCCTTTAATAAAGCATCAGCTGTTCCAAGTGGAATAGGTTGATAATATATAATAGGTTTAATTTCAAAATTATTAGCTAATTTTATTAATTTATTTTCAATATTTTTATTTTCTCCATAATTTCCTATAATAAAAATAATTTCTTGAACGGAAAAATTTTTTATAAATTTATATAAACTTTCTATTAATCTTTTTAAAATTGTTTTTCCTGCAATATATATTAATGGTTTTGGTGTACATAAAGTATGCGGATACAAACGAAATCCTTTTCCAGCCATAGGAATTATAATTTTCATAATCACATTTTATATATTTTAATTATTTTTTTTATATTTTTATATTCCAGTACTTCCAAAACTATTATTTCCTCTTATGCTAGTATTTAAAAAAATACATTTTTCCCATTTTATTTTATTTTTTTCTTGAAATATATTTAATATAACTAATTTTTCATTGGATTGAATTTTTATAGTTTTAAATAAAACGTTTATTATAAGAATTTTAATTTCTTTATATAAAAATAAATTAGTTTTATTTTTTTTCTCTTGTGTAAGATGAATAATACAAATAGCTTCTATTAATTTTTTTTTTATCCAAAAATTATAAATCATTTTTGGATAAAATTGAATAAAAATACCTGTTGATATCAATTTTCTTTCTAAAAATTTAATAGAAATAGATTTTTCTATATTAGCAATTAAAATTAATTGATATCCATTTTTATTTTTGTTATACAAAATTTATTTTATTATTTATTTTTTAATGAAATTAATAAATATTTTTTTTTCCAATAAAAAAATAATTATTAAATAAATAAATTGAAAAATAAAACTAAATATTATTTTTTTTTGATTATTTATTATAAATACTAATAAAATTGCAAATAAAAAATGAATTATAACATTTATTTTTTTTTTAAAAAATTGAAAAAAAATTGTTTTACCCCAAAAATATAAAATAATTAACATAGATCCATATGAAACAAAAGTACCCCAAGCAGGAATTATAAAATTATTATTCTTATAAGGAAGAAAAATAAAAATTATATTAAATAAAAAAGTAATTAATACTCCTATTAAAGATATATAAGTACCAATAATAGGTTTGTCTATTATTTTATAAAAAATAGATAAATTTGTATAAATTCCTAAAAATAAATTTGCCATCATTATTATAGGGATAATAGACATGGCAAAATGATATTTTTGATCAATAAAAAATCCTATAAAAATAGGAATATTTCCACATATTAATACATAAAAAATTAATCCAAAAAGAATAAATATATAATTTATTTCTTCATAATAATATTTTGCATTAGAATCACCAGATTTTTTAAAAAAAAAAGGTTCAATTCCTAAACGAAAAATTCTTATATATAAACTCATAAAAGAAGCTATCTTATAACAAGCAGAATAAGATCCATTAATTTCATCAGATACCCATCTTTTAATCAAAATTTTATCAAGATTTTCATTAATAGAAAAAGCAATAGTTCCAAACATAATAGGAATACCATATTTTAACATTTTTTTAGCAAGAATTTTATCAAATTTTCTAATAATTACTTTTTTAAAAAAAATAGGAAATACTAAAAATAAATTACTTAAAGATGATATCATATTTGCAAAAAAAATATAACCAGTTCTATCTGTATAAGAATTTATCCATTCAAAAATAAAAAAAAAATAAGTTTTTTTTATAAAAAAATTATTAGAATAAAAAAACATATAAATTGTTAAAAATGATTGTATTAATATTTTTATTAAATTTATAATAGTATATTTTAATGGTTTTTCATTTGCACGAAGCCAAGCCATAGGAAGGATGCAAACTGTATCCAAAAATATAATAAAAAAAAACATAAAAAAATATTCTGGATGATTATGATATCCAGCAATAGAAATTAAATATTTAATTGAATGAATAGAAATAATTAAAAAAAAAGATGTAATAAATAATTGAATTATAACACCTGTTGAAAATACAGTTTCTTGATTATAATTTTTTTTATATAAAAATCTAAAATAAGTATTTTCTAATCCAAAAGAAATAAACCCGATAACTATAAAAGATAAAGAATACATATCTGTATAAAGAGAAAACTCTTCTTTTTTCAAAGAAATAGTAAAAAATTTTAAAAAAGCATAATTAATAATTTTAGGTAAAATTGATCCAATGGAATAAATAATTGTTTGTTTTGCTAATCTTTTATACAAATTAAATACAAAATTAAAAATTAAAAGTTTCTAATTTCTATATTTTTTTTTATGCGTGTGTTAATTTTTTTATAAAATTTTGCATATTAAATGGATATTAATTATTAAGTAACTTTAATAAAATATTTACATATAAAGAAATGTACTATAAAAATAATTCAGAAGAATTTATATTATATGCAACTAAGCATAAAAAAATTAACAGTTTAACGATAAATAAATATATTCAATCAATGACACCTTATATCGTTGAAGAAAGAAAATTAAATGTTGCTCAAATGGATGTTTTTTCTCGTTTAATGATGGATAGAGTTATTTTTTTAGGAACTCCTATAGAAGATCAAATAGCTAATATTGTACAAGCTCAATTATTATTTTTACAATCTGTAGATTCTATAAAAGATATACAAATTTATATTAATTCTCCAGGAGGAGATGTTTATGCAGGATTAGGAATATACGATACAATGCAAATTGTAGAACCTGATGTAGCTACTATTTGTACTGGAATGGCGGCATCTATGGCTGCTGTTTTACTTTGTGCAGGTGTGAAAAATAAGAGATCTGCATTAAAACATTCTAGAATCATGATTCATCAACCTATAGGAGGGACACAAGGACAAGCTTCAGATATTGAAATTACAGTTCGTGAAATTGTAAAATTAAAAAAAGAACTTTATGAGATTATATCAAAACATTCAGGAGTTTCTATGGAAAAAATAGAAAAAGATTCAGATAGAGATTATTGGATGACTTCTAAAGAAGCAAAGGAGTATGGAATGATAGATGAAATTTTAGAAGGAAAAAAATGATCACGACAGGATTCGAACCTGTAACCTACTGCTTAGAAGGCAGTTGCTCTATCCATTTGAGCCACGTGACCTTTATAATTATAATCGGGGTAGCAGGATTTGAACCTACGATCTCCTGGTCCCAAACCAGGCGCGATAACCAAACTACGCTATACCCCGTTTTTTTACATTTTACATTGCGGAGAATGTGGGATTCGAACCCACGCGGTATTATATATACCGACAGTTTAGCAAACTGTTCCGTTAACCACTCCGGCAAATCTCCAAAAATAACAATCTAAAATAGATATATTATATTAAATAAAAAAATAATTAAGTATTAGGATATTCTATTCTAGTATGATAAATATTTATTAATTTTTTTTTTAAAACTTTTTTTACTTTTTCTATTTCTTTTAAAGTAATATCTGCATTAGAAAATTGATTTTCTTTTTTTTGTTTATTAATAACATTTTCTACTAATTCTTCTAAAATTTTATAAGATGGATTTTTTATACTTTTAGAAGCTGCTTCTACAGAATCTGCAATCATAACAATAGCTGTTTCTTTAGAAAATGGTTTAGGTCCAGAATATTGAAACTGTTTTTTATCTATTTTAATATTTGGATATTTTTCTATTTGTTTTTTATAAAAAAAATGAATAATACTATTACCATGATGAGTACGTATAAAATCAGTAACAGAATCAGGTAAATTATATTTTTTTGCTAAATTAATTCCAATTGAAACATGCGATAAAATAATTTTAGCACTTTCTTTTGGACATAATTTATGATGTGGATTATTTATATTATGTTGATTTTCTATAAAAAAATTAGAATTTTTTATTTTTCCTATATCATGATAAATAGATCCTATTTTTACTAATAAAGAATGAGCTCCAATAGCTACAGCTGCTTCTTCTGCAAGATTTGCTACCGTTAAAACATGTTGTAAAGTACCTGGAGCTTTTTGATATAATAATCTTAATATTGGAGTATTAGTATCAGATAATTCTAATAATGAAATATCAGAAGTAATATTTAATAATTTTTCAAAAAGAAATATTAATGGATGAACAAATAAAGTTAAAATTCCATTAAAAAAAAATAAGTAAAAAGTATTATAAGAAATTTTTTCTAAAGAACCTTCACGTATTAAAGTGAGTAAAATAAAAATAATTATATAAGTAAGAATAATTTTAATCACAGCAATAAAAAGATTTGCCATTTTATAAATATTATTTTTTGTTAACATTACCATAAATCCTGTAGTTACTTGAATAAAAAAAAATTCAAAACTATTCGGAATTATTAAGGATAATAATAAAATTGTTGTCATATGAATAATGATACTCAAATGAAAATTGAAAAAAGCGCGTATACTTATAGGAAGTATACAAAAAGGAATTATATATAATATTTTAGAATGATATTTTAAAATTAAAATAGTAATTAATGATATGAATAATATATTAATAAATAAAAAATTTATAATCCTATTATTTCTAAATATTTTATTATGAAAATAAAAAATATATAATATAAATAAAGTGAATATAATACTTATTATAAAAAAATATCCTATAATAAGACAATAATCCTTTTTTTTATTCCATATTTTATTTTCATATTCTTTTTTGAAAGAAGATAAAATTTGAAATTTATTTTCATTTATTATTTCATTTTTTCCAATAATTTTATCTCCTTTTAAAAAGGAATATTTTATATTATTGATAGATTTAATTTTTTTATGAAAAAAAAATTCAGTATAATTTTTATTATAAAAAAAGTTTGGAGTAATAATTTTTTTCAAAATTTTTTTTAAAGTATAAACATGATAATTTTTTTTTGATAAATTTTTATTAATAATATTACTTACTTTTTTATAAGTGTATATTTTTTTATATAAAATGGGAATCCATTTTTTATTTTTATAAAAAAAAATTATATTAATTTTATTATTTTTTATATTATATGGAATATAATCTATATATCCATATTTATATATAGTATTTATTATTTTAAAAACAATTTGATAATTTTTCTTATTTTTATTTATAAATGAAATTTTTTGAATCTTTTTTTTTATATTATTAACTATTTTATTCTTTTTAAGAAAAAATATTTCTTTATTATTTTTCAATATATTTATTTCAAAATCAATATCTTTACTATTTTTTTGAATAATAAAATCAAATGGACAAAATAAATCTTTATAAATCCAATTTTTTCCTTTTGAAAATTTATATTGAAAAATATCTTTTTTTGGGAAAAAAAATGTTAATGATAAGACTGCAATAATTGGAACTAAAATCTTATATGCAATATTTTTATGTGTATAAAATTTTAAGAAATTAGTCATTACCTAAAAATTGAAAATATGCAATTTTTTCGGAAGGATAAAATTTATATTTCAAGAAGAAGTATTATAAAATAATTATAATAATTATAAATTATAAATATAAATTTATATTTATATGATGAAACATTATTAGATTATATTTTTTTTTTATAAGATGAAGATGATTGATTTTTTTGTAAAATATTAGATAATAATCTATTTTCATCATTGATACTTTCTTCTAAACAAATAGTAGATTCTGTTCTAAGAACTCCTTTAATTTCTCCAATTTTAGAAATAACATCTCTAGCATCTGAAGGATCTTTAGCAATAATTCTACAGAAAAGATTGTATTTACCCGATGTAATATATAATTGTACTATATTAGGAATTTTTTTTAATTCTTCTTTTACCAATTTAGATTCACGAGAATCTGATAAAATTCCTACAAAAGCTATTAGATGAAATCCTAACGATTCATATCCAATAATCAAAGTGCTTCCTTTTATAATTTCTGCATCTTCTAATTTTTTAACTCTAACATGAACAGTTCCAACAGATAGTGGTTTTATTTCTTTACTAATTTGTTTACTTATTTCAGTATATGGAGTTCTAGCATTTATATTTAATTTTCTTATAATAGTATTGTCTATTTCATCGGTATTATATCTTAAAATCATTGTTTTATATTTTTATTTTTAAATAAAGGTATTAAAAATACCAAGATACAAAACTTTCTTTTTAAGAAATATATTCTTGTTTTTCAATTAGTAATATGATAATATCAATGATATTATTTTTTTTATTTTTAATATTTAATTGGTTTATTAATTGGTTCATATATATATGAATATAATAGTATTTTTTTTAATTTTTTAAAAAAAATTTTAAAAATAGAAAAATAAAAAAAATTATTTATAATATTATTTTTTACAAAAAATTTTCCTAAAATTAAAATATATATAAATTGTATTGTTTTTTCTTCAAAAGAATTTAATTTATTTAATAATTTTTGTTGAATTTTTTCATTACTTTTAGGAAATAAAATATCCATTTTTATATTAAGTTTATTTATTTTTCCATAAATATGAATTATTAATTCTGTAAAAATCATATTCTTATTATTTTCTGAAAATTTTTTTAAATGAATATAATCATTTATGTTGAAAATATATTTATTTTCATAAGCAATTAAATTTATATTAGATTGATTAAAATTTTTTTTCCAAGAAATAAATCCTCCTGGTTTTATTTTAAATTTTTTTTCTAGTTTAATAATTGGTATTTTTTCTTTTTTAGAAAAATGATATAATCCATCTATTATAAAATATTTTCCATTAGTTTCAATATTTTTTTTATATTTTTTTCTTAAAAAAAGATAACCTTCTCCTTTTAATTCAAAAAAATTTTCTAAATTTTTATTTAGAAAAATTGATACTTTTGTATTTTTTTTTATATTTATTTTTAGATTTATATCTATTAATAAATAATTTTTTTCTTCTATTTTGTAATTTTTATTTGGTATACTTTTATGTTTTTTTTTATAATTAGGATTAATATATAAATGAGAAGAATTTAAAATTTCTCCATTTTTCATCAAAACATTAACTTTATTTTCTTTTTTTATTATTTGAATTTTTCCATTTATTAATATTTTTCCAAATAAAAAACGATTTTGTTTTTCATTTGTGTCTAAAACAAGTAAATTTTTTGTATTTATAAAAAATTTAAAATCCCATTTTATAAAATTTTTATGTAAAAAATATCCATTTATATATCCTTTAGTATTATATTTAGTATCCTTAAAAAAAGAAGAAGACAATAATATGCAATATTTAGAATAAATATTTATATAAGCATTATTTATTATTTCATAATCTATATTAATTGAATTTATTTTTATTCCAAATTTTTTAATTTTTATTCTTCCACAATAATGTGGATCTTTTATATTTCCAAATATTCTTATCTTTCCTGTAAGAAAACCTCTTATTTCACTATTAATTTTTTTATAAAAAAAAGAAAAATTATCTATTCTGAAATTGATAATATCAATATTAAAATCTATTTTTGATTGATTTGTGTATTTATTATTGATATTTCCATATATTTTTAAAATATCTTGATTATTTTTTTTCAAGTATCCATTAATATTATAATTTTTTATATTTTTATTATAAAATGAATGAATATAAAAATTTCCTAAAAAAATTTTTTTAATTGAAAAATTTGTAATTTGTATATGGATATTAGGTTTTATTTTATTATAGTTGTAATCGCTTTGACATAAAAAAAATCCGTTAACTAAACCATCTGTATTATTTATTATTTTTTGTAATTTTATATTTTTAAAATAAAAATGAAATATTTTTGTTTTATTTTTAATAAAAAATGCATTTATAATAATTTTTTGTTTTTCTGAAAGAAAAATAATATTATGAATGATATATATTTTTTTAATAAAGTCTATTTTTATTTTTCCTAAATTATTATTATCTATATTAATATTCCAATTATATCCATTAATATTTAATTTAGAATATAAAGGTAAAAAAAGAAAAAAATTTTTTTCTTTTTTACAAAAAAAATTTAATATTTGTTTTTTATATTCTTGTTCTTTTAATTTGAATAAAAATTTCAAATTAATAATCCAAAAATTACCTTGATTTTTTAAAAAAAATATATTTATTTTTTTACAAAAAAAATTTTTATAAATAATTTTTTCTGCATGAATTTGTATTTTCTTTTTTAAAGAAGAATCAACTATTATAAATAATTTATGAAAAATTATTTTATTTGATTGAATTTTTTTTATAAAAAAAATATTTTCAAATTTATCATTATTTTTTTTTCCTGAAATTATAATATCAGAAAAAATTTTTATGTTTTTTTTATATTTTATGAATTTATAAAAATATTTTTTTATTATAAAATTATAATTTATAGAAAAAAATCCTCTTTTTTTATAGGATTTTTTTAAATAAAAAATTTCTTTTTTCATTATATGAAATAAATCTTTCCATTTAAAATATCCATTAATATTACCAATAATAATATCATATATATTAATATTAATTTTTTTGAATTTTTTATTATTAATTAATATTATTTTGATTTTTTTATTTATTTGATTTTTTTTATTATTTTTATTATTATTTATTATTATATCTATTTTTTGATATTGTAAATTAATTTTTCCTTGAAAATTAATTTTATAATCTTCTGAATGAGATGAAAATAGATTTATAAAAATTTTTGATAAATTTTCTTTAATTTTTAATAAAATCCATAATTTATAAAATGAATATTTATTTGTAAATAGTGGAATTTTTGATGGAATGAAAAAAAAATTTTTTTTATTTTTATTTAATAAAATTTTTAATATATATTTTTTTTCTATTAAAATTTTACCTATATATTGAATATTATGATTTAAAAAATTAATATAAGTTGATATTTTTGCTATTAAAAAATTTTTTTGAATAATTCCTTCTATTTTTAAACTTATTTTTTTTTTTATTATAATAGTTAAATTACCTTTATATATCCATGGTTTAAAATTAGAATTAACTTTTTTGAAATTTAATTGAGAATAAAAATTATATGGAATAATTTTATGAGGATAAAATTGAATAAAAGTTTTAAAAAATTTAATTTTTTTACATTTATTATTAAATAAATAAACATGAATTTTTTTTGCAAAAAATTTATTTTTTTGTGAATATTTGATAAAAATATTAGATAAAAAAAATTTATTATTTATACCATGAAATTTTCCATTTATATTTCCTTGAAAAAATAATTTTAAATTTAAAAACCATTTTTTATAAAAAAATCCTCCTAAATCATATCCTAATTTTGATCCTTTAAAAATTTTACATTTTATATTTTTTTGTAAAATATCAATATAAAAAATACCTTTTAAAAAACTATTAGATGTTTTTATAAAAAAATTATGAATTTCTAATCTTTTTGGATAAAAATATATTAAATTACAAAAGAAATTTTTTATAAAAAATTTCTTTTTATTTATAAAAATTTTAGATTGAAAAGATAAAATAGAAGCTTTTATTTTTTTCTTTTTTATTATAATATTTTTTATATAACTAGAAAAAAAATAATTAAATTCTTTTTTAGAATTTATATATCTAAAATGAGATTTATTTATTTTTAACTTAGAACAAGTAATAATTTTTATTTTATTAAATTTTTTATTATTTAAAAAATTTTTAATAAAATAAAAGATATTATTTTCTTTTTCTTTAAAATATTTTTTTACAAAGAAAGAAGAATTTTCAATAACTATACTTTGTATACTTAAATATTTATAATTAATAAAAATTAAAAAAAATAAATTATTAATATATATTTTACATTTATATAAATGAATAAAAGGAAAATAATGATGATCTTTTATTTTTACATCATATAAAATTAATTCTTTTTTAAGAAGATTAAATGAAATATGTTTTATATAAATTTTATTACCAAATTTTTTTTTTACTTTTTGTAATAAAAATGTTGATACTTTTTTTTGTATTATTTTTTGATCATAAATATTTATAAAATAAATAAATACACATAAAAAAAGTAAAAAAAAGAGTATTATTTTTTTTTTTGTAAAAAATTGATATAAAAAAACATTATTCATTTTCAAATATATTCTTATTTTTTTATGAAAAAAAAACCTATTATTATTGGTATAGAATCATCATGTGATGAAACAGCTGTTTCTATCATTCAAAATAGATATGTATTATCTAATATTGTTATTCATCAATATATTCATAAAAAATATGGAGGTGTAGTTCCAGAGTTGGCTTCAAGATTACATGATAAAAATATGATAATTGCAGTACATAAATCTATTCATTCAGCAAAAATTAAAAAAAATGAAATTGACGCTGTATCTTTTACTTTAGGCCCAGGATTAATAGGGTCTTTATTAGTAGGGGCTTCTTTTGCAAAATCATTTTCAATGGGATTAGATATACCTTTATTAACTGTAAATCATATACAAGCTCATATACTTACTCATTTTATAAAAAATTCTAATATTAATAACTATTGTCCTAAATTTCCATTTTTAAGTTTAGTAATAAGTGGAGGTCATACTCAAATAGTTAAGGTAGATGATTTTTTTCAAATGAAAATATTAGGATCTACTTTAGATGATGCAATAGGAGATACGTTTGATAAAATAGCTAGAATATTGGGATTTCATTATCCTGGAGGACCTATGATAGAATTATTTTCTAAAAATGGAAATTATAAAAAATTTTATTTTTCAAAACCATTAATTAATGGTTTAAATTTTAGTTTTAGTGGATTTAAAAGTCATATTTTACAATTTATTAAAAACAAATTAAAAAAAAATCCATTGTTTATAAAACAAAATATATCTGATATTTGTGCATCTATTCAAAGAACAATAGCAGAAATACTTTTAGAAAAAATGCAAAAAGCGACTCTAAAAACTAATATTTTTAGAATCGCTTTAGCTGGTGGAGTTTCCGCTAATTATGAAATTAGACGAATGTTTATATCTTTTGCAAAGAAGAACAAAAAATGGGAGATATTTATTCCTAAAAAAGAATATACTACAGATAATGGAGCAATGATAGCAATTACAGGATTATTAAAATATGAAAAAAAATTATTTGATAATATTTACGTTTCTCCATATTCAAAATTTAAAGAATTTTAAAAAAAACAATGTTGTAAACTATTTAATTACATGTACATATTAAATTTCTATCTCCGTATCCATCATTAATACGATTTACGGATGGCCAAAATTTTCTAGACCTAACCCAATATAATGGATATGCTGCTTTTTCTCTACTATAAGAATATTTCCAATCATTATTGGTTAATAATTCTATACTGTGGGGCGCATTCTTAAGAACATTTTCTTTTTGAGAATATTTTCCATCTTGTATTTCTTGAATTTCTTTACGTATATTAATTAGTGTTTCAATAAAACGATCTAATTCTTTTTTAGATTCACTTTCCGTAGGTTCTATCATCATACATCCTTCTATAGGAAAAGATATAGTAGGAGCATGATATCCATAATCCATCATTCTTTTTGCTATATCTAAAACATCTATTTCTAAAGATTTAAAAATCCTACAATCTATAATTAATTCATGTGCAACTGTATCATTTTTTCCTACATATAATATATTATAAAATTTTTTTAATTTTTCTTTTATATAATTAGCATTCAATACGGATATTTCTGTACATTTTTTAAGTCCATCTGGACCTAATAAACGAATATAAGCATAGGAAATTGGAAGTATTAAAGGAGATCCATATGGAGAAGAAGATATTGTTAATTGATTCTTTTTATTTTCTTTTTTTTCTAATAAAAAAGGATGATCAGGAAGAAAAGGTTTTAAATGCGAAGATACGCAAATAGGACCCATACCAGGTCCTCCTCCTCCATGAGGAATAGCGAAAGTTTTATGAAGATTTAAATGACAAATATCTACACCAAAATGTGCTGGTTTAATTAAACCAACTTGAGCATTCATATTTGCTCCATCCATATATACTTGACCTCCATTTTTATGAATAATATCTATTATTTCTTTAATATTTTCTTCATATACACCATGAGTAGAAGGATAAGTAATCATTAATACAGATAAAAAATCTTTATATTTTTTTACTTTTTGGAGTAAATCCTTTATATCAATTGATCCATCATTTTTTGTAGAAATCAAAATAATTTTCATTCCTGCCATATTTGCTGAAGCAGGATTCGTTCCATGAGAAGAAGTAGGAATTAATGCTATATTTCTTTGAAATTCTTTTAATGAATAATGATAATATTTAATAACCATTAATCCAGTATATTCTCCTTGAGCTCCAGAATTAGGTTGTAAAGAAACACCAGAAAAACCAGTTATTTCTTTTAAATATTTTTTTAAATTACGAATGATAAAATGATATCCCTTTGCTTGTTTATTAGGACAAAAAGGATGAATATTTCTCCATTCATATTGACTTAAAAATAATAATTCTGTAGCAGCATTTAGTTTCATTGTACATGATCCAAGAGGTATCATAGAATGATTTAAAGAAAGATCTTTTTTTTCTAACCTTTTTATATAACGCATTATTTCATTTTCCGAATGAAATTTATGAAAAACTTCATTTTCTAAAAAATTAGAAGTTCTTTTTAAAGAATTAGGAAATTTATACTTTTCATTAATTTTTTTTTTGTTATTAAATTTTTTTCTTTTTTCATTTTTATAAACTTCATAAAATATGGATAATATATGATCTATATCTTTTTTACATGTAGTTTCATCTAAAGTAATAGTTAAATAATTTTTATTGACATATCTAAAATTTGTTTTTTTAATTTCTGAAAATTCTTTTAATTTTTTAATAGAATTTGTTTTAATTCTAATAGTATCAAAATAAAATGAGTTTACTTGAGAAATATTATTTATATTATTAATTAATAAAAATTCTAATTTCTTAGAAAATTTATGAATACTTTTAGCTATTTCTATTAATCCTTCTTTTCCATGATATACGGCATACATAGAAGCCATAATGGCTGGAAAAACTTGTGATGTACAAATATTAGAAGTTGCTTTTTCTCTTTTAATATGTTGTTCTCTAGTTTGTAAAGCCATACGAAATGCTTTTTTATTTTTTTTATCTACAGATATTCCAATAATTCTACCAGGTAAAAAACGTTTATATTTTTCATGAGTGGCAAAAAAAGCGGCATGAGGACCACCATATCCCATAGGAATACCAAAAGATTGGCTAGATCCTATAACAACATCAGCGCCCCATTCTCCAGGAGGTTTTAATAAAGATAGAGATAGAATATCTGTAGAAACAATTACTGATATATTTTTTCTTTTTGCATATTCTATTATATCACTATAATCATATATTTCTCCTAAACATGAAGGGTAAGATATGATTAATCCAAATATTTTTTCTCCATTATATTTTTTTTTTAGTAAATTTTTATGATTATCTTTTATAATAGGTATTCCTAAACCAAAACATCTCGTTTTTAAAACTGAAAAAGTTTGTGGAAATATTTCATCTGAAATAAAAAAACAATAATTATTATTAATTTGTTTTTTTTTTATTTTTTCTTGATAAATCATAAACATTGCATCTGCTGCAGCTGTTGATTCATCTAACATGGATGCATTACTTATTTTCATTGCAGTAATATCTGAAATCATAGTTTGAAAATTAATCAAAGCTTCTAAACGACCTTGAGATATTTCTGATTGATAAGGAGTATAAGGAGTATACCAACTTGGATTTTCTAAAATATTTCGTTGAATAACACTTGGAGTAATAGTATTTTTATATCCTAACCCTATATAGGAACGGTAAATTTTATTTTTTTTACTAATTTTATTAATATGATTTAAATATTGATATTCAGAAATAGAATTAGGAATATTTAATTTTTTTTTAAAACGTATTTCTTTAGGTATAACTTTTTTAATAAAATCATTAATAGAATAATATTGCAATTCTTTCAACATATCGTTAATTTCATTAGAAGATGGTCCTATATGTCTAGAATAGAATTTTTTTTTTTAATGTAATCTTCTTTCATAAAGAATAGAAATTGTGTTTATATTTAAATATTACAAATTTAGGTAAATATTCAAGTAAATAAGATAAATTAACATATAAAAATAACATGAAAATTACTATTATTGGAGCAGGAAATGTAGGATCTTCTTGTGCTAGTCTATTAGCTCAAAAAGATATAGTTCAAAAAATTATTTTATTAGATGTTAAAGAAAAATTTTCTGAAGGAAAAAGTTTAGACATATCTCAAATGCTTCCTATTATAGGATCAAATACTAAAGTTATTGGAATTACTAATGATTATTCAAAATCCAAAAATTCTGAAATAATTGTTATTACTTGTGGTATACCTAGAAAACCTGGAATGAATCGTGATGATCTTGTTCAAATCAATGCGAATATTATTCGATCTGTAACGAAAAAATCTATTATTTTTTCTCCCAAAGCTAAATTTATTATTGTATCAAATCCATTAGATATTATGGCTTATGTTAGTTATATAACTGCTGATATTGATTCTTCTCGTGTAATTGGTATGTCTGGAATCTTAGATTCTACAAGATATCGTTATTTTTTATCCAAAAAATTAAAATTATCACCTAATGATATTCAATCTTTATTATTAGGAGGACATGGAGATACAATGGTTCCTTTATATAGATATACTTCTATATCTGGAATTCCTATACAAGAATTTATATCAGAAGAAGATAATAATATTATTATTGAAAAAACAAAAAAAGGAGGAGAAGAAATAGTAAATTTATTAGGAACATCAGCTTGGATGGCTCCAAGTGCTTCTGTTGTTAAAATGATAGAATCTATTTTAAAAGATTCTAAACGTATTTTTTCATGTTCAGCATTTTTAAAAGGAGAATATAATTTAAAAAATATATACTTAGGAGTTCCAGTTATTTTAGGAAAAAATGGAGTAGAAAAAATTATAGAATTACAATTAAATAAAAAAGAAAAAAATCTTTTAATTCAGTCTGCTAATCATATAGAAAAAATGATAAAAAAATTTAAATAAAAATTTTTATTTTTCTATAAATATTAATAATTCTCCTTTTTTATAATTTATTTCTATTTTTTCTCCATTAGATTCGTTTCTTATTCCTATATTTTTACCTATTTTTAAAAATCCTTTATAAATAGGATATTTAAGTCCATGAGTTTGTAAATTTTCTACTTCTGGAAATGGAAATAAAGATATTTTCTTATTTTTTTTTTGATAAAAAAAAGTTTTTTTATCAGAAAAAAAATAAGAATGATATTTATCATGAAATATAATAGATAATTTTTTTTTATATTTTAAAGCTGTAGATAAATTTCCTAAAAAATGATCTTGTTCTTTTCCACTCCCTCCCCAAACATTAATATTAAAAAAACCTTTTTGATAAATTATATTTAAAGCTTTATCAAAATCAGTATATTTTTGATTATACGTAATAAAAAACTTATTTACATAAGTAAATTCTTTAATTGTAATTGAATCAAAATCTCCTATTATATAATCTACTGAAATTCCTAATTTATTTAAATAATAAAATGCTCCATCTACAGCAAATATTTTTTTATAAAAAAAAATTTTTTTATCTAAAAAAGTAGGAGGAGTTCCATTAAGAAATAGTCCAACTTCTGGTCCTTTAAAACGATGATTCATTTTTTTTTTTTTATAAAATGATTTCCTAAATAAACTTTTCTTACTAAAGGATCTTGCATTAGATCAATAGTAAGACCTTGTTTTAAAATAACTCCTTCAAAAATTAAATAAATTCTATCCGTAATCATAAAAATTTCTTGTACATTATGATCCGTAATTAATATTCCTATATTTTTTTTTTTAAATACAAAATAATTTTTTGTAATTCTTCTATGGCTATTGGATCTATTCCAGAAAAAGGTTCATCTAAAAGAATAAATTTAGGATTTATAGCTAAACATCTAGCAATTTCCGTTCTTCTTCTTTCTCCTCCAGAAAGAAGATCCCCACGATGATTTCGTATATGTTGTAATCCTAATTCTTCAATCAATTTTTCCGTTATTTTTTTTCTTTTTTTATAAAATTTTTTTTGCATTTCTAATATGCATAAAATATTATCTTCTACAGATAATTTTCTAAAAATAGATGGTTCTTGCGACAAATATCCAATTCCTTTTTGAGAACGTTTATACATTGGTTTTTTTGTAATATTTTCTTCATAAAGAAATATTTCTCCTTTATCAGGTTTAATTAATCCTACAATCATATAAAAAGAAGTTGTTTTTCCAGCTCCATTAGGTCCAATTAATCCAACTATTTCTCCACTATTTAATTGAAAAGAAACATTATTAACAACATATTTATTTTTATATTTTTTATATAAATTTTTAGCTATTAAAGTCATAATATTATAATTTTTTTGTATTATTAATAAAATTAAAATTGTATTTTCATAATTATGATCAATATTAAAAAGTTTTCTATTTTTTTATTATTTTTTTTAATATATCATCTTTCTTATTCATTTGAAAAATTAGGAGGTATTTATGCTATAGTAGGAGATGAAATTATTTTAAATTCAGAAATAAATAATGAAATTCATAATAATAAAAAAAATTGTTCTAATGATATTTTAATTGAAAAATTACTACTTTATTATGCTAAAAAAGATAATAGTATACAAATAAATAATCAAGAATTAGAATTAAAAATTCAAGAATTATTATCAGAAATGAGTAAAAACGATGCAAATAAAGAAGAATTTTTAATACAATTTAAAAATAAAGAATTTATTGAAAAATTAAAAGAAAAAATTAAAAATTATCAGTATATAGAAAAATTTTATCAAAAAATAACAAAAGATATAGAAATTTCACCTAAAGAAGTAGAATATTTTTTTATAAAAAATAAAAATAAAATTCCTTTTTTTCCTAAAAAAATGTGTATTTCTTATGTAGTTTTTTATCCCAAATTAAGTCCAATTAATAGAAGAAAAAATATTGATTTTTTAAAAAAAATAAAAAAAGAAATACATTCTGATATAGATTTTTCTGTTCAAGCTATTTTATTATCTGAAGATAATGATTCAGCATTAAATGGTGGATTAATTAAAGGAGTTAATGTAGAAAGTCTTCCAAAAAAATTTAAAAATGTAATTTTTTCATTATCAGAAAAAGAAATATCAGATCCTTTTGAAACTGATTTAGGATTTCATTTAATTAAATTAGAAAAAAAAAAACAAAATGAAATAGATATAAGACATATTTTTATTAAAAATAAATATTCTAAATATGAATTAAAAAAAACAAAATTATTTATAGATTCAATTAAAAAACAAATATTCAATACAAATTTTGAAAATTTAATGAAAAAAGAAAAAAATAGTAAAATTGTAAGTTACTCAATATGGAATAAAATTTACATTGAAGAAAATAAATTATTAAAAAATATGAAAAAAATATTAAATTCTTTAAAAAAAGGAAATATATCTAATCCTTATCAAGAAATTATAAATGGAAAAGAAGCATTTTTTATAGTAAAATTATTAGATATAATTCCTTCTCGTCCTATTCATTTTGAAAAAGATTACAGTATATTAAAAAATTTTGTTAAAAATATCAAAAAAAAAGAATTTATAAATAATTGGACAAATAAAATGTTAAAAAAAACTTATATAAATTGTACTTAATTAATTTTCATTATTAATTTTCATTATAAAAAGATTCTTTATATAATCCAGAATAATATCCATTAAGTTCAATCAATTCTTTATGAGTCCCCTTTTCAACAATATATCCATTATTAATAGCTAATATTTTATCGGCATTTTTTAATGTAGAAAGACGGTGAGTAATAATAATAGAAGTTTTATGTTTAGTTAAAAAATCTGTAGCAGAATAAATCATTTTTTCTAATTCCTTATTTAAAGAAGCAGTCGCCTCATCTAATATTAATATAGAATAAGGATGCATTTGAACTCTTAAAAAAGAAATTAATTGTTTTTCTCCAAGAGATAATAATCCTCCTCTTTCTTTTACAATATATTTATAACCATTAGGTAATGAAGTGATAAAACTATGAATACCTATTTTTTTTGCCATATTTTTTATTTTTTCCAAACTAATAGTAGGATCTCCTAATGTAATATTATTTATAATTGAATCATTAAATAAAAATGTATCTTGTGTTACTACTCTTATATGAGATCTTAAATTTTCTAATTCTACATCTTGAATAGAATGTCCATCAATCCAAATATCTCCTTTATTAATTTCATATAATCTTGATATTAAATGAGTAATTGTAGATTTTCCAGATCCTGTAGATCCTACTATAGCAACTTTTTCTCCAGGTTTTATTTCAAAAGAAATTCCATTTAAAACCATTTCATTTTTCATATATGAAAAATGAACATTATTAAATACAATATGTCCTTTAAATTTTTTAAAACGTAACTTTCCATTATTAATAATAAATTCATTAGAATTTAATATAGAAAATATTCTTTCTATACCAGCTATTCCTCTTTGAATAATATTAAAACGATCTGCTATTTGTCGCATAGGACGAAAAAGAAGATAAATAAAAAAAATAAAAGCAATAATTTGTCCTGGTTTTATGTTCCCTTTTTCAATTGCATGAAATCCTCCATAAAATATAACAACACTTATTGTAACTGCAGAAACAAGTTCTACTATAGGGAAAAAAACAGAAAAATAAAAAATAGTTTTAAAATGAGCATTCATTAATTTACGATTAATAGATTCAAATTTTGAATATTCTTCTTTTTCTTTATGAAAAAGTTGAATAACAGACATTCCTATAATATTTTCTTGTAAAAAACTATTCAATCGTGAAGTTTGAATTCGTTCTTCATAAAAAGTTTTTTTTAACGTTTTTTGAAAAAAACGAGTAATTATATACATAAAAGGAATAGTAAAAAAAACAATCAAAGATAATTTTTTATGTACAGTAAACATCATTATGATAATCATAATAATTCTTAAAATATCTCCAGAAACAAGTAATATTCCATCATTAAATATTACAGTTATAGTTTCTATATCTGATACAGAATAAGATACTAATTTTCCTATTGGAGTTTTATTAAAAAAAGAATTTCTAAAATGTAATAATTTTTCAAATAAAAGAATTCTAATTCTTCCAATTACATTTTGAGCTAATACATTAGAAAGATATAATAAAATAAAATGAAATATACTTTCTAAAAAAAGAAGAAAAAAAATCAATATTAGTATATTTTTAAGTCCAAAAAAATCTTTATAAAGTATATGAATATCTATTGCTTTTTGTATAAGCTTAGGACGATAAGCCGAAATAAAGGATATTAATATGGAAATAATAATTGTCGCTATAAGTATTAATTTATAATCTAAAGTAATTTTAATAAGTTTTTTTAAGTAAGATCTTTTTATTTTTAAATTTTCTTTCATAAAAAAATGTCTTCTGGATAAATAATTTTAGTAAGAAATAAACCACATGCAGGAACTATTTGTTTACAATAATTAGAATTTTTAGATTCTATAATTTTTACAAATTCTTTAACGCTAATTTTATTTCTTCCAACATTAATAAGTGTTCCAATAATAGATCTAACCATAGATCTTAGAAATCTATTAGCTTCAATAGTAAAACATAAAATATCATTTTTTTCTAACCAAGAAACATAATTTATATTACATATATTATTTCCTTTTATAGAAGTATTTTTTTTACAAAAAGAACTAAAATCTTGATATTCAATTAATTTTTTAGAAGCAAAATTCATTTTTTGAATATTTAATGGATAAAAATAATACCAAGAAAAATCTTGATAAAATGGATTTTTTTTACGTATTAAATAATATTTATACGTTCGTTTTATCGCATTAAATCTTGCATGAATATTTTTTTTTACTGGGAAAATATTTAATATATTAATAGATTTAGGAAGAAAAATATTTAATCTTTCTATTAAATTATTACTTAATTTTTCTTTATAATCAAAATGTGCAAACATTTGTTTAGCATGGACTCCTTTATCCGTTCTTCCAGCTCCTATTACATTGATAGATTTTTTTAATAATTTAGATAGACAATATTCTAAATTTCCTTCTATTGTATTTACTTTTTTTTGGACTTGCCATCCATAAAAATATTTACCATTATAAGATAATTCAATGAAAAATCTCAATTACATTATTTTTTTTTAAGTTTATTTAAACTTTCAATAATTATAGAACATCCTTTTTCAATTTCATTTTCTGTGATAGTTAATGGAGGAGATATACGTAAAAAATGACTATTAAATAAAAAACGAAATAAAATTAGTCCTTTATTAATACAATTTATCAATAATTTTTCTACTAAATTTTTATTTTTTAATTCAAAAGATAAAAACAAACCTTTTCCATTAATACTTTTTATTTCATCATGAATTAAATATTTTCTAAATAATTTTTCTTTTATAGAAACTTTTTCCATTATATTAGAATTTATTATTTGATCTAAAGTAGCTAAAGATGCGGAAGAAGAAACTGCGTTACCTCCAAAAGTAGTTAAATGACTTAAAGGAAAATAATTACAAAAAGTTTTCATAATTTTATCAGATGATATAAAACCACTAATAGGCATACCTCCTCCCATTCCTTTTCCCATTATTAAAATATCAGGAACTATTCCATAATGTTCAAAAGCAAAAAGTTTTCCTGTTCTTCCAAATCCAGTTTGTACCTCATCAAGAATCATTAAAACATTTTTTTTATTACACTCTTCTCTTACTTTTTTTAAAAAAAAATTATCCGGTAATACTACCCCATTAGAACACTGAATAGTTTCTAAAATTATACAAGCTGTTTTTTCTGAAATTGAAGAAATAAATTCATTTATTTTATTAAATGTTATAAATTTTACTAAAGGAATAAGGGGTCTAAAAGGTCTTTTATTTTTTTCATCTCCCATTATACTTATAGATCCATGAGTACTACCATGATAAGCCCATTTACAAGAAATAATTTCTTCTCTTCCAGTATAACATTTTGCTAGTTTTAAAGCACCTTCTACTGCTTCTGTTCCAGAATTAACTAAATAAGTACTAGTAAGTGGATTAGGAGTATTTTCTGCTATTTTTTTACAAAGTTGTACACAAGGATTTTGTATAAATTCTCCATACACCATAGTATGTAAATACTTATCTACTTGTTTTTTTATAGATTTTTTTATCATTTTATTTCCATGACCTAATATATTAACGGAAACACCTGCTACAAAATCTAAATATTTTTTTCCATCTTTTCCATAAATATAGTTTCCATCAGCATAATCAACTATAATTTTCATAGGATAAGGATTTATTTGAGTTTGATATTTTAAAAAATCCTTTTCTAATTTTTTCATCAGAATTTTATTCTATTTTTTTATTATTTTTTTTATTTTTTCTTTTTCTAAAAGAATTTTTTTTTTGTATTTTTCTATTTTTTGATAAAAAAAATTTTTATTTTTTTTTGGTTTTTCTTTCCAAAAAAAATTGGAAAGAAAAATAAATTTATTAGGAGTTTTTTGATTAAAAGGAATTAATTCTGAATAAGCTTGTTCTATACAATAAATATTACTAATTTTTTTTTCATTATCTAATAATAATGATAGTCTTTTACAGGAAGATTTATTAATTAATTTTTTTTCTTTATTATCATGAATAAAAATAATACTATTAATATTTCCTTCAAATAAAATTTTTTTTAAAGTATTTTTATTATTTTCATCATTGTCAAAAAAACCAGTAATTATATCACTTTTTACTTGATTAAATTCTTTTGAATTTATTTTTTCTATATAAAAAGCATTTTTTATAATTTTTATATTTTTCAAAAAAAATTCATTTTTTTTCAACAAATAAATATAAATAGATTCACCAGTTATTTGATTATTTTGAAACCAAAAAATAGGATTTCCATTAAATCGTATATAATCATTAGATGATTCATAATTTAAAATATGACATCTACCTTGAATTGATTCATTCAAAAAAAAACTTTTAACAGAAAAAGCTTGAATAAAATATTCATAATTTTCTTTAAAATTTATTTTTAAAATATTGGAATCAATAATAAAAGAATTTTTTTTTGATATATTTATGATTATTGGATTTTTTTTTAAAATTAAAGAATTATTATTAAAATCAAATTTACCATATCCACCTATTAAAAAATATTTATTTTTTAAATCTTCTAATAAAAAATTTTTAATAAATCCATATTTTTTTTTTTGATTAAAAAATAAATATTCTCCTTTTATAATTTTTTCATTATAATAAATACTGAATTCTTTTTCAAAGAAAAAAAATTTTTTTTTAATAAAAAAAGATGCCTCTTTAACATAAATAAAATTATTAATTTTATTGTTTTGTACTATAACAGAATAATTTTTAAAAATTATTTTATTTTGTTTGAAAAAATATTCCAATATATTAGTATATATCGTATAATCATTACTTATTAATTTAATTTCATTTTTTAATTCTACCTTATCTTTTTTAGGAAAAAAAGAACCTTCTTTACTATGTATAACATAATTATTATAATAAATTATACTATTTTTTCGATAAAATATTTTATTTATATTTAAATTATATTCTAACATATTTGTAGTTAATTTTAATTTATTAAAAATTAAAACAACATTATTAATAGCTTGAAGCGATTTTTTTTTTAAATCATAATTAATTATATCAGATGTTAATTTTAATTTTTTTTTTTCTATATTTAAAATGACTTCATCTGATAATTTAAAATAAGAAAAATTATTTTCTATATATATTTTTTTAGAAAATATTTTATTATTTCCTAATTGGAATTTTACATTTCCATAACCATAAAATTTATTATTTTTTTTATAATAAATAGCATTTTTACAAAAAAGATGATATTTATCATATTTTATAAATACATTACCTTTTAAAAAAATAGCATCATTATGATCATTTTTTTGTATTAAATCAGCATGAATAAGTTCTATATTTTTAGAATATCCTTGATTTATAAATAAAATAAAAAAAAAGAATAAAAAATAATATTTTATAATTGATTTAATAATCAATTTAATTAATCTTTATATATGCAATTAAAGATATTTCTATATTAGCATTTTTTGGCAATCCAGAAACTTGTATAGTTTCTCTAGCTGGATAATGTCCTTTATGAAAAAAACAAGAATATATTTTATTTATTTTAGAAAAATGATTCATATTTTTTACAAAAATAGAAGTTTTAATAACATTTTGAAATCCTATTTTATTTTCTAAAAGAATAATTTTTAAATTTTCCATAATTTTTTTTGTTTCTATTTCTATAGTATCGGAAATTAATTTTCCAGTTTTTGGATCTACAGCTATTTGTCCAGAAACAAATAAAAAATTGTCTACAATTACACATGTACTATATGGTCCATAAGATGGTATTTTTTCTATTGAAAATTTTTTAGGTATCATATTGAATTATTTATTTTTAATTTTTTTCATTATATTGTATGATATTCCTTAAATTTTTATCTTTTATTCCAATAAAAAAATACCAAGAAGGATTTTTTATAGGAATCCAATTAAAACTCATTTCAAAACTTCTTAAATCTCTATAAAAAATAATATTAGCAAATGTTATTTTTTTTTTAAAAAAATCATAATTTGTATGAATATCAATTTTCCAATATTTTGTAATATTAATAGATCCATTTATACTTAAAAAAGTATCTAATGATTTTTTTTGATTAATATTATTGTTATTATTATAATAATAATCAATATTAAAATTTAATGGAATTGAGTAATGAGCATAATTATTTTTATCAAAAAAAAAATAATCATAACGATATTTTCCTTTTTTTTTATATTTATTTTCATTTTTTTTAGATAAAAAATTAGTTTCATAATTACAAAAAAAAGATAAATTAAAATACATATTTTTTTCTTTTAAAAAATTTATTCCCCCTTTATATTTTACGCCTATTCCTTTTGTAAAATCTGCATTTCCTTCTATTTGAAAATTATCCCATTTAATAGAATTATGGTCAATAAGAAATGAATATTTCCAATTTTTAAATATTTTTATTTTTTTATTAAAAATATTTTTTATTTGAATATTTAAATCATTATTTAATATAAAATTTATTTTTTTTTCAAAATGATTTTTTTCGTTATAAAAAACAGGAGGAAAATATTTTACATAAAAAGATAACATAGGTTCCATTTTATGGATAAAAAAAATTGAATTTTTTTTACTTTTGTAAATTTTATTAAAATTCAATGGAATAGATATAATATCTGATGATAAATCTATATTTTGAAAATTTGAAACAAAAGAATAAGGAAATTTCCATATATAAAATTCATTATAACAAATTTTAGGTAAAATTTTTAAATAAAAATTAAAAAAAGAAAGATAAGTATAAATACTCATTTTTTGATTAAATTCAGTATAAAAAGATATTTTTTTATGTTCATGAAAAAAATCTAAAAAATTATGAATTAATATTTTATTTTCAATGTTCATATAACGCAAAAAAAAATTTTTTTTATTATTAAATGGCATATTTTTCATATGAAAAATTAATTCTGGAATTATAAATTTTATTCCTACTTTATTACTATTATTTTGTAACATATAAGCATCCATAAATAATAAATAATTAGAAAATTTTTTTCTCACACTTAAATATGAAATAGAATCATTAAATTCGTTATTTTTATCGTAATTAATTTTTGCATTAAAATTTATACCATTATATGATTTATAATTTTGATGATGTTCCCATTTAAATTGATAATCAATTTTATTATTTAACATATATTGATAATTAAAATCAAAAAAACCATAATAAAAATATTTAAATTTATATTCCATATTTGTTTTAAAAATCCATTTATATCTATTATATATAGAACTTAATATTTTAAAATTTAGAATATTATAAATTGGAAAAGATAATCCTATATTTTCTATATAAATTTTTTTATTTTGAATTCCAATTTTTGGATATATTATTCTATATTTATTTAATTCTTTAATAGGAATATATAAAAAAGGTAAAAATATAGGCATTGGAACTTGATACCAATAAAAAAAAACTGGCCCAGAAAAAATATATTTTTTGGTATGATAATATTTTAAAAAATTTGTTTTTAAATAAAAATCAGGATCATTATCTTTATTTTGTAAATAAAAAGGATCTGATATATATGTAATTTTTTTCATTAAACTTATATTTGGATCCTTATTTTCAATACTATTTGCAATGATCATATAATTTTCTCTTTTTATATAAAAATCTTTCGCTTCTATATTTTTATTTTTTAAATTAAAATGAAGATTTTTAAAAAAATATTTATTATTATCTTTTTGTAAAAAAGAAAATTTTTCCTTTTGAATTGCGTATAAATCTCCACTTTTCCAATTAAATTCAATACAATCCGCTTGAATTTGTATATCATCATACTTTATAAAAGCTTTTCCTTTTAAATAAGATTTACCTTCTTTTATATTATGTTCTTGTATATTGGATTGATATTTTATAATATCTTTAAATACAGAATTATTTTTTTTATCAAAAATATTTTTTTTTTCTTTTTGTTCGTTTGCATAAATGAAAATAGGAACATAAATAAAAATAAATAAAAATAAAATTGTAATAAAAAAATTTTGTTTTTTATATTTTTGTATATTTTTTAAATTTATTAATTTAAATATATAATTTTTGAACATTAAATTTATCTGTACATAATCCTAATATTTCTAAAATAGTCAAATGAAATATTGGATGATATTTATTAGGATTAATTTCACACATAGGTTCTAAAACAAATCTTCTAACATGTAATAAAGGATGTGGAATAGTCAAAATAGAACTAAATATAATAATATCATCATAAAATAAAATATCTATATCTATTTTTCTATCTTTATATTCTCCTTTTATTTTTGAAAAATTTTTTTTTCTTCCTATAATATATTCTATACTGAAAATATTTTTTAAAAGAATCATAGGAGAATGATAAGTTTTTACACATAAAACTCTATTATAAAAAGAAGACGAATTTTTCATATTCCATGCTTCACTTTCAAAATATGAAGATTTTTGAAAAATTTTTCCAATTTTTTTAGAGATCAAAATTAAAGATTGATCTAAATATTCTTTACGATTGTTTTTATTACTTCCTTGTAATAAAAAAACATTATGTTCCTTCAAAAAAAATTTATATAATATATAATATATTTAATATACTAAAAAACTGTAATTTTTATTTAAATTAGGTTAATATTTTCATAAAAAAAATATTAATGGGATTAATAATAGATTTTATGAAGAACCTATTTACTCAAGAAATAGCTATAGATTTAGGAACAGCAAATACACTTATTATGCATAATAATAAAGTTATAGTGGATTTGCCTTCAATAATAGCTATAGATATACGAACAAAAAAAGTATTAGCTGTAGGGGAAGAAGCAAAACAAATGCAAGGAAAAACACATGAAAATATTAAAATATATAAACCATTAAAAGATGGAGTTATTGCAGACTATCAAGTAGCTGAATTAATGATAAGAGAATTTATCAAAAAAATACCAGGTATAAATAATAAATTTTTTACTCCATCATTAATAATGGTAATTTGTATTCCATCTGGAATAACGGAAGTAGAAAAAAGAGCAGTTAAAGATTCTGCTCAACATCTCAATGCAAAAGAAGTTTATCTAATTGAAGAACCAATGGCAGCTGCTATAGGTTCTGGAATTTCAGTTACAAAAGCAGAAGGAAATATGATTATTGATATAGGAGGAGGTACTACAGAATGTGGAGTTATTGCTTTAGGTGGAATAGTTTGTCAAAAATCTATAAAAATAGCGGGAGATGTTTTTACAAACGATATATCTTATTTTCTTCGTACAAAATATAATTTATATATTGGAGAGAGAACTGCCGAAAAAATAAAAATAGATATAGGAGCTGCAATGGAATCTATTGAAAATCCTCCTGAGGATATTCATATACAAGGTCGCGATTTACCAACTGGTAAACCAAAAGAAATGAATATTTCTTATAAAGAAACTATTCCTGCTCTTGATAAATCAATTTTACGAATTGAAGATGCGGTTATGGAAACTCTTTCAAGAACTCCACCAGAACTCGCAGCAGATATTTATAAAACAGGAATATATATGGCTGGAGGAGGGTCTCTTTTGAGAGGATTAGATAAAAGAATTTCCAAAAAAACTGGACTTTCTGTTTTTTTAGTAGAAGATCCTTTAAGAGCAGTTGTTAAAGGTACTGGGGTTGCATTGAAAAATATTGATAAATTTACATTTTTAATGAAATAGGATAGATATAAATCTTATGCGTGAGTTTTTCAGTTTTCTTTTAAAATGGCGTTTTTTTATTTTCTTTTTTATACTAGAATGTTCTGCAATTTTTCTTTCTTTTTCAAATTCTAAATTACATCAATATATTTATGCAGGTTCTTCTAATTTTATAATTGGAAATATTTATGAAAGTATTTATAAATTACGTAGCTATTTTTTATTGGAAATTGAGAATAAAAAATTATTAAATGAAAATAGAAAATTAAGAAATGCACATATACTTTATAAAATAAAAAAAATATCTAAAGATTTTAAAAAAGAAAATATTGATTATCTACAACAGTATACTTTTACTCCCGTAAAAATTATAAATAATAGCATTCATGATCAGGAAAATTATATCACTATAAATAAAGGATATATAGATGGAATTAAACCTGATATGGGAATTATATTATCTAATGGAATTGCAGGAATTATTATAAAAACATCTCCACATTTTAGTATTGCAATTTCTCTTTTAAATCAAAAAATTAAAGTAAATGCTAGATTAAAAAAAAATAAATATTTTGGAACTTTAAGTTGGGATGGAATAGATTATGAATATGTTATTTTGTATGATATACCTAGACATTCTTGTATTCATAAAGGAGATATAGTAGAAACAGATGGAAAATCTTCTACCTTTCCTGAAGGAATTGAAATTGGAAGAGTTTATTCTTATAAATTGGATGAAGAACATTCTAATTATATTATAAAAATTAAATTAATGGCTAATTTTTCTACTATAGAAAACGCTTATGTTGTAAAAAATTTATTTAAAAAAGAGTTGGAAGATATTCAACTTTATAAAGTTGAAAATAAGTAATGAATTTTTTTAAAAGTTTTATTATTTCTATTTTTTTTATTTTTATTCTTTGTTTAATTCAAATATCAATATTAAATCCATTATTTTTAGGATATTATTCTTATATATATGTACTTTTTATATTGGTTTTCCCATATAATAGAAATAAGTATTTATTTTTAATATTATCTTTTTTAATTGGATGGATTATAGATCATTGTATGAATTCTGGAGGTATTCATGCTTTTTCTACTACTTTATCTGCTTTTTTAAGATGTAGTTTTTTACAATTTTTTGATGGTAAAAATTTTATTATAAATAGAAATGGTTTTTCTATTTATGAATTACCTTTTATTAGAAAAATTCTTTATATATTTTCATTAATAATTACACATCATTGTTCTTTATTGATATTAGCAATATTAAAAGAAACTACTTTAAGTAGAATTATTTTTTATAGAACAATATACAGCAGTATTTTTACAACTATTTTATGTATTATATATTTTTTTTTCAGAAAAATTAAACATTGAAAAAATTATATAAATTTTATATTTTATTAATTTCTATAGGTTTTATTTTTACAATTAGATTATTTTTTATACAAATATATACGGAAAAATATATTCTTAATGCTTTTAATACTTCTATAAAACAAGAAATAATTATTCCTGAAAGAGGTTCTATTTTTGATAGAAATGAAAATTTATTAGTTTTTAACAAATCTATTTATGAATTAATTGTTATTCCAATTCTTATTGATGAACATTTTAATATTATAGAATTTTGTAATCTTGTAGGAATTGAAAAAGAAACTTTTTTTAAAAATTTAGAAAAAGCAAAATCTTTTTCTAAATATTTACCATCTGTTTTTATTCCTTTTATATCAAAAGAAAAATTTGCGACTATACAAGAAAAACTTTACAAATACAAAGGATTTGATTGGACAAAACGATCTTTACGAGATTATAAAGTCGAAAGTTCTTCTAATGTTTTTGGGTATATAGGAGAGGTTACTCAAAAAAATATTAAAAGAGAATCTAATTATTATAAAATGGGAGATTTTATTGGTTTAGCAGGAGTAGAAAAATCTTATGAAAAAATTTTAAGAGGAAAAAAGGGTATAAAATATTGGGTTAGAGATAGAAAAGGATGTATTATAGGAAGTTATAATAATAAAAAAAATGATATCAAAGCAGTGAGTGGAAATGATATTTCTTTAACTTTAGATTGGAATTTACAAAAGTATGCAGAAAAACTTATGTTTCAAAAAAAAGGAGGTATAGTAGCTATTAATCCTAAAAATGGAGAAATTTTATCATTGGTATCTAGTCCTATTAATAATCCTAATTTATTTGTAGGAATGAATCGTACTAAAGAATTTAAAAAATTAATGAAAGATACTATAGATACTCCTTTATTTGATAGAACTACACAAGCTCGTTATCCTCCAGCTTCTCCATTTAAATTATTAACAGAATTAGCTGGACTTCAAATGGGTGTTGTAAATACTAATACAACTTTTATATGTTATAAAGGATTTAAATATGGTAGAAAAATAATTCGTTGCCATTCTGGAATTCATGGATATCCTATAGGTGTAGAAACAGCTGTTGCTGTTTCTTGTAATAATTATTTTGCACAAGTATATAAACGTGTTATTGAAAAATATCCTAAAAATTTAACAAAAGGAGTTAATGAATGGAGTGATATTATTAAAAGTTTTGGTTTTGGAAATTATTTATATAATGATTTATCTACAGGAGAAAAAGGTATTATTCCTTCAGGAGATTATTATAATAAAAAATATGGAATTACAAAATGGAATGCTATTACTATTATTTCCAATAGTATAGGACAAGGAGAAATAAATGTAACTCCTATTCAATTAGCTAATATGGTTTGTGCTATAGCAAATAAAGGTTTTTTTTATACTCCACATATTGTAAAACGGATAAATCATAAACCTATATATAATCCCAATTACACTAAAGCGAAATATACGAAAGTAAAAAGTAAATATTTTAATTTAATTATTAATGGAATGGAAAAGGTTTTTATAATTGGAACAGGGAGAAGTTTTAGATCATATGATATTAGAATGGCTGGAAAAACAGGAACATCTCAAAATTTTATTAAAATTAAAAATCAAAAAATAGTTTCTTTACCTGATCATTCTATTTTTATATTATTTGCTCCTATAGAAGATCCTAAAATTGCTATTTCTGTTATTATAGAAAATGGAGGTTTTGGAGCTCGTTGGGCTGGTCCTATTGCTACTCTTATTGCGGAAAAATATATAAAAAATAATGTATATAGAAAAAATTTAGAAAAAAAAATCATGACTTCAGGATTACAAAAAGTATATAATACTATAGCAAAAATGAAAAAATTAAATAATCTTTATATAAAAAATTCTATTGATAAAAAGAAATAAAATATTATTAAGAAATATAGATTGGGTAATTGTTACTATTTATATTTTTATAATTTTTTTTGGATGTATGAATTTATACTCCGTTTCTTCTGAAAAAGCAGAAAAACAACTAATATGGATTTTATTAAGTTTTTTTTTCATATTTTTTATTTTTTTGTTTAAACCAATTCATTATAAAGATTTTACACCATTTTTCTTTTTATTGACATTATTTCTTTTAATAGGAGTATTTTTTTTCGGAAAAAACGTAAATGGATCGAAATCTTGGTATGTATTCGGATCTATTAGTTTTCAACCTTCTGAATTATCTAAAATATCCACATCTTTAATGGTTGCTCATTTAATGAGTCAAAATAACGTTAAAAATAAAAAAATATTAACATGTATTATATTGATAATACCAGCTTTTTTAATATTTATTCAACCTGATCCAGGGTCATCTATAGTTTTTTCCTCTTTTATTTTAACTTTATATAGAGAAGGATTATCTATTTATTTTATACTTTATTTTTTATTTTCTATTTTATTATTTGTAATATCATTATATATATATCCTTGGATAATTGTTTCATTTTTATTGATAATTTTTTTTTGTTTCTTTTTTGTAAAAAAAAAGAATATATCATTTTTTGATTTATTTTATTATATATTTTTATTTATTTTTTTTTCTTTTATTTCTATTTATTCTACATTTTTTTCTCAAAAATTTTTAAAACAACATCATAGAGATAGGATTAATATTTTATTTCAAAATGAATTTGATAGAAAATATAGAGATAATGTAGGATATAATTTATTATACTCAAAAACTGCTATTGGTTCTGGAAAATTTTTTGGAAAAGGATATCAAAAAGGAACTGTTACAAAAGGTAAATTTGTTCCTGAACAACATACCGATTATATTTTTTGTACTGTAGGAGAGGAATGGGGTTTTATAGGAAGTATTATTTTTATTGCATTTTATTTATTTTTTATTAGTCGTATTTATTTTTTATCTGAAAGACAAAAAGATGTTTTTGGAAGAATTTTTGGATATTCTGTTGGAAATATTATTCTTACTCATTTTATAATTAATTTAGGAATGGTAATGGGTTTATTTCCTACAATAGGAATTGTTTTACCTTTTTTCAGTTATGGAGGATCATCACTTTGGTCTTTTACTATTTTATTATTTATATTTGTAAGGATAGATGCATTAGATCAAACTAATTTTATATAAAAATAATAGATATAGGGACTGATTTTGGATTTGACAGCAAGACTAGTAATAAAAGAAAGCATACCGTGTTACGTAAGGATTTACACGTAAAAAAAGCGTTACAAAATAATAAATGGCGAACAACAATACGCTTTTGCTGCTTAAATAAAAAGCTTTTATCTGCTAATAATGCAGAAGTAAAATATCTCTACAGAAATTAATTCCTTATAATTTCTGAATATAGAGGTACAAAAATAATTGTAAGGATAAGAAAATAGATGATTCTAAAATTTTCTGAAATATTTTTTGAATCTTAGTTTTATTCTGGATCCAAAACTTGAATAAATATGGAAAAATACTTTTTGGATAAGTATGTAGAAAACTTTTATTCTACTTGTTTGGACGCGGGTTCGAATCCCGCCAGTTCCATTTTTTTTTAAAAATTTTATATTTTTTTAAAATAAAAAAAATTAAGTTTTTTTTATACAGTATTTTATCAGGACTTTTATTAAGTTTAGGATGGCCTACAGAAGGAAATCCTATTTATTTATTTATAGCGTTTATTCCTTTATTATACGTCGAAAATTCCTTAAAAAATTTTTATATTTTTTTTCTTTCTTTTATTACCTTTTTAATATGGAACGCTACTTCTACATGGTGGTTGTCTTTTGCAAAAAGAATAAATGGAACTTTTGCTTTAGAAGCTTATTTGGCTCCCGTATTATTGAATTCTTTTTTTATGTCACTTGTTTTTACTTTTTTTTCATGGATAAAAAAAAATATAAAAAATAAAAATATAGGATATATATTTTTAATTTGTTTATGGATTTTATTTGAAAAAATACATTTAGAATGGGAATTATCTTGGCCATGGTTAAATTTAGGAAATGGTTTTTCTAATACCATTGAATGGATTCAATGGTATGAATATACTGGTACTTTAGGAGGATCTGTATGGATATGGATAGTTAATATTGGATTAACCAAATCCATTATAAAATATGAAAAAAATAAAAATATATCTTTTTTCTATAGAAGAATATTTTTCAATATAGGAACAATTTTTTTAATGATTTTTATATCACATTTAGTATATATAAAAACAAAATATGAAGAAAAAAAATATAAAAAATTTGTAGATATATTAATATTACAACCTAATATTGATCCATATTATCAAAAATATCATATTTCTAAAAAAGAACTAATTAAAAAATTTAAAAAATTAATGGATCAAAAAATATATACAAAATCCATGATAATATTAGGTCCTGAAACTTCATTTCCTGGAAATGGAAATAAAATTTCAATAGAAAATATAAAAGATAATGAAATTATATCTTCATTTAAATATTATTTAAATAATAAATATAAAAATGCAGTATTTATAACTGGATTTGAATTATTTTCTTTATATAAAGAAAAAAAAAGAAAAACTTCTGTTCCTATTATTTTAAAAAATTCAAAAAATATACAATGGATAGATATTTTTAATTCAGTTGTTCAAATAGGTCCAAATAAAAATATAGAATATCATCATAAATCTAAATTAGTTCCAGCAGTTGAAACTTTCCCTTATAAAAATATTTTTTATCCTATATTAGGAAATATATTATTAAATTTTGGGGGAACTGTAATGGAACTTGGTAAAGAAAATCATCCTTCAATTTTTTATCATCCTCATTTAGGAATAAAAATAGCACCTATTATTTGTTATGAGTCTATATTTGGAGAATATGTATCTAATTTTTTTAAGAAAAAAAATGCAGAATTAATGATTATTACTACTAACGATGGTTGGTGGGGAAATTCAGAAGGTCATAAACAACATATGTATTACGCACGTATAAGAGCTATTGAAAATAGAAAATCTATAGCTAGATCTGCTAATACAGGAATTTCTTGTTTTATTAATGAAAAAGGAGAAATCATATCACAAATTCCTTATGGAAAGGAAGGAATTTTATATAGTAGAATATATATAAATAATAAAAAAACATTTTATATAAAATATGGAGATTTTATTTATAAAATAAGTTTATTAATAATAATAATAATTTTATTATATTTATCATATTTATTTATATATCATAAATTAAAAATATATTTTTAAATATTAATATTTTGATAAGCTTTTCCTATGTAATTAATAATATCACTAGATATAATTGATTCTTTACTTAATTTTTTTAAAGCAATATCTCCTGCTAATCCATGTAAATAAACTCCCATTATGCATGATTTTTTAGGAGAATAACCTTGAGATAAAAAACTTATTATCATTCCAGTTAAAACATCTCCACTTCCAGCTGTTGCCATTCCTGGATTTCCAGTACTATTAAAATATAAATTCCCATAGGGAGTAGAAATAATAGAATGAGCTCCTTTTAATATAATAAATATTTTATATTTTATAGACATTTTTTTTAAAATATCTAATTTATGGTAATCATTTTTCCATGGTCCAAATAATCTGTAAAATTCTTTTGGATGTGGAGTAAGAATAGTATTTTTTGGAAGAATATTCAATAATTCTAATTTATTTGATAATATATTTAATGCATCTGCATCAATTACAATAGATATTTTTTTATATTTTATTTTTATTAAAAAAGATTCCAAAGCATATTCCGTTTTAGGGTTTTTTCCCATTCCTACTCCGATTCCTATAGCATTGATATTTATATCGTTGGATATAATAATATCACTTATCCAATATTTTTTTTTATCTGTTATTACAATAACTTCTGGAATAGAATTTTGAATAATATCATATCCACAATAAGGAACATATACACTTAGTTTACCTATTCCAGTTCGTAGACTAGCTTTTGCAGAAAGTATAACAGAACCTATCATTCCATAATTACCTCCTATAATAATTCCATGACCATAATCTCCTTTATGAGAAAATTTTTTTCTTTCTTTTTTATATATAGAATAAATGTATTTATTATCTATATAAAAATTTTTAGTATGCATTTTTTGAAAAAAATCATTTTTCCATCCAATGTTTAATATATTCCATTTACCAACATATTCTTCATATGTTGGTAAAAAAAAAGGTAATTTTGGTACTTGAAAAGTTAAAGTATGAGTAGCTTTAATTATTCCTGTAAAATCGTAATGATTTTTTTCCATAAAAAGACCAGAAGGAATATCTATAGATACAACAAATTGAAATTTTTTTTCATTAATATAATGAAAAAAAGATTTCCAATATTTATTTATAGAACGATTTAATCCTATTCCAAAAATAGCATCAATTAAATAACTTTTATTATTTAATAAAGGAAATTTATCCCTTTCATGTATTATTTTTAAAGGAATATTATATCTTAATACTTTATTTTTACCAATTAAAAATTCATTTGAAAAATGATTAGAAATATTTACTATATATATAGAAACTTTTGCTCCATATAAATGTAACATTTGAGCTAAAAAAAGTCCATCTCCTCCATTATTTCCTGTTCCTGATAATACTATAAATGAATTTTTTTTATTTTGAAAATATTTTTTTTGTTTAATCCAATTAAAACAGCTTTTAGCTGCTCTATTCATTAATTGAATAGAAGAAATTGATTCGTAATCAATACAGTATTGATCCATTTTTCTGATTTGATTTAAAGAAAGAATTTTCATTTTTTAAAATGAATTTATTATTTTTGATTTTGTAATTTTTCTATTTTTATTAGATTGTAAAATCTGATTAGTATCTACAAATATAAAACGATTAATCTAGATGCCCGAATATAATTTGACCCTTCCATCTATGGGTGAAAGTATAGCTGAGGCTACTATCATTCGTTGGTTAAAAGAAGAGGGGGATTCTATAAAAAAAGAAGACATTTTGGTAGAAATTGCTACAGATAAAGTAGATTCTGAAATTTCTTCTCCAATAAATGGTCTATTAAAAAAGAAATTATTTTCTCCTAATGATGTTGTGAAGGTAGGAAGTCCAATAGCTATTTTAGAAACAAAAGAAAAATTAAAAAATTTTTCTATAAAAGAAGCTAAAACTATAAAAGAAAATAAAAAGCGTTTTTATTCTCCTCTTGTACGGACTATTGCTCATAAAGAAGGGATTAGTTTCTATGAATTAGAAACAATAGAAGGAACTGGAGAAAAAGGACGTGTTACTAAAAAAGATATATTAAAATATATTCAAAAAAATAAAATAATTCAACCTAAATACAGTGATATCTTTATATCATGTAATTCATGTAATACATGGAATAAAAATAATAATATGTTGATAGATAATGAAGAATTTATAGAAATGGATAGGATACGTAGAATTACTGCAGAACATATGATGAATAGTAAAAATATATCTGCACACGTTACTTCTTTTGTAGAAGCAGATGTTACAAATATTGTAAAATGGAGGGAAAAAATGAAAGAATCCTTTCAAAAAAATACAGGAGAAAAATTAACATTAATGTCCGTTTTTGTAGAATGTGTAGTAAAAGCTATAAAAGATCTTCCTATGATTAATATTTCTGTTCATGGTACTAATATAATCAAAAAAAGAAACATACATATAGGATTAGCGACAGCATTACCTAATGGTAATTTAATTGTTCCTGTTATAAAAAATGCAGATTCTTATAATTTAGTAGGATTAATTAAAATTATTAATGATTTGGTAAAAAGAGCCAAGTCTAATAAATTAAAACCTGAAGAAACTCAAGGAGGAACATATACAATTAGTAATATTGGTAGTTTTGGAAATCTTTTTGGAACTCCAATTATACATCAACCACAAGTTGCTATTTTAGCTATAGGATTAATACAAAAAAAATTATCTATTATAGAGACACCAGAAGGTGATTTAGTAGGAATTAGACATAAAATTTATTTATCACATTCTTATGATCATCGTGTTATAGATGGAGTTTTAGGTGGAGGATTTGCTAAAAAAGTTGCTTTATATTTAGAAAAATTTAATTATTATACAAAAATTTAATGTAAAAATTTAAAAAAAATGAAAATAAATTTTGATATTTTAGTTGAAATTCCAAAAGGAAGTAGAAATAAATATGAATTTGATAAAAAAAATAATTTAATTCGATTAGATAGAGTTTTATATTCTCCTATGAATTATCCTACAGATTATGGTTTTATACCAAATACACTTTCTCTTGATGGAGATCCATTAGATGCATTAGTGTTATTAACAGAACCTACAGTTCCTGGTTGTTTAATAAAAGTTAAACCAATTGGTATTTTTTTTATGAAAGATGAAAAAGGAGAAGACGAAAAAATTCTTTGTGTTCCTATTGCGGATCCTAATTATAATACAATCAATGATATTATTGATATTCCTATACATACTAAAAAAGAAATAGAACATTTTTTTTCAGTATATAAAGATTTAGAAAATAAAAAAGTTCAAATAGGAAATTGGAAAAATAAAGATGAAGCTATTTTTGTGTATAAAAAATCTTGTTTACGATACAAAAATAATTTAACGAAAATGTAGTTTATTGAATTTTATTTTTTAAATAAGATGGAGCTTTTATCATTGTATCCATTCCATAATTATTTTTTGGAAAAGCAATAAAATTTTTTATGTCATTATTTCCTTCTAAAAGATTAATTAATCGATCTAAACCAAAAGCTATTCCACCATGAGGAGGAGTTCCATATTGAAGAGCTTTTATAAAAAAACCGAATTGAGATTCTATTTCTTTTTCAGATAAACCTAAATGTTTAAAAATTAAATTTTGTATATTTTTATTATGTATACGTATTGATCCACTACCAATTTCTATTCCATTTATAATCAAATCGTAAGATTTAGATCGAATTTTTTCCGGATTTTTTTCTAAAAAATGAAGATCTTCTTCTTTAGGACTTGTAAATGGATGGTGTAATGATTTATATTTTTTATTTTTTTCATCCCATTCCAAAATAGGTCCATCTATAATCCATAAAGGTTTAAAAATTTTAGGATTTTTTAAATTTAAATGATGAGCTATTTCTAAACGAATTTTTCCTAGTTTTTTTCTAGTATTTTTTTCTTCTCCGTAAGCTATGAATAATAAATCTCCAATTTTCGCTTGAAAATAATTTATGAAAATTTTTATAATTTCTTTATTCATAAAAAATTTATTAGAACTAGAATAAAGTAAAGTTTTATTAAATAAATAATGTATACAAAAAATATTTTTATTTTTTATTTTTTTAAATAAAAAATTAATTTGATTATTATCATGATGATATTTTTTTACTTTTAATCCTATTACTAATTCTTGTTCTTTTAAGAAAAGAATATTTTTTTTGTGAACTAAATTAGTTAATTCTATAAATGACATATCAAATCGAATATCAGGACTATCTGTTCCATACATTTTTATTGCATCATAATAAGAAATGCAAGTAAAAGGTTCTAATTGAATATTTTTTATTTTTTTAAATAAGTGTTTGATAAAATTTTCAAAAAAAATTAATATATCATTTACTTCTACAAAAGACATTTCACAATCTATTTGTGTAAATTCAATTTGTCTATCAGAACGTGAATCTTCATCTCTAAAACATTTTGCAATTTGAAAATATCTATTTATTCCACCTATCATTAATAATTGTTTAAATAATTGAGGAGATTGTGCTAATGCATAATATTTTCCAATATTTATTCTAGATGGAACAATAAAACTTCTAGCGCCTTCTTGTGTATAATTGATTAATATAGGAGTTTCTATCTCTAAAAATCCATTTTTAGAAAGAAAATTACGTATTTCTAAAGAAATATTATGACGAATAATTAAATTATTTTTTATAGGATTTCTTCTTATATCAAGATATCTATAAATCATTCTCATTTCTTCATTTCCATCTGTTTTATTTTCAATAGTAAAAGGAGGAGTAAGAGAAGAATTTAAAATTTCTATTTGATATACTAAAATTTCTATTTCACCTGTAGGTATGTTGAAATTAATAGATGATCTTTCAACTACTTTTCCTTTAATTTTAATTAAAAATTCTTTTCCTAAAAGGAAGTTTTTATTTATTAATTTTTTAGGAAAAATAAGTTGAGTAATACCAAAATAATCTCTAATATCTATAAAACATAAAGACCCTAAATTTCTTTTTTTTTGAATCCATCCAGATAATATGACTTTTTTTCCAATATCCTTTTTACACAATTCTCCACAATTATGTGTTCTATACATTTATTTAATTTTTTTTTCTGTATATAATTCCTCATAAACTTCTACAATATCACCAGATTTTAAATTATGATAATTTTTTAATCCTACTCCACATTCATATCCTTTAGTAACTTCTTTTACATCTTCTTTAAAACGTTTTAAAGAAGTAAATACACCATTGTGTATAACAATTCCTTCTCTAATTAATCTTACTTTTGCTTGACGCAATAGTTTCCCTTCTACTACCATGCAACCAGCTATAGTTCCTATTTTTGGTATTTTAAAAATTTCTCTTATTTCAGCATTACCTAATATTTTTTCTCTTATTTCAGGAGATAACATACCATCCATAGCTTCTTGAATATCATTAGTAACATCATATATTATAGAATAAGTTCGTATTTCTATATTTTCTTTTTTTGCTATATTTTTAGATCCAATATTCGGTCTAACATTAAATCCTATTATAATTGCGTCTGAGGCACTTGCTAATAAAACATCAGATTCTGTTATTTGACCAACTCCTTTATAAATAATATTTATCATGATAGTATTTGTAGATAATTTTTGAAGTGCATCAGCAATAGCTTCTACAGAACCATCAACATCTCCTTTAAGAATTATTTTTAATTCTTTAAAATCTCCTAATGCTATTCTTCTTCCTATTTCATCTAATGTAAGATGTTTTTGAGCTCGTATATTTTGTTCTCTTTGTAATTGTTCTCTTCTAGAAGCAAGTTGTTTTGCTTCTTTTTCATCTTGAAAAACTTTAAATTTATCTCCAGCAGTAGGTGCTCCATTTAATCCTAATATAGTAATGGGTTTTGATGGGCCTGCAAAAGAAATAGATTTTCCTCTTTCATCTAAAATATTTTTTACTTTTCCATGATGACTACCTGCTAGAACATAATCTCCAAGTTTTAATGTTCCTCCTTGTAAAAGTAAAGTTGTAATATAACCTCTTCCTTTATCTAAAGAAGCTTCTATTACTGTTCCTATTGCAGGTTTATTAGGATTAGCTTTTAAATCTAATAATTCAGATACTAAAATAACTTTTTCTAATAATTTATCTATTCCAGTTCCTAACTTAGCTGATATTTCTTGAGAAGGATATTTTCCACCCCACTCTTCTACTAGCAAATTTAAATTTGCTAATTGTTCTTTAATTTTATTAGAATTTGCATTACTTTTATCCATTTTATTAAATACAAAAACAATAGGAACATTAGCAGCTTGAGCATGACTAATAGCTTCTTTAGTTTGTTGCATAACTTGATCATCTGCCGCAATAACTATTATTGCAATATCTGTTATTTGAGCTCCTCTTGCACGCATAGCGGTAAATGCTTCATGACCAGGAGTATCTAAAAAAGTAATACTTTGATTATTAGAACATTCAACGCTATAAGCAGCAATATGTTGAGTAATTCCACCAGCTTCTCCAGCAATAACGTTAGTATTTCTAATATAATCTAACAAAGAAGTTTTTCCATGATCTACGTGTCCCATGACAGTAATAATAGGAGGTCTTGGTTTTAAATTTTCTTCTAAATCCTTATCATCTTGAATAGCTTCTTCTAAATCTAATCCAACAAATTCTACATTATATCCAAATTCATCTGCTACTAATGTTAATATTTCTGCATCTAATCTTTGATTCATAGTAACCATAATTCCTAAAGACATACAAGATACAATGACATCAGTTGCATTTACTTTCATCATTGATGCTAATTCATTAACTGTTGTGAATTCAGCTACTTTAAGTATTTTTTCTTTTTTTTCATTTTCTATTTCATTTTGCAAAAGCTTTTTTTCTTTTTTGTATTGACGTTTTTCTTTTCTAATTTTTGAAGATTTTGATTTTATTCCTTTAGATGATAACTTTTCTAAAGTTTCTTTAATTTGTTTTTCTATTTGTTCATCAGAAATTCTTGATTTTGATAAATTTTTTTTATTTTTATTTTTTTCTATTTTCGTTTCTTTTTTTTCATAAGAATATTTTAAAGAAAGTTTTCTTTCTTTATCCTGTTTTTTTTTAACAGAAATATTTTTCATTTCATCAACAAAAATTTCTTTTTTAATTCTTTTTCGTTTTTTTTTAATTTCTTGTTTTGTTTTCTTTTTTTCAAATTGAGATAAATCAATTCTATCTCCTGTTAACATAACTCCATCTAATTTTTGATAAATAGTATCTATGTGTTCAGGTTTATTTTTATTGTCTTTAAATTTATTTTCTATTTTATTTTTTTTTTCTTTTTTAAAATCATAATTTTTATTTTTATATTTATGTTGAAATATATTAATATTTCCTATTTTTTTGAATCTAATTAAATTTTCTGATTTTGCACGTATAATTTGAGTAGGATGAATATGTTTTGATTTTAATAATTCTTCTTTTATTTTTTCTTTTTCAATTTTTTTTTGTAAAAAAATTTTTTCAGATTCATCTCGTATTTTTTTATGAGGTTGAAATTCTCTAACAAGAAATTTATAAATATTTTCTTCTATTTTTGCATTAGGATTATGTTCTATTTCAATTCCTTTTTTTTGCAAAAAACGAACTACTCTTTGTAAAGAAATGTTGAATTTTGTTAATATTGTTTTTAATCTGATTTTATCCGTCATATTATAAAATGTGTAAAAGCAAAAATAAAAATTTATTCAAAAAATTATTCTGTTAATTATACTACTGTTATGTGTTGATATTTAATTCCTCTTCAAATTCTTTTCTCAAAATAGTAACTACTTTAGTTATTATTTTTTCTTCAAGATTAGTCCGTTTACTGAGATCATTTTTTCCATAATTTAAAACAGATTTTGCAGTATTTAAACCTACTTTATGAAATTTTTCTAGAACTTCTGGTTCTATTTCATCAGAAAATTCTGTTAATTCAACATCATCTTCGTAAGGATAATCTTTAAATATATGAATTTTATATCCAGTCAATTGACTAGCTAATTTTATATTTTGCCCTCCTCTTCCAATTGCTTTCGATATTTCTTCAATTTTTACATATACATTTACATATTTGTGTTCTTCATTCACTTCCATCATAGAAATTTTAGCAGGACTTAAAGATCTTGTAATATATAATTGTGTATTAGAAGTATAATTTATAACATCTATGTTTTCATTTTTTAATTCTCTAACAATAGGATGAATTCTAGATCCTTTCATTCCTACACATGCTCCAACTGGATCTATACGATCATCATAAGATTCTACAGCTACTTTTGCTTTTTCACCAGGAATACGGGCAACTTTTTTTACTATAATTAATCCATCAGAAACTTCTGGTATTTCTAATTTAAAAAGTTCTTCTAAAAAAGATTCATCTTTTCTAGTTAGGATAGCAAAAGGTTTATTATCTTTCCAATCTACTCTTTTTACAAGTGCTCTAACTGGATCACCTTTTCTAAAAAAATCACTTGGAATTTGTTCTTGTTTAGGTAATACCATTTCATTTTTTTCTTCATCTCTCATAATAATATGTTTAGATAAAATATGATAAACTTCAACATTCATGATTTCTCCTACTTTATTTTTAAATTTTTTGTAAGTATTTGTATTATCATATTCATTTATTTTTGATAGTAAATTTTGTCTTAAAGATAAAATAGCTCTTCGTCCTAAAGATTGTAATTCAACTTTTTCCGTTACTTCTTCTCCTATTTCAAAATCAGGTTCTATTTTACGTGCTATAGATAGTTCAATTTCTTTATTTATGTCTTTAACTTCTCCATCTTGCACTACTATACGATTTCTCCATATTTCTAAATCGCCTTGATCTGGATTAACAATAATATCGTAATTTTTAGATGAATCATATTTTTTTCTTAAAACACATCGTATGGATTCTTCTAAAATAGCCATAAGACTTACTCTATCTATATTTTTTTCATATTTAAAATCTGAAAAAGAATCTATTAAAGCTTCATTATCCAT